>JAUNOM010000006.1 GCA_030531085.1 Prevotellaceae bacterium | reverse complement strand
ATCACAACAACGCAATTCCCTGCCGTCAATTCAAAAAGAATAATACAACCTCAAAACTACCACCCAAAACCTACAACCCTCTCTCACCACTCCTCCACCTTCGGTGTCATGCCGCGGTAGTCGGGCATACACTGACCTATGGAAGCGCCGATATATGTCGGGTCGCATATTATGAACGTCCTGCCGCCGTAGGTATACCCTGCGCCGCTGACAGAAGAGTCCTTGAAGCATACCGCCGTGCACTCATGGCCGGGAAACTGTATCAGATGCACATCCAGCCCAAGGAGGTTGCGCACCAGATAGGCATAGAAGATGGCACGGTCCTCACAGTCGTTCTTTGGATAGAAGAAGTTCTCCTCAAAGAAATATGCCTTCTCGTATCCATGCTGGTCGCCGTCTGTGGCATAATCGAAGGCGTGCTGCACAAAACTCAGCAGTCTGTTGGCCGCCGCGCCCTCCGACAGCCCGGCGATATGCGGCCGCAGCTGCTCCAGCACAGCACCGCGCAGCTTCGGGTCTATCACAGACATGGCATAGTCCGCCACATTCAGCTGCGGATAATGCCGCAGCATCTCCATCTGCCCCCTGTCCACATCTGCCGTCACGGTTATGCCGTCATACGTCAGCTCGCAGTGGTGTCTGTCGCCCGTCCGCATACCCGTCATGCCGTTCAGCCGCAGGTTCATGGCACTGCCGGGGTCCGCATCGTGGGGCAACTCGCAGGTATAGAAGCTGCCACCCTCCGGCGCATCCCTGCCGTTGTCTTGGAATATGTAGTACTTCCTGCCGTCTATCACTATGTAACCGCGCGAATACACCGTCTGGGCCACCGCAAACAGCAGGCACGGCGCGCCGCCGCTGTCCGCCATGCGCACGTCATAGCCCATATTGGCAAGCAGGAAATGTTGCAGTGTGATTCGGGCGGCTGGCGTGGCCGCGCCGCACTGGGTGTTGACACACTCGCGCACCATCTCGTAAGTGAACCAGTCGTTAAGTCCCAGCGCACGGGCGTTACCCTTCATGGTCTCCGCCATCTTCCTCATGCCGCCCTCCTCGTACTGCCGCCATGCCGCGGCCGCCTTCTGCGGAGTCAACTGTTCCACGGCGGCGCACTCCATGCGTGGCGCCTTCAGCGTAGTGCCATAGAACGAGAACGATGCCTCCAATGGTGTCTGCGGCACCGTCGGCACTACAGGTGTGGCAGGGTGCTGCGGAGTCTGCGGCTGTCGTGGCCTCTCCTCGGGCTGCACCACCACAGGCTTGTCCTCTTCGGGTTGCTGCACGGGCGGCACATCCTTCACATCGGGTGGCGTCACAGGTTTCGGTTTCTCGTCCCTTGTGTCGCCCCTGAAGGCCTTATACTCCTTCCACACCGTGTCGAGATAGGCGGCATACCCGTCCAGCACGGACTTGCGGAACTTACCGTAACCTTCCATCACTCCGCTGCGGAACTGCTGGAAGGTGTCTGACGTCGTCTGCGCCTGCGCCATACAAGGCAACAGGCTGAGACTGAAAAATACTAAAAGATTTTTCATAGGTTTTTGGTTTTAGGTTGTGGGTTTTAGGTCTGCTTCTTTATTGGCTTTTGGTTTGGGGGTGTTGGTTGTAGGTTTGCTTCTTACAGGTTGTTGGTTTGTTTTGGCTGGTTCTCGGTTTGCTTTGATTGGTTATTGATTGTTAGCTACAGTCCTTAAATAAGAAAAGACCAAAAACCAACAACCTAAAACCGACAACCTGTAAGAAGCAAACCTACAACCAACAACCCAAAACCAACAACCATCCCTACCGTTCCATCAGCACGCGCAGGCCGAGGGTGTTACTGTATTCGTTCTCCTCATTGAAGACACGGAAGGAGGAGCGGGTGTGGCTGAAAGGGTATATCACGCAGCCGCCCCTAATCACGCGCCTGTTGTCCGTCGTCTCCGTCACGGGATCCGTCTGCTTGCCGGCGCGGTAGCTGCCGAAGTTGTCCTGACACCACTCCCACACGTTGCCGCTCATGTCATACAGGCCCAGCTCGTTTGGCATCTTCTGCTTCACCTCGTGCGTGGAGTTGTCGGCATTGGAATCATACCACCCCACCTCGTTAGGGTCGTTGCTGCCGCAGTATATATATCCCTTGCTCTTGTTGCCGCCGCGCGCCGCAAACTCCCACTCCGCATTCGTAGGCAGGCGGAACTTACGCCCCGTGCGGCGGCTCAGCTCCTTGCAGAAGTCCTGGCACTGCTCCCATGTCACCTGCTCCACGGGCAGGTCCTTGCTGCCCTGGTCGTAGGAGTTGTTCTCGCCCATTATCTCCTTCCACAGCTCCTGCGTCACCTCCGTCTCGCCAATGGCATAGTCCTTCGTCAGCGTCACCTCGTGCGCGGGGCGCTCCTGTATCATCGGCTGCTTCTGGTTGCTGTGCGCGCCGATGGTGAAGGTGCCGTGGTCCACGTTCACCATGAGGAACTGCACCTTGCCGAGGGTGAACATCTCGCCAACGCCCTCCACTACGGCCACCTTGTCCTGCAGCACCTGCGGCTCCGCAGGTTTCTCCTCCTCCTTGCCGGCCACCAGCGTCTTCTCGTCAGATACCTGATGGTCCAGCTCTATTATCAGCTTGGCGGGGCTGCCGGGCTTTATGGCCACCGTGCCCGACTGGCCGATGTAGCCCTTCGCCGCGATGTTGTACGAATGGTTGCCCACCTGCAGCTCCACGGTAGCGCGCCCGTTGTCCGTCTCCACGATGGCGTCATCTATCAGCAGCGTGGCAGAGGACGGCACCACCCTCACCGACAGCGGCTGCTTCTCGTCGCTCACCATGGGCTTGGTGGTCTTCAGCGTCATCTCGTATGTCTTAGAGCCTTGTATCGGAACGGGGAACGCAAACTCCACGCGCCCGTATGTCTGGTGGTTGAGCGTTATCCTCCTCACACCCCTCGGCACATACACCCATATCTCGCCCGTCTTGGCCTCTGTCTTCGAGATGCCCAGCGAGCCGACGTCAAAGGTGAAGCCCTGCTCCGTGGTGAAAATCTTTATCAGCGCGCACTTCTCTCCATTCTGGTCCAGCACCATGGTGCCCTGCAGGTTCGCCGTCAGGTCTGTCTCGTTCTGTTTAAAATCCTCCACAGACAGCTCCTGCGCATGGAGAAAGGCGCAGGACAGTGACAGCAGCATAATAATAAATAAGGTATGCCTCATAAACATATATCATTCGTTATTTTTTATATTTTCGTATTTGTGTCATTACTTTTATTCTCTCCGCAACATACTCTTTTCTTTTTTAGGAATCAACAGCAGCCGGAAAGCGTCTGAGATTTGTTACTCGGAGAGGGCAAGGCGCAGGCCGAGGCAGTTGTCACGGCCCGACGGAGTGTCGCCGTTACGGTTCGAAGAGCGGCAGCCCCTCGCACTGCCGTACCAGCAACCACCACGGTACACGCGGCCAGACCCACTCGCAGCACCGGCAGGATTGGTCTGAGCGCTACTGCTGTAATCACCATACCAATCGTTGCACCATTCCCAAACATTACCGCTCATGTCATAGATGCCAAGTTCATTAGGTGCCTTAGTGCCTACGGCATGAGTCTTACTATCACTATTCTCATTATACCACGCCACCGAACTCAAATCATTGCTGCCGCTGTATTTGTACCCACGACTTTTATTGCCGCCACGGGCGGCGTACTCCCATTCTGCCTCTGTCGGCAGACGGAACCTCTTGCCCGTTCTCTGGTTTAGTTTCTGGATAAATGTCTGACAATCATCCCAACTTACCCGTTCAATAGGATTGTTGTCTCCCTTGAATTTTGACGGTTTCTTATCCATAACCTCCTTCCACAATGCTTGCGTCACTTCTGTCTGTCCTATATAATAAGATGAAAGGGTAACCCGATGTGTAGGTTCCTCGTCATAGCCTGCGTCACTACCCTGCTCCGCAGTCGCTCCCATGGTGAACGTACCTCCCTCAACGGCCACCATGGTAAAGGAGACATCACCGACGGTGATAGTCTGGTCACCGAAGAAAGACAGCGTGACAGCGGCAAGAGGGTCTGTGCCTACTGGCACTTCAATGGTCTTGGTAGCCGTCCGCTTGCCGGCTAACTCCGCATACAGCGTGTGCGTGCCATACGCAAGGCTGCCGCTGTAGGATGTTATACCGACGTTCTTTCCGTCAATAAAGATTGCTGCACCGGAGGCGGTGGTGACCGTCAAATTGCGTCCGCTCTGCAGGGTGGCACTGATTTCCTCCGTCGCACCCTCCGCAAGGTCTATGGACTTGATGAAGTCGCTGTGACCCGTCTTGGAAATCTTCACCTCATGATGGCCCACGAGACACTGCGGCACTATCATCGGCGTGACTCCAACCTTCTCGTTGTCTATGAAGATGTCGGCATTGGCAGGTGTGGAGGAGACATCAAGAGTGCCGTAGATGGGCGATGGCGCGGACAGCCGTATGGTCTGTCCGTTCATGGTCGGAGAGACGGAAAGTTCCTTGGCCGATGTCCTGTGCCCACGCCGGCGGCACTCTATGCGGTAATCTCCGGAAACAAGCTGGCCCGTCCATGAGCCGCTGCCCTTCCGCTCGTCATTGACCCATATCTCGGCGTTGCCGTCCACCTGCAGCGTGACGGTGGCGAAGTCGGCGGACAGGGTTGGCGTGAACTTCGTGGTGCGGTTGTCGGAGATGGTGACCTCCTGCTGCACGGGGCTGTACAGGTTCTGCACAATCCTGACAAGATACTGGCCTGACGCCATCCTGTCCGAACGGAAGGGCGTGGTGCCCTTGTACTCGTTGTTCACAAAGACCTTGGCATTCTTCACGCTTCCGCCATCGGGCACCTCAAGGTATCCGAAGGCCGGTTCAAGTGCCACGTTCACTATGTGCTTGCTGTTGGGATTGTTCACCGTCACGCTGCCGCCCTTGGAATGGTAAAGCGGCGCCTGTACGTTATAGCTGTACGTGCCGAACGCCTTGCGCTTGATGGCCATGCCCTCGACAACATCGAGGACGTCACCGTCAAACTCCACGATGGCAGTCTGCGGCGTTACATTGAACTGCACGTACTGCTGCGTTATGCTGTTGCGCACTATCGTCTGCACCTCTCCTGTAGTGAGCTGCATCTTGTATGTGCGTCCTCCACTGATATTCACGGGAAAGGAATATCCGGACAGCGTTCCCAACTGTGGATGGCGTATGTCCATCCTCTTAACGCCGGCAGGGACATACAGCCACACCTCGCCGACCTTGCTGTCATCCACCTTCTGCACGCCAAGCGAGCCAACGTCAAAGGTAAACCCTTTCTGCGTGGTCTGTATGCGTATCAGCGCGCACTTGCCCCCGTTCTGGTCCAGCACGGTAGTCCCCTGCAGGTTCGCCGTCAAGTCCGCCTCGTCAAGGGCGAAGGAAGCCACGGATATGGACTGCGCATTAACGAAAGCACAGCACAGCGTCAGGAATATTGCGAAAAGTATCTTTCTCATTGTTCTAATTATTAACTTACTTAAGACGGAATGTTATTGGCAGTGTGTATCTCACTCGAACAGCCTTACCTCCTTGTTTTCCAGGATTCCATCGTGGCATGGCACTAATAACACGACACGCCTCCTTATCAAGAGAGGGATCAACAGACTTTGTAACTTTCAAATCTGTTATAGAACCATCACACTCTACTATAAATGTACAGAGGACCCTACCCTGCTTTCCACTTTCCTCCGCAAGAGCAGGATATTTAATTGTGGTATTCAGGAATTGCATCAAGGTCCCCATACCACCGGGATATGAAGGCATCTGCTCCACAACATCATATACCTTGCCATCGTTTGATTGTGACGTCTGCCCTCCCTGCGCAGCTTTCTCCAAGCTGCCAACCAGTGAAGTAGTTTTGCCTTCGGTTATTGTCACGGTCTCTGTCTTTGCGGAATAGCCCTCCTTGCGCAACTGCACCTTATGCGTGCCTACAAGAACGTTCTTGAAGACATCGGGACTGGAGCCCACCTTCACATTATCTATATATACATCGCAATCGACAGGCTTGTAGTTTACATCCAGCATACCTGTACGCGCAAACAGTTCGGGGAGCTTCACGGACTTTTGCTCACGCTCTGTGAGCGTTACAGATTGCTTCTGACTGTAATAGCCCTCCTTGCGTGCCTCAAGCAGATAGTCGCCTGCCGTCAGCGCGCCCGTCCATGAGCCAGATGCTTTCAGCACATCATTAACGTAGAGGGACGCACCGGGGGTGGCACAAGAGAGGGTGAGCTGCGCCATGACGGACTGCAGGGTTATATTCTTTGAAACCTTCTGCATACCTAAGGTGAACGTGCCACGGTCTGCCGTGTAGCCCTGCGCCTGCACGCTATATTTGTGCTCACCCCTGTTCATGCGCATCACCAGAGAGCCATTGGCGTCAAGGGTCTGCAACACATCATCCACCATGACAACGGCATTGACAGGGGTAACCGTCATTGAGAAATATGTCTTGCCGTCATCCTGCTCCACAATGGTGTGCACGTTGCCCGCAACGAGCTGCATCACATACGTTCTGCCAGCAGTGATGTTCACAGGGAATGCGTAGCCGGACAGCGTTCCCAACTGTGGGTGGCGTATGTCCATCCGCTTCACTCCGGCCGGAACATACAGCCACACCTCGCCGACCTTGCTGTCGTCCACCTTCTGCACGCCAAGAGAGCCGACGTCAAAGGTAAACCCTTTCTGCGTGGTCTGTATGCGTATCAGCGCGCACTTCCCTCCGTTCTGGTCCAGCACGGTAGTCCCCTGCAGGTTCGCCGTAAGGTCCGCCTCGTCAAGGGCGAAGGAAGCCACGGACATTGTCTGCGCATGAAGGAGCGCAGCCGTGAACATCATCAATATTATATGTAGAATTCGTTTCATCTATATTGTATTTTTGTTATTCGGAGAGGGCGAGGCGCAGACCGAAGTCATCGTAAGGATACAATGGAGAGCTATAGTGGCGGTGCGAAGTTCTACAAACTTTAACTTTATGATTCCAGCTACCACCACGAATAATGCGGCCAATAACACTCGCAGCACCAGTAGGATTTGTCTGTGCCTTGCTACTGTATCTGCGAAACCTATCGTTGCACCACTCTCTTACATTACCGCTCATATCATAAATACCAAGTTCATTAGGAGCCTTTGTACCTACAGCATGAGTTGTACCGCCACTGTTACTATCATGCCACGCAACAGTATTTACACTATTGCTACCACTGTATTTGTACCCACAGCTTTTATTACCACCACGGGCTGCGTACTCCCATTCCGCCTCTGTAAGCATACGAAACGTCTTACCCGTCATCTGGTTCAATTGAGTTATAAACTTCTGACAATCTTTCCAACTGATATTCTCAACCGGATTATTATCTCCCTTGAATTTTGACGGATTATCCCCCATCACTTCCATCCACAATGCCTGCGTCACCTCTGTCTGACCTATATAATATGGAGAAAGAGTCACCTGATGTACTGGTTTTTCTATTGATGTGGCATCGCTGCCCTGCTCCGCTGTCGCTCCCATGTCAAATGTACCGCCCTCAACTTTCACCATGTTAAAGGTGATGTTGTTAACCGTTATAGGCAACAGGCCCTCTGGTTGAGCCAATTGCGGCTGTTGTTGCTGTTGCGGCTGCGCCACTACCTCAACAGAGCCAGCCGTGCGCGTCAGTTCTATAATCAGTTTGCTTGGACTTGTCGGTTTGATGTTCACCACACCCTCTTCCGTATCATATCCGTCTGCGAGTATCTGATATTGATGAGAGCCTACAGGCAACTTTGCCGTCACCGTTCCGTTGGAGCCTCTCACAATCTTATTGTCTATAACAACGATAGCATTCTGCGGCTTGTACATCACCGTCAGCATCTGTGTTTTGTTGGGTCCGTCCTCCACTTTCAGCTTCATGACATACGTCCTTGCCCTCTCCACATTCTCGGGCAGAACATAATCGCGTATCTGTCCATACTGCTGATGATTGATTGTCATCTTGCGCACGCCGTACGGCACATACAGCCACACCTCACCGGAATGGCTTGTGTCCACCTTGCGCACGCCGAGCACGCCAACATCGAAAGTCAATCCCTTGGCAGTGGTGACAATCTTTATCAGCGCGCACTTCTCCCCGTTCTGGTCCAGCACGGTAGTCCCCTGCAGGTTCGCCGTAAGGTCTGACTCGTCAAGGGTAAAGGAGGACACGGACATGGACTGCGCATTAACGAAAGCGCAATACAGCGTAAGGCATATTGTAAACAGAATCTTTCTCATTATTTCGTATGATGCTATATAACGTGGTTGCAAAAGCTATCAGATTACACCGCAATTTGATAGATATTGCAGTGTAATCTGATAGCTTTTACAAGGTAATCTCTATGCTTTTGTTTTACTTGACAAATCAACATAGTTGTCATTTCATCGAACACGCATTTATGTGCCTATGCACAACGCCGTTACAGGACTGGATTAATTTAAAAATCTCCGGGTCCGTAGAGTCCGAAGTTGGGGTCTTTCTCGGGCTGCCACGTGCGTACCTTAATTATAGGCTTCTCGGGGTCGTTGATGTCTACCATCAGGAACAGATAGCCCTTGTCGCCATACGTTGAGGAATAATAATCCTGCGCTATCCGTATAGCATACAGCTCGCCGCCCTGCGCCATCTTCAACACATCGTTGTTGGCAAAGCGTATGTTGATATATTCATTACTGTCAAAGCAGCGGCTGAGGTTGTTAAGGTACTGGTCCTTTGTGTAGCGGTTCTTCTTTATAATGCTGTTGTTTATGGTTGCAACTCCCGTCTCCTTATTCTTATTCATTGTGGCGGAACGCAGCACATTGCCTACGATGATTACAGCATCGTCATCAAAGACAGAGCGTATGTAGTCAAGGCGCTTAAGTCCGTAGGCCGTCTTGTAATTCTCAAGGAAGTTCATCAGCGCCATACGTGCGTTCTCGCTCCACACTCCCTTGTTCAGTATGTCGTCAGCGGCCGTATTGCCGAGTCCGAAGGCGATGTTCTTTATCTTCTTTGCGTTGTCAAACGAGAACACCACGTCCTCGACGAAAGACTTACGCACTCCTGTCTTGAACGAGAATGCCATCTGCACTCCCCTGCCCATGACTCCGTCGCCATATTTGTAGAACTGGCACGTTGGTGTGCCCACCATCCTTGCGTTGCCGTACTGTATGAGCTTCTGGTATATGCCCCACCCCTCATCCGTGAACAACGGTCTTACAGAGGTGTAGTTCTTTGCCTGTATGGCCTTGACAACCTTGTCAATGATGCCCATGTATGCCTTGCCGTCGCTGACCTGCACGGGGGCTGCCATGACAGCGGCATTTGTTGACGAGAAAGTTGCCCTTGCCACACTCTGCGCCGGTGCCTTGCAGACGGAGGAGGCGTTGAGATTGACGTATGCGCTACGCATAGGAGTGCTCTTGACGACACTGAGCACGGACTCTATCTCACGGTCTATCTGCGCCTGTCCTCGGTACTCAAACTCATACTTCATCTGGAATGTGGTACTCTGGTTGCCCGATGCCAGCTCAAGCACACCGCGCCCGTCCTTGGCACTGTAGATGTTGCTCCATCCGCGGCCGTCGAAATAGGTGTAGTCCACACTGTTGACGGGTTTTCCCTTGTATGTTATGAACAGCTCCACATCATCATTGGCGCGCCCCACCACCTTTGCCTCAAGGTTGTCAAACACCTCATTCATCTTCTGCGGTATCCACGTCATGAGCAGATGGTTCTGCCCCTCCTCATCGGTATAGGTCACATCGTTAGGACGCTGCAAAGACTTCAGCAGTGTAAGGGACCAGTAATAGTTACGCAGAGCATCATCAGCCTTTCCCTTTGCCTCCGCCTTCTGCGCCAGCGACACGAGATCTTTCGCCTTGGCTATGCGTGATGTGAATATCTTCTCTATCTCCGAGCGCTTTATCCAGCGTCCCACGTGCGCATCTGGCTCATTCTTTATAATGACGCGCTCTGTGTTGGTAAGGGTGGCCTGGGCGTATGTGTTGACAGAGGAGGAGAACTGCGACACTTCATTGAGTTCCCCGTTAGTCACCGTAGACTTGTCATTGCTACTGGAGCTTGATGACACATTGACGGCAATCTTGCTTATCAGAGCGCCGAGGGCCTGCCTGTCCGCCTCGTCTACGGTGTTACCCCAGCCCTCTCCGCACAAATACTCATGACTGTTCTTCACGCTCTCCCAGCTCTGTGCGAGCATGGGGAGCGTGAAGAACGCGCTCAATAACATTACTGCTATTTCTTTCATTATTATAGATGAAGTTAAAATACCGTTTACTTCTCTGCCTCAAAGCCCTCCTTAATAAATCCGCTGACCTTTGAAGCATACTTCTGTGCCGCCTTGCTTTCCTTCATCGCATTCTCGTAGGCACGAATGCGTGCCTTGGTGGCGGCATCCTCATTGATTATAAAGAACACCTGCATGGTCTTCTCTCCATTGCCAAGATCCTTGTAGATGGCGTAAGACTCCTGCATCTCACCGCGTATTTCCTTCTCGACAAGTGTCTCATAAGCGGCATAGAAATGATCAAACTCCGCGGAGGTGTCATTTCCATTGCTTGCCATGTCGCTCACTACACGTCCCTTGACATGACTTCCGGCATTGCGGGCGTAAGTGTTGCAGGCATTATTGATAGCCGCCTGATGTCCCACATTATCGGACTTGTACTTCGCGCAGATACCCACAATCTCATATCCGTTGTCACCAAGCGCCTCCAGCTTGTCGTAATGTTTCAGCAGTGCAACCTCAAGGCTGCGTGATGATGCGAAAAGCTTCCAGCCTTCCTTTTTGTACTCCTTCTTCTTGGCGTTGAATTCTTTCTTGATAGCCTTCTGAAGAATTTTGTTCTGTGCGTTCACTGACGGTGCTGCCAGCACCATGGCGAGGAGAAAGATTAAAATCTTTTTCATAACTCTTGTTACTTATTTAATGGTTAATTTTCGGTTAGCAATGCATTTATGTTTAACAATCAGATGCAAATTTAGTGTAAAAAAGTTAATCCTGCAAATTTTTCTGCTTTTTTATCTGTATTATTCTTATTGTTTTTTGCATCATAACACAGGGAAGTCCAAACGTTTATCTATTTTTTCAAAAAAAAACACAATAAAAATTTTGCAGTTAAAAAACTAATCATTAACTTTGCAGCTAAATAACCATATTGACATTTATCAATAAGCTACACTCTCCTAAAGACTGTCAGCAACAGACTGCAACGGTAATATACCGAAAACATATAAAACCATAAACCTAAAGCAAAAGACTATTAAACCTTAAATAACAAATCTATGAGCTATCTTAAATTTGACAAGGCATTGATGACAAATCTGCAAGAGTCCCTTAGAAAAGAGGTTCTGCGCACAAGTCGCTCCGGTGCCTACAGTTCAAGTACTGTGGTGGATTGCAACACTCGGAAATACCACGGTCTGCTCGTTGTGCCCATACCTGGCATCGACAACGAGAACCACGTGCTGCTATCATCACTTGACGCTTCTGTAATACAGCACGGGGCGGAGTTCAATCTTGGACTGCACTTATATCGTGGAGGGGTATGCAGTCCTAACGGACACAAGTATATCCGTGAGTTCAACTGCGACCAGGTTCCTACAACCATCTACAGGGTTGGAGGTGTATTGCTACGCAAGGAAGTAATCTTCCAGACGTACAATGACCGCGTGATGATACGCTACACGATAGACAACGCACACTCACCGGTAACTCTGCGTCTGCGTCCGTTCCTCGCCTTCAGACGTGCCGACAGCCTGACGCACGAGAATTATCAAGCCATGCGCGACTACAAGACTGTGAGCGGTGGCATCAGGACTACAATGTACGCAAACTATCCGCAGCTGTATATGCAGATATCCAAGAAGAACGAGTTTGTATTCGAGCCAAACTGGTATAAGGATTTGGAATACTACAAGGAGGCGGAAAGAGGATATGAATGCCATGAAGATCTGTATGTACCTGGATACTTTGAGATACAGTGCAAGAAGGGAGATGAGATTGTGTTTGCCGCATCACTGAACGAGATAAAGCCAAGCACACTGAAAAAAACATTCGAGGAAGAGGTGGAAGTAAGAAAGCCTCGCGACAATTTCTATAACGCACTCGTTGCCGCCGCACACCAGTTCCACTTCAAGAAGGATGATGAGCGTTATCTGCTTGCAGGCTATCCATGGTTTAAGGTACGCGCACGCGATACATTTATATCACTGCCCGGTCTGACACTCGCCATTGACGAGGTGGAATATTTCCAGATGGTGATGAATACAGCCATTAAGGGTATATACGAGTTCATGCTTGGCAAGCCTCTGTCTGTAAGCATATATGAGATAGAGCAGCCGGACGTATTGCTATGGGCGATATGGAGCATTCAGCAGCACGCGAAGAAAGTAGGTCTTGAACAGTCCATGAAGGAATATGGCACCGTTGTCAAGGACATCATCAAGTATATCCGTGACAACCGCCACATAAACATCTGCATGAAGGAAAACGGCCTACTACATACAGAAGGCAGGGAGAGGCCTATGACATGGATGAACAGCATGGCTAACGGCAAACCTGTAGTTCCACGTACTGGATATATCGTTGAGATTAACGCCCTATGGTATAACGCCCTCGAATTCTGTGCGGAGATAATGACAGCCGAAGGCGATACGGAGAGCGCCACACAGCTGGAGGTACTGGCAGCACAGGTAAAGGAATCCTTCCAGAAGACATTCATAACCGAGGCTGGATACTTGCTGGACTATGTGGAAGAAGGCATTGTGGATATGAATGTACGCCCGAATATGATATTTGCTGTGGCCATGGACCACTCACCTCTTGACACCCCGCAGCAAAAGACAGTACTGGACTTCTGCACACGTGAGCTTCTGACGCCTAAGGGACTGCGCACACTGTCACCAAAGAGCGGCGGATACAACCCGATGTATGTAGGCGAACAGATCAAACGTGACTATGCATACCATAATGGCACGGCATGGCCATGGCTTGGAGGCTTCTATATGGAGGCGTGCCTGAAGGTGTTCAAACGCACAAGACTCAGTTTCGTACAAAGACAGATGGTAGGCTTTGAGGACGAGATGATGTACCACGCTACAGGAACAATATCAGAGTTGTTTGATGGCAACCCACCATTCCATGGACGAGGAGCAATGGCATTCGCTATGAATGTGGCTGAGGTACTGCGAACAATGAAGAATATAGACCAGTACAATAAGTAGACCGAACACATAAATCTTCAGCCAACATAAGCAATAACCTAAAAAACATAAACCTACAATGAAAGTATTAATGTTTGGATGGGAGTTTCCTCCTAAAATATATGGTGGCCTTGCCGTTGCTTCTTATGGCATAACAAAAGGTCTTTCATTACAGGGTGATGTGGAGACGACATTCTGTATGCCACGCCCTGTAGGACAAGAGGAGAACTTCCTTAAGATAATAAACATGAGCCAGGTGCCTATAGCCTGGCGTGATGTCAACTATGACAACATAAAGGACAGGTTCGTAGGACACACCGCCGAGGACTATTACCGTTTCCGTGACCACATATATGCGGACTTCAACTATATGCAGGGACTTGATGACCTTGGATGTATAGGCTTTGCCGGCGGCTATCCCGGTAACCTCCACGACGAGATCAACAACTTCTCCATCATAGCAGGAGTACTGGCCCGTTCTGAACAGTTTGACATAATTCATGCACACGACTGGCTTACATATCCAGCCGGAGTACACGCAAAGATGGTAAGCGGCAAGCCCCTGTGCATTCATGTTCATGCAACGGACTTCGATCGTTCACGTGGTAAGGTGAACCCGACTGTATACTCCATTGAGAAGAACGGTATGGACTATGCCGACTGCATAATGTGCGTATCAGAACTGACAAGACAGACTGTCATCAACCAGTATCATCAGGATCCACGCAAGTGTGTGGCTATGCACAATGCCGTATATCCTCTGTCAGAGGAATACAAGAACATACAGCCGCACAAGATACCTAACGAGAAGGTTGTCACATACCTTGGACGTATCACCATGCAGAAGGGACCAGAATACTTTATCGAGGCCGCGAAGCTGGTACTAAGACGTACACAGAATATCAGGTTCTGCTTTGCAGGTTCTGGTGACATGATGGCGGCAATGATAGAATTAGCGGCAGCATACGGTATTGCGGACAAATGTCATTTCCCCGGATTCCAACGTGGCAAACAGGTGTACGAGTGCTATAAGAACTCAGATGTATTCGTCATGCCTTCCGTATCGGAGCCTTTTGGAATAGCTCCACTTGAGGCTATGCAGTGTGGATGCCCTTCAATCATAAGTAAGCAGTCCGGTTGTGGAGAGATACTCACCAATGTACTGAAGGTAGACTATTGGGATGTGCAGGCCATGGCGGACGCTATATATTCTGTATGTACCAACCAAGCATTCCATGACTACCTTGCAGAAGAAGGCATCAAGGAGGTTGACAATATAACGTGGGAGAAAGTAGGCCTGCGCATCCGTCAGTGTTACGACCAGCTGTTAGGACGTGGCTACTTCAACAACGATGACTACCTTGCCAACTACATACAGTAAAAGGGAGTATAAGAATATTTAAACCTTTAACGACAAACCATAAAAAGCCCGGCAGCCTTCGCGAGCGTATACCTCATCCACAATGTGAGGACAGAAGGCAATCCTTATGAAGACTATATGTTTATATTTCGAGATTCACCAGATAACCCATCTCAAGCGCTACCGTTTCTTTGACATAGGTACAGACCATTACTATTATGACGACTATGAAAACGAGCGCAGCATCAATTATATCACAGAGCATTCATATATGCCAGCACTGAACACTCTTCTTGAAATGTGCAAGGAGAACGGACAGTACTTCCGTGTTGCATTCTCACTGTCAGGTGTAGGAATGGAGCAACTGGAGATGCACGCTCCAGAAGTGTTGGCAAAGTTACAGGAACTGAACGAGACAGGATGCGTGGAGTTCCTTACTGAGCCATACTCACACGGACTGGCTGGACTGGCTAACGAGGAGAGCTTCAAGCGTGACATAGAAAAGATGTCAGACAAGATAGAGCAGTATTTCGGAAAACGTCCTACTGTAATGCGCAACTCCTCACTAATATATACAGACGACATCGGTGCACAGGTTGCGGCCCTTGGATACAAGGGTATGCTGACAGAAGGAGCCAAGCAGGTTCTTGGCTGGAAGTCACCGCACTATGTTTATAACTGCAATATGGCGCCAGGCCTCAAACTGTTGCTTCGTGACGTAAATGCATCTGACGATATATCACTACGCTTCAGTAATACCTCATGGGAAGGCTACCCACTTTTTGCTGACACATACATAAACAATCTGGCATCATGCCCGGAGAGCGAGCAGGTAGTGAACATCTTTATGGAACTTTCCGCACTCGGCATAGCACAGCCATTGTCAAGCAACATTCTTGAATTCCTCAAGGCTCTGCCTGTATGCGCCAAGAATGCAGGACTGGAGTTCCTTACTCCTTCAGAAGTAATAGCGAAGTACGACAGCGTTGGCGCTATAGACGTGCCGGACACACTGTCATGGGTTGACGAGGAGCGCGACTGCTCTGTATGGCTTGGCAACCAGATGCAGCGCGAGGCCTTCAACAAGCTGTACAGTGTTGCAGACAGACTGCTTATAGCACAAGACCCAAGGCTGTTACAGGACTGGGACTATCTTCAGGCCTCAAACAACTTCCGCTTCATGACAACCAAGCCAAGTAACAACAACATCGACCGTGGAATATACGACGGCCCATTCGATGCGTTCACAAACTACATGAATATCCTTGGCGACTTCATCAGCCGTGTCCGCACATTATATGGAGGCATCGGTAACGAGGAATTGGAAAACCTGCTCACTACAATCACCAACCAGAGCAAGGAGATTGAGGCGAAAGACAAGGAAATACAGCGTCTGCAGACCAGACTCTCCAAACTGGAGACAAAACCCGCCAAGAAAACAGCCACAAAGAAAGAAGCAAAAGCATAGATACTATAATAACTCTAAACAGATATAGATTATAATATTATTGTAAGCATAACCGGATCTCACAGCCATCAGTACCATATTCTATCCAGAACAAACACTGACGGTTGTGAGATTCTTTTATAATATACAGACACACAAACCATTCGTATCATAAATATGCAACGTCTATTATCAACTTTTCTACTTACTTTAGTGACATCCGTCACAACACTGTATGCTCAAGGTACTGTTGACGACTATAACCGTGCCTATTCATTACAGAAGAAATACAGCAGCAGGAACTGTTTCTACACCAATGCCAATCCCAAATGGCAGCAAGACTCACACACATTCTGGTATATAAGGAACACACCGGACGGTGAAGCACTTGTAACCATTGATGCGGACAAGCTACAAGAGAACGTGGAGACCGACAAGAATAAGATAGACGCCAAAAGAGACAGACCACCACGCCCGGCCACACGGCACTGGATGGAGGTTGATGACGAGAAAGGACAGGCACCAGTAGCATCCCCCGATGGAAAATGGTACGCTTTCATCAAGAATGATAACATTTACATACGTGACAAGGATGGTAATGCAGAGCGGCAACTATCCATTGACGGAACTCCAGGGAACTATTACAGCAGCTATATACAATGGTCACCAGACGGGCAGTATGTTACCTCTTGCCGCATACGCCCAGCAGAAAAGCGCTACGTATATTATGTGGAGTCGTCGCCAACAGACCAGCTGCAACCGAGACTACACAAGCAGGAGTATGCCAAGCCCGGTGATGAACTGCGTTTCAAAGTGCCCTGCATATACAGTATAGATGGCAAGAAAAGACTTGTACCAGACATCTCGCTATTCGACAAACAGTATGACATATATGGTCCACGATGGGAAGAGGACAGTAAACGGATAACTTTTGAATACAACCAGCGAGGCCATCAGGTGTACCGTCTGCTTGAAATGAGCGCAGAGGACGGTACAGTGCGCAGCATTGCAGAGGAGACCAGCGATAAATACGTATGCTACAACCGCATCTTCCGTCACTTTCTAAAAAACGGGAAACAGATTATATGGAGCAGCGAACGTGATAACTACAACCATCTTTACCTTCTGAACCGCAAGGACGGCAGCGTGGCAAGACAGATTACACGCGGCGAATGGTACGTAAGAGAAGTACAGAAAGTAGACGAGCAGTCACAACAAATATATTTCTCCGCCTGCGGTGTTAACAAGAATGAGGATCCATACCTTATTCATTATTACCGCATAGGCTTCAATGGCAAGGATATGATATGCCTCACACCAGAGGAGGGCACCCACAAGGCATGGTTCTCTTATGACATGAAATATCTGGTAGACCAATACTCATCCATAAACAAAGCTCCAATCACAGTCCTGCGCAGTGCTGATGATGGTAAAGTGCTGATGACACTCGACAAGGCAGACATCAGCAAACTGACCACTGAGGGATGGAAAGCACCAGAAGCCTTCGCCGCTCCGGGCCGCGATGGCAAGACTATGATGTATGGCCTTATACAACGTCCATCTAATTTCGATCCATCAAAGAAATATCCCATCATAGAATACATATACCAAGGTCCCGGAGACCAATATGTTCCCAAAAACTTCATACCATACAACTGGTGGATGACATCACTTTCAGAACTTGGTTTCATTGTTGTCATGGTTGACGGACTCGGCACTTCGTTCCGCAGCCGCAGCTTTGAGAACTTCTGCTACAAAAACCTTGGAGACGCAGGTATACCGGATCACATAGCCTGGATAAAGGCAGCAGCCAGTAAATACCCATATATGGATTTGAATAGAGTAGGCATATATGGATGTTCCGCAGGTGGTCAGGAAAGTCTATCTGCCCTACTACACTATCCAGAGTTCTACAAATGCGCATACAGTGCCTGCGGATGCCACGACAACCGTATGGATAAGATATGGTGGAACGAGCAGTGGATGGGCTATCCTGTTGACGAACACTATGCAAAGAGTTCCAATGTGGAGAACGCACACCTGCTGAGTCGTCCATTAATGCTTGTAGTTGGAGAGATGGATGACAATGTGGATCCTGCATCCACAATGCAGGTAGCAAATGCACTGATAAAGGCCAATAAGAACTTTGAATTAGTCGTTATTCCTGGAGCACGGCATACAATGGGAGAAAGTTACGGAGAACACAAGCGCTATGATTTCTTCGTAAAGAACCTTCTTGGCATAGACCCGCCCAAATGGGAGGACATAAGAAAGTGAAAATAGCATAATTTATTTGCATGAACAAAGTATTTAATGTAACTTTGCATAATAAAACGAACTAACAGACAGACAAGACTCATGAGAAAAGCATTATTAATCATTCTCACAATAATCAGCATTACCATACAGGCGGCCGATTACGCACATTATTATAATGGCCTGCCTATACCGTTAAAACTGGTTGCTGAACCAAACATACCCAACAGACGTGTCAATATAACAGACTTCGGTGCAAAAGGCGACGGACAGACATTATGCACAGAGGCTATACAAAAGGCCATAGACTCTCTTGCCAAACAAGGTGGAGGCCATGTGGACATATCTGCCGGCATCTGGCTCACTGCCCCATTCCAATTGAAATCAGGAATAGACTTGCATCTGGAACAGAATGCCATAATACAGATAACAGAAGACCGTAGCCTTCATATCAAAGCAGGAGCGAAGAAAGCCACATTTGCCATTACCGCTACCGATGCCCATGACATATCCATCACTGGCAAGGGAATAATTGACGGTAACGGAGAATTTTGGAGAGCGGTAAAGCGTGGCAAACAAAGTGATGTTGAATGGAAAGAATATCTTGCACTCGGTGGCACTGTAAACGAAAAAGGAGACCTTTGGTATCCTTTCCACCTGAAGCATCAGAACAATATCGCACCTACCATGGAGCAACAGGAGAAGATGCGTGTAAACATGATACGCTTTACCAACTGTCAGAGGGTCATGATACAGGGAGTCACCCTACAGAACTCGCCCAAATTCCATCTTACTCCTAACGACTGTCAGGATGTTATAATTGACGGTGTCACTGTACGCTGCCCATGGAACGCACAAAACGGAGATGCCATTGATATAGGCACGTGCCAGCGTGTACTCATTGTAAACAACGTTATAGACTGCGGTGACGATGGCATCTGCATGAAAGGAGCGACTGGAGACGAGTCACTGAACCACAAGCCATGCGAGGATATACTTATAAAGAACAATACCGTATTCCATGGACATGGCGGTTTTGTCATAGGCTCAGAGTTCAGCGCCGGAATGTACAGGATTATAGTCTGCGACAATACTTTTTCGGGAACAGACACAGGACTACGCTTCAAGAGCGCTATTGGCAGAGGAGGAAAGACCGGAGACATATATTGTTACAACATCAATATGACAGATATCAAAGGAGAGGCTATCATATTTGAAACCACGTACGCAGACAAGGCAGTGTCTGGTACCACTGGCCCCGGTTCAGGAACAAAGTGGGTACCGGAGTTTAAGGACATTCACATCAGCAACATAATATGCAATGGAGCAAAGACCGGTGTCAAGGCCAAGGGTGCGCAAGGCATGGTTCACAACATAGACATAAACAACTCCATAATATTCTACACAGGACAGGCCACAGACATAGACACCACCTGTGATGTAAAACTGACAGACGTTAAATTCATAACATACAAATGAATACACAACAGGAAATCCCCGTACTACTGCTTACGGGTTATTTAGGCAGTGGAAAGACAACACTGCTCAACCATATCCTCACAAATGAGAAGGGAATAAAGTTTGCCGTAATCGTAAATGACATAGGTGAGGTAAACATTGATGCGGAACTTATACAACAGGGAGGCATAGTAGGCCAGAAGGATGACTCACTGGTAGCACTGCAGAACGGCTGCATCTGCTGCACGCTGAAGATGGACCTGGTGGAACAGATCAACGACATCACCAAGCTCCAGCGGTTCGACTACATAGTGATAGAGGCCAGCGGCATCTGCGAGCCGGCTCCAATAGCGCAGACTATATGCTCCATTCCCTCCATGGGTGAGCAATACTGTACAGGTGCCATACCAAGACTTGACTGCATTGTCACCGTGGTGGACGCTCTGCGCATGAAGGATGAATTTGCGTGTGGCAAGAGTCTCATAGGAAGCAAGATTGACGAGGAGGACATTGAGAACCTCGTCATACAGCAGATAGAGTTCTGCAACATTGTATTGCTGAACAAAGTCTCCGAAGTAAGTCCGGAGGAACGCCAGTTTGTCCGTGAGGTAATACTGTCACTACAGCCCAAGGCCAAAATCATAGAATGTGACTACGGCAACATTGAGCTTGAAAGCATACTTGGAACAGGTATGTTCGACTTTGATTCCGTTGCAACATCGGCGGCATGGATCAGTGAGATTGAAAAACATCAAGGCGACGAGGAAGAGGAACACCACCATCATCACCACCATGAACACGAGCATGAACATGAGCACCATCACGAAGAAGATGGTCATGAGGAGCACTGTCACCACCATCATGGCGGAGAGTGCACTTGCGGACATCATCACCATCATCACGGTGAAGGAGAGGCGGAAGAATACGGTATCGGCACGTTTGTATACTATGCACGCAAGCCCTTTGACATAACCCTCTTCGATGACTTCGTGGCACGTAAATGGCCCAAGAACATAATACGCGCTAAAGGAATATGCTGGTTTGCAGACCAACCACAACTGTGCTATATATTTGAGCAGGCAGGCCGTCAGGTAAAGCTGCAAAATGCCGGACAATGGTACGCCACCATGCCGGAAGAGGAACTGAAACAATTCCGCATAGACAATCCCGGAGTAAACCGTGACTGGAATGACACGTATGGTGACAGGATGCAGAAGTTAGTATTCATAGGCCAAAAGCTTGACAAGGCCGCCATCACCGAGGAACTGGACAAGTGCCTTATAGACTTAGAACTGAAATGACTTGCTGACAGTAGCAATGACAAACGAGGAATACATCATCACAAACCGTGAAGCAGACGTACGCTCTCTGGCACTGAAAAAGGTGCCGGAGGGCGTTAATGCTTTATGGTGCCTGCAACAAATAGAGGGTTATCAGATAGCGAAAAAGAAGCTGCCACATTGGGCTGACGTTAAAGACCTATGGTATCCACCACGCCTGTCAATGGAACAGTGTTCCAGCGAGCAGGCTGCAGAGTACAAACAACATATTGTACAACGTCTTGCAGCACAATGCCGACACTCGCAGTTCACAGACATCACAGGCGGTTTTGGTGTTGACTTCAGCTATATGGCTAAAGGATTTGACAAAGCCATATACGTAGAACAACAGGAACAGCTATGCCTTGCCGCTCTGCACAATATGCCTCTGCTTGGCATTCCTAACGCTGTGGTAAGGAATATGGACAGCGCCACATATCTTGAAGAAGAGACTGCGAGAAGAGAAGGACAAGACACTGCCAACGATGTAAGCATAATATACACCGATCCCGCACGCCGCAGCGTTTCGGGAAGGAAGACAATAGCAATAGAAGACTGCACCCCTAACATAGCAGAACTACAGCATACCATTCTTTCCATTGCCACTTATGCGGTAATCAAGCTATCCCCCATGCTTGACATCACCCAAGCCCTCCGCACACTCAAAGGAGTAAGCGAGATACATATAGTCAGTTTAAAGGGCGAATGCAAGGAACTGCTTTTCGTCCTGTCCTCAAAAGCAGGCGAAAACGATGGCATAACCTGCCATTGTGCAAATCTGGGCACACGCGACTCACTCTTCCGCTGTACTTATTCCACCAACTCCGCCCCACAACTGTTGTCCGCCGATGCCAACATGACTGGTATGGCGCTTTATGAGCCAAACGCCAGTATCATGAAAGCAGGCGTGCAGGACAAGTTCGCCACTGCCTACGGTCTGCAAAAGCTACACCCCATGAGCCACCTTTATGTCTCCCACAATACCGCACCAGATGACATACCAGCCAGAAGGTTCAGAATAACAGCGGTAAGCGATTTCTCCAAATCCGGAATAAAGGAGATACTTGGTTCTGCAAGACAGGGAAACCTCACTGTGCGTAATTTCCCTAGTACTGTAGCAGAACTGCGCAAGCGGCTAAAAATAAAAGAGGGCGGAAGCGAATATCTATTCGCCACCACCCTAAGTAATGGAAAGCACGCGCTTATAAAGTGCTGCGCTTTATAACCTTTATACCATTCAGCCTCAACAACGCTGTACCATCAGCCGCATCGAGCACCGCCCTTTGCTCTTTCTGCAAGTATATCGGAGCATCCTTGCGCAGTGGCAGTATGCGCAATTCCACCGTCTTGCCAACCAAATCGGACAGACGTACAAGCATAGACTTTCCATTCCAGAAATTATCCTGCACCAGACGGCCGTCCGCATACACCCTTGCACAGTCACCCTGATAATCTATACTCAAGAACAAGTCATCGGCATCACCCGTATCACTTATTGCCGCAACGTCAACAGCATACACTTCCGCCTCCTTAAAGTCATCATCCACAGGCATTGCCGCCACTTTCTGCGCACCAAGTTTCACATCACGCGGCTTTCCGGCCTTACGCTTTAATATGTAGGAGACACTACTGTCCGTATCCTTCCAATACTCCTCCACAATCCTTTCTCCATTCTTATAGAGTATGCCACCGTCATTAACGGCATAATAGAGGGCATCATCTATCTTGTAGGCGCGACGTGCCATGTCCATACTAAGCACACACACCACAACATCCTTAACCTTAAACGACTTGTTCAATTTGGCCCTATAACTCCTGCCATCAATCTTTACCACAGGCTTCATCCCCTTTATTGGGATAAAATACAATGTGTCACCGACATGACAGAACGGCTGTGCATCCGCAGTCACACTATGTCCGTGCCACGGCATATTCACAGGCCTAACGTATGCAGTACCTTGTTCATTAAGAATACGCACATAGTCATTGTAGAACTCAAAGCAACCACGGCGTGCATAATGCTCAGACAAAGTGTCAACATCCATCATTACAAGCTCCTCACCCCAGTCCGCAAGGAACTGATGCAGCAGACGTGTCTGATGAAAAGCATTATACTGCGGCTGCCCCATCTCGCCTAACGGGCACTGGAAGTCGTATGACATCACTGGCATATCATTATAATTAGTCACCGGTGAGTTCAGAGTCTCTGCCATAGTGTGCTCACTGCAATAAGGATTGGTACCGCCATGATACATATAATATCCCGGCAGATTGGAGCCAGAACCAAGTTTGCAGATTGCCAGGGGCATAGCTTCATTACCCGACATATTAATCCTGCGGTGATATGCCTGCATCATCCCTCCTCCCAACTCACACGTGAGATACGGATACTGCAAGTCTGCCTTCTCCATCTTAGTGTCCTGGTTCGTGCCAAATGTCTCATTGGCTATCACACCACTAATACGCGTGTCTTTCATTATGAACGCCTTGGGATAGTCTCCAGGCATATCCGTCAGCTTACGGTCCCAGAAGCCATCGGCATAGTCACCATAAAGCGGCAGCAACTTGCCAAACTCCTCCCGTCCATTCAACTTCGGCCAACCTGTACGGGTGTAGAAAGGCGTGTCAAAGCCTACGCTTACCGCCATATTCTTCAATGCCATATAATACTGCCAAGGTCCACGGCACTCATTCTCTATCTGCACACCCACAACAGGACCTCCATGCTTCCATAGCATATCGTTAGCCTGAGCGTATATATTGCTATACAGTCTCTGCACCGCTGCCATGAAACCCGGGGCAGTGGAACGTAACTTGTAAATCTTAGCATCCTGCTGTGCCTTCCTTACCAGCCATACAGGAAAACCGCCTTGGTATACCTCGCCATGACAGAAAGGCCCAACACGCAGCACGACAGGCATCCCTTCCTCCTTGCATACCTGAAGAAAACGGTGCAGATTTCTATTTCCACTCCAATTCCACTGCCCCTCAACAGGCTCATGATGTATCCAGAAGCAATAGGTGGCAATGACAGTCACACCTCCAGCCTTTATCTTTCTGATCTCACGTTGCCACTCCTTTTCGGGTACACGAGCATAATGTATCTCACCCATCACAGGCAGTGTATGCCTGCCATTGATGACAAAGCCCTTGGAATCCACCTCAAAGGTATTCCCCGAAGGGTCTGTCTTTGTGCCAAACGTAAATGTCTGCGCACCACCTGTAATAACACTGCAAGCAGTAATAAACATTGCAATAAAAAAACTCTTCATACTATTCTTTTTATCTATGTAATTTCTATCTGTTTTGTATATAAATTCAGAAAACTCATTCTAACGTGTTAAAATGCAGTCTGTGGGACATTATGCCATTTTAAGACAGACGTCCGCAGAGGGCACGTATGATGGCAAAAATCGAATTCTCTTTTTCTAAAAAAACGAAGAAATGCCTTTTTCTTGCTATTTGATAGTGATAGCGCTGCTATCTGATAGCTATTGCAGTGTAATATGATACAGATTGCGATGTAATCTGATTGTGATTGCAGTGTAATCTGTATGCTTTTACTCCACGCCTTGTGGCATCTTTTCTGTTTTTTGAACCAATACACACAACATTAAGGAAACTTTAACATTTCGGCCAGCAGGTGAGCACCCTGATGATTCATGTCCAAAGCAAGCAGTCTGGATATGTAATTATTCGACTTCTGGCTGTCGCCCAACCCATAATATCCCAGAGCAAGCATATAACAGCAATGGATACGGTTGGCAGTATCAAGGTCTCCATCCCATACTAATAGGTCCGGCAAGGAAACCGCAAAGTAATCCATGGTGATATGGTCAAAGAAATGCTTCTCGCCATAAGAGACGAGCTTATGGAAAAGTCCTCTTGCCATCGTTTCCTCACCCAATTCACGGTAGCACAGGGCTGCATAGAAGATTTTGTCAGGCTTTGCATCATTATAATACATTGCCGCCGCGGGCTCTGTCGGCCCTACTGTGCCTTTGGAGAACATCTCATGAGCCATGTTATTATCTCCTTTCAGAATATAGGCCTTACCAAGGAAATAGTAAATGTCATTCTCTTGAGCGCCATACAGCTTGCCCTCACCGATATTAGGCGGATATACGAGACACTCATTCAGCAGTTCTATGGCTCTGTTAATGTCTCCCTCATTGTAAATAATCTCCCTCGCCATCTCCATACGACAGATAACATACTGCGCACTTACCTTTCCTTCGCCACCTTCCCATACGTGGAACGTATGACTGTCTATCAGACGCATTGCCTCCTCATGTCGATGCAACAGGTTAAGCAATGTGGCTTCCTCCAGTATAAGGTCATCACGCCTGTGCGCCACACTGCCATACCGCCTTAAAAGTTCCAACCGTTCATTAAATGGTTTCTGCATTCTCTTGTAGAGTTGGTCAAGTTCCATAAGTATTCTGGCATCGTTCCGGTCAAGCTCAAAGGCCGTCTCCATCTCCTTCAATGCCTTCTGAGCGTCATGTCGCTTGTTGAAATAGACAAGGGCAAGATTGCGGTGCACTGTTGGGAATGCCGGTTCCGCGTCAGCCGAGCGCTCCCACAGAGACTGCGCAAGTTCGTACTGCCTGCGGTCATAATAAAGATTTCCAAGATAATAGCACGCTCTGGCATCATCAGCAAATGCGGACAGTGCCATGACTGCCTCTGCACGGTTGGGGAAACAGTAATGCTGCGGCTGTCTGTGAGCCTCATCATGCAATGCCACCACATCAGCGTCACCACAGCACTTGGCTATCCACGCCCTGTAATAATATGTCATAGGAGTGGTGGCACCCTCTGTTATGGCAATGTCAAATATCTCACGTGCCCTTGACATCAGTCCAGCCTGCACATAATCAAGAGCCAATTCGTCATAATTTGCAGCATCGGCACGCATCAGTCTCTTCATCTCCTCTATGCGTCCCTGCTCAAACATCACTCCATAATTAAACGGATTGATGGCAAGAGAATCACCGCACACATCAGTAATGTCCTTGTCCAGAATGCGCATCAGGGCCACTTTCAGAGCACGGGCCTTATGATTATGCCAACCGGAAACAAGGGATTTGTCCACAAGACACAGCGCCTCCTCATAGTCACCACGCATGGTAGCTATCTGCGCGCACATCATAAAGCCTGCCTGCTGCCATGCACTGTTCCACGTTGACTTGTATGCCCAGGCGTAAGACTCATCTAACAGATCGGTATAATCTGAGGATAACGCCATCTTCTCCATGGCCTGCCACTTCAGACACAATGCAAGATTATATATAGGCTCACCATCATACGGATTAGGATTACGTTTCTGTAACACCTTCACGGCAGTGCGCAGATACAGCTCCGCCTTTATGAAGCGCCCACGTTTCAGATACCACATTCCTATAGCATTATTACATCTCACATCCAGCGGGTCTCTACGCAACGCCTCCTCATAGTATTCCAGTGCAGACCATGTGGCATGACGATACTGTTCCAGATGCAGGCCGGTAAGGAAAAGCTGTTCTGTAGTCTTTATCTCATCCGGTTTCAGTGCAGCCTCGGCCGCATCAGGTATCGGCTTTATCTCGTCAGGCTCGGGTTGCCATGACAAGACAGTACGGCCATTGCGTATAATGTCCAGACGCAGTGTCTTCATCCGTTTTTCATCAATAGTCATAGGCACAGACAGGATACCCTCCGGAGTTATGGTATGCTGGCCATCATGCAGTCTCTCACCGGTAGACGTGTCTGTAAGCGTCACCCTTACAGTCTGTCTGCTTGTGGCATAGACCATAAAGCCTTCTGCATCCAAGTTCATTACAAAGTCACGGTTAGCATTCTTCACGATGCCAAGCTCGCGGTATGGCATGAAATACTGTACGAAACTCTTCTCCTCATACGGCATAAGCCAAGTAAAGTCCGGCTGGTTCTCTGTGTAGACACCTGCCATCAGCTCTATATACGGCCCGTCATTGTCTGTCAAAGCTCTGTCCCATGCCCTTCCGAAGTCACCATTACCCCATGTCCACTGTTTCTTTCCCGGCGCAATGTGATGGTCGGCAACATGAAGCATTCCTGCACGTGTGTCATTCTCATATCCTCCTTCAAAATCATAACGGGACTTTGCGACCATATATGACGTGGGCACATGGATATTCTTATAATTCGAGATATCCACTCCGGCAGAGTAGTCCATCTTATAATATGTCCCTGTAGCGACAGGAAAGGAGCTGACAGCACGCTTGCCATGGTCAAAGACAGCATTGACATCAGAGGGGAAGATACTCTGATAGTCGTCATTAACCGCCACCGCAGGATTGGCCCACCACAGGAATGTCTGCGGAGTCTCTGTGGGATTGTACAGCCGGCCCTTTATCTCAAGGTATGCGCAACCCGGCCTAAGCGTAAAGCCTGCCTGTCCCTGCTGATGGAACATACGCTCCCTTTCGTTAACCCATACCGTAACAGAACCGTCAGAAGAGTGCTCTATAGTGCAGTCTACAGGCATATAGGTGGACGGACGGTGATGCTGAGGCCAGTTAAACTCTATTCCTCCGCTAATCCACGGCCCTGCCAAACCCACCAGTGCGGGCTTGATAACATTATTATAATATATAAAATGGCGTTCCTTTATCTTATCATACGCCATCTGCACGCGTCCGCCAAGCTCTGGCAGCACCATAACCTTGATGTATTCATTCTCAAGAAACACTGCATTATACACCTTGTCAGTCTTCTCATTGGCTATACTCTCTATTACAGGATAAGGATAAACCGCCCCACTGGAACCCTGATACACTCTGTTTTCAAGGAATATCGGATTCTTTTCTGGCTCACCTATCTCATAAGTGGGTATCACCACCTCTTCTTTCCAGGCTCTTACTAACATTTCTTTATTTTTGTTTATTGTTTATATATAACGTATGTATAGTCTATTTGCTTTTACGCTCTCTCCACAACTTAGGGGATACGCCTATCATTTTCGAGAACATTCTGGAGAAATAATAGGCATCATCAATGCCAAGTTTGTAGCATATCTGATTTATGCGCATATCTGTATTGTCCAGCATCCAACAGGCATCCTTCACCTTCAGATAATTAAAGTATTCTATAGGGCTTTTTCCTGTATCTCTTCGGAATATCATTGAAAGGTGACTTACTGAATATCCTGTATAGTCTGCCATCTGTTTTAGGGTCAGATGCTTCTCCTTGTTTTCCTTCATGTAATGTATCAAGGCTTCGACCACAGAGATATTGCTGTCCTGATCTTCTGTCACTATGTCACGGTCTGGATGTATTGCATTGCGGTAATGATGTATATACCTTAACGAGCCAAGATAATAATGAAACAGTGATGAGGCATACTGCAGGCTCTCCTTATCCAGACTGCTGCTCATAGTGGAATAGATCTCCTCAAAGATATTCTGCCTGTTATTTATCCTTGAATGCAATTCCGGCTTTATGTTCTTTGGCTCCACCGCATTCTCTGCATAACACCCGGCCAATGTGCCACCGAAGTGTATCCAATAGATGGTCCATGGATCACTGCGGTCTGCTCCATAATCATGCGCCTTGCCTTTGGGAATAATGAAATATTGGTTCGGCACAATGTCATAGTGCTTTCCTTCTACCTCGTACCATCCCTTACCACGCACACAATATATGAATACATACTGCTCAACACCAACACGACGGTGTATCTCATGGAATGATGCTGACGGGAAATAGCCGATATCTGTGATATGTAATGCTTTAAGCAACCTGTCATTATGCAGCATACGTACTGCCTCTGAAGACAGTACTGTCATACGTTGTCCATGAAATCCTTCTTTCATATTACGATACTTATTACGACATAACGGTTTATTCTTCTGTCAACTCCTTTCCCTTTGTTTCGGGACACTTCTTGTATAGAAAGACAAAAGCCGCAAAACAGATGAACGAATAAGTCCAGAATGTTCCGTTAGAGCCTAACATGGCATTCATGGAAGGGAAAGTGAATGTCAGTGTGCAGCACCCTGTCCATAAGGCAAAGGTACACACTGCCATCGCCACTCCTCTTATCTTGTTTGGGAATATCTCCGCCAACAGAGTCCATGTCACTGGGCCCAAGGTCATAGCATAACATGATATTGCAGCCACGACAAGCGCTACCATCAATACGCCAGTCTGTCCTGCAGCATAACAGGCGCCAAGTATTAGGTATATCAATCCAAGTCCTCCTGAACCAATCAGCATTAGCCGCCTGCGTCCCCAGCGTTCTATCGTATATAGAGCCACAAAGGTGAACACTACATTTGCAATGCCTGTAATAACGATGTTTATGAACATACCGTCAACATCAAATCCTGCACCTACAAATATCTCCTGGGCATAGTTAAATATCACATTTGTACCGCACCATTGCTGGAATACGGCTATCACAAGACCAAGTATCATGACATTTATATACTTGGAGCCAAACAGTTCGCGTACCGTAACAGCGGATGTTCGGGTGTTATTACAATTCACTTTTTCTTTCATTGCAAGGAACACCGGACTCTCTGGAATAAACAAACTCATAACAAGGAATACAGCGGCAGGCAGGGTCTCTGCCCAAAACATCCAGCGCCATCCCCACTCTATATTCCATGTCTGTGTCATTACTTCTGTAGTGTCCTTAGCCAGCAGCATATTTACTACTTGGGCGGCAAGAATACCAAGAACTATAGTCATCTGATTCAAGCTGACCATACGCCCACGGATATTTGCCGGTGATACTTCCGCTATGTACATTGGTGATAACGCACTTGCTATACCTATACCAACGCCACCGATAAGTCGGGCTATATTGAAAAAAGTAAAATCATTGAACAATCCGGTAGCCACAGCACTGACCGTGAACAGGATAGCAGAGAACACCAATAAGGGACGCCGACCATAGCGATCCGCAAGGCTACCGGCCAGCATTGCGCCAATAAGACATCCTATAAGCGCCGTAGTCATAGCCACTCCCTGCATTACAGGATTAGTGTCTATGCCGAAATAGAGTTCATAGAATGGTTTAGCACCCCCTATCACAACCCAGTCATAACCGAATAGCAGCCCTCCCATGGCCGATACGGAACAGATGAAGTAAAGAAATCTTTTTGTCATAGATTTTAGTTTTAGTTCTTTCTGGTTGCAAAGTTAATCTATTTATTGCAATAATCATAATATTTTACATAGTAACAGCATGGATTATTTTATTATCTCAACGTAAAAGAAACAGGCTCACCACATTTTTTATGTGATGAGCCTGAATATAAAAGATAATGAAAGAGGCTTTTTAGAAATTAAAATAATTCTTTGCGTTGTTGTAACAGATGTCTTCAATCATCTGACGCACACGCTGCTCCTCATAACCGGTAAATGGTATAAGGCCATTCTCTATATCCTTACCAACAAGATTACAGAGAGTACGACGGAAATACTCGTGACGTGGATATGAAAGGAATGAGCGTGAGTCAGTAAGCATACCTACAAAGCGTGACAGAAGTCCAAGAACAGACAGTGCGTTCATCTGTTTCTCCATTCCATCCTTCTGATCAAGGAACCACCATCCAGAGCCCCACTGTATCTTTCCTGGGCAAGTACCATCCTGGAAGTTACCAAGCATTGTTGCTATAACCTCATTAGCACATGGGTTAAGGTTATACAGGATTGTCTTTGTCAGCTTGCCCTCCATATTGAGTTCATTCAGGAAATGACTCATAGCCTTTGCGGTTGTAAACTCACCGATAGAGTCAAAACCTGTATCTGCACCAAGTTTGTTAAACATCAGTGTATTATTGTTACGGATAGCTCCATAATGGAACTGCTGTGTCCATCCAGCCTCACAATCCATAACTGCCATAGCCTTAAGGAAGGCGTGCTTATACTTGCGCTGCTCCTCTACAGTCACTTCCTTACCAGTAAGAGCCTTTGCAAGGATTGCATCAATCTCCGCCTCTGTGTATGGCTCATCATAGAACTCCTCTATACCATGGTCTGACAATTTGCAACCCTTACTTGCGAAGAAGTCATGACGCTTCTGGAGTGCATCAACCATATCCTGGAACTTACAGATAGCAACTCCAGAAACCTCAGAGAGTTTTTCGACATATCCCTTGAATGTGGCAGCCTCGATATTCATTGCAGCATCAGGACGCCAAGCAGGAATCATGCGAGTCTTACAGGTTGGATCAGCAGCTACTACATCATGATATTCCAAAGAATCTATTGGATCATCAGTAGTACATACAAGTTCCACATTGTAATGTACCATCAGTCCACGTGGCGTGAACTTTGGATCGTTCGCAATCAGATCATTACACTTGTCGTATATAGCCTTTGCATTAGTAGGATTTAGTGTCTCTTCTATTCCAAAAGCAGTCTTCAACTCAAGGTGTGTCCAATGATAAAGAGGGTTTCTGAATGTATATGGCACTGTCTCTGCCCATTTCTCGAACTTCTCCCAGTCTGTTGTATCCGCTCCTGTACAATATTTCTCCGCAATACCATTTGAACGCATTGCACGCCACTTATAGTGGTCACCCATAAGCCATATCTGTGCAATAGAGTCAAAACGCTTATTGTCCGCCACCATCTTTGGGATCAGATGACAGTGATAGTCAATAATCGGCATTTTCGCCGCATGATTGTGGTAAAGATCCTGCGCTGTCTTAGTTTCAAGCAGGAAGTTCTCGTCATTAAACTGTTTCATTTTGTTATTAGATTTAATTAGTATAGTTTCAGATTAAGGGGAAGCAGTAGCGGCTTCCTATTAATAATAAATACCTTACTTGTCTGCAAATGTACTACTTTTTTTTCAAACCAATGCAAATTTATGATTATTTTTTATAAAAAAATGCGTTTTAGGCTTATTCAAAGACATCCTCTATCCCCATAAAGTCATCCTCCTCTGCTGTCTGAGAACAACCGTCAAAGCCTTCCGGTAAATCAAATATTGCATCCGCCCTGTATGGCAAAGCATTGTTTCGATACACCTTTTTCATATAGTATGCATATATTGGCAAAGCCATAGTGGCCCCCTGTCCCATCGCCATAGAGTCAAAATGAATGTCGCGATCCTCGCCGCCTACCCATACCCCAGATACAAGATCTGGGGTAACACCCATGAACCATGCATCTGAGTTGCGGTTTGTCGTACCTGTCTTGCCTCCCATCTGTGCATTGATATTGTATCTGAAACGCAGACGACTGCCAGTACCGCCATCCACAACGCCCTGAAGTAATACGAGCATCTTGAATGCGGACTCTTCTGATATAACCTCATTTACACGAGGTTCAAAACGGGCTATGACCTGTCCATTATTATCTTCTATCTTTGTAACAAACATTGGCGCACAACGTATACCATGATTGGCAAAAGCAGTATACGCACTTACCATCTCCCCTACTGTAATATCACACGGGCCCAGACAAAGAGCCATAGACGGATGTATGTCAGGATTGTTTATACCATATTCATGTAACAGCTGTACAAACTGTTGAGGGTCCAGTTTGGACATAAGATATGCAGAGATCCAGTTATTGGATTGTGCCAGTCCCCACTTCAAAGAGACATTCTCGCCATATCGTGCCCTTGATGCATTACGTGGAGTCCAGGGCCGTCCTGCAACCATATAAGTCTGTTGTACATTAGGAACATAATCACAAGGAGAGAAGCCATTCTCCATTGCCAATGAATAAAGGAAAGGCTTCATTGTTGAACCTACCTGGCGACGTCCCTCCATTACCATGTCATATTGAAAATGTGTGAAGTCCAATCCACCGACATAGGCCTTGACAGCACCTGTTCTCGCCTCCATGGAACAGAAGCCTGCCCTAAGGAAAGACTTATAATAGCGTATTGAGTCCAAAGGAGTCATGACCGTATCCACCTCTCCATTATATGAAAACACTGTCATCTCGGTCTTCTCACGGAATGAGCGCATAATCTCCTCTTTACTATAACCTGCCGCCTCCATTGTACGATAGCGGTCACTCTGAATTATAGAACGGTTCAATATATTTCTAACCTCCTTATCAGACAACTGTCCTGAGAACGGGGCATTCTGCTTTCGTCTATTTTCACGATTAAAAGCAGGCTGCAAATATTTTGCCACGTGCGCATAAACCGCCTCCTCCGCATACTGCTGCATTCTGGAATCAATGGTTGTAAACACCTTCAATCCATCCCTATATATATTATAAGGTGTACCATCCTTCTTTAAATTCTTGTTACACCATCCATACAACGGGTCCTGTTCCCACGCTATAGAGTCCACAACAAACTGTACCTGCTGCCAAGCAGGATAGTTTTCGCGCCGCGGATGGTTCGCCATAAGATAACGACGCAAGAACTCTCTGAGATATGTAGCCATACCCTCTTTATGATCCGCCCTATGAAACTTCAGCTTTATAGGTCTCGCAGAACTCTCCTCATACTGTTCCTCCGTTATATATCCAGCCTTCACCATCTGATGCAGCACTATATTTCGGCGCTCAATGCAACGTTCCTCATGACGTACTGGGTTAAAATATGAAGGATTCTTACAAAGGCCAACAAGCAGGGCAGACTCCTCAAGCGTCAAATCCTGTGGCTCCTTACTGAAATAAGTATTAGCCGCGTTCTTTATACCAACCGCATTATGCAGGAAATCAAACTGATTAAGATACATTGTCACAATCTCCTCCTTGGTGAAGTAACGCTCCAACTTCACAGCTATCACCCACTCTATGGGTTTCTGCATAAGGCGTTCCACCGTACTGTGGGCTTGTGACGAATACAACTGCTTGGCCAGCTGTTGCGTTATGGTACTTCCTCCTCCTGCGCTTGTCTGTCCTAATATTCCCCTTTTCACAATAGCGCGACTCAATGCGATGAAGTCCACACCTGAATGTTCATAAAAACGAACATCCTCCGTAGCCACAAGCGCCTGCACAAGCTGCGTGCTCATATTGTTAAAGCCAACATGAATACGGTTTTCCTTATTCATATTCCAAGTACCCAGCACCTTGCCGTCAGCACTATATATCTGTGTAGCATACCGATCTATAGGGTTCTGCAAGTCCTGAATGTCCGGCATATATCCTATCCAACCATTCCATATAGCCACAAACATCAGTGATACAAAAAGCACTGACATCACTATCGCTGTCCAAAGAAAATAAATGAATTTCTTTCTCACGCCTTATTATTACGTATATTTAAAACTTATACATTACTATTTTGATGCAAAAATACAATAAAACTTTGAGAAAACCAATGTTTATTGAAAAAAAATGCTTAACTTCGCACTCGAAACCATATTTTCTTACACATTAATATTCACAGATATGCAAAATTTCGTTACTATCGCCAACCTTTCGAAGGACGAAATACTGTACCTTATACGTATGGCACAGGAATTTGAGAAGCATCCAAACCGCGAACTTCTCAAGGGCAAGGTAGTCGCCACACTCTTTTTCGAACCAAGCACCAGGACACGCCTATCTTTTGAAACGGCGGCCAACCGCCTTGGAGCGCGTGTCATAGGCTTCACTGACGCCAAGGTTACAAGCGCCACAAAAGGTGAGACATTAAAGGATACGATACTCATGGTGTCCAATTATGCTGACGCTATCGCTATGCGTCATCACATAGAGGGAGCGGCTCAATACGCATCAGAGGTAGCGCCCGTACCGATAATCAATGCCGGAGACGGAGCGCATGAGCACCCTTCACAGTGCCTGCTTGACCTATACTCTATATACAAGACCCAAGGAACACTGGAAAATCTTAACATTTACCTTATAGGTGACCTGAAATACGGCAGGACTGTACACTCTCTAATCACGGCAATGCGCCATTTTAACCCTACATTCCATTTTGTTGCCCCCAAGGAACTTGCCATGCCACAGGAATACAAGATTTACTGTAAGGAGCATAACATCAACTTCATCGAACACGCCGACCTGAATGAGAACACAATTTCTGACGCAGACATCATATATATGACCCGAGTTCAGAAAGAGCGTTTCTCTGATCTTATGGAATATGAGCGTGTAAAGAATGTATATATACTCAACCGTTCTATGTTACGTCTTTGCAAGGACAATATGAAGATACTGCATCCACTGCCAAGAGTCAATGAGATAGCATACGATGTAGATGATTCTCACCACGCATACTACATACAACAGGCCAAGAATGGCCTTTACGCCAGAGAGGCCATATTCTGCTATTGCCTTGGCATAACACTCGACGACATCAAGAGTGACACCACTATCATTGACTGAACACGCTTTCTACCACCAATAAACACAATCATATAATGAATATAAAAGAACGACTGGTGGCTGCCATTGAGAATGGCACCGTAATAGATCATATTCCTGCCGAAAAGACTTATCAGGTTGTTTCCCTTCTGGAACTGGACAAATCCACAGAAACGGTAACAATAGGCAATAACTACCCCTCAAAAAAGCTCGGCAAGAAAGGCATCATCAAAGTAACGGACAAGTTCTTTACCGATGAGGAAATATCCCGTCTGTCTGTCATTGCCCCAAAAGTTGTATTAAGTATTATACGCAACTACGAAGTGAAGGAGAAGAAGACAGTCGAGACGCCCGACGTCCTAAAGGGCATCATACGCTGCAATAATCCAAAGTGCATCACCAACAACGAACCCATGCAGACTCTTTTCCGTGTTGTAAACAAACAATCCGGGACAGTACGCTGCCACTATTGCGACAAAGAACAGGACATTAAGACAGTCAAGCTGGTATAGTTCCTCATACTATAACTAACAAAAAACAATGGTTCCGCCTTTAAAGATTACAACAAATCCCAAAAGGCGGAACCATTGTTTTTTATTTATATAAACAGATTAAGATTAGCCTGCTCTGCACGTTCCATATATGAGGCAACCCCTCCAACAGTGACATTATCAAGAAGCTCTTCCTTCTTCACTCCCATAACATCCATAGACATCTGGCACGCTATGAACTCCACGCCGGCGTCTATAGCCTGCTGTCGTAGAGACTCCAACGACTCCACTCCCTTTCGTGACATAACAGAGCGCATCATGCGTGCACCTGCACCGAACATATTCATCTGCGAGAGAGACAGACCCGTTGTATCTGACGGCATCATCCATCCAAACATACGTCCCCACACATCCTTCTTGACCTGCGGTTTGTTCTGTTTCTTGATGACATTCAGTCCCCAGAACGTGAAGAATATGGTAACTTTGCGCCCTGTAGCCGCAGCACCGTTAGCAAGAACAAAGGTGGCAAGAGCCTTGTCAAGGTCGTCACTGAAAAGAATAAAAGTCTTGCCATCAGCCACAGGCATAGCAGCCTGCGGTGCCATCTGCGGCACTGAAGACTTCTGTATCATAACAGTATGGCTACCACGCTCTGAATGTTTTTCAAGGAACACATGGCCTGTAGAACGGCACCACGCAGCCGCATCACGCGGAAAAGCCGGATCTGTGGCTACAATTTCAACAATATCTCCATCTCCTACATCCTCCATTGTCTTTTTCAAGGCAAGAACCGGTCCCGGACATTGCAGCCCACAGACATCCAGCTTCAACACATTAGCCTGTTCCCCTACTTTCTTGCCGTCACTTGCCACTTCTTCACTCACCGGTAACGCATCCTGCACAGGAACCGGAACAGACACCATCGCAGCGTTATAAGTCTTCAGTCCTCCAATCAAATTACGGACATCGGCATAGCCGTTACCCCTAAGTATGTTACTGGCAAGATAACCGCGCAGTCCAACACCGCAGAACACTACTACGGGTTTGTCCGCAGGAATCTCGAAAAGACGGCTGCGCATACTGTCCAAAGGTATATTAACCGCCCCTGCAATCGTTCCAAGAGCAAATTCCTCCGGTGTGCGGACATCCACAAGAGTAACATCATTGGTATTCAACTGCTGCATATCACGCCAGTATATAGGGCGCATTTTGCCACTAAGGATATTGCCCGCCACATATCCGGAGATAGCGACCGGGTCCTTAGCAGAAGAGAATGGCGGCGCATAGGCGTGCTCCAGCTGTGTCAACTGCTCAACTGTTGCACCCTGTTTGATAGCTAAAGCATACTGGTCTATGCGCTTGTCCACACCATCATAACCTACTATCTGCGCCCCATAAAGCCGTCCGCCCGTCGGCGAGAACGTTATCTTTATGCTCATCTGCAATGCTCCAGGATAATAGCCAGCATGAGAATTGGAATGAATAGTAGCGGAAAGATAAGGAACCTGCATTTGTTTCAGTCGCTTGGCCGGCAGTCCAGTAGAAGCCACTGTCAAGTCAAACACCTTAGCCACAGCCGTTCCTATTGAGCCTTCATACTTCACCGTATTGCCAAACACCATGTTATCCGCCACAATACGCGCCTGACGGTTGGCCGGTCCGGCAAGGAAGTTCAGCCATGGCTTGCCTGTCACAGGGTGAGGATACTCTATAGCGTCACCTACGGCGTATATGCTTTCGTCTGATGTCTGCAACCATTCATTGACCTTTATCCCCCTCATCTCTCCGAGTTCTATACCGGCCTCCTGTGCAAGCTGCGTCTCCGCCCTCACGCCAATGGACAGCACCACCATATCTGTGTGCACAACAATACCGGACTTGAAGTTCACAGCCAGGCCATCATCAGTTTTAGTGAATGACTCCACTACCTGTTTCAGGTATAACTTCACCCCATGTCCCACCAGATGCTCATGCACTATTGCCGCCATAGAGTAATCCACAGGCCCCATGACCTGGTTTGCCATCTCCACCACAGCCACATCTATACCTGCATGGTGCAGGTTCTCCGCCATCTCCAGACCGATAAAGCCTCCTCCTACTATCACTGCACGCTTCACATTCTTATCATTCATGAAGGTCTTTATCCTATCTGTATCCGCCACATTCCTCAATGTGAAGATACCCTCACTGTCAATGCCTGGCAATGGAGGGCAAACAGGTGACGCACCAGGTGAGAGTAACAGCTTGTCGTATGTCTCTGCATAAGGCCGTCCGTCCTTACAACACACGTGCACAGTCTTTGTTGCAGGGTCTATACGTATGACCTCGCTCCGTGTTCTCACATCAATATTAAAACGCTGGGCAAAGGCCTTGGGTGTCTGTACAAACAGACGGTCGCGGTCTGCTATCACTCCTCCTATGTAATAGGGCAGTCCACAATTGGCATACGATATATAATCACCCTTCTCAAAAAGCACAATCTCCGCGTCCTCTGTATTCCTGCGGATTCTTGCTGCGGCTGTAGCGCCTCCGGCTACACCTCCTACAATCACATACTTCATTTCTATTCTCTTTGCTTTTTATAATTATACTTAAGACACACATTCGCACGACTCGTCATCAACGGAACTGTCTCGCTGCAAAGTTAGCACAATGTTTTCAAACAGACAAAGTTTACAACAGAAATACGGTTTTATTTGCATTCATTAAAGGTCACGGCATCCAGTAACATACGTATCGTCCCAATACACAAAATGGCAAAAGGACCAACATTACCACACAGTCTTAATGCAATGTCCTCATGTCATTTTGGCAATGTATGCAGAGCTGGCACGACGAATATCATTCTATATTTTGCTGTGTTCGAATTGTTAAAATCGCAGCACTGCAAATGTTAAAGTTTCCTTAATCACCGTCTTTTACATAGTAAAAACACGACATCTGTTCACAAAAAGGCTCATTTCACGCCACAATCAGATAGCTTTCGCAAAGCAATCTGTATGCTATTGCAGTGCAATATGATAGTGTTCGCATTGCAATAGCATACAGATTGTAACGGAATAAGCCATATATGGCAATTAGGAAAAACACAGATCCGTTTTTTGCCACTTTACAGCCTCTCTGACGAGGCCACATCCTCAGCAGGCACATTGTCCACCGGAATCAATTTAACACGGCAGAATGAGTTTTCTGTTTCAACAGGTCAAACGGGCAAGTGCGGATACATCAAATCATTTTGTTTGAGCACCAACATTTTTATAATGGCACTGACAAATTATCACTTATATTATTTGGTCTATCAAAGAAATTTTGTAACTTTGCAGAAAATTACATATAACTCAAAAACAAACAAACTACAAGATGAGAAAGAAACTACTAACTACTCTAATCCTTATAATGGCTATAGCACTAAATGCCATTGCCCAATTCCAAAGCGCACCGGCATTCCCCGGTGCAGAAGGACATGGCCGCTTCGTCACTGGCGGCAGAGGCGGAGAGATTCGCCATGTAACGAACCTCAATAACAGCGGTGCGGGCTCCTTCCGTGAGGCTGTCAAAGGTGACGCAAAGAAGATTGTCGTCTTTGATGTGGGTGGCGTGATTGCTTTGGAGGCAAACTTATCCATCGGTGCCAACACCACTATACTCGGACAGACAGCACCTGCCCCAGGCATAACACTACGTTATTACACTGTAAATCCCGGTGCTAACAACATAATACGCTTCCTGCGCATACGCCGCGGACAGGAAAGGAGCGTTGATGACGGCGCTGATGCATCAACACAACGGCAGAGGACAGGCATAATATTCGACCATTGCTCCTTCTCATGGAGTATAGATGAGGTGGCTTCCTTCTATGATAACAACAACTTCACGATGCAGTGGTGCACCATAGCCGAGAGCCTTACCAACGCAGGACATAACAAGGGGGCACATGGATACGGTGGTATATGGGGCGGAAAACTTGCAAGTTTCCACCACAACATGATAGCCCATGTAAGTAACCGCGGCCCTCGCTTTAACGGCGCACGTTACGGTTGGACCGGATACACAGCCAATCGGGAGTACAACACCTACAAATGGACCAATCCGGTAGAAGCAGAGAATGTCGATTTCAGGAACTGTGTCATGTACAACGCACAGGGAACCTGTTACGGCGGACCTGGTGGCGGACAGATAAACATTGTAAACAACTATTTCAAGGCGGGGCCATCCGGAAACGGAAATCAGGAGCGCATAACACTTGTTACAGTATCTTCGAGCGGAAACTCTGACTCCAAGCATCCGGAGTATTACGGTATGACGAGCCGTTACTTCATCCAGGGTAACACCACACATACCACTACGGGCAAGAAGACCACTAACAAAGACTGGAATGGAGTAAGCTATGACAGCGGAGTAATATACGAAGGCTCTGAAGTGTATTCTAAAGACGAGAATGACTTATATCCGGAGAGCGTTCCAAGCATCACAAGAAATGGTGTAAAGTATGTGAAGATAAAGATGGACACAGAGGCTCCATCTGGATATGTTACGACTCACACCGCGGAAAAGGCATACGAGAAAGTACTGAAATATGTCGGAGCATCATATAACCGCGATGAAGTGGACGCGCGATATGTTGAAGAGGCAACCAATGGGACAGCCACATACACCGGTTCTGTAACAGGAAAGAAAGGCCTCGTTGATGTTGTGGCAGACGTAAAAGGATACACAGAAAAAGACTTTGGAACAGGTTTACGCCCTGCCAACTATGACACTGACGAGGACGGAATGCCTGATGAATGGGAAACAAAATGGGGACTTGACCCTAACAACCCTGCTGACGCAAAGAAATTCTCCATGGATCCAAAGGGGTATTATACTAATTTGGAAATGTATGCCAACAGCATTGTAGAGGAAATAATGAAAGACGGAAGCAGTGAAGGCGACGCTAACTTTGAGGAATATTGGCCGGAGTTGAAAGTCATTGAGCAGGAAACGCCATCCGGAGAGGATGTCACACTATACCTTGGGCAATCCACCTATAAAGCTGGAACTCCAACAACGACATACAATTTTGAAACAAACGGATATACTGTAACTATAACAAACACCGCAGGCAAGAACTACAGCACGGGCAAGGAAGATGGTATAAAATATTCAGCCAATGCTCAGTACACTGTAAACATACCTACTGGCCTTGTGGTAAAGGAAGTGGTGTTTAAAGGTTATGACAACTATGCGGATGTAGACGCATACGTGGTGGAGCTCGACGGACAGGCTTTCGGCGAGACAGACTATGTGTTTCCGCAAAAGAACGGTAGCAATTACATTCTGACAGAACAGAAAATACCTACTGACGCATGGGGAACAATGACCTTCACCCCTAAAGGAAAGCAGGTGGTATGGGCTATCACGCTTAACTGCACTAAAGCAACTGACGCAAAGAACGTAAAGGCTGAACAAAAGAAAAAGAACAGTAACATTTACAATATTACCGGACAGCAGGTGTCAAAACAGCACAAGGGCATCATAATAAAGGACGGTAAGAAAATCACAAACAGATAAACTTCACAATATAACGAAATCATTTCCATTTTGCAGAAAGAGATATCACATACGCAACAAACTGGCAAACACCTCCTCGGTCTCTCACTTGATGAGCTGAAGGAGGTGGCCGTGTCATTCGGACTGCCGGCCTTCACCGGTAAACAAATAGCGAAATGGCTGTATGGCAATCACATTTCGGACATAGAAGAGATGTCTAACATCTCAAAGAAAGGCAGAGAAATGCTGGGCAAAGAGTACACAATAGGGGCAATGCCGCCTATAGACGCGCAGCATTCTGTTGACGGTACGGTTAAATACCTGTTCCCTACCCTGTCCGGAAGATATGTGGAGACGGTGTATATTCCAGAAAAGGACAGGGCCACATTATGTGTATCATGCCAGATAGGCTGCAAGATGGACTGCCTGTTCTGTCAAACAGGCAAACAGGGATTTGAAGGTTCGCTGACAGTCACGGACATTCTCAATCAGATATACTCTCTCCCTGAACGGGAAACGTTGACAAACATAGTGTTTATGGGGCAAGGCGAGCCCATGGATAACCTTGACAACATACTGAAGGCTACAGAGGTTCTGACAGCGGAATGGGGATACGCATGGAGCCCGAAACGCATAACGGTAAGCTCGGTAGGCATTAGAGGGAAGCTGAAACGTTTCCTTGACGAGAGCCAGTGCCACATAGCGATATCCATGCACACCCCTCTACATGAGCAACGTATGCAACTGATGCCTGCGGAAAAGGGTATGCCAATAAGCGAGATAGTAGAACTGCTGAAGACATATCCGGCATTCAGAAAACCCGCACATGACAAACAGGCATGGCACAAGGAGACATCAAGGCAGCGAAGGCTGTCCTTTGAGTACATTGTCTTTGACGGACTCAATGACTCAATGACACACGCACGGGAAATAGTAAAGCTACTTGACGGACTTGACTGCCGTATAAACCTGATACGTTTCCACAGCATTCCAGGAACAAGTCTGAAAACGAGTGACGAGAAAAGGATGGAGACATTACGTGACTACCTTACAAGTCATGGAATATTCACCACTATACGCGCATCACGAGGACAGGATATCTTCGCCGCGTGTGGTCTGTTATCTACAGCAAAGTCTAAAGACTATATAATTAACAAAGATGAAAGAGAAACTACTTAACATAGCCATCGTTGGCAATGCTCCAAAAGAGAGACACGATCTGCTGAATACGACACTGTCAAAAGAGGGACTCAATGAAATCTGTAACATCACTCTATACGGGGCAGACGGTCAGCCGGAACTGGAGGCACTGCTTGACGCCATAGAAGACTGTCGTGACGGGAAAATACAAGGCATAGTATGTTTGCCGCTTTCCGTCACACCATTACAGGCCATACAACAGTGTATGACAGAAAAAGCGGAAAAGGCCATAACACTTTATGTCAACAATTACATGAAGATGGGCAATATGGCGGAAGAGAAAGGCACTGGTAATATCACATCAGAAGCAACAACAGAACAAGTCATAGCAAAAGTAAACCAGATAACCAACTCCTTAAAGAGAGACTTTCTCATTCTAAATCCGCGCATTGCCATAGCAGCATCAGGCACAACAGAATGGGATGCCGTAATAAAGGAGTCCATAACAGAATTGACAAAGACCAGCAGCATCCAGGCTTTCGGTCCTATAGACATAGAGACGTTCTTTGATACGAATGACGGACAGGCCTATGATGTCATAATACAGGTTCATCCAGAGCAATGCACGGACAGGTTTGTGACAGCATCAGACAGCGATACGGTCACAGTCATTACTGGCATTGACATACCAGTGACAGCCGCGCAATATGAAGGGATACTCCAAGCAGTATACATAAATATGGACATAAACCGTAACCGTAAGGAATATGATATTCCCTTCGCCTCACCATTACCCAAATTGTATCATGAACGCAAGGAAGATGGCGACAAGACACGTTTCACTGTAAAGAAAAAAGGGTTCAATCCTGCAGAACACCGCAGGGAGAACATAAATTATACAACAACAAGGGCCCCGAAGACCACGGAACAGAATCCGGACCAGACGACATAAGGACTGTCATCAAGACCATATTTGTGTTAAATTTAGGAAAAACACTATGGTATGTAAAAAAAAATAACTACCTTTGCAACTCAATATGGACTTAGAGGAACTGAAAAAAATCAAGCAACACTATAACATCGTAGGCAACTGCGATGGCTTGAATCGTGCCCTTGACATAGCGTTACAGGTGGCACGCACAGACCTTTCGGTACTAATAGTGGGCGAGAGTGGTGTCGGCAAGGAGATAATTCCGCGCATAATACATGACTGCTCACCACGCAGGCGTGAAAAGTACTTTGCAATAAACTGCGGCTCTATACCTGAAGGAACCATAGACTCAGAACTATTCGGACATGAGAAAGGCTCTTTTACCGGAGCAATCGGTGAGAGTGAGGGCTATTTCGGAGCGGCAAATAAGGGTACTTTATTTCTTGACGAGGTAGGAGAACTGCCAATGGCCACACAGGCAAGACTGTTACGCGTGCTTGAAACAGGAGAGTATATCCGCGTGGGAGGTCAGGAAATAAGAAAGACAAACGTCAGAATAGTGGCTGCGACAAACGTCAATATGAGAAAGGCCATAACAGAAGGCCGCTTTCGTGAGGACTTGTATTACCGCTTAAACACTATTCCCATACAGATGCCTCCATTAAGGGACCGCGGCGAGGATATTGTATTGCTGTTCCGTCTATTTGCCATGCAGACATCCGAAAAATACAATCTGCCACGAATACAGCTGACTGACAACGCCAAACAGGTGCTGATGAAGTACAAATGGCCTGGAAATGTCAGACAACTCAAGAATATTACGGAGCAGATGTCTGTGCTGTGCAGGAATAGGGAGATAGACGTTGACGACCTTCTGAAGTTCATTCCTATGAATGAGGAGAGCACACAGCTCGCCACTATAGCGCCACACGGAAATGGCGGACGCACATACGAGAGTGAGCGTGAGATGCTTTTCAAGATACTTTACGAGATGAGAGGCAATGTATCAGACCTTAGAAGGGAGATAAACTCACTCCGTAAACAGATTGATGATGCAGCGAATACTCCTATGCCGATACAGGCATATCCTCAAACATCATATACAGAGCCACAGCCTATCAATGTGATAGCTCAGGAGATATCCGAACCGGAGAATCTGAACCTTTCTGATCTCGGCAGGATTGTCCTTGAAAAGGCTCTGGAACGTAATGGCGGAAACAGGAAGAAAGCCGCTATTGATCTTGGAATATCTGACAGAACACTTTATAGAAGGCTTAAACAATTCGGAATAAAATGAAGAGATGTCATATCATGGCAATGCTACTGTGCAGCATCATCACACTGACTGTACCCATAGCCTGCTCCGTTTCGTATAAGTTCAACGGTGCCAGTATTGATTACACCAAAACAAAAACGATACAGATAAACGACTTTCCGATAAGAGCCTCTTATGTTTGGGGACCGATGCAGTCAATATTCAACAACAGACTGAAAGACATTTATGCCTCCCAGACAAGACTGATACAGGTAAAACGGAACGGTGACCTAAAGGTTGAAGGTGAGATCACGCAATATCAACAGCGTAACAAGTCCGTTTCTGCTGATGGTTACTCGGCGCAAACGGAGCTGTCCATGACGGTCAATGTGCGATTCACAAACAATGCGAAGCATGATGAGGACTTTGAACGTACATTTACAGCAACGGCATCGTATGAAACTACACAAAGTTTGAATTCTGTACAGGAAGAACTTGTAACACAGATGTGCAAGGATATATGTGACCAGATATTCAATGCTACAGTTGCGAACTGGTAAGATGCACAAACAAAGAATACTATCTGAAGATAAATAGGACGAGAAGTAAAGTGAATATTCAAGAGCTGACACAACATCCAGAATTACTGAACCGTGAAACTCTCTATGAGCTTAGGCGGATGACGGCCCAATACCCTTACTACCAGCCGGCAAGACTCTTGATGATTAAGAATCTGTATCTGCTGCATGACTCTACTTTCGATGAGGAATTGCGCAGGGCAGCGATATACTTTACAGACCGAAAGGTGTTGTTCAACCTTGTTGAAGAGGCACATTACAAACTTAAACATAAAACACCACAACCCTCCATTGATGCTCAAGAAAGCAATATCAGTTCAGAAACAGTGGGGAATGAAAACAATTCGCGAACGGTATCTCTGATAGACTCTTTCCTAAGTACCATTCCAAAAGAGGAGGAGAATACAGACGAGAGTGACAACAGTAAAAAGAAAGGCACCAAACGCAAGCCTACAGCTGTGGATGCGACAGTGGATTATGTGGCATACCTGTTGGCAACGGATTTCGAAGAGTTAAATCCTGCAACAACAGAAACAGAGTCTACACCTCAGACACCAACCACAATGAATGGCGGAGCATTGATAGACGCCTTCATAAATAATGAGAAAGGACGTATAACTCTGCAGGAAGAGCCAGAATATCTACCAGAGATGCCTATTGCAGACAACAGTGAGAAAGAGCCGGAAGAGGAGTTCCTGACAGAAACACTTGCCGGAATATATATAAAACAAGGACGATACAGCAAAGCCCTTGACATAATGAACCGCATTAACAATACAACAGAAAAGAAGAATATGTATTTTGAAGACCAGAAACGATTCCTGAAAAAGCTGATAGCCAATCAGGAAGGAAAGAAAGGAAAATGAATACATATATAAATATAAAGTAAACCATATAACAAAAAATAAATAACAGAACAAAAATGTACACATTATTCGTAATCTTTATCGTACTGGCAGCATTGCTGATGATTGGTATCGTACTCATTCAGGAATCAAAAGGAGGTGGTCTCGCTTCCGGATTCTCAAGCGCAAACTCCGTTGCCGGTGTACGCCAGACCACAAATTTCATTGAGAAGGCAACATGGACCCTCGCTGGTGTCATGGTTGTTATCAGCATTGCGTGTGCCTATGTGGCTCCACAGGCGGACACAGAAAGCTCTGTAATCGAAAATGCAGCAACTCAACAGGCTACAACAAATCCGAACAACGTACAGGGTTTTGGCGCCACTGAGCAGAAAGACGCTGCAACAACTCCTGCCGCTGCCCCTGCAAAGGGTGAGTAAATGGTAAAAGCATTCATACCTATACTGCTCATTTCCTTAGGGATATTGAGTGACCTTTACATTTTCCATCGTTACATTAACTTTCAGTCAATGTGGCGATGGATTTGGTGGTTTCCTGCTATAGGTATCCTTTGCTTCGCACTCTACTTCGTTTTCTTCGGAAAAGGTTTTGGAGTGGAATACAATTCCATAAACATATTCCTGTTACTTATCGGTATCTGCTGCATACCCAAAATCATCTTCGCGATCTTTGCACCATTACCGAAAGTCGGAACTTGGCTTGGTATTATTGCAGCCTTAGGCATCATATACATTATATTATATGGAATAACCTTAGGTTTCTCAAAGTTTCACTTTAAATATGTAACCTACGAGAGTGCAACAGTACCAAAAGCATTTGACGGATACCGTATAGTACAGTTCTCGGACACACACACAGGAACATTTCGCGGGCCTTATCACAAGCTGTTAAGAGAGAGTATAGACAGCATTAACACCCTGAAGCCCGACCTTATATGCTTTGTCGGAGACATTGTTAACTTCTCTCCAGAAGAGTTGATGCCACACATAGAGGCATATTCATCACTACGTGCAACAGATGGAGTCGTGACAATAATGGGTAATCATGATTATGCTTCATACATAAACATATCACCAAAGGAGAGACTTGCATTAGTAAACCGGACACGTGAGCTACAACACACCTTTGGTTGGGATATGTTATCAAACACTCACCGTATCATATACCGCAGTAATACTGATGAAAAAGGAAACGTGCACTGTGACAGCATTGTCCTAATAGGCGAAGAGAATTGGGGAAAACCGCCATTTCCGCAATACGGTAACATAGAACAAGCACTAAAAGGCCTCACAGTTCAAGACAGGAAAATAATAACCAACAACGGACAGCAGGCATTCAGCATAATGCTATCACATGATCCTAACGCTTGGAGAGAACACATAATGCCAATATTCAAACCAGAAATAACAATGTCTGGACACACTCATGGCACACAATTCTCCATCTTTGGCTGGAGTCCAGCATCAATGTTATACAAAGAATGGGGCGGCATTTTCTATGAAAAGCCATCGGATTCTGAACAGTCAACACAACAAAGCATACTCAGTGTAACAACTGGTATGGGAGGAAACTTCCCTTTCCGTTTCGGTATGCCGCGTGAGGCTGTAGTAATAACATTAAAACATAAGGAATAGCTGCAAGCTATATCATGTCATTGTTCTCGCTAATATTCCTAAAATAATCAACTATAACAGCTAACCCTAAATCCAAACAATATGAAGAATATCGTATGTACCTTACTCATGACTATGGCTTCATTATATGTTCAAGCCCAACAGTCAGAATGGTATCCTATAGCCACTTGGCCATTCGTATACGAACTGTTCCAGGATGCCACTATATATAGCGGTATAAATAAGATAAAGGCGAAAGCCAACATACACGTAGGGAAGATGTCTTTATGGTATGAGAGTCATGGTAAGAGGCTTGAAGCGAAACAAGGCACAGTCAATAAGGTAACGTTCTCTAATGGCATGACATACTATAACATCAATAACAAACTGTGCAGCGTGATAAGTGAGGACACTATCAATGGCAAGTTATGCCGTTTGTATATGGCAGAACAACTTGACAAGCCGCAATATGACGAGATGGTACGCATCAACAGGCAGAGCACCATGAATATGCTTGACTTCTCACCTGCATTGACAACCATCGCCACAGGTGTCGCAGACAATGAAGGTATCCGCGATGTTGAGCAGGAGCCACTCCCATTACAGAACAAATTCTATATGCTTTACAATGACGAAACATTTGAAGTCAATGAGAGCAACATTCTAAAACAAATGCACTCACGTGAGGAACGAAACGCATACAGGGCCTTCGTTCGCTCGGCAGAGATTATTTACAGCAGCAAGAAATCCATACTAACAGTATGGAAAACATTCTTTGTAAAATAAGAACATAATAAACCAACTAACTATTAATATGAGAAAGACTATATTACTAACAGCTATCGTGGCCTTGAGCAATGCACTCTGTCCAACAACAACAGATGCACAGAACAAGAAAGAGCAGGGAGATATATGGCTGGACATTAACGGTGTACGCGACCTTACAGCCGACTCCATTGACATAGCCAATCAAGCACGCCCTGTACCAGGCTCATCCCGCAAGGGCAACAACCCAGTTTTGTTCCTTGTAGGTAACTCCACAATGCGTACAGGCACACGAGGTAACGGAGACAACGGCCAATGGGGATGGGGATACTATGCACATGAGTATTTCAATGAAGACAAGATTACAGTAGAAAATCACGCGCTTGGTGGCACATCCCCACGCACATTCTACAAGTCTCCAGAGCTATGGAGACGTACTCTCAGCGGTGTAAAGAAAGGAGACTACGTTTTCCTTGAACTGGGGCATAATGATAACGGACCTATAGACGAGATACGCGCCCGCTCCAGCTATCGTCCAGACGGCAAGCTAAGCCTTTCCGCTGATTCAATCATCATATTCAACAAAGTGCGCAACTGCCAGGATACGGTATATACATTTGGTGGTTACACTCGTAAATTCATCAACGAGGTACGTGCAAAGGGAGCTACTCCAGTACTGCTAACACTCACGCCGCGCAACGCCTACGAGACATCAGACACCAATCGTATACAGCGCAAGCTGTCAGACTTCACTCCTGCCATCTTCGCCATTGGCAAAGAGATGAATGTTCCTGTCATAGACCTCAATGACATTTCCGCTCTGAAGTTAGAGAAGTACGGCAAATGGAAGACAAACTACCACTTCTACCATGATAAGATACACTCTTCTGCATTCGGTGCAAGGATGAATGCAGAATCAGCAGCCGAAGGTCTTGCTGTAAACAATGATCCACAACTTCAGGAACTGAAATCATATCTCCTACTCGAGAAGGTATATCCTGACTACGAAAAGAAACTATTATCATGGGAACCCAATAACTATGATAAGAAAGGCAATGTAATACCAAAAACAAAAACAGCAGAAGAAAAGAAAAATAAAGTACGTATATTCCTTTGCGGCGACTCTACAGGTAAGAATGAGGACAAGAATCCCAATGGTATGTGGGGATGGGGCTCACAGGCATACACAATATTTGACGAGTCAAAGTGCACATTCATCAATGCAGCCAAGGCTGGCCGCTCCACACGCACATTCCTTCTTGAAGACAGATGGGAAGAAGTATACCGCACATTACGTCCTGGCGACTACGTACTAATACAATTCGGACATAATGACATTGGAGGTATAGACCGTGACAAGGAACGTGGTGTAATACCATGTGCTAAAGATACAAGCCATGTATATCACTTAAAGAGCAACGGAAAGAACCTTGTTGTATATTCATACGGCTGGTATCTGCACAAGATGATAGTAGACTGTAAAGAGAAAGGTGCAATACCTGTAATACTATCATTCACACCACGTAATGAATGGCACGAAGGAAAAGGCACCAAACGCGGCAAGTTCTATCCCGTAGAGGAGAAGAAAGGCAAACAATACATAGAGCGCCGCAACGATAACTACATCACACAATGGTGCAAACAAGTAGCAGAAGAGAACGGTGTTGAATTTGTTGACATACACAATATCTCCGCTGACTACCTTGACAAGAAATGCGGAAGCAAGGAGAAAGCCATGAAGTATTTCAACCATGACCACACACACACCTCCTTACTCGGCGCACGCAACAACGCACTAAGCTTGAAGAAAGGTCTGACAGCAAACAACTCACCACTTACGCAATATCTTAAATAGCATTCCATACAACAGGAGAGTTACGCCATACCAACCAGTATGCCGTAGCTCTCCTATTATATTGTTATGGAATTAGCGATATGTAAAGTAACAAGAAAATAAAACTAATAAAGATGTCAGAACAAGGATACGTATATATACTGACCAATCCAAGTTTCAAAGAAGATTGGGTGAAGATTGGAAAAAGTTCCCGTCCTGTGGACGTACGTTCTAAGGAACTTGACAATACGGCTGTACCACTACCCTTTGAGATATTTGCAACCATGAAAACTTGTAAATTCAACGAGGTGGAGAAGCTGGTACACAAGACTATTGACCGTCTGACAGACCTCCGCATCCGTCAGAACCGCGAGTTCTTCAATGTCGCCCCGCAAATGGCTCTTGACATTTTTCGTGACATTGCAATGACAATTGACGACGCAGAGGTCATCTTGTATCATGAAAACAAGCCTGTGATTAACAATGCCACACCCGTTTCCACCAAACGTGAAGCCAAGCGTTCACGCTTTAAGTTCAGTATGTGCGACATCAAGATAGGCGAACAGATAACATTTGTGCCTACCAATTTGGTCGTGAAAGTAGCATCAGACGATTCTATTGAATACGAAGGACGCATCTATAAGTTATCCCCTTTTGTCGGAACATTTATGCCAGAAGATAAAAGGAATGCCTCCGGTGCATATCAAGGGGCTAAATATTTCTCTTATAACGGCAGGATACTGGATGATTTGAGAAAGGAAAAGGAATCATGCTTTATCAACGAAATGAACTGACATAGGAACAGTTTCCTTTATCACAGTATGCAAATTGCATACAAACTTTGGTTATATACCCTACTTAATTTCTATATTCCGGAACCACAGCACTGTTTATTGCTGTATAACTTTCCTCCATAAGGCGATTTATATTGTCCATACCTTGTGTATGCGGATATATAGGTGCGTGAATTGTAAGAAACAGTTCATGACGCTTTATGAAATGTCCGTCACGCTGACGTGGCAAAACATCGAAAGAACCATTTATCGTCATTGGCACTACCGGCAGCTGAAGCTCGTCAGCAAGAGTAAAGGCACCACGCCGAAAGGCACGCATCCGTCCGTCAAAAGTACGCGCGCCCTCTGGAAACACCATCACAGACGCCCCATCTTTCAGCGCCTCTTCCGCCTTGCGGTATGTGGCCCTCACCTTTCCCGCACTGCCTTTGTCCACGAATATATAGCCGGCATGACGGGCAGCCATACCAAAGAGTGGGATTTTCTCAAGCGAACGTTTCAACATCCACCGTATCTCCACTCCAAGATAACCACAGACAAGGAATATATCATACGCTCCCTGGTGGTTCGCAGTAAACACACATGACCGTCCCTCCGGAATATTCTCACGCCCATAAATATGCACATCAAGCAATGAAGCACAGATAATGACTCTTCCCCACCAACGGGTCATGACGGAAGCCCACCAGTCCGGACGTGTCATCACTCCTAACGTAAAGGGCAAATGCAATCTGAGCCATCCCGTAACAGTGCACATTACTACAACCACAGAACTCACTATTACTGTAGCAATAACCACAATCGGAGCAAGAACAAATATTTGATATATATGATAAAGCATCCCTATATTCCTATTATCGCTCAAATGTCAAAGCCTCACCGCGACAGGTGCTGTCAAACGCTCCATTATCATACACGATACGCCCATTGCAGACAGTCTGCCTCACCTGCCACTGCATCCTCATACCTTCCAACGGACTCCATCCACACTTGCTTTGTATGCAGTCCTTTGTCACTGTCCATGACTCACGTCTCACTATTGCCATATCCGCCTTATAGCCCTGACGCAGGAAGCCACGGCGGCTTACGGAGAACAGACGCGCCGGATTATGGCACATCAGCTCCACTATCCGCTCCATTGTCAGACATCCCTCATCCATTAGCGTCAGCATTGCCACAAGAGAGAACTGTACCATCGGCATCCCTGACACAGCCTTCATCACTCCTCCCTGCTTTTCCGCAAGAGTATGCGGCGCATGATCTGTACCTATTGTATATATACCAGAACTGGCAAGCGCTGCACGCAATGCAGTACGGTCATCACTTGTCTTTATAGCCGGATTACACTTTATCCTTGCTCCAAGGCGCTCATAGTCCTCATCACAATACAAAAGATGCGCTACCGTAGCCTCCAAAGTAATGTTTTTATCATCCAGCGTTATCAAATCAAGTTCCTTTGCCGTGCTTACATGGGCAATATGCAGCCTTGTTCCATGACGTCTTGCCAATTTCAAAGCAAGGGCCGTCGACTTAACACAGGCCTCTTCAGAACGTATTATGGGATGTAGTCTGAAGTCGGAGACATCATCCCCCATTGTCCGTCGATAGTAATCCATATTACGCTCTATCACCTGCGTATCCTCACAGTGTGCCATTACAGGCAGTCCCACATCATGAGCCATGGCGAAAACCGCATCAAGTGCCTGCTCCTTATCCACAAGCATATTGCCTGTACTGGACCCCATAAACAGTTTTATTCCCGGTATTACACTCTTGTCCATAGCACGCAGTTCCGCTATATTGTCATTTGTGGCACCGGGAAAGAATGTATAGTTCACACACATCTTGCTGTGCGCAATATCCCTTTTATGCTCCAAGGCATAAGCCGTTGTAGTCTGTGGAACAGTATTCGGCATATCAAAGACTGATGTCACACCACCATAAGCAGCGGCGCGGCTCTCTGTCTCCATATCCGCCTTATGAGTCAGTCCCGGTTCACGAAAATGCACATGAGAATCAATAACACCCGGCAGTACATAACAATCAGATGCGTCTATAACCTTATCGACAGAGCTATAATCCCCTACTCTATCTGCAATACTCTTTATACAATCATCCTCAATGAGGATATCCGCCTTACGGCACACACCTTCATTGACAAGAATTCCATTTGTTACAAGTATGGTCATTATTCTTATCTTTATGCGATAATCACTAAAGTCACTCAAATACTAAAAGAAGTTATAGCAAGTTCCAACTATTGTCCGGTACATTACTATAACTTCAGAAAACATCTACTCTTTCGGCTTAGCCAGCTCATTAGGGGTCTCCGCCGCATCAATAGGTTCTTGACTTGGCATGTCCACAGCTCCACTTAACACATCCTGATTATGCCGTGCCGCCTCCATATATTCTTTCACTGCGGGATGGTTCTTGAATGTTGTCGTAGCCTTTGTCATAAGAGCTTCTATCCAAGGTGTAAGCATAGGATACTCGTATCCCTGCGTGGCCATGATAAAGACATACGGTCCAAGACTGTTATTGAAATTGTCCTCTATGAAGCTACTTACAAGTTTATCCTCCTGTTGCAACAGTCTCTGCTCTGCTTGAGCAAGACGTGCATTCACCTCATCCATGTCCTCCGCATTCATTATGGCCTGATTCTGCTGATGTTCCAGGTCTGCCATCTGTAGCGCCAACTGGCGATAGCGGTTTGTAAACGCGGTAAGTGTATCGTTCAATGGCGTTCCCTTGCACACCTGACGTTGCGAGTTCATCTCTATCTCTATCTTACCATCCTCCAACACCACAGGTATCACAGCATTATTATCCATGCAGAGCATCACAACCTGCACAGAATCAAGAGAGCCAGAGAACTTAAACTTACCATGCACCACATTGCATGAGTCAAGTCCAAGCGGCTTGTCTCCTGTCAAGGTTCTCAGATACAGCATACGGCCATCAACGGTTAACAGATCCGAAGAACCTGAAATATCATATTTGGTGCATGAAGTCATTGTCATCACAGCAAGCAATACAATGCCCAAGCACGAGAATGTCAGCAAATCAAAATGTTTCTTCATATATTTTATTACGGTTAATCAACGCCGATTAAAGCATATCTACGCTTTAGCGTATGCAAAGATAGTGTGAATTATCGATGTAAGAAAATAAATTTACGGTATTTAGTAGAATTAAGTGTACGTTTAATGTTTTTTTAGTTTAATGTTCTTATCATTTAGGATTTATAAACACTACAACACCACCTAACGCAGATAGGTACAACATATAAATCACATTAAATCCATACATTTTACAATCCTCTACAAAGGAAGTGCCATTTTACAAAGTGTTACAAAAAAGGCAGTTTTTGTGACACTTTGATTTTCCAGACTCTCTGAGAATCGCGTATTTCAAAATTAATTCATAACGGGCGCGTACAGCGCATTCTCGCGCATACAACTAACAACTTAATAATCTTATACTTACGTAACATAACACTTGTAAACATATATAATAGCGACTTAAAAGGAGCCTTTTTACGCTGTTATTTGATAGAGATTACCTTGCAATTTGATAGAGATAACACTGCAATATGTATCTAATTACAAGGTAATAGCTATCAAATTGCGCTCCAGCAAGCACTTTTTCGCTCTTTCAATGGATAAAGAGAGTGTATTTTCTCTCCAGAATGCAAAGTAATGTCGACTGTTACAAAAAAACAAAACGTCACAAAAAAAGGAATTTTTGTGACGTTTTGTCAAAATGGGGTTTAAAAGAAAATCGTGTATTTTAATATATGTAGTTTTCTATTTTTTCAATTCATACGATAGGCGCATAGTGACATACAGTTCAATAATAGTGGCTATGAGCAATAATACAACCCAGTTGTTATGCACATAATGACAGTAATCAGCGTATCCATCAACAGTGGTGGCAACCCAGGGCTTCACAATCTGGAATGCCTGTTCAAGCGCCAGCAGTCCAGAAGCGACAAAACACGCATCGCCTATAAGCATTATACGCCTAAGACGCTTTATAGTAAGGCTGACACTGCTGTATGTCTGCATTGCCTGCATTACGGCAAAGACCACCGTCCCCACAGCATACGCGATGACGGCAACAGCACGCACCATGTATGGCATGAAGTTCCCGATATCAATTATCACAGTGACAGCACCTACCACCATCATAACAGCACCGAGTGTCATCAAGACTGTCTTCCACTTAGCATACTCTCCTAAGTTCATTTCACAACATCCTCCTCTACATTTCTCTCATCCGTACTCAACACATAAACGTCCTCATTAGCACGCTTCATGAAATAGCGTTCTCTCGCCACACGTTCTACCCCTTTATGATTAGCTTCAAGAGCATTCAGCCTCACAGAGTCACGATGAAACTGCTCCACATAGGAGTCAAGTTCACTCCTCGCCTCATTATAACGCATCTGAAGTATCATGTACTTACGGAAACTGTTCTCATCAATGACTCCCACCAACAGTATTCCCAGCACTATAGTGATGAGATACTTGTGACGGGCAAGGTAGGACCAAACGTTATTCAGCTTTCCCATTTGAAAAGAATACTAATGAACTGTTAATGATAAAAACGGGGACTGTCACACTGTACACCCAAAGATATGCAAGGCATTCTTCCCCAAGCCACTGTAAGATTCATGCGACAATCCCCGTCCTTCAATAACAGTATGTTGACACTTATACTATATACTGTGATGATATACTCTCATTATTTATCACACGGCGTATCGTCTCCGCAAACATCTCAGCCACACTGAGCTGCTTCACTTTCGCACAACGCTGGGCGTATGGTATGGAATCGGTAAACACTATCTCCTCAAGAGCGCTGTTCTGCACCCTGTCACTTGCCGGACCGGACATCACACAATGGCTTGCCACAGCACGCACGCTGCGTGCGCCTGCCGCTTTCATTATGTCAGCAGCCTTGGTTATAGTGCCGGCGGTATCAACCATATCATCCACTATCACGACATCCTTATCCTTTACATCACCGATAATCTGCATTTCCGCAATGACATTAGCCCTTGCACGTGTCTTATTGCACAGCACGAGCGGACAGTCAAGATACTTTGCATAACTCTTGGCACGCTTTGCACCTCCAACATCAGGCGATGCTATAACAAGATTCTCAAGCTGAAGGTTCTTCAGATATGGCAGTATAACCCCAGAACCGTAAAGGTGGTCAACCGGAACATCAAAGAATCCCTGTATCTGATCAGCGTGCAGATCCATTGTTATAAGACGGTCTATGCCGGCCACACCGAGAAGATCGGCCACCAGCTTGGCGCCTATGCTGACACGCGGCTTGTCCTTACGGTCCTGACGCGCCCATCCGAAATATGGAATAACCGCATTGATGCTACGCGCAGACGCACGCTTAGCCGCATCCATCATAAGAAGCAGCTCCATAAGATTGTCAGAATTAGGGAAAGTACTCTGTACAAGGAACACATCACGGCCACGGATGCTCTCCTCGAAACTAACAGCGAACTCACCGTCACTGAACTTCGTCTTTACCAGATTACCAAGTGGACAACCCAGATTGGCACATATCTTCTCCGCAAGATATCTCGTTGCCGAACCAGAGAACACTAAGTAGGAATTCTTTTCGTCTGTCATTTGTATGTTTATTTTTTGTTTAATATAACAGTTACATTATCATACGCCATTTCATCTGGCCGCCTTCTTCAGCTTCTTGAAATGGTCTATCAACTCATGAAAATTAATTTCATTATGGATGCTGAAACGGTTCCACAGGTCACCGCAAATCACCACTCCACCGAAACCGAGGTCCTTTGCCTGCTGAATACTCTCAAGGCTCATGCCTCCAAGAGCATATACCTTCCTGTCTATCAGTCCACGGCGATGCGCCTCATTCAGTTCGTCAAAGTCAAGCGACGCTTTCACCGAATCATGCAAGGAATTGAATAGTGAGTGCAGCATTACATAGTCACAGCGTTTCTTCATTTCCTTCAAGTCGGATATTTGCGATGTACTGCGCGTTATATGTCTGCTGAATCCGTCCGGAACCATCTGTTCCGGATTGTCTATGTGTATGCCACGCAGATCAAACTCATGCTTCAGATAGTAATGCTGATGTACAGAGATACGGCTATGGCTACTCTTTGGCAGAAGAGTGAGCAGACGCTCCGCATAAAGCGGTTCTGACTCTGGCTTGTTTATATGCAACATATCCAGCCCTTCCTCAAAAAGAGCTGAAAGTATCTTGTCCTCCTCCACAAAATATGTAGGCTGGGTCATTATTATCAACTTCATAATGCCTAAAACATCATAATTTCTTTGCAAAAGTAAGAAAAATTAATCAAATGAGCAATTTTATCGAATATAAAATATAACTTTGCATATAAAAAACAAGGAAAAGTCAATTTTCATTATAATAAACATGGATATTTACAACAACATAATGCGCCCTGCATATATTCTTGAAGAGGAAAAACTAAGACATAATCTGGACATTATAAATAAGGTAGCAACAGAGGCGGACATAGAGATCATACTTGCCTTTAAGGCATACGCCTTATGGAAAACGTTTCCTATATTCAGAGAATACATCAACTCCACAACCGCAAGCTCACTCAGCGAGGCCCAACTGGCCTATGAGGAGTTTGGCAGTATGGCACACACATACTCACCGGCATATACTGATTATGAGATTGAAGACATAGCCCGTATGTCAAGTCATCTTACTTTCAACTCTCTGTCCCAATACGAGCGCCACCATCAGCGTGCGATGAAAGCCAACAAAGACATAAGTATTGGCCTGCGTATTAACCCGGAATATTCTGAGGTTGAGACCCTAATATACAATCCATGCGCACCGGGCACACGTTTCGGAGTCCGCAATACGGCTCTACAAGAACAGTTGCCCGAGCATATCAGTGGCTTTCACTGTCATTGCCACTGCGAAAGCGGCGCGGATGTCTTCCAACGCTCACTGGCTCACATTGAAGAAAAATTCTCAAAATGGTTCCCGCAACTAAAGTGGATTAACTTTGGAGGCGGACATCTCATGACACGTAAGGATTATGACATAAACCTGTTGGTACGAATATTATGTGATTTCCGAAACCGTTACCCATGGTTAAAGGTGATACTTGAACCCGGTAGCGCCTTTGCATGGCAGACAGGCCCATTGGTTTCACACGTCATAGACATAGTTGAAGACAGCAATATACGGACAGCCATTCTCGATGTGTCATTCACCTGCCACATGCCCGACTGCCTTGAGATGCCTTATTGGCCGACTGTAAGGGGTGCTATATGCCACGAGGGAGAATACAACGCCATGCCGCACACATACCGTCTTGGTGGAAACAGCTGTCTTAGCGGAGACTGGATGCAGGCATGGAGTTTTGATCATGAGCTGCAAATCGGAGAAACAGTAATCTTTGAGGACATGATACATTACACCACAGTCAAGACTAACACCTTTAATGGCATATCACATCCAGACATTGTCATGCAGCACACAGACGGAACGTTTGAGACTTTACGTCAATTCACATACGAGGACTATCGCAACCGCATGGACTAATATTACCGACAAACGGCACAAAAAGAGACTTAATAATGTATTCACATAAAAAACACAGTGAAAAATTTGGTGGATTAAAGAAAAAGCACTACCTTTGCACTCGCAATTCAGGAGCAAGCACGAAAATGCTAACATATCCCTGATTAGCAAATACATAAATGGTGCCCGTAGTTCAGTTGGTTAGAGCGTCAGATTGTGGTTCTGAATGTCGTGGGTTCGAGTCCCACCGGGCACCCTTAAGGAAATCCTATGAGTTAATTACTCATAGGATTTTTTAGTATAAAACGTTTGGCAATATAAAAATTATTGCATAACTTTGCACAATACAATATATATAATATGGAACAGGAACCTTATATAAACGCACACAACAAGGAGGAATACAAGCCTGCCCACACGGCAGAGCATCTATTAAATCAAGTAATGATAAGGAAATTTGGATGCGAAAGGTCAAACAATGCTCACATTGAACGCAAGAAATCCAAGATAAACTATTGTTTAAGCCAGTGCCCTACTCCAAAACAGATACAGGAGATAGAGTTGCGTATGAATGAATTAATTGCACAGGATCTGCCTGTTACATACGAGTTTGTCACACGTGACTCATTACCAGCAGGTATTAAATTGGACAAACTGCCACAAGATGCCTCGGAAACACTGCGTCTGGTAAGAATTGGGGAATATGATATCTGCCCGTGCATTGGACAACACGTCGCCTCCACTGGTGACATTGACTTCTTTCACATAACATCTACCAGCTACAACAATGGTTCTTTCAGAATAGTATTTAAGGTAGGAAACAAATCATCTGAATCATAATCAAACAAAAGACTATGGCATACGGAAAATGGATTGGTGCCTGGATTGGCGCAATGAGCGGTGGTGTATTGGGAGCATTGGCAGGGTTCGCACTTGGAAGCCTGTTTGACAGCTATACCAATAATGCCGATGAAACGGCCAACAACACCAGAGGAGGCAACCGTCAAAATTCTGAAGAGGGAGCACGCAACGGTTTTCTCTTCTCACTAATGGTTCTTTCCGCACATATTATACAAGCGGACGGAAAGATAATGCACTCGGAAATGGAGACGGTACGACGCTTCCTGCGGAACAATTTCGGAGAGGAAGCCGCAATACAGGGCGATATTATAATCAAACGCATTTTTGAATACCGCAAGCAACAGGGCGAAATCACATGGCAACGACAGATAGAACAGGCCTGCATGGAAATGAGAAGAGCAATGCCTGAAGAGCACCGCCTGCAGTTACTTGTATTTTTAGCAGAGGTAGCAAAAGCCGACGGCAAAGTTGATGCGATAGAGATTGACGCCATGCGCAGAATAACTCTGCTGCTCGGACTCAACACAAGCGTTGTAGACCAACTGCTGTCACTCGGCGGCAACAGCATAGAGGACGCATACAGAGTACTTGGAATAACGCCTGATGCTACAGATGAGGAAATAAGACGCGCATACCGCAACCTTGTAAGGAAGCATCACCCGGACCGGGTTGCCACACTCGGCAGTGATATTGTGGAGGCCTCAAAAAAGAAAATGCAGGAAATAAACGAAGCCAAGGAACGAATATTCAAGGCAAGGGGACTGAAATAACATTCTTTCCGTCACACCTTTTGTCCTTCTTTCCTATACCCAATCATTTATGCAATAACAAGTCAGACTTGTCTTCTCTTTTATTTTGCATTATAATATTCATTTCATTACATTTACAGCCACATATCTTAACATCGACTTTACATAAAAAACCTAAAAAACTTATCATCATATCCACTATGAAAACAAACAGAATAGCGACAATCTCTGTAATGCTCTGCTTCTTTGTCATGGGTTTTGTAGACCTCGTTGGCATAGCAAGCAATTATGTAAAGGCCGACCTGCAACTCTCAGACTCTACGGCCAACATATTCCCATCGCTCGTATTCTTCTGGTTTCTGCTGTTCAGCGTACCCACAGGAATGCTGATGAACAAGATAGGGCGTAAGAAGACCGTATTGATTTCACTGACAATAACAGTATTGTCACTTCTTCTTCCCCTGTTCGGCGAGACTTTTGCCATAACACTCACAGCATTCTCTCTCCTCGGAATAGGTAATGCCATCATGCAGACATCACTCAACCCACTGGTGACGGCGGTGGTTAACGGCGGTAATCTTGCCGCAACACTAACCTTCGGACAATTTGTAAAGGCCATAGCATCATTCCTTGCGCCATACCTTGCCATGTGGGGCGCAACGGCAATGTTGCCAACCTTCGGACTGAACTGGCGCATTCTCTTCGCAATATACCTCATTGTGGGACTGTTTACCACCACCATACTATGGGTAACGCCTATCACCGAATGCGATGAATGCAGCACAAAGCCCCACAGTTCAATAACACAGCAGCTTTCTGAATACAGGCAACTGCTTCGTGAACCAATAGTATTGCTGTCGTTCTTTTGCATAATGTGCCATGTGGGCATTGATGTGGGAACGAACACCACCGCCCCGAAACTGCTGATGGAACGTCTTGGCATGAGCCTTAACGATGCCGCTTTCGCTACATCGCTCTACTTCATATTCCGCACCATAGGCAGCTTTAGCGGTTCTTTTTTTCTCCGTGTCCTAAAGACACGCACTTTCTTCAGCATATCGGTGGCACTGATGGCGCTAAGCATGATAGGAATGTTCATTGGACATGACATTTGGACTCTATACACAGCCATTGCGCTCATAGGCTATGGCAACAGCAACATTTTCTCCATCTGCTTTGCTACCGCACTGCAGTCCATGCCTGCCAAACAGAACGAGGTCAGCGGGCTGATGATTATGGGACTCTTTGGCGGCACTCTCTTCCCTCTCGCCATGGGCATTGCTGCTGATGCAACAGGACAGGCCGGTGCTGTCGCCATAATGTCTGTCGGTGTTGTGTATCTTTTTACCTATATTCTGAAACTTAAATAAAATTCAATATGGAAAACTACATTATAGGTCTGGGGGAGGTTCTGTTCGACTGCCTTCCTGACGGTAAGAAACTCGGTGGCGCACCCGCCAACTTCTCATATCATGTAAGTCAGTTCGGGCTTAACGGCATGGCCGTATCCGCCATAGGTAACGATGAGGACGGAAAAGACATCATCAAAGAACTCCACTCACACGGACTGGCTTTTCATCTGGAGACAGTAAGCGAGCCTACTGGTACTGTCCAAATCAGCCTGAACCAAAACGGCGTGCCACAATACGATATATGCACCGGCGTGGCCTATGACAACATACCCTGGACTCCAAGAATAGAAGAGATAGCAAAGCATACTCGTGCCGTATGTTTCGGCTCACTGGCACAGCGCACTATCGTCACGCGTCAGACCATACAGAAGTTTCTGGATGCAATGCCATCACTCGGCACGCTGAAAGTCTTTGACATCAATTTGCGCCAGTCATGGTATTCACGTGGTGTCATAGAGGAAAGTCTGGAGCGTTGCAATGTGCTGAAGCTGAATGATGATGAGATAGTACTCATATCACAACTACTTGACCTCGGCGATGTGCGCCAACCGACATCCGAGAAGCCGCTTCAGATAGTGGATTTTGAGAATCAATGCCGTGACCTCATCAGTATGTATGACCTGCAAATGATTATTCTCACCTGTGGGGCATACGGTTCTTACGTAATCTCCGCAGACGGTGTCAGCTTCAAGCGCACCCCTGTTGCAAAAGTGGTGGATACGGTTGGTGCCGGCGACTCATTCACCGGCTCTTTCTGCGCAGCTATTCTTGCCGGGAAATCAATACAGGAAGCACATAAAATAGCAGTGGAGGTAAGCACCTTTGTATGCACTCAGCATGGTGCCATGCCAGCCTATCCAAGGGAGCTAAAACAGCGTCTATTATAACATGATTTTGCGTCTGAAAACTATATGTATTTAATCCCGCTGCAAAAGCTATCAAATTACCTTGTAATCTCTATCAAATTACACTGTAATCTCTATGCTTTTACAAGGTAATTTGATAGCTTTTACAGTGGGGTCTATATCTTTCTATTTATCAACACTTTACAGCAGGCACACAGAGCATTGTCAAACCTGTATAAAACAAAAAGGCATCGAAGACAGGAATACCTGTTTTCGATGCTTTTTTCTATCATACTCCCATTCCAAAAGCTAAATGTGAGCACGTGACAAACTCTTTCTCATTAGAGATACATTTACAGATTGCCACGTTCCTTATCCAGATAGTACTTGTATGTACCAACGGTAAGCTCATCACAGGCATTCTCATCGCATACTACAATGCACTTAGGATGCATCTGAAGCATAGAGGCTGTCCATTTATGAGATACAGAACCGTCTATAATATGCTGCAGTGCACGCGCCTTATGATGTCCGCTGCAAACAAGCAGCACCTCTTCGGCTGCCATTACTGTACCTATGCCTACAGTAAGAGCCTGCTTGGGCACCAATTGCAGATTACCATCAAAGAAACGGGAATTGGCTATTATTGTATCTGTGGTAAGAGTCTTGATACGGGTCTTGCTTGACAATGAGGAGCCAGGTTCATTAAAAGCCAGATGACCGTCAGGTCCTACACCTCCCATAAACAGGTTTATGCCTCCAGCCTCTTCTATGGAGCGCTCATAATCGGCACATTCCTTTTCCAAATCCGCAGCATTGCCATTCAAAATGTGCACATTCTCTTTCTTGATATCAATATGCGAAAAGAAGTTTGTCCACATGAACGAATGGTAACTCTCCGGATGCTCCTCCGGCAGATTGACATATTCATCCATATTGAATGTCACCACATTCTGGAATGAAATCTCACCAGCCTGGTACATCTTTATAAGTTCTCGATACAGGCCAAGTGGAGACGAGCCTGTAGGGCATCCCAGCTTAAACTGTTTGTCTGGTGTCGGGTTGAACTCACGTATTCTCTTAGCAACATAATTAGCTGCCCACCGTGACATTGCATCATAATTAGGTTCGATAATTACTCTCATATATATATTAGGTTTTTAGTGTATTGATGATTTTAACATCTGTACATCTAAATTAACGTATCATGTCGCATTTTATTATATCCGTCATACAATTTTAGCTAACATTCATACATAAAACTTACAGTATCACATTACGCCTGCTCTCTGTAACGCCGGCAGAAGATTACGTAACAGACTATTCCACAGGCCGCAAGACACGCTCCTATGGCAGCAGGATAATGATATGTGTCAGGCGTAGTCTCTATAATTGGTATTCCACCAAGCCAAGCCCCAAGCGCATTGCCAAGGTTAAAGGCTAACTGTACCATTGCACCTCCCATAAGTTCACCGCCTTTGCTGAAACGTAACAAAAGCAGCTGTTGGGGTGATGATACGGCAAAGAGACATCCACACGCTATCACCATCAGTGGTATAAGACACCACTTGTAACTTGCTGTCAGAGCTATGAGTGTAAGGCATACGAATATAGAGATTGCCAATCCGCGCCCTGTAATACCAGGTCCATACTTGTCAGACAGCTCACCGCCGACAATATTACCAATCACCATACCGCCTCCAGACAGAACCATCATGACCGTAAGCCATGACACAGGCACACCGGCAAGGCTTGTCAGTGTGGGGGAGATATAGCTATACCAGCAGAAGATTCCTCCATTACCGAATATCGTTGCAAGGATTATCAGCCATGGAGCCAAATGCTTCATGAAACGGAAATTACCTTTAAATCCTGTATCTGGCAAAGGTGCCATGTCCGGAACCCAGCGTGATATGCTTAGCAATGTATAGACATTCCAAACGCAAGTGAATGCGAATATCAGACGCCAACTTAAAATACTGGTAAGGAATGTGCCAAGAGGTATGCCTACAAGATTGGCTACTGTCATGCCAGAACACATGATTGCCACCGCCAAGGTTGCCTTTCCCGGCTCTGAAACCCTGTCCGCCACGATGCTGCCAACTCCGAAATACGCTCCGTGCGGTATGCCTGCACAAAAGCGGAAAACAATCATCAGCCAGAACTGCCATCCAAGTCCCGCACCTGAACTTGGTACAGGGCACAAGGACATGGCCAACGAAGACAAAACCATTATGCAGCACAGTGCATAAAGGATACGTTTCAGAGGCCATGTGCGCGCTATGACAGCTACGAGTGGCGCACCGGCACACACGCCGAGAGCATAGGCAGAGATGAAAGAACCTGCCTGCGGAATCGTTATTCTGAAATCATTTGCAAGAAAGGGTAATATCCCCATCATGACATACTCGGCCACTCCCAATCCAAAAGTGCCGAAAGCTAATGCTGTTAAAGATTTCTTCATTGTGTATTTCTAAATATTGAGATTTGTGCTTGTTTATTTATCGTGCCTATCGCACTATGTCATCCTTGCTGTAATATGTCTTTATCTGACAGCCTTTATTGTGTACGAGAGCGATCCTTTCAAATCCTTGCTACTCACCTGCATCACTATGCGATAAAGATTTTTACCCCATAACCCTGTAAGAAGCGGATCCAAGAGGTCTGACTTATCCTCTACCTTTGCCGTCATTATCTTTGGTGAATACGTTATTACTGCATCGCCCAGCCTTATCTTACCCTGTACAGACACGTCAGGTTTTACAGTTGTCATTAGCATTATGTATGTTGGCGCCTTATATTCACTAAGGTTATATCTCTCGCTTACCGTTACCTCCTTGCCTTTCACAGACACCGTACGCTGCCATGAGTCAACCGCCGCCTCTGTTGGATATGCCTTTGCAAGCTCCAAGGTAATGTTTCGCGGAGTCCGTCTAACGACCTTTGCGCTGTACTGCTTGCCATCACGCTGGCTGAAACCATTTATCTGCGGTAGGTTATGGTAGTCACTCTGCATGGTCCAGATTGTGTAGCGCTGGTTGCTGAATGTCTTTGATGTATACTCACCTACTCCACAGTCTATCAGCAAAGGCTCTCCAGATGAATAAACAATAAATGATCCTACGTCATTATGGTTATGACTCTCGCCGTTATGACCTCCTTTTACGGCCACAAATAAATTATTCCCACGCATGGTGGATATCTGCAAGTCTGGCAGCCAAGACTCAATGAATGGCTCGACAGGGGCCTGTTCTGCAAGTGTTGAAGCGTTCTTCAACAGCATAAGTTCTCTGCCCAATGTCGGGAAATTGCCACTCTTTGCATATAGAGATGCCGCATCGTTCCAGAAATCCTTGTCTTTCGCTACCCATGCGGCGAAGCCTTTCATTATGTTATCATTCAAGTATAAAGCAAAGGGCCACAAGACATTCTGCTGTACCACGCTCTTGTTCTCGTGGGCATCAGCGAAATTAACGGAGTAACCATTAGCTATATACATCTTATATATATATGCTCCCATACGTGCCACTTTGTCCGACTTATAGTCAAGCACTGAAACATCGGCAAGTCCGTCCTGCTTTATCTGCTTCATATAGTAAAGACACTCAAACAGTGAAGCCGCCGCACGGTCCCAATAGCCTGTACCTTCATCGCAGCCCCCATCTTCCGGATAGGCATCAATGAAGGCTCTCATACATCCTTCTATCTCTGTAACGGCCTTTTGTCTACGGTCTACGTCCTTCTCATACAACATTACACAGGTCAGCCAGTTACTGCATATCCAAGGATTCCAGTTCATTCCTGCCGTCTTCCACCATTCCTTACGTCCGAGTGCCTTAGTAAGTATGCGGTAATTTATTTCTTGCTCTATCTTCTTATATATCAGTGGCGAGAAACTGTCCAGTTCCTTTCGTAACTCCTTGCCTGTCCATGCTATAAGTGAGGCAGACTCTGCATTAAAAAGATCGACTGGTTGATCACTATAGAGAGGAATAGGATGTCCATAATGTGCGGGAATACCCCACCAAGGCTCTTCCATCATAACTTCCAAACCATTTATTATATCGGGCATGAAACGTCCTTTACGCTCCACTATCTCCGCCATGACAAGTGCGGCAAGCTGGCGGCGGCGCTCAAACACTATGGCCTCATAGCCTACCCTGTTGCCTTCCTTACGAAATCTCGCAAATTCAGTAACAGGTAATGAAGACCATGGTTTACCCAAATAGGTTTCTCCATAATGTATATAAGAAGAAATATCTAACTTCTCTGTAGCAAAAATTGGCATACAGAGAAATAAAAGGAAAACAGTTGATAATAAGTGTCTCATAGCGTCATATATGAAGTGTTAATAAAAAGGAAGCTATTCTCTTTAATTGTTTATCGTATAGTGGTCTGCATCATAAAGTACCGGGAACTTCTTTCTAAAGGATGATAATCTGTCTATATCTAACTCAGCTGTCACGATTGCGACATTACTGTCCGGCGCCACAGCCAGGTCTTTTCCATAAGCATCAATGACCACCGTGCCACCATCATAATGACATACGGCATCATCACCTACACGATTAACGCCAAGTACATAACATTGATTTTCCAGTGCACGGGCGTGAAGCAAAGTATCCCATACAGAACGACGGCTTGACGGCCAGTTTGCCACATATATACAGCAGTCATACTGTGGTAGTGAAGCGTTCGTCTTATTTATTCCGTTTCTTGCAAACACAGGGAACCGCAAATCGTAACATATCTGTAAAAGGAAACGTACATTTCTCCATTCGACAATTACACGATTGGCACCACGGGTATACGCCTTATCTTCACCGCCATAAGTAAATAGATGACGCTTATCATAATATTGATATGTACCGTCTGGCTTTACAAAATACAGACGATTACGCATACTGCCATCTTCTGATTGAATAGCGACAGATCCTGCAACGGCGGCATCATAGCTGGCAGCCATCTTTCGCATCCATTGCAATGTCTCACCTTCTGAAGCCTCAACCGAAGCACGCGGAGTAACATCAAAGCCTGTGGTAAACATCTCTGGAAGGACATATAAATCAGACTTTGCAGCACCAGACATCATATTCTCTATAACGGTCCGGTTCTGCCCAGCGTCACACCACGCAATGTCAATTTGTAATAGCGTTACTTGCATAATATGAAACAAAAAAACAGAAGAGACACAGTAATCGTTTACTATGTACCTTCTGTTCCGTTATTATATAGTCACAAGATTTAGGTATAATAAGACTTACTTATTCACCTGGAACTTTGTGATACCGTCCTTAATATAACCAACTATCTGCTTTGCAGCAGCTATGCCGGCATTTGTATTGGCCTCTGCTGTCTGCGCACCCATCTTCTTTGGTGTAGAGAAGTATCTGCCTTCAAACTTAGCGAACTCTGCGTCTGCATCAGGCTTGATATCTGTGATATACTTCAAATCTGTACGCTCTGCCATCAGTTCAAGAAGACCTGCCTCGTCAATAACCTCCTTACGGGCTGTATTGATAAGGATAGCATTCTTCTTCATTGTAGAACAAAGCTGCTTATTGATAGACTGCTTTGTCTCTGGAGTTGCAGGAATATGCAAGGATACGATATCTGCCTCCTTGAAAAGATCTGCCTGTGAAGCCATAGCCTGTACACCTGCTGCCTCGATAATATCTGCCGGGCAATAAGCATCATACGCACAGACATCCATTCCGAATCCTTTTGCTATACGTGCTACATTACGTCCTACGTTACCGAAAGCGAGAATGCCAAGCTTCTTACCCATCAATTCACTTCCGGCCTTGCCATTATAGAAATTGCGCACTGTATAAACGAGCAGGCCAAGTACAAGCTCAGCTACAGCGTTAGCATTCTGTCCGGGAGTATTCATTACCACTACATTGTGTGCGGTAGCAGCTGCGAGGTCTACATTGTCATAGCCTGCACCTGCACGTACAACAATCTTCAGATTCTTGGCAGCATCAAGTACTTCTGCGTCTACCTTGTCTGAACGTATAATAATAGCATCAACGTCTGCCACTGCAGCAAGGAGTTGAGCCTTCTCTGTATACTTCTCCAGAAGGACCAGTTCAAAACCTGCGCCTTCTATAACTTCCTTTATACCCTGTACAGCAGCTGCTGCAAAAGGTTTTTCTGTTGCTATTAAAACTTTAGCCATAGTCACTTTTAATATTAAAGGCAAGGACCAAGTACAAGCCTGTAGGTCCTATGCCTTAATCAATTTATATTACTTTAGTGTTTTGCCTCAAATTCTTTCATGCAAGCTACAAGAGCCTCACAGCCCTCTATAGTCTGTGCATTGTAGCAGGATGCACGGAAACCACCAACAGAACGGTGTCCCTTGATACCAACCATGCCACGCTCCTTCATTGCGAAATTAAGGAAGTCCTGCTCTAACTCCTTATACTCATCACTCATTACGAAACAGAGGTTCATGAGAGAACGGTCCTCTACATTAGCAGTACCCTTAAAGAGCTTGTTACGGTCAATCTCACCGTATACAATCTCTGCACGCTGCTTTGCACGCTTATCCATTGCCTCTACACCACCATTGCGCTTAATCCAACGCAGAGTCTCCAATGCTGAATAGATAGGTACAACAGGAGGAGTGTTGAACATAGAACCCTTGTCAATATGAGTACGATAGTCAAGCATTGTAGGTATTGTGCGTGATACCTTACCAAGAAGTTCGTCCTTGACGATAACAAATGTAACACCAGCCATAGCAAGGTTCTTCTGGGCACCACCATATATCATGCCATACTTACTGACGTCTATTGGACGAGAGAAGATATCTGATGACATATCAGCAATAACAGGTACAGGTGAATCCAAATCCTTACGAATCTCTGTACCATATATAGTATTGTTAGATGTGATGTGGAAATAATCCGCATCAGCTGGGATTGTATAATCCTTTGGTATGTAAGTATATGTAGATTCTGCTGAAGATGCTACCTCAACAACCTCACCAAAGAGCTTTGCCTCCTTCATTGCCTTCTTTGCCCACACACCTGTATTAAGATAAGCAGCCTTCTTCTCAAGGAAGTTGTATGGAATCATGCAGAACTCAAGCGATGCACCGCCACCGAGGAAGATAACAGAATAGCCCTCAGGAATCTGTAACAGTTCCTTGAACAAAGCTACACTCTCGTCAACAACGGGTTGGAAATCCTTCGCACGGTGACTGATCTCCATCAGAGAGAGGCCAGAGCCGTTAAAGTCAAGACACTGTGCGGCAGTTGCCTCAATAACTTCACGTGGGAGCATAGAAGGACCCGCGTTAAAATTGTACTTCTTCATTGATTTATTGTTTTAAGTTGATTTCATTCAGATTACGCAGCAAAGTTACTCATTTTATTTGAATATCGCAAGTAAAAGCGGCACAAATTGTCATTTTTGTGCCGCTTTTGCCTGTTTTTATGAGAAAATGATAAGCAGAGTTGTCAATATTCCAAACACAAATATATTCCTTGCTACAACACCTAATACTTTATTCAATTCTCTCCCTTCTCCTATCGCCAACATTCTATGCCATGCGTGAATATGCAACAACACAGGTATAACCATAATTGCACACAATGACGTTAAGCCAAGACTCATAATAACTATAGCAACAGCAACAGGCATTGTAAGAAGAAATATAAATTCTGTCATTCTCTTACCCATCAGTACTACCATAGTACGTTTGCCTACAGCTCTGTCATTGTCTATATCACGGTAGTTGTTCACTATTAATAATGTGTCAACAGCAATACCACAGGCTACAGCTATTGTCCATGGCATATATTGAATTTGTTGCAAAGTGCCTGTTGACATAACATAACATGTAAAACCACATGGTATTAAACCAAAAAAGATTATTACCAACAAGTCACCCATTCCCTTACCTGCAAGCAATGTTGTGTAAAGGAAACAGAAAAGCAGACACATCATTCCTATCACTATAAGCGGCAAACCACCATAAAAGATAAGTGGCAACCCTATCAATGCTGCAAGTACTGTCGTTATAAACATAGCCCACCGCATGGCAGATAACGTCACCCAACCTTGTTGGCAAGCTCTTTGGGGCCCTAATCGGTTCTCATTATCCGCTCCCTTCACACAATCGAAATAATCATTTACAAAATTTGCGTCTATCTGCATCACAAAAGCAAAGAGGAAACACAAAAGCATTGCACTATATTCCACGTCTTTGCCATGCGCCATGCGCCATGCGTATGCAGCACCAACCATAACAGGAACAGCAGCGGCAGTAAGTGTTTTAGGCCTTGCAGCAAGGAGCCATGCTTTAAATGTATTGGTATCTGGCATTTTATCAAAATTCACTCTTCTTGTATTCCTTATAGATCTCATCAAAATGTCTTCGCAGCAGCACTTCATCAGCTATAATGCAACGAAGTTCTTTCAGATTTCTCTCATTCTCTGAGCCTTGTATCCATAAATGTATATAACCAGATACAGAATATTTCTGCATAATATGTTCACGAAATCTCTGCCAGTGTTCTTCGTCACTCATTTCTGGATAATGCTCCAATCCAAACAAGACTGTACGACGGAATACCGTATCAGGCAACAAGTCACGGTCAGCCTCTGCCACTATCCTGCCATATATTGAGCGTGGTGCTCTTGAAGCAGATGCACGATGATCCTCAACAGCCTGTACCATTGTGTTAATCTGTTGCTGCGTAAACCATCGTTCAAGGCGTTTATCCGCCTTTAATATTTTTCCACTTGTTATATGATGTACAGCACGCGGGCCATCCAATCCTAAATCATGATATGCCGCCACGACATAAGCCATATTAACATCTGCACCCATCTTGCGAGCCAAGACATTTGACATCTTTATTACGCGCATAACGTGCTCCATGTTATGCGCAGCATCAAAGGCTGCATAACGTGGAAGAATGTTACGTTCTATAAACTCCATGAGGTCTAATGATATATGGTTTTCCATAATATGCAGGAGGCTATATGACAATATACTGAACTGACAGAAGCAAGCATTATAATGCCAACCTCTATCAATTCAATATATTATAGTTTACAAATTATAACTTAAGGTCTTTGAGAACCTGCGCTATTTTCTGTCTTGTAGTAAGTCGTGTTGGAACAAGTGGCAAACGAAGTATATTCTTCAACAATCCCATTTCACTCATCAAAGCCTTTACTCCAGCAGGATTACCATCTACAAACAACAGTCCATAAAGATCTGTAAACTTATGATGTATCTTCTGTGCTGCACCAAACTCACCACGGAATTCCAAACGTATCATACGTGAGAATTCCTTTGGCAACGCATTACCTATCACAGATATAACTCCAACCGCTCCACACGCAATCATTGGAAATGTAAGTGCATCATCACCGGAAAGCACATCAAAGTCCGTCGGCTTATATTTTATAATCTCATCTATCTGCTCTATTGAACCACAGGCTTCCTTTATGGCAACAATATTATCACAGTCTGCAGCAAGTCTGCACGTGGTTTCAGGCTTCATGTTTATTCCTGTACGTCCTGGTACATTATAAAGCACTATCGGCAACTTTGTAGCAGCAGAGATAGCTTTAAAATGCTGGTACAATCCCTCCTGTGAAGGCTTGTTATAATATGGACAGATGGAAAGGATACCATCTATCCCACTGAAGTCGTATGTCTTTAGCATCTCAACTACAGCTGCGGTATTGTTACCTCCACAACCCATCAGCACAGGCACACGTCCAGCCACGTGCTTCACTATAAACTGCTTCACCTCATAATGTTCTTTCGGTGAAAGACAAGGTGTCTCGCCTGTTGTTGCAAGGATACAAAGAAAGTCTGCATCATTATCAAGCTGGTAGGCGATTATGGATGCCAATGAATCATAGTCCACAGAGCCATCCTCATTAAAAGGTGTGACTAAGGCTATGCCAAGGCCACGGAAAATGTTTTGCATAATATATCAATTTCTTTTATTTATAATCTTGCCATGGCTTTATCGCTATCTGATCAAGCGGCATAGTGCAGAATGCATTTATGAACGCAGATGCAAGTCGCGAATTAGTTATAAGTGGTATATTCAAATCTATAGCAGCCCTACGGATCTTATATCCATTATCAAGTTCGCGCACTGTAAGGTTCTTAGGAATATTTACCACCATATCTATTTCCTTATTGTGCAACATATCAAGAGCCTGCGGCATTCTACCCTCATCAGATGGCCAGAACACTTCTATACTTGGTATACCATTATCGGTCAAGAACTTGTATGTGCCACCTGTAGCATAAAGTTGAAAGCCATGCTTAACAAGCATCTTTGCGGCATCCATCATCTCCGCCTTCTGTTTTGTCGAACCCGTTGAAAGTAATATATTCTTCTTCGGGATTCTATATCCCACAGAAAGCATTGCTTTCAACAAAGCACATGAAGTGTCATTACCTATGCATCCTACCTCACCAGTAGAGGCCATATCAACTCCAAGAACAGGATCCGCCTTCTGCAAACGATTAAAAGAGAACTGGCTTGCCTTTATACCAACATAATCCAAATCGAAAAGGTTCTTACTTGGTTTCTCCACAGGTACGCCAAGCATAATCTTTGTTGCCAAATCAATAAGATTAAGTTTCAGCACTTTACTTACGAATGGGAAAGAACGGGATGCACGCAAATTACACTCTATGACAAGAATGTCATTATCACGGGCCATATACTGTATATTAAATGGTCCGGAGATATGCAGTTCCTTAGCTATCTGCTTAGAGATACGCTTTATTCTACGAACTGTTTCAACATACAGTTTCTGAGGAGGGAACTGTATCGTGGCATCTCCTGAATGTACACCAGCAAATTCTATATGTTCAGATATAGCGTATGCCATTATCTCACCATCTTTGGCAACAGCGTCCATCTCTATTTCCTTTGCGTGCTCTATAAACTGACTCACCACAACAGGATGGTCCTCGCTCACATTAGCTGCAAGCTGCAGGAACCTCTCCAACTCTTCCTTATTGGAACAAACATTCATTGCAGCACCAGACAACACGTATGACGGCCTGACAAGTACAGGGAAACCAACCTTTTCTATGAACTTATTTATATCATCCATTGATGTCAATGCAGACCATTCCGGCTGATTTATTCCATTACGTGTAAGCATTGACGAAAACTGCGCACGGTCCTCGCAATTATCTATGTCCTTAGCAGATGTACCAAGGATTGGCACATTCTCCGCATCAAGACGCATCGCGAGATTATTAGGAATCTGCCCTCCTGTAGATACTATTACACCATGAGGGTTCTCCAAATCTATAATGTCCATGACACGCTCAAACGTAAGCTCGTCAAAATAAAGACGATCACACATATCGTAATCAGTAGACACCGTTTCCGGATTATAGTTTATCATCACAGAACGATACCCCTGCTTACGTATGGTGTTAAGAGCCTGCACACCACACCAGTCAAACTCAACAGAAGAACCTATCCTATATGCTCCAGAGCCAAGAACCACAATGGACTTCTTGTCACCAAGATATTTTATATCATGTGCCGTACCTGCGTATGTAAGATATAGATAGTTTGTCTGTGCAGGATATTCAGCCGCCAAAGTATCAATCTGCTTCACTACTGGCAATACCCCCATTCGTTTACGCAAGGCGCGCACTGTCAATATAGCCTTATGCATATTGCCCATCTCCACCTCAAGGTTCACAGCACGGGCTATTTGGAAATCTGTAAAGCCATACACCTTAGCCTCACGCAACAGTTCTTTGTCAAGCACATTTATTGACGTACATTTATCCAAACGGTCGTCAATATCTATAATATGCTGTAATTTCTCAAGGAACCATTTATCTATCTTTGTCATCTCATGAATCTGGTCTACATTGTAGATCTTACGTTTCAGAGCCTTTGCAATAACAAAGATACGCTTGTCTGTAGGAGCCTTTAAAGCCGCCTCTATATCATTTATCTCAAGTACTTTGTTCTCTACAAATCCGTGCATTCCCTGCCCTATCATACGCAAGCCTTTCTGTATAGCCTCCTCGAAATTACGTCCTATAGCCATAACTTCACCTACAGACTTCATAGAAGAGCCAAGCTCCTTGTCTACTCCACGGAATTTAGACAAATCCCAACGTGGAATCTTACATACTACATAATCAAGTGCAGGTTCAAAGAATGCGGAAGTGGTCTTGGTGACAGAATTCTTCAATTCAAAAAGTCCATATCCCATACCAAGTTTCGCCGCAACAAATGCGAGCGGATATCCTGTAGCCTTTGAAGCAAGTGCAGACGAACGCGACAAGCGGGCATTTACCTCTATGACTCTGTAGTCTTCTGACTGTGGATCAAAAGCATACTGTACATTACATTCACCAACAATACCAACATGGCGTATTATCTTTATTGCGAGAGCACGCAACTTGTGATACTCTGAATTTGAAAGAGTCTGTGATGGAGCTATAACGATTGACTCACCGGTATGTATTCCCAACGGATCGAAGTTCTCCATATTACATACCGTTATACAATTGTCATAACGGTCACGAACCACCTCGTACTCTATCTCCTTCCATCCTTTCAAAGACTTCTCTACAAGTACTTGCGGAGAGAAAGAGAACGCCTTCTCTGCCAGTTTATTAAGTTCTTCCTCATTATCACAAAAGCCTGAACCTAATCCTCCAAGTGCATACGCGGCACGTATTATTACTGGATATCCTAATTCTGATGCCGCCTTACGTGCCTCTTCAATATTTTCACAAGCCTGAGACTTTATTGTCTTTACGTTTATCTCATCAAGTTTCTTTACAAAGAGTTCACGGTCCTCCGTATCCATAATAGCCTGTACAGGAGTACCAAGAACACGCACATTATATTTATCAAGAATACCACTCTGGTATAGCTCAACTCCGCAATTCAAAGCAGTCTGTCCACCGAACGCAAGAAGTATGCCATCAGGTTTCTCCTCTCTAATCACACGCTCTACGAAATAAGGCTGTACAGGAAGGAAATAGACCTTATCCGCAATACCTTCCGATGTCTGTACTGTGGCAATATTCGGATTGATAAGAACAGTTTCCACACCCTCCTCACGCAATGCCTTCAATGCCTGAGAACCAGAATAGTCAAATTCTCCGGCTTCACCTATCTTCAGCGCACCAGAACCTAACAAAAGTACCTTCTTTATATTATCGTCTTTCATTGTTTCTCTATATCTATTTTTGTGTCATTAGTCTTCGCTTTGTCAGCAATAAAAGTCTGACAGAAACCCTGTGCTATTATAGTTGCTCTACAAACTTGTCAAACATAAACTCCGTATCTACAGGACCAGAGCACGCTTCCGGATGGAACTGACTTGAGAACCATGGCTTCGTCTTATGGCGAATACCCTCATTCGAACCATCATTCATATTCACAAACAATTCCTCCCAGTCACTCCCAAGCGTAGTGGCATCCACGGCATATCCATGATTTTGGGATGTCACAAAACATTTCTCTGTCCCTACCATACGCACAGGCTGATTATGTGAGCGATGACCATACTTCAACTTATAGATCTTTGCACCAGCCGCCTTTGCAAGCAACTGATTACCCATACAAATTCCACATATCGGCTTATCACTTCGCTGCATCTGCTTTCTGATAATATCCACAGCCTCCTCACACATATCTGGGTCACCAGGACCATTGGCGAGGAACAGTCCGTCAAACACCATGTCGGTATAGTCATAATTCCATGGTACACGTATAACCTCACAGCCTCGATTTATAAGACAGCGTATGATATTAGCCTTCACGCCACAGTCCACAAGCACCACTTTCTTCGCAGCTCCCTCATTATATGTAAGGATTTTCTTTGTTGACACTAAATCAACAAAGTTTACTCCACTGTAGTTTGCCTCTGGAATATTATCAGGTTCGTCATCGAATATCACCTTTCCCATCATCACTCCATGCTCACGCAATACCTTCGTCAGCTCACGTGTGTCTATACCTGTAATACCTGGTACCTGTTCACGTTTCAGCCAGTCCGCAAGACTTTCCTTGGCATTCCAGTGACTATACTCCGTACTATAGTCTGCAACTATGATTGCTGAAGCATATATCTTATCGCTCTCCATGAAAGTTGGCAAACCGTTCTGCTCAAAAGTGAACGGTGGCACGCCATAGTTGCCAACAAGCGGATATGTGAGCACCATTATCTGCCCTGCATAAGAAGGGTCAGTAAGGCTTTCTGGATATCCCATCATCGCAGTGTTGAATACGACCTCACCCGCTATTGGCTTATCATACCCGAATGACTTTCCATGGAACGTTGTTCCATCCTGTAATACTAATGTTACCTTTTTCATCTTATTTATATATGGTACCTGTATATGGTTTATATATTTAAATGATGTAATCTTTCTTCTTAAACTTATTGCATCAAGACTGCATGATATCTCTCATAGTAGCTGACAAACGCCTGTAGACATTGTCTTGTTCCGCCAGGAGTTGGATAATTGCCAGTAAAATACCAGTCTCCCTTATGATTCGGGATAGCCGTATGGAGTCCCTCTATACTTTGGAACACCAGTTCTACAGGTGTTGTCATACCTTCCGGACGCAGCATTTCCACAATCTTATGATTCAATTCATATACTGTAAAAGGCTCATAGATACGTCTAACATGATTACGCATCTGCTCATTAGGCTTCTGCAGCTCATTCCGACACGCTTCATAAACCTCTTTTATAACCGAGTGTCTTCCCTCATCCAAAAGAAGCTGTATGGCAGCCCGGAACACACAAAACTCCTCTAACCGTGACATATCGATGCCATAGTAGTCAGGATAACGTATCTGTGGCGCGCTGCTTACTATCACTATTTTCTTTGGTTTCAAGCGATCCAGTATCTTTAAGATACTCTCCTTCAATGTTGTTCCACGCACTATTGAGTCGTCTATGACCACGAGATTATCCACTCCCGGCTCCACAGACCCATAAGTCACATCATACACGTGTGATGCAAGGTCATTACGTGTACTGCCCTCGCTAATGAACGTTCTCAGCTTTATATCCTTCCACGCTATCTTTTCAGACCGTACGTATTCATCAAGCAAGGAAGTCAGCTCTTCCCTCGTCGGCATCCCATCTATGGCAAGCAACCTTTCAACCTTCTGTTGGTTGATATAGTTCTTAAAGCCTGTCAACATACCATAGTATGCTACCTCCGCTGTATTGGGAATATACGAAAACACTGTATGCCTGTGATCATAATCCACAGCGCGGAGTATCGGCTGCATCAACTGTTCTCCAAGTTTCTTGCGTTCCTTGTATATATCCGCATCAGAACCACGGCTGAAATATATTCTCTCAAATGAGCATTTACAGTCCCCCTTTGGTTCTATAATCTGCTTACGGCTCACCTTACCGGCTCTGTTGACAAGGATAGCCTCTCCAGGGTTCAGTTCCACCACCTCTGTCATATCCAAATCAAAAGTAGTCTGCAATACCGGACGCTCACTTGCCAACGCCATAACTTCTTCGTCAAGATGAAAGTACGCAGGACGTATTCCCCATGGATCACGCATTGCAAACATCTCACCGCTACCGGTGATACCGCATACTACATAACCTCCATCGAAATGGCACATGGATGTAGCCAGCACATTGCTCATGTCAACATTATTGTCAATGAACTCCGTAACCTCATTATCAACGAGTCCCTGTTCCTTAGCCAAGGCAAAGTTACGTTCCACCTCCCTGTCAAGTCTATGCCCCATCAGTTCAAGCATAATATACGAGTCACTGTATATCCTTGGATGCTGCCCTTGACGTGTCAGTTGCCCGAACACCTCATCCATGTTTGTCATATTGAAGTTTCCGCACAAGCTGAGATTCTTCGCCCTCCAGTTGTTACGCCGCAGGAAAGGATGTACATAAGATATGCCGCTCTTACCTGTTGTACTGTACCTAAGATGTCCCATATACAGTTCTCCTGCAAAGGCTACATTATCATGTACATACTTCACATCGGCAATCTGCTCCGGCGTCAGTCCGTTGAATTCCTTATGCACTGTAGCGAATATCTGCTGTATAGCATTTGAGCCTTCCGCCCTCTCACGGAACATATACTCACTACCCGGTTCCACATTTAGTTTCACAGCGGCAAGGCCTGCACCCTCCTGTCCGCGGTTGTGCTGTTTCTCCATCATCAGATACAGTTTGTTGATGCCGTACATCCACGTACCGTATTTACTCTGATAATACTCCAGAGGCTTCAGCAGGCGTATCATGGCTACGCCGCATTCATGCTTTAGAGATTCCATCTTTCTTTAATTATTTGTTGTGTGTTGTTGTGTCTGTATATGCCGTGAAACAGCGTATGGCTACTCTACTGTCACCGACTTTGCAAGGTTGCGCGGCTGATCCACATTCAGCCCCTTGGCAACTGCCACATGGTAAGACAGGAGTTGTAAAGGAATGACACACAGCAGAGGCGACAGGCATGCCAGTGTATGCGGAACCTCGATAACCTCCTTCACCATGTTCTTCACCTGCTCGTCCCCCTCTGTCACTATGGCTATAATACTGCCATGACGTGAGACAACCTCCTGCATATTGGAGATAATCTTCTGATACAGCTTATGGTGCGTCGCAATGAACACCACAGGCATCTCCGCATCCACAAGCGCTATAGGGCCGTGCTTCATCTCCGCAGCAGGATACCCTTCTGCGTGTATATAGCTTATTTCCTTCAGTTTAAGAGCGCCCTCAAGCGCAACAGGATAATTCCAGCCACGTCCCAGATATAGGAAATTATGGGCAAAGGTATAAGTCTGCGCTATATTCTTTATCTTATCATTCTGTTCCAGAATTTTCTTTATCTTATCAGGAATAGCCAACAGTTCCTTTATCGTTGTCTCATACTCATCCTGCTCCACCGTTCCCTTTGCCATACCAAGAGCAAGAGCAAGCATAACCAGCACCGTTACCTGTCCTGTAAAGGCCTTTGTTGATGCGACTCCAATCTCCGGTCCGACATGAATGTAAGTACCTGTATCACTCTCACGGGCTATTGATGAGCCAACACCATTCACTATACCGAAGATTAATGCGCCATTACGTTTTGCCAACTGTATGGCAGCGAGTGTGTCAGCTGTCTCACCGGACTGTGATATTGCCATCACGACATCATCCGCCCCTATCACGGGATCAGAGTAACGGAACTCGCTTGCATACGCCACCTCAACGGGGATACGACAGAAATGCTCTATCAGTTGCTTCCCTATCAGTCCGGCATGCCATGATGTGCCACAGGAAACAATCACTATCCTCTTAGCCTGCAACAACTGCCTGCGGTTATTAGTGACAGCGGACAGTACGACCTGAGGTGCGTGTGAATATGGAGACTCCACTATTCTGCCCCTGATACAGTCCTTCAGGACATTCGGCTGATCAAAAATCTCCTTCAGCATGAAGTGTGGGAAACCATCATGGTCCAGCATTGACAAATCAACATTTACCTCCTGCACTTCCGCACTTGTATGCTCACCGTCAAGTCTCAGGACTTCCAGTCCCTTGCCACGGGTCATCACAGCCAGCTCCTCATCATTAAGATATACTATATGCTTTGTATATTCTGCTATAGGCGATGCATCGGAAGCAAGAAAAAATTCCGTATTACCATCAACAATACCCACTGCCAATGGTGAGGACTTCCTCGCAGCAACAATCACATCCGGATGCCGTCGGTCAATAACAGCTATTGCATAAGCGCCGAAAACCTGACTAAGGGCACCACGCACAGCTGTAGGCAAATCCACATCATTTGTGTCCATGACATACTCTATCAACTGCACAAGCACCTCCGTATCCGTCTCACTCTTGAAACTGTAGCCCCTCTCCTTCAGCTGCTCACGCAATGTGGCGTAATTCTCTATAATGCCATTGTGCACAAGTGTAAGGTTTCCGCTCTTGCTTACATGAGGATGGGCATTAATCTCACTTGGAACGCCATGGGTAGCCCATCGTGTATGCGCTATACCGATAGTTCCGCTGACATCCTTACCCTCAGCATTTCTCTCAAGGTCGGAGACCCTACCCTTTGCCTTATAAACATTCAGACTCCCATCCTTAGCCGACAGCATGGCGCAGCCCGCCGAATCATATCCACGATACTCCAGTCGTCGGAGTCCCTTTATAAGTATTGGATATGCGTTACGCATACCTATATACCCTACTATTCCACACATAAAGCAGTTCGTTTTGAGAAGTTTTTTACATTACAGAATGATGACATTCCATTTCCGTACAGTCATAGGCACATTTAGAAAAAAGAGTCAATATGAAAAGTATCTCCCTTCATATCAACTCCATATTCAATTTTACTTTGTAAGGCTTATAGCCAATGTTGCAAGTGATACAAGAACACTTGATATAGGCGTCCAGAAAGTATAAGAGCTTACATCCGCGCTACGCGCCTTGGCCCTTTGTGGCTCTACATATATAATGTCATTCTGTTCAAGATAGTAATACGGTGAATTAAAGACATTAGCATCATTCAGATTATACCGTATAGCCATCTTCTCTCCATTCGAGTTCTCACGCACCAGAAGCACATTTGGTCTCTTACCATACACTGACAGGTCACCAGCCTGTGCCAAAGCCTCTATAATACTAAGGCGTTCGTTTTCCACATTGATAAGCTTGGAGCCCGTCACCTCACCTATTATTGTCACATGAAAGCTCGTAAAACGCACTTTGACTACAGGGTTCTCCGTTTCTGCGAAATAAGGTTTGATGGCCTTTGTGATTTTATCTTCTACCTCCGGACGCGTCAGTCCAACGACATTCAGTTTTCCAACTACGGGGAAATTGATGTTTCCTTGCTGGTCTACAATATATGAGTACATCCCCTTACCAGCCGAAGCACTATTCATAGAGGATGTAGACCTGGAATTAATATTCATATTAAAAGGCTCCGCTGCCTCTGGTGTTACAGAAGAAACGAGGATTGTAAGCTCATCGTTTGTCTTCACACGCACTTCCGGAACATTCACTTTTTTAGTTATATCAACAGAATCAAGATTCTGGAAATACGCCACCTGCTTGGTCATGACACATCCTGAAAAGAGAGCCGTCATCACGCAAAGCCCAACTACAAATAATATCTTTCTCATTGCCTAATTCGTTTTTTGCTATTTTCTATTATTCTAACAATTATCTACTAAGTGTCTGTACACTTTATAAAATACTTTGCAAAATTAATATATTTTTTTTTATTTCACAAACATTTACCTGAAAAATAGTTTTCCACACAATATTTTTTGACATTGCGTAGAGTCCACCGGCAGACTTTTCACGCAACTTCGACAAAAACAGTCGTTTCATGAGCCAGAGCTCAAAACTTTTACGTAACTTTGCACAAGACTTCGTGTCTAATATCACATATTACCAAACAACTCTAAACAGCAAAAGGTATGAAGAACTTATTAATGAGCGCAGTCATAGGCGACATCGCAGGAAGCGCATACGAGGGGAGAACCCACAGGACCAAAGACTACAACGCCGTAAAGATGTTTTCATCAAGAGCACATTTCACTGATGACACAGTACTGACATTCGCTTGCGCTGAGGCGTTTCTGAAAAAGATAGACATGAGTCACAATATCTGGATGTGCGCAAACCAGCACCCCAAAGCCGGATACGGGCACCGTTTCAAGGAATGGATGCAAGATCACGACCACCTGCCATACTCCAGTTTCGGGAATGGGGCAGCAATGCGAGCATCATCAGCCGGATGGATCGCGCAGACAGAAGAGGAATGCGTCCAATTAGCTACAGAGACAGCTCTCCCGACACATAACCACGAAGAAGGCATCAGGGGAGCAGTGGTCACCGCACTTGCCATATTTCACCTGAAAAACGGCAAGGACAAAAAATACATAGAAAAGGAATTGCTCAACAAGCATTACCCCTACTGGGCAGGAAAAACATACGACGAAATACACGATGACTTCATATTCAACTCAACAAGCCCCGGAACTGTTGGGCCTGCGATTATATGCTTTATCGCCAGCACGGACTATACCGACTGCATTAAACTGGCTATATCACTTGGAGGCGACGCTGACACACTGGCAGCCATTGCAGGTCCTATGGCATACGCTTATTACAAGGAGATGCCAGAGCCATTAGTATACAAGGCCCTGAAGACATTGCCTGACTGGATGCAAAGGGTGAATATGGAGTTTGATGAATGGTGCAACAAACTCAACCTGCAGTTTCAAGACAAAAATATGATTTTATAAAGAGAAACACGCTACATTCACCCTGCGAACCAAATATAGCCCAAATATCATTTTGTCACAAAACAGCGCCTTTTTGTGACAAAATGATATTTTCGAAGTTTCAAGTACCCTTGCCATTCTACACAAGAAAAACGCCAAAAGAAGGACCTTTACACCTTTTCTCTTTCCACTGTCATGCTACAAACAGGCATTTTTGAAACAATTTGGCACTTATTACGCTGCTATCTCTATGTGATTACCTTGCAATCAATCATTAATTACACTGCAATCTCTATCCTTTTACACCCTAATCACATACAAATAGCTCCATAGAAGAACACCTATCTCCCATCTTTAGAAATCAGTTGCCTAATAATCAGAAAGATAGAAAAATCCGCGAAGAATCGTCTGTACGCGCCCGTCTTACGCTTTCGTCAATCTGACAGCCGTATTTTCAAGGTACAAAAATCAAAGTGTCAAAAAAAGGGGCATTTTTTTGACACTTTGATTTTTAGCCATTAGCGGTCTGGTATGCAAGAAACACTTTATCATGAACAATCATCATGCGGATTTGCTACAGTCTAAAACGCGTCTCCGTATACCGATAATGGAAATATATTCAGAAATTCTTCTCCACAAACTTGTCCATTTTCTCTATGCCTTTGACTGTACAGAATCCTCGAACCATGACATACAGATAACCAAGAAACAGCTCGCGGTATGACAAATCGTCAAAACGTTCATCCTTCGACAGCATCTCCATCGTGCCAGAAGCTACCCGGTTCAGCACCGTATAATCCACAGTAGGCAAGAAAAAGCCTTCCTCCACTCCTTTGGCAAAGAACTCCGCCGCATACACATTCTGCTGCTTATAATATTCATTTATAAGCTTTTCCGCCTGTGGATACTTCTGTATATCCTTAAAAAAGGCGAAGTTCACAGCCGCAGCACTTTTTAGTTGCAGCCCTAACACTCCTATAAGCAGATCCATATTGTTGTCACACGTGGCAAACAACTCCTGGACACTTTTATTCCTTTCCTCATGCAGAGCCCTTATCACTTCGCATAGCAGTTCCTCCTTCGTGGCGTACAGCTCATACACCGTGCGCTTTGAAACTCCGAGATTGCGCGCTATGTCATCCATTTTGACAATGCGGATGCCATATTGCAGGAAGCAACGACGCGCTTCCTGCAATACAGCGGACTTCAAACGCAGCTTGTATGACGTATACTCATTCATAAGCAGCAAAGGACAAAATGCAAAATCTCCACACCGTACCTGTCGGCTTCAATGCCACCGGTATGTCACTGTTATGAGAACTCCAGTCGCAGAGAATTAAAACGGCAGATCATCAGGGCCGTCCTCTGTCTCCATAGGCTGTGAAGCCGAAGTACCTGCTGCAGGCGCTGGCGCTACCGGCTGCTGAGCCACAGGCGCAACAGAAGATGCCGCATACTGTGAAGCGTCCACCTGACGGACATCGAAAGCGCGAATGTCATTAAACCAGCGTCCATTCCACTCGTGAGCATCTATATCAAAAGCCACGAGTACCTCCTGTCCCACCTGTATATTGAAGCGCTGAAGGCGGTCTGCACCAAACACAGTAAAGACAAGCTTGCGACTGTACGGGCTGTCATGCGTCTCTATGACAAATTCCTGCGACTTCCACTCGCCACGCTGACTAACACCGCTACGCTCAGGCATTGCGGCAATAACTTTTCCCTGTAATTCCATTTCTTATTTATTTTCTGTTCAAAATTTAATTTCTGTTGCGAAATTACGAAAAAATCGGTAAATTAAGAAACTTTTTGAAGTTTTTTTTGTTGGGCACATAACTTTTTTGTATTTTTGCATAACTTTTAAAATGCTGCGCAATAATGCGCGCATATCATTATCTTTAAGGAAATACGTAAAGGAAACGTATACAAAAGCATATCAATTTACAATGAGATTCACACTATCATCCTCTACACTGAGCGGCAGGCTGGGAGCGCTTGCCAAGGTTATCAACTCCAAGAATTCACTAAGCATACTGGAAAGTTTTCTGTTTGAAATCAAGAACGGCACCTTGACTTTGACAGCAAGTGATAACGCTAACATGATGAAGTGCAACATTGCACTCAGCGAATGTGACGGCGAAGGTTCGTTCTGCGTGCCAAACCGCATCATGCTGACAGCGGTAAAGGAGCTGGCAGAGCAGCCTTTGACATTCGAAGTGGACACCAACGATAACAACATACGCATGATTTATCAGAACGGTGTGTACCGCATTGTAGGGCAGAGCGCCGATGACTATCCGCAGCCACAGCCTATCACCCAGGGATTCACCGAGACTACCATAACATCCAAGACGCTGGCCACAAACTTACAGCGCACTATATTCGCTACAGCGGACGATGAACTGCGCATGATAATGAACGGAGTGTTCTTCGATCTGAAGAAGGACTGCATGAACATTGTGGCAACAGACGGCCGCAAGATGGTACGCAACGTGATATTTGCCAACAAAGCTGAGCAGCCGGCATCATTCATCCTGCCAAAGAAACCTGCGGCACTGCTCCGCAACGTGTTGTCAATGGACGACGAGACCATAGTCACAATCAAGTTTTCAGGCGAGAATGCAGAGTTCATATTACCTGACGGAATGGTATCATGCAGACTCATTGAGGGACGCTTCCCTAATTATGCTGCCGTCATTCCAACAGACAACCCGAACGTTATCACCGTAGACAGGCGTGCGCTCATGGGAGCGGTGAAGCGCGTCATACCATTTGCCAGTGAAAGCACACAGTTAATAAAGTTACGTATGAGCCTCAACAATATAGAGTTGAGTTCTGAAGATGTGGACTTTGCCACAAGCGCATACGAGGACGTTGTGTGCGAATATGGCGGAGTAAACATGAGCATAGGCTTCAGGGGCAGCACGCTGTTGGAGATTCTAAACAATTTGGAGAGTGAGGATGTTGTCATAGAACTGGCAGACCCGAGCAGGGCTGGGGTGATACGCCCATGCGAACAGCCTGAAGGCCAGGATGTGCTTATGCTAATAATGCCCATGCTGCTGAACGACTGATTTCTTTCCCTATTAATTACTCTGAGAGTTCCAGTATATAAAGATGAGACCAAAACTGACAAAACCACTCATAATATTTGATTTAGAGACCACAGGACTTGACATCGCCAAGGATGGCATAATACAGATAAGCTATATCAAGGTGATACCTGATGGTACGGAAGAGCGCAAGAACCTTTTTGTAAACCCGGGCAAGCCAATACCGCAGGAAGTGACGGAATTGACACATATCACCAATGACATGGTGAAGGACGCGCCCACTTTCAAGCAGCTTGCACCCACACTGGCAACGGAGTTCAAAGGATGTGACTTTGCCGGATTCAATTCAAACGGATTTGACATACCTATGCTGGCAGAGGAGTTTTTAAGGGCTGGCGTACCATTCGACTTTACCCATTCGCGGCTTATTGACGCCTGCACCATATTCATGAGAATGGAGCGCCGCAATCTCGCCGCTGCATACAAGTTCTACTGCGGACGCAGGATGGAGGATGACTTCCAGGCACATAGGGCCAATGATGACACGGAGGCCACATGGCGAGTACTGCAAGGCCAGCTGGATATGTATGCTCCGGGCAGGCAGGAGGAAGAGGACCGTCAGCTGAACAATGACATGGACGAGATGCACGCTTTCTGTAATCAGAAAAAGAATGTGGACTTTGCCGGAAGGATAGTATGGGGACCGGTACCTGGTCCGGACGGCAAGCCTTTGCTGAACGCTGACGGAACAGAAAGGAAGCAGGAACTTTTCAACTTCGGAAAGTACAAAGGATGGCCGGTAGCCAGTGTGCTGCACAGAGACCCAGGATACTTCAGCTGGATGATGGCAGGAGACTTTGCACTGGAGACGAAACAGGTGCTCACAAGAATCAGACTCCGCGAGTCTGGAATGATGAAGTAACTTTTTCACTAATGACAAGAAACGTAACACGCATACAACGATGGCTGCTCATGGCGCTTATACCATGGGTGGCCTCTGCGTATGTCATGGCACAGGAACTGCAGGCGAAAGTGAACATAAACCATTCGCAGATTCAGGGTACAGAGGAAAGTGTGTTTACGGAACTTAAAGACAAGCTGGAAGAGTTTGTAAACAACACCCAATGGACAACATTACAGTTCATGGAACAAGAACGGATTTCCTGCAGCTTCAACATCACGGTAAAAGAGTATAAACGTGAAGAGGGCACGTGGGGATGCTCATGTATGATACAGGCCAACCGTCCAGTATACAACGCTTCCTATACAACGGTATTCTATCAGAATCAGGATAACGACTTCACGTTTACCTACAACCAGTTTGACAAGATAGAGTTTAATCCGGAGATGATTGACAACCAGCTCTCCGCACTGTTCGCCTACTATGCCTACCTTATCATTGGCATGAACCTGGACACCTTCGCTCCAAAAGGTGGAGAGGATATACTGCAGCTCTGCATGAACCTGACAAACAATGCCCAAAACCTGAACTATCCGGGATGGAGCGCGTATGACAGTCAGAAGAACCGTTTTGCATTCATCAATGATTATATAGAGGGAGCCATGGAACCTTTCAGGATGCTGCAATACGACTACTACCGCAAGGGACTGGATGAGATGGCGAACAATGCGGACAGAGGAAGGACAGAGATAACCACAGCCATACAGGAGCGTCTGGACAAGGCACACAAGGACAGGCCGATGAGCCTTGTGCCACAGATATGGACGGACTATAAGAGAGATGAGTTAGCCAATATCTACAAAGACAAGGGGACGCAAAAGGAGAAAGAGTCCGTGTACGACATACTATTCTCCATAAACCCTTCACAAAGCAACGCGTGGAATAAGATTAAGGAATAAAGACAAGGTGTATGCTTAGACATCTTTATATAAAGAATTACGCACTCATAGATGTGCTTGACATTGATTTTGAACCGGGATTTTCTGTAATAACGGGAGAGACGGGAGCAGGAAAGAGCATTATACTCGGCGCCATAGCACTATTGCTCGGACAAAGGGCCGATTCCAAACTCGTCAAGACAAACACACAGAAGTGCACCATAGAAGCACGTTTCGACATATCCAGATATGGAATGAGGGAATGGTTTGAAAGTCATGAGCTGGACTGTGACGATGAGGAGTGTATCATCAGGCGCGAACTGACCGCTACGGGGAAGAGCCGTGCATTCATTAATGACACCCCATCGCCTCTACAGCTGATGCGTGAACTGGGTGAGATGCTCATAGATGTTCACTCACAGCATCAGAATCTGCTTCTTCAGAAAGAGGATTTCCAGATGAGTGTGCTTGACATCATAGCGCAGAACACAAGACAGAGAACAGAATACAGCAAGGCCTTCAAGGCATACCATGATGCGATCAGTTCACGTGACAAGCTGAAGGAGCGCATTGCCGCAACAAGGGAGAATGAGGAATTCATGCGCTTTCAACTTAATGAGCTTACCAATGCAGAACTGAAAGAGGGTGAACAGGAGGAGCTGGAAGCGGAACTGGACGCTGCCACACATACAGAGGAGATAAAGTCTAACCTGTATGACACTTACGCACTGTTAAGCGAGGACAATACCGGCACGCTGGAGACTTTAAGGACAATTACTTCCAAACTGGAAAATGCCGCACGGATGTATCCTAAAGTGCAGGAGCTTTATGAAAGGGCCAACAGCACATACATAGAACTGAAGGATATTGCACAGGAGGTGGAAAGCGCAACGGAAGGAATAGACTTCAATCCGGAACGGTTGAACTTCATAAACTCACGACTTGACACCATATACTCTTTACAAAGAAAATTCAGAAAGACCACCATTTCGGAACTAATAGAGGAGCAGAGGACTCTACAGGAAGCCATAAACAACATTGATGGAGGTGACGAGGCTCTCGCAGAATTGGACGAACTGGTACAAACAACGCATAAAGTTGTTCAGGAAAAGGCCGATGCCCTAACCGGGACACGTCTTGAAGCCATGGGAAAGGTGGAGACTGCAATACGTGCCTCACTCTCCACGCTTGGAATGCCAAATGTTGAGTTTGCTATAGAAATAACGAAAGACACAATACAGGCAAAGGGACAGGACAGGGTAGCATTCATGTTCTCGGCAAACAAGGGAATGGAACTGCGTCCCGTAGCACAGGTTGCATCTGGTGGTGAGATAGCCAGGCTGATGCTGTCATTAAAGGCACTGATCAGTGGAGCCGTCAAACTACCGACAATCATCTTTGATGAGATTGACACGGGTGTAAGTGGACGTGTGGCGGAGAAGATGGCAGACATAATGCTTAAGATGGGTAATGCCAACAGACAGGTGATAAGCATCACGCACCTGCCACAGATTGCGGCAATAGGATCTTATCACTACAAGGTGGAGAAACAGGAGTCTGCAAACGGTACCACCTCCATCATGCGACGTCTAAGCACAGAGGAGCGAATTAATGAGATTGCGCAAATGCTCAGCGGTTCTGACATTACAGAGGCGGCACGCAGCAATGCGATAACATTACTGAAACTATAATTTTCTAAAGATGAAAAGAATCTACACATTATTATATATAATGACAACAGTTCTGCTCTCAGTTGTGGCACAGCCTTCTGCAGTAAAGAAATCAGCAAAAGGCATACTGAAAATCACAACATTCAAAGCTGACGGCACATTACTGGCAACAGGCTATGGCGCCTTCATTGACCCGGAAGGAACCGCCATAACAGCATGGACGCCATTAAAAGGAGCTGCATCCGCCATTGTCATAGACGGACAGGGACAGAAATTCAATGTTGACTGCCTATATGGAGCAAGTGACATATACAACATAGCAAGGCTAAGGGTAAAGAAAGAAGGCAAACAACGCATAACACCTATAACCATAGAGCAAGGACAGCAGACCGTAGGAGCGGATGCGTGGTTTGCTAATTATGATGTGAAAGCGCCACAGTTCAGCAAACTCACTACCAACAAGGTGGAAACGTTTATGAACGATATGCCATACTACATAATAGAACAGGAGAATGGTGCCATAACAGACGCTCATGCAGGCAGTCCCATAATCAACTCCAAAGGTGAACTGATGGGACTGGTAAATACCAGTAATACAAGAACTGACATATATGCAGCCAGCGCACGCTTTGCTATGACACTAAAGCCCACAGCTTTGTCAACTAACAACAACACCCTGCGCTACACATCATTACGCATAGCATTGCCAACGGAATACAATCAGGCACTGCTCGCCATGATGATAGCCTCACAGAAGAATGACAGCCTGAACTATCCAGCAACAGTAGAGGAGTTCATCAATATGTTTCCGGACAAGGAAGACGGTTACGAATATAAAGCGACCATGCTGACAGACCGGCATAATTTCGCTGGAGCGGACGAGGCCATGATGAAAGCCATAGACGTGAGTACCTCAAAAGACAATGCGCATTACTATTACTCCAAGCTCATATACAACAAGATAGAGCTTATGCCAAATGTGGAATACGCACCATGGACACTTGACAAGGCTTTGACAGAAATAGATAACGCCATCAGCATAAAAGCCACCCCACTCTATCAGATAACAAAAGGCCAGATACTCTTCGCGCAAACCAAGTTTCAGGAAGCCTATAATGAATTTCAGAAAGCATACAGGTCAGAGCCACGCAATGCGGAAGTATACTACTTCGCATACCAATGTCTGAAGAATATGAAGGCAGAGAAGACACAACAGTTGGAGATGCTGGACAGCGCCACTGTACATGATCCCAAACAGTTACTGTACCTTTCAGAAAAGGCATTGCTACTAATGAGGATGAACCGTGCGACAGACGCTATAGATGTAGCGCACCAAGCCATAACAATCGCTCCGGATTATGCAGAAGGTCACGGACTGCTTGGCCTTGCCCTATGTATGACAGGCAATAAGCCAACGGGAATAGCGGAGCTGAAACGCGCCAAGGCATTAGGTTATCCTCAAGCGGATGCTTTTATTGCTACATACACGAAACAGCCAGAGCCACCAATTACCAAAAAGAAATAGAACATATCATGGATATAAAGAAAGCGGAATTCACTATCAGTTCAGCGAAGCTGTCACAATGCCCTAAAGACAATAAAATGGAGTTTGCCTTTATTGGCAGGAGTAATGTCGGCAAATCAAGTCTGATAAATATGCTGACCGGACGGAAAGGGCTGGCAAAGACCAGTGCCACCCCAGGCAAGACACTATTGATAAACCATTTCAACATTAACGACCAATGGTATATTGTAGACCTTCCGGGGTACGGTTTTGCAAAGCGCTCAAAGAAGGTGCAGGATGAGATAACCCAGATGATTTCATCATATATCCTCTATCGTGAACAACTTGTAAATGTATTCCTGCTCATAGACATACGGCATGAGCCACAGAAGATAGACCTTGAGTTCATGCAATGGCTTGGTGAGAACGGAATACCTTTCTCTATCGTTTTCACCAAGGCGGACAAGTTAGGTGCAGGAAAGATAAAGATGAACACTAACAGCTACCTTAATGCGCTGCTTGAGACATGGGAGGAACTGCCACCATATTTTATAACAAGTTCAGAAAAAGGCACAGGCAAACAGGAAGTGCTTGACTATATAGAAAACATATACAATCAGGTAACCACAGTATAGACAACATCATCTTTCAATCAAAAACAACTATTTCTTTTACATTACTGATATGCCATCTCCACTTCTTGACGTTCAGTCTGTATCAAAGCGCTTCGGCGAGAGAGTTCTTTTCGATGATATATCTTTCTCTATAGCAGAAGGACAGCGTGTCGGTCTCATAGCCCAGAATGGTACAGGCAAATCCACTCTGTTATCAATGCTTACTGGGAATGAGTCTGCCGACTCGGGAAAGATAATCTACCGTAATGACATTACGGTGGGATACCTAAGACAAGAGCCTCGCTTTCCAAAAGGAGCCACAGTGTTGGAAGCCTGCTTCCACGGAATGGAAGAAGTGCTTGACGCACAACTGAAGGCAAAACAGATTCTGACACAGTTGCATATCACTGACATGGAACAGCCAGTAGAGCATCTAAGTGGCGGACAACAGAAACGTGTAGCATTGGCACAGGTACTTATATCCAATCCCACACTGCTTATTCTTGATGAGCCGACCAACCACCTCGACCTCGAGATGGTAGAATGGCTGGAAGGGTATCTGCAAAGAGGCAACAGAAGCCTTCTGATGGTGACGCATGACCGTTTTTTCCTTGATAATGTATGTTCGATAATACTTGAACTGGACAACAAGACGATGTATTCGTACCAGGGTTCCTACTCTTACTATCTGGAAAAGAGACAGCAGCGGATTGACGCCACTATGGCAAACATACAACACGCCAACAATCTGTACAGGCGCGAATTGGAATGGATGCGCAGACAGCCACAGGCACGCGGACACAAGGCACGTTACCGTGAGGAAGCATTCTATGAATTGGAGAAAGTTGCCAAACAACGTATAGAGGAGCGACAGATAAGACTTAAATCTACCAATGTATATATCGGCTCCAAAATCTTTGAATGCCAATATGTGTCCAAACGTTTCCCTGCCAGAGAAAACAGTAGTCTTCCTGGCAAACTCATACTCAACAACTTCTATTATAACTTCGCCAGATATGAGAAGATGGGCATTGTGGGAAACAACGGTACTGGCAAATCCACATTCCTCAAGCTGCTGCTTGGCATAATTCCACCAAACGAAGGTAGATTCGACATAGGTGAGACTGTAAAGTTTGGATACTTCTCACAAGAGGGGCTACAGTTTGATGAACAGCAGAAAGTTATAGATGTAGTACGCGATATTGCAGAGTATATAGACTTAGGCAAAGGACGACACTACAGTGCATCACAATTTCTGCAACACTTCCTCTTCACCACCGACCAGCAGTATAACTACGTATACAAACTGTCTGGCGGCGAGAAACGCAAACTGTACCTGTGCACGGTACTAATGCGCAATCCAAACTTCCTTGTATTGGATGAGCCAACAAACGACCTCGACATAAAGACGCTTCAAATATTGGAAGAATACCTGCAAGACTTTCCTGGTTGCGTAATAGTGGTAAGCCACGACCGCTATTTCATGGACAAGGTAGTAGATCACCTACTTGTATTCAAAGGGGAAGGTGTTATAAAGGACTTTCCTGGCAACTACACACAATACAGACAATGGAGCAAACTACAGTCAAAAGAAGATACAGAAGCAAAGACTAAGGCAAGCAATACAAAAGAAAAAAGCGCAAAGTCCGAAAGCGACAACAACAACCGCAATAACGCACGCCGCAAGATGTCCTTCAAGGAGAAAAGAGAGTTTACGCTATTAGAAAAAGAAATTGAGACTCTGACAAAAGAGAAGGAAGCCATAGAAACAGAACTAAGCACAGCAACGGCAAGTGTTGAGCGCATTACGGAACTAAGCAAGCGCCTCCCAATACTGAACGAGGAACTGGACATGAAAGAACTACGATGGCTGGAGCTGTCTGAGATAGAAGAAGCATAAAGACTGCAAAAACGTACACACACATCTACTCGTCCATAGTTTTAGGCTCTAAGAAAGTCTTTATTAATGAACGAATAGAATGTGTGCCCACGTCAAGCATATAATATATGTACGTGTACATTATATATACTATATATCGCACATAACCTATTCATAATAGAAAAAAGGATTAAAGTCCTCATTTGAACTTTAATCCTTTCTGTAGTTGCGGAGGCTCGACTCGAACGAACGACCTCCAGGTTATGAGCCTGGCGAGCTACCAACTGCTCCACTCCGCGATATTGCTTATTTTTAACGAGTGCAAAGGTACTGCTTTTTCATGAAACCAGCAAACATTTTATATAAAAAGCATCATAATGTGCGCCAATAATAGATTTATATCAATTATACTGCACAAACATATAGAAACAAATCTATACTACATATATAATTTCACTCAACACATCATCTACATCTTTAGGTGTATTTATTGGAGAATATCACAAAAAAATACAAATAAATGCTATTATTTGAAAATAATGTATTAACTTTGTAATCTACATATACAAAAAGACCAAACATTACATATCTGTTTCTACGTAATGCAAAACTTATTGAATCAATTCGTTCCTATTAGTTTAGATGAAATGAAAAGTGTCAGATTAATGAACCGTACTGACACAAAATTCGTCACGACAATAGACAAACTGAAGCAATTCCTTACTATGGCACAAACAGAATATCGTATCCAAGAGATTGATGGGGAAAGAAATATGCCATATTATACTCTATATTACGACACTGCGCAATTCGATATGTACAAGGAACATATACACGGACACAGTGGAAGGCAGAAGGTTCGTATGCGTTCGTATGTCAATGCAGGCCAGAATTATATTGAAGTCAAGACCAAAGACAATCATGGAAGAACCAAAAAGAAAAGAATGCGCATAAAGGAATTTAATCCGACAGAAGAACACCATGACATTCTATTTGACGATGATGATACCAGATGTGAAATTATGGCATTCTTAAGAGAACGATTAAAATACTCACCAGAATTACTAAGAGAAGCCATAGAGAACAATTTCAGAAGAATAACTTTGGTAAACAACAATAAGACCGAAAGAGTCACCATTGACACTGATTTAAGATTTAAGAACCTAAAGACTGGTTACACTCATCAATTTCCAGATATTGTTATAATAGAGCTAAAACGAGACGGCCAACGCCCCTCGCCTATCAAAAAAATTCTGAACACGTTACGCATCAAGCCACATAAATTCAGCAAATATTGCATAGGCTCCGCCGTAACTAACAGCACACTACCTACAAACAGATTAAAAAGCAGATTGAAATCCATCAACAAAATAATAGAATTATCAAATACTCATTTATAAACCTCTCAAAAACAAAAAGAAAATCATGGAAGAATTAGAAGAAATAGAAATGCTTGGCACTCCGTTAATCGAGACAAGTGATTTGTTGGCGATGATACTGCGCTTTAGCTTCAACAGTTTCATTGTATGGATTATGATTCATCACCTATACTACCCCAAGAGTCGTAGAAGGGACTATTACTTCACATTCATGCTTATCAGCATTAGCATTTTCTTCCTCATATTCTTATTGGGCGAAGTGAAGTTGAAGTTAGGTTTCGCTCTCGGACTATTTGCCATTTTTGGCATCATACGCTATAGGACAGAGTCCATGCCTGTACGTGAGATGACATACCTTTTCTCTATCATCGCAATATCCGTCATAAACTCATAAACCACCACAATCGGCTATGTGGAGTTGATATGCACCAATGTCATATTCATACTATCCACGTGGTTCTTTGAGAGCTACAAACTTCTAAAGCACGTAAATACAAAACTAATACAATATGACCGCATCGAACTCATAAAACCTGATAAGCACGATGAACTAATGAAGGATCTAAAAGAACGTACAGGTCTGAACATCGAGAAAATAGAGGTGGGCGGCATTGACTTTCTTCGCGATATGGCTGTAATAAAAATATACTATATGGCAGATGATGACAAAAACAACTCCATTGACGATCACATGAAAGTTTCCAAGGAAGAGTGGATGCAGACGGAGTAGAACAATTAAGTATTAACACTTATACTTAACAAAACAACAATAAGCAAATACATTAATTAATAATATGAGAAAAGCAATATTATCCATAGCTGCTGCATTCGCTTGTATAAACAGTCATGCGCAAGAAGCGGATGACTGCGGATTATGGCTCAACACAAATGTTGAGAAACAGATTACAAAAGGGCTGAAGGCAGACGTAGGAGTCGGGTTCCGCACACGCAATAACTTCCAAACAGCTGATCGTTGGGATGCATCAGCAGGCATAACATACAAACTGACGAAATGGCTAAAGACAGATGCGGAATATTCTTTCCTTTATACAAATAAAACAGAGAAGCTCACTTACAAGAAAGAGAGTTTGGATGATGGTATGCCCTCCTACAACAACTGGCGTCCAAGTTTCTGGACACCGAGACACCGCTTCAGCGTTTCATTGACAGGACAAGCAAAATGCCACAACATTGAATTTTCTCTACGTGAACGCTGGCAATACACATACAGGCCAAGCGCCATAACAGAGAGATACGATTTTGATAACGAGATATGGGAGGACACAGATGTAAGTGGAAAAGGAAAGAACATACTGAGATCAAGACTACAAATAGAGTATTCCAAGAAAAAGGCTTTACTGAAACCTTACGCCAACGTAGAAATATTCAACTCCATGGCATTAGAAAAGGTCAGAATGACGGCAGGTACAAAGATAAGGCTTAGCAAGCGCAACGATATAGAGGTATATTACCGATATCAGGCAACAAATGCAAAAGAAGAAAATAATGAGCCAAACTGCCACTACTTCGGCGCAGGATACGGCTCACCTGAAAAAGTGTGTGGATTAAGCATACAATCTTGTTAGTCTGAAGA
>JAUNOM010000029.1 GCA_030531085.1 Prevotellaceae bacterium | reverse complement strand
TATTTAACACGCTGAATTCGGGAGTTCAGGAGGCAAGGAACAAAAACCAAAAAAACAATGAGATTTTTAACTTTTGGCGTTTACTAATGCCTGTGATGCTGCTGTTTGCGGCATTTACCACAACTGCGTGCAGCAGTGATGACGATCCAGAACCAGAGCCAACGCCTATTCCGGTTGTTGACAAATATGAGGTGTCTGGCAGTAATTGGGAAGAATTACATTCTTTCTCTGACGGCAGTGCCATAATCGTCAGGATTTCATTCAATTCTGGAAACACCGCCGTCTACCAAGTGGAAGAGGTAGAGAAGAATGGTAAAACAACAACCAGCACATCAAGCTACACCTACAGGAGGTCTGGAACAATGATTATCCTAACTCCAACACAGTCTGGCAACGCCACATTGGAGTGCAGGCTGGATGACTCTGCCATAAAGATGGAAGTGTACAACACCAGCAATTCCCAGAAGATTGCGACAATGTACAAGAAGTGATGAAGTGAAAAAGAGTATGTGCAAGAATATGTCCTGTACATACTCTTTACTTTTCCGCTTATCACTCCATTAACACTGACAGACGAATCCCATTAACTACCACTACAATTCACTATGAAAAGAATTCTATTTCTGCTGCTTTGCTGCCTGTACATATACGATGCCATGCAGGCTGTCCCTGCATATCCCTATCCCATCACAGTGGCTACACCGTCCGGATACATAAAAATATTACTGAAAGGCAATGAACATATAAAGTATGCCATGACTGAAGACGGCTATCCTTTACTGCAAAAAGGCAAGGAATGGTATTTTGCAAGTATCAATGAAGACGGACACCTGAACATATCAGACCATCACGCCGCCGCTTCCGGAAAGCGTTCAGAGGGTCTGCTCCGTTTCCTTGCAAAGCAATCGGCAAGGATGGAGGAAACAACTATACGCGGTATTGCCACAGCCAACGGCAACAGAAGTATGGAAACTGCTGGACTGGAGCAGTACACACAGCAGAGAACAGCGGCAACGGGCGACAGAAAGGTCCTCGTAGTACTGGTACAGTTCAAAGATGTCACATTCTCCAAGTCGAGGAATGACTTTGACAATATGTTCAACCAGCAGGGATACAGCGAGGATGGAGCAAAAGGCAGCGTGAGGGATTTCTATGATTACGCCTCATACAGCAAGCTGCGGATGCACAGTGACGTCATCGGTCCTTTCAATATGGAGCATCCCATGGCATACTATGGCGGCAACGCCAGTCTGGGAGGCAATGACAACAATGCTTACGCCATGTTCAGAGAGACGGTGGAGATGGTGCGGCACAGTGTAAACCTTGCAGACTACGATCAGGATAACGATGGTTTTGTTGACAATATACACATCATCTTCGCCGGTTATGGAGAAGAAGCGGGCGCGTCATCGGACGCAATATGGTCTCATGAGTCAAGCTTCAGCCCCGTGACTGTAGACGGAGTGAGGATAAACCGCTATTCATGTGCACCGGAACTGCGTGGAAACCGTGGTAACGGCATATCACGCATAGGGCCTCACTGTCATGAGATAGGCCATGCACTTGGAGCTATGGACTATTATGATACTGACTATGACACCGGAGGACAGTATCCCGGCACGGGAGAATGGGACGTGATGGCATCTGGAAGCTGGAACGAGGACGGCATAAGTCCAGCCAATTTCAACCCGTATGTCAAGGCGTTTGACTTTGGATGGTGTAATGTGACGGATGTAAAGGAGGACACGGAACTGCGCCTTATGCCATCCTCTGTTGAGGAAAACGTATTCAGAATTATATCTGGCAATGACATCTTCATGCTGGAAAACAGGCAGCAGCAGAGTTTTGACGCATCTGTTCCGGGACACGGACTGCTGATATATCACATCAACGATGGCATAGAGCAGGCAAAGAGCACCAACAAAGTGAACGTAACGTTCCCACAATACTGTTACATAGTATGCGCCTCGTCCGAATACAGGCAACCCTCATCATTGCCAGCATCATACGGCAGTGTCAACAGCGGAGGCTGCCCGTTCCCTGGTGTGAGTGCAAACACGGAGTTCGGAGCAGGCACCATACCGACAGCATTGCGTGCTGACGGCTCGGATGCGGGTTTCTCTCTGAACAACATACACGAAAGCAGCGACCTTTCGGTCAGTCTCAATGTCAACATAGGAAACACAATTGCTGAAGAGGAGCCGATAGCAGAAGGAGACACTGTATGGCATGAGCCCTTTGATGATATGATTTTATCCTACGTATGGTCACAGGAGATAATGGAAGGAGGCGGTAAATGGGAGTCAAGACGCACAACGGAACTTGGCCAAAACAACCGCTGGCTGCAACTGTCGCTATTGTCCTCGGGCTTCGGAAAGGAGGAAAAGGTTGTGACAAGACTGGGACTGAACGGTCTGAAACTGGATACTGACGACTATGTCATGTACTTCAAGGTGGCAAACATTGATGAAGGTGCCAAAGGTGTTAATGACGTCACCATACAAATTATGGACAGTCATGAGCAGACACTTTACGAAAAGAAGTTCGAGGTGTTGTCTGAGGCATGGACAACGCATTCCATTGACATAGGCAGGGAATGTCTGCCGCTTAGACTATATATAAAAGGAACGAGTTATAAGAACTCAATGTTAAAGCTGGACGACATCGTTATTCGTAAAAAGTATTTGGCAACAGGGATTAACAGCATTGGAGACACCTCCCAAGACGGCAGCACATACAGTGTGAATGGAATAAAATGCACCCCGTTGCACAATAGTATCCACGGCGGTGTCTATATAAAAGGAGGAAAGAAATATGTTGCGCATTAACGCAACAATAGCCATAAAAAAACAGACCGAATATGGTGTGATTTTAAACACTATATGATACCAAAACAAAAGCATAGAGATTACACAGTAAAAGCTATCAAATTACTGTGTAATCTCTATGCTTTTACTGTGTAATTTGATAGCTTTTACAGCGGCACACATTTACTATTGATTATCAGCACGTTACAAGTGATAGAAATTTCGACAGCATGAGCCCCACCATAAGCGTCTCTTCATATTGGCAACCGCCGGCATATATGGTTATAAAGAAAGGCTGTCAGCATCTTCTTTGTGATTTGCCTTTTCATTAGGAAATTCTGCACGGACCGCTTCAAAATCAATAGTCTGCTGCGCCATTACGGCATTACTGTGCAGAGCAATGTGTTTTGCAGCCTTTTCATATACATCCTTTGTCAATTTCAGGGTCTGCCAATTCTGAAGACTGATTGCAGACAAAAGATTTATACGCATTAACAGTTCCTTATTTATTGCCCGTTTGGCATCATAAAAGCAAATGGAACGGATGAAGTCCTGTACTGGCTGACTGTTGAGTATTGACAAAGTGAGCCTTGCAACATCATAATCATCGAAGCCAAGCATATAGCAAGTATCGTCGCATACTGCGATTTTGCCGTCGATTTCTGAAGCCATAGAGAAGCTTGTCTGTTTGTACAGGCCAGAAATAATTACCTTATATTTCTTGAAAGAATAATCACCTATGCCAAACATACAGAACCTTGGTCTATTCTTATATATGGAACTCTTACGGTTATCAAGATAATCTGCATGAGATGTCAAGTATTTATAAGCCTTAGGGTATTTCTCCTTCATCTGTATTGTGTCCTCTTTTGTGCTATGCTGGGTCACAATCACATATTTACGGCTTTGCTTTATGACCTCTCCCTTGACATCAGAACTTTTTATAAGAGGATAGATCACATCATCCTCTATGTCTACAATTTCTCCAAGTGCATTAAAATACTGGCCGTTTTCTTTTGACAACTCCATGACCTTTGAGCAGTCGTGCTTCAAGCCTGACCTCCATACAAACGGTGATACACCATCTATCACTTGCGTCTTTATGTAGTTATCCAAATCAGCCACGAACTTGTCATCAGTCCATCCAAAGCGATACAGCATGGATTTTGTATAGAAGTCGAACACTCTACAACTGCGTTCACGCCCACCAAATAGGCGCATGATTAGCAATGCAGCGGCAACAGAGACATCAAACTCCCTTTGTGCATCTATGTTGTACTGCGAAATGCCCGACAAAGAGGCTTGTCCTGCCTTCTGTTCATACACAATGTTCTTGATGACAGAATTCTTTAGCAGGAATGCAAAATATACATTCTCTGCCGAAAATTTCTCTATCAGTTTGATACAGATGTATTCTGCTATATCAAAGTTTCCTTTACCAGTGATTGCTTCGAGTCCCTTTAGCCTTTTAAAATTAGTCTTGACCGGCAAATTAGCACTCCCTATTTCACAGAGTTTGCTATTAGTCACCCAAGGTGGGTTTCCTATAGCGAGCACAATTTTACCCTTAATATGTTCTGTTATCCGCCCGAAATCAAAATCAAAGATGTTTTCGTGATAAAGATGGACATTCACATTATCCAATGATTTTCCGAACTTCAGGAGATTGTCTTTTAAGATATCCAAGTACGGCTTATATATTTCTATTCCGTAAACATCCTCAATGGTGTCAAAAGTAAGTAAAGCTGCAACAATAAAGTTTCCCTGTCCACAAGTTGGCTCGACAATGACTTGCGGACGTATGCCTTGTGATTTTATATGTTCACAAATAGAGATGGCAAGTGACAGGCTTGTCTGCCAATCGCCATATTCATTTCTTTTCTCCTTGAGAACTATGTCACTCCTCGTCTGTTTCTGCATCATATTTGACAATAGGGGAAACACCCTCTATTGTTTCATTAAGTGAAACGATTCGTCCGTATTGCAATCTCCATTGCAAAGCATTCGAGATGGTGAGATAACCAACAACAGGAGGATTATTGAGAATATCCTTTGCCATACTCATCAATGTCACTTCATCCGCTGGAACTTTATGATCACTCAGAAAAGCAAAAATATCATCAACATTGCCATTGTTCTCTATTATTTTTCTAAGACCTGTTGTCGTTTGATAGTCTGCTGTTCTGCTTTTATCTATATATGTACAAGAAACAAATTCAAGCATTCCCTGCTTCTGCTTAGCATCATCCACCTTATTATAAACAAAGACAATGAGATTGTAGCCAAGTCCGTAAATCTTCTGTTTGCTATCTTTAAACGGGCAGCTGGATTGTGGAAGCTTGATGGAAGTCACCTTAATATCAGTGTTGACTGACGGCAAATCAAGCCCATTGGCAGAGTTTCCCACCTCCATATCATAGCTTTTTGAAAGATAGTCCTGGAACAAATGTTCAACAAATGTACCAATGGCCTTCCCATCCGTCACGCCGAACAGTTCCTTTCTATACTTGCCACTTTCTTGATTACAGAATACTTCCGCACTCTTTATCAGTTCCTGTTTATCTAACTTCTTCATTGCCGTCTTCTTATTATAATCCTTTTTGCTACAGGATTATTGATGTTAATATTGTCAGACTTTTCTAAACAACCTCAATCACACGTCAGGAGGAGAATTGTCACCACCTCATGAGAATTACAGATCTATGTGCTGCACCTGCACTTCCTCATGCAGAAACATGGCGGCACATTCCTTAAAGCGGTCCGGAGACTCCGTTGTGTAATAGTGAATGCCGCCGCCCTTACTGCAACGGGCATCCATATCGGGATGGCGGTGCAGATAATCCTGTAATGAGGCGGCCACATACTCCCCCTGGGGCACTATGCGGATGTGCTGTGGGGTGACTTTTCGTATGGCATTAATAAGCAGAGGATAGTGCGTACAGCCAAGGATTATGGTGTCAATGAGTGGGTCCTTGTCCAGCAACTGGGTGATACGCTTGCGCACAAAGAATTCCGCCCCCTCGCTCTCCGCCTCTCCCGCCTCGACTATCGCCGCCCACAGAGGGCATGACTGGCCTGTAACCACTATGTCAGGATGGAACTTTGCTATCTCCAGGGTGTAGCTCTCCGAGCGTACTGTGCCCTCTGTGGCCACTATGCCCACATGACGTGTGGCGGTAAGCGAGCCTATTACCTCGACAGTGGGGCGTATCACTCCCAGAACCCTGTTGCCACTCCACGCGGATGTAGCGGTACCGGGTATGATGCCATACCTCTCCTTATTATATATAGGGAGGTCATTCTGCTGAATGGTGCGCAACGCCTTTGCAGAAGCGGTGTTACAGCCAAGTATCACGAGGTGGCATCCCATGTCAAAGAGCCGCAGTACGGCCTGTCGTGTAAAGTCATACACCACATCAAAGGAGCGTGGACCGTAGGGAGCACGCGCATTGTCGCCCAGATACACAAAGTCATACTGCGGCAGCTGTCTGCGCAGCTGCTGCAATATGGTAAGTCCTCCGTATCCGGAATCGAACACGCCGATGGGAGTGTCATGTCCGGACATCGCTATGTCACCGCATGAGAGGCTCATTTTGTAAGCTCCATCAGCTGTTCTGTAACGTCCACAGCCATCTGCGGTGCAATATATGGACAGGCCTCGCTGTCAGTGTTGACAATGATAAGATAGCCTCCCTGCTCTCCGGCCTTGGCTATGGCGGCCTTCAGCTTGTCGTGCAGCGGCGCCATGAGCTGTTTCTCCGCATCTTTCAGCAGGCGGTCGGCCGATGACTTGAAGTCCTCGTTACGCTCAAGGAGTGTCTGCAGGTCTGCCTGACGCTTCTGTCGTATGGATTCCGCAAGGGAAGCCTGCTGGTCAAGGAACAGCTCGTACTTCTCATTGAACTCTTTCTGGGCTGCGCTAAGCTCGTCCGCATACTGGCGGCGCAGCTTGTCGAGACTCGCAGTAGCCACGGAATAGTCCGGCATTGACTGTAACAGTGCCTTATAGCTGAAATAACCCAGCTTGATGTCCTGCGCCATTGCGCTGGCAACAGTGACAAGAAGCATTGTAAGTGTAAAGATTGTCCTCTTCATAATAGGCGGTTAACTTGTGGGTATTACTTGTTTATAAAAGAATACAGGAACTAAGGGAGGTTGGACAGTAATGAGAATACATACCCCTGACTCCTTAATTCCTGTATTATAAGTGGCGGTGCTTACTTGAGTTTGTTAATCTCTGCCTTCACCTCAGATGTAACATCCTTTGAGCCAGTGCCTATATACAGGGCGGCTCCCTGCTCAAATATGTATGTGTACTGGCCGTTCTTGCCCACATTCTGTATGGCAGTGACCACCTTCTGCTGTATAGGCTGCATCTTCTCAGCCTGCTGCTTCTGGAATTCCTGCTGGTTCTGCTGTGCAGTCTGCTGTATCTTGGTGTACATATCCTGCAGTGTCTTCTCCTGCTCCTGCTGTGCTGTGGCGCTCATTGTGGCCTTGTTCTTCTCGTACTCCTCCGCCTTGCGCTGCAGTTCCTCCTGCATTGCCTTGAGGTCGTTCTCGTACTGCTGCGCTATTGCCTGGAGCTCTCCGTTTACCTTTGTCAGTTCTGGCAGGCTCTGCATGATTGACTGTGTGTCAACATGACCGAACTTCTGTGCATTTGCGCTGACAGCCATAGAGAATACGGCAACGAGCGCAATGATAATCTTTTTCATCTTTTCTTTATTCTTTGTTTTATTGTTAATAATTTTCTGCTTTACCATACAGATCAGTAACCGAGTTTCTGCAGCACCTCGTTTGATATGTCAATCTTTGGTGAGGCAAATATTATGCCATTGTCTGCGGAACGGTCCATCACCAGCTGGTATCCTCGCAGCTCTGACACCTCCTTCACGGCATTGTATATCTCGTCCTGTATGGGCGACATGAGGCTCTCACGCTTCTTGAACAGCTCACCTTCCGGTCCGAAGTACTTCTTCTTCAGGTCCGCCGCCTCCTTTTCCTTCTGCATTATGGCCTCCTGCTTCTTCTGCTTCTGCTCCTGTGACAGGAACACCACCTCGTTCTGATAGTTCTTATACATGGTCGACGCCTCTGTGTTCAGCGCCTCCACCTCTGCCTGCCATCGCTTTGACACCTGTGCCAGCTGTTCGTTGGCACGCTCGTAGGCAGGAATGTTCTTCAATATGTATTCCATGTCGATAAGAGCATACTTCTGTGCGCTGGCAGTCATGGCCGCGCACACTGTAATGAGTATTAACAGTAACTTCTTCATAGCTGTGTCACATTTTATAGTGTTTATTGATTTCTGCAAAGATTTAGAACTCCTGTCCAAGGATGAAGTGGAAATTGCTGCCGCCCTTGGTACCGTATACCTTGTCAAAGCCATACGCCCAGTCCAGTCCCATCAGTCCTACCATTGGCAGGAATATGCGGACACCCAGTCCGGCGGAACGTTTCATGTCGAACGGATTGAACTTTGCGGTGTCATTCCATGCGTTTCCCGCCTCGGCAAAGCCCAGACCATAGATGATGGTGGAGCCAAGCATGAACGGATAGCGCAGCTCTACGGAGAAGCGGTCATAGGCATATCCGGAATTTCCGTATGGTGTCAGAGAGCCGTTCTCATATCCTCGCAGTCCGATAGTCTCCTCCGCATAGCTGCTGGAGTATCCGGACATACCGTCACCGCCCATGTAGAATGTCTCGAACGGTGACTTGTTGTGCGAGTTGTAAGAGCCAAGTATGCCAAGCTCGGCACGTGTCATGATTACAAAACACTTTGGAGCGCTTGAAAGGGCCGTGTATGTCTTGGACTTGAACTTCCACTTATGGTACTCAATCCAGCGGTACTTCTCCTGCTGTTCTGCCGCGAACGTAGAGGAGTTGTAGTCTGTTGCAAGATGCTCATAGTCCTTATTACTGAACACAGACCATGGTGGAGTGGCCGTAACGGAGAACTCGAACGTGGAACCCGTGCGTGGGAACATCTGGTTGTCTGTTGATGTGCGGGACAGTGTCAGTCCAAAATTCAGGTTGTTACAGTTGCCATTGCTCACAAGGAAGTAGTTCCAGTTCTTCAGCATATAGCGGGTATATGAGACATTAGCCATAAGTGTGAAGTAGTCATCAGGCCATCTGAGACGCTTTCCCCAGCCAATGGAGCCGCCAAGAAGCTGTACATACTTGTCCGGATCATAATAGTTCTCGTATGAAGAATAGTTATTATAGTATCCGTAACCACCGGCATAGTAGTTATAGTTATTATACCAGCTGGAATTATAATAGTTTGAGTTCACGTCAGTCTGCTTAGAGTAGAACACTCCCACACTGAACTGTATCGGTCTCTTACCTCCAAACCACGCCGTAGAGTATGACAGGTTATAGGACTGATAGTATGTACCGTTGGTCTGCGCGCCAAGTGACATTGTCTCACCATCGCCTATCGGCAGTATTCCACGGTGTTCCTTATCCCTGCGGAACAGATTGGCCATTGAGAAGTTATTCAGTTTTAATCCTATACGGCCAATGACACCCGTCTGTCCCCAACCTAATGAGAACTCCACCTGGTCGTTAGACTTCTGCTCCAGGTTCCATGTTATGTCCACAGTACCGTCCTCTCCGTTCGGTCTTATCTCCGGTTCCAGTTTCTCCTCATTAAAGTGTCCCATGGAACCAATCTCACGTGCTGAGCGCTGCAGTGATGTCTTGGAGAACAGATCACCCGGTTTTACACGCAGCTCACGGCGCACCACCTTCTCATACAGTCTGGTATTACCGTTGATACGCACATGAGATATATGGGCCTGTGGTCCTTCACGTATGCGCATCTCAAGGTCTATGCTGTCGCCAACGACGTTTATCTCCACGGGATTAAGGTCATAGAACAAATAGCCATGGTCCCAATAGGCGTTGCCCACGGCATCCTCGTCATCCTTAAGTCTTTTGTTCAGAAGCGTCCTGTTGTACACATCACCCTTCTTCATCGTAAGCATACGCGCAAGCATATCGGTACTGTACACTGTATTACCTGCCCATGTTATGTTGCGTATGTAGTATTTCTGTCCCTCATGCACCCTCAGATACACATCAACGTGCTTGTCATCGTATGGCGCAACGCTGTCCCACAGCACCAGAGCGTCACGGTAACCCAGCTCATTGTACAGCTTCAGCAGGTTCTGCTTGTCCTCCTCAAGGCGTTCGGGAGTGAACTTCTTCTTCTTGAATATATTATTTATCTTGTTGACCTCATTGATATTCTGCAGAGCACCCTTTGAGAACATTCCGCCGTGTATCTTCTTTGCCGACAGTTCCTTGTTACCTTCAATGAAGATGTGCTTCACCTTTATCTTCTCCTTCTTGTCCACCTCCACATCAAGTATCACATGGTTCTTCTCCGCCACATCATCCCTCTGCCTTATATTGACCTCCGCGTTCTTGAAACCCTTACCCTCAAAGTAGTTCTGGGCAAGCAGTTTGGCCCTTGCAATCATGTTAGGAGTAATCTGAGAGCCCTTAAGCAGTCCGAGTTTCTGCTCCAAATCCGTGCGCTCACCCTTCTTGCTAACACCGTAGTAGTTTATGGTACTGACACGCGGACGTGTCTTTAGGTATATGTGCAGATACACAGAGTCGGCCACTATGGAGTCTGCCGCAATCTTTACGTCAGAGAACAGGCCGTGTTTCCAGTAACGTTTCACGGCATCAGTAATCTCCGTGCCCGGCAGACTAATCTCCTGTCCCACCGAAAGTCCGGAAATACTGGTCAGCATATAGTCCTCATAATCGTCCACACCGCTCACGTTTATGGCCGCAATGGTACACATACGCACCTTTGATGAATATGATATGTCCGGGTTCACAATCTTCTCCTGCGCCACAGTCGCTATGGTGCACATCAGGAGAGTCATTGTCAGAACAATGTTTTTACTTAATGACATATAATCTTTCTTGTGATTATTTTACTTTTTAGCCTTCAACAGCTCCTCGGCCTCAATCTGTTCCTCTGTCTTTCCAAAGCGTCTCTGCTTTGACTGATAATATTCCACAGCCTCCAGCAGATTGTCATTGTTGAAGTCCGGCCAGTATACTGGTGTGAAATACAGTTCCGCATACGCTATCTGCCACAGCAGATAGTTGGATATGCGCAGCTCTCCCCCTGTACGTATCAGCAGATCCGGGTCTGGCATGAACCATGTGTTAAGGTGCTGTGACACTGTATCCTCACAGATATCCTCCGGTTTCATCTCCCCGTTCCTCACTTTCTCCGCGATACGGCGTGTAGCGTCCGTAATCTCCCAACGTGATGAGTAGCTCAAGGCAACCACAACCGTCATGCGGTCATAGCTTGCGGTGTGCTCCTCGGTGTCACGCAGACGCTTCTGCACGGCCTCGGGCATTTGCGACATATCGCCTATCACCCGGAAACGCACATTATTCTTGTCGAAAATCTCGTTTGTCAGCTGTGTAAGCACAAGGTCCATCAGTGCCGCCACCTCCTCTGCGGGACGGTTCCAGTTCTCTGTTGAGAAGGCGTACAGTGTGAGATACTTCACTCCGAGACGCACACAGTCAGCGGTAACACTGCGTATTGTGTCCGTGCCAGCGGCGTGTCCGTAACTGCGTGGCTTGCCGCGCTCTGTGGCCCAACGGCCGTTGCCATCCATAATGATGGCGATATGTTGTGGAATACGATTAGGATCTATCATCTTTATATTATTATCTATCTTTTTGACAATTAGAACATTTGGCCGAGAAGCTGTACGTCAGCGCCAGCGTCAGCGCTGAATAGCAGTCGGTATTCTTAAACAATCCGGAGCTGCCTATGTGGTACGGGTCCTTGACAGAGTCCACATAGTCCGTGAGCGTGAAGTGCATCTGCCAGTCCAGCGACAGGTTCAGGCGGTCACCCATCCTGTACTTCACCCCGACACCAATCGGAACGTTGGCCGTCACCGCACTCTTTGAACTGCTGTACGGCTCTGCCGCGGAATAGTCCCACCTGCCATCCTTGCATTTAACGTACGTCATGCCGATGCCCAAGGATATAAACGGCGTGAGACGCTTGGCTCCACGGTACTCATGTCCTGTGCCGTATGGCAGGAAATTGTACTCGTATGTGGCGGAAAGGTCTCCCAGCGAGTTCTTGAAGGAGTAGCCACTGTTCGCAAGATCGGGATAAACAGTGCTCACATTGGCAAGGTCTCCCTTCACCTGTGTGTACATCGCCGACACCCTCACCGCCATATACGGGTTGAGTATGGCTCTGAACACCAGCGCTCCAGACGGCTGCATACCTGTGAACAGTCCGTCATTGAAGTCCCCCTGGTATGCTACGGCACCCACTCCGGCACCTATCTCCATGCGGTACTCCACATCGTCCTGCGCCCTCAGCCCCACCGTCACTACAGACAGCATGAACATCACAGCCGTTAACCTTATATATAATATATTATGTATACGCACGTACAGCGAGTTGTCTTTACTTATTCAAAATACTTCTGCGGATTCTGCCACATCACCTTGTTCTGCTTCCCACGCCATATCATGCAGCGGTCACCGGAAGCCTGCGGGTCAGAACCTATTAGATATATGTATCCATTACCGTCTGTCACTATCGTGGCGGCCTTCATCCTCTCAAATCCCACGGGCACATTCATGCTCTGCTGCGTGTGCCACGTGGCGCCAAGGTCCGGCGAGTAGTACATTCTGGAATATGGCGCGGCGCCGTTGTTCACCGGCGTGCCACCAATAGCCATGATACCGTCAGCGTACGCCACGGCGGAAAGTCCCTCCATCCTTGGCAGGGTGTACTCATAGTTGTCCCATGCCACATTGGTGTATGTCCACGCCTGCGGCTCCATAGCGTCCACCACCTTGTTCCACACCACAGCCGTGGTGTGCTTGTCGTCCGCACCCGTGTACTCCTTGTTCGCAACCACCGTCACACGGCTCACATCGCTGTTGGTACGTGTCGGAGTAACGATGACACTGACGTCCGTCGCAGGCAGCAGCGGTGTGTTGTCCACATACTCCATACTCTCCATATCGTCCGCTATCCATGTCAGTCCCATGTCACGGGACACCATTATCCTTCCTTCAGCACCGATGGCATACAGCTCACTGCGGCTGCCGCCAATGATACTCCGCAGCGCCACGTCAGGTGTCACGGCCGGTTCCCACTGCTCTCCGTCCTCTGTGGCGTATATGTCACCTGACACAAGCACCAGCAACTTTCCGTCAACACCCGCCATTGTCGCCCCTGTCATGTCGGCAACGGGAGCGGCACACGCCGTCCACGTCCCTCCACCGTCAGCGGAACGCAGCAGAGTAACAGTCCCGTCGGCAGTCTGTCCCAACAGATACAGCGCCCCACCGGCCTGTGCTGACCGCATATTCACAAAGGTTGCGACAGCAGCGTCATCAGGCATACGGCTCCATGAGAATGAATCCGCATACTCCCTGTGCGCCACTATATCCACTGTATAGTCACAATTATACTGCCCGTCACTGGATGTGACACGCATCACACGCGGCTGCGACAAGTCTATGGAGTCGCTTGTGGAGTACAGTTCCCAGCCTTCACCCGTCAGGCTCTTCAGCCTCACCACGCTATTGCTCTTTGTCCCAATGGTGACAAGCACCCTTGACAGGTCCGTCCCCACCACAAGTGAGTCCGCATTATATATCCGCCGTCCTATCTGGTCTATGTATACAGGCGTTGAAGTGGCCGAATACGAGAAGGAATATGTGCTGTCCTCGCCACTCTTAGCCTTCACCGTGCGATAGCACCTGACTGATCCCAGGCGGAACGAGGTCACAGCAGCGTCTTCGTATGTCACAATCTCATTGTCATTGCTTAGGCATGACGAGCACAGAGCCACCACAGCCGCAACAATCAGCGGTAGAGTTTTTTTCAATGTCATAAAACAAATAATTTCGAAATCACCTGCAAAATTAATCATAAATTCTTGAAAACAGCACGTTTTTCCTAATTTATTATACAAATTATGGGCAAAAGGGCATTTTTTAAGTTACGTTTACAATTTCAACAAAACAGGGCTCCCACCCCACTTTCCACAAAGAAAAGGGCTGCCATATCCATTTTTTTTCGTAACTTTGCACCAGACCGCCACCATAACGGTCTGTCCTTACACTGACAACACACGTTCTTAACCATCCCTCCACATTATGCCAACACTAAGAAACTTCCTTGCTGCCACCGCCCTGCTGCTCTGCATCACCTCCCTGCCATCGTGGGCCGGCCGCTCTCTCTGCAGCCTTACCTGCGAACAGCTGCCCACCCCCGTGGGCATGGACAGCGAGAGGCCGCGGATCTGCTGGAAAATAAGCTCTGACAGACGGCATCAAGTCACGCCAAAACGGACTGACTGCCAACCAAACAACAAAACAACCAAACGACAAAACCACTAAACCACCAACACATTCCCCCGCCTTTCGGAGCACAGCGGCCTCAACCTCTCGGTGACAAAGTCCCGAAGAGCGCCAATGCCCCTCGCGCCTGCCGGACAGACTGCCACACAGCGCATACACGACACACAGGTATTACGGTCCATAGTCCTCAGATCTGTAACAGGAATAGCCCCTGCAGGACACTGCACGGCACACAGTCCACAGGCGGTGCACCGCTCATCCGCTTCTGGAAACGGCCCGACATTGGCCGCCTTATACGGGCGGTTACCGGGTATGTCAAGCCCCACGGGAGGCACACCGTCCCCCAGGCGTCCCATAATCTCACGGCCATAAGCCGCCAGTTCCTCACAGTCCGCCGCATCAGGCCTGCCAGCGGCGTACACCCTCGCTATGCTATGCTCCGCCACCGCCGCTATGGCCGCCACGGGGCGGAAGCCTTCTGACCGCGCCACATCATACATCTCAAGCAGAGCGTCATCATAATTCCGGTTACCATACACCGCCAATAAAACGCAAAAGGCATTGTTTGACTCAATCATACGCAAGCGTTCCACGGCAATGGCGGGTACACGGCCGGCGAATACGGGCATGGCAATCACGGCGATGTCATCTTCCGACAGGACAGGCAGGCGCATCTGTCCACGGGGAACGCACAGGTCCGTCACCATTGTCACGCCATTCATACCTCTACACACCTGCTCGCAGACACGTTTTGTGCCACCTGTCGGGCTGAAAAAAATCTGTTGTATTGTCATAGTTTTTGATATTAAAAATTAGTGCTATCAGATAGCGCCGCAAAAGCATAGCTTTTACCCAGTAATCTGATAGCTTTTACCGTGTAATTTGATAGAGATTACAAGGTAATTTGATAGCTTTTACAAAGCCATGGTTATCAGATACTTACAGCGACAAAATCAGAACATCAGAAAAATCATCCGTCCCTCCCCTTTATTATCATTCCATGCAGGTTCCGGCGGCCGGCCTTTATGTTCATAATGTATCTGCCGGGCCTGATGTCCGGAGACAATTTTATGCTGTGCCGGCCCTGCTTCAGGTGTCCTATGTCCTCCTGCCACTCCATCATGCCATGCGTATTGAACATCCACACCTGCACGTCCGCGTCACTCTGAAGCTCAAATGCGGCTGTAAACGTTGCGCCGAAGGGATTGGGGGTGATGGAAACACCGTCATGCTGACTGCCGCCTGCGCCGCTGTCCGTCCCGTTATCACGCACCAGTTCAAAATACATAGGGCGCTCAGGCTCCTTTGCCCCCAGAGAATACAGGTTGAGCCTGCCGCGTATCTTATTGCCACTGACATGGAACGGCATATCCTCCATACGGTATCTCACCTTTAGCCTGTGCGCATACCGCTCGCGGAGTATCACACTGCCGTCCTTAAAGCGCAGCCTGTTACCGTCCTTTATCTCCGCACTGAAGGGCACCGTGTCCACACCGATAACCATAAAGCCGTCAATTTCATTACCTTTTCCACTCACACTCATGGACAGCGGCTCCTCGCCGAACAGGAACTTGCCGCTCCAGTCATACATTACCAGATAGCCCTGGTAGTCCCCTGCCACTATGCCCGTATCGTTTGCCTCCGCGGAGGCATCAGACATCACGTCCGAGAAATACAGATAGTCGGGTTTACCGCCAAGCGCCTCGTGCAGATAAGTCTCCTCATTGCTGCGCCCCAGCTCCTCGCGCGCGTCCCTGTAGCCCTTGGCGGCGGCGCGTTCAAGATATTCATACGCCTTGGAGGCATTCTTCTCAACTCCAAACCCGTTGCGGTAGCAAAGCCCCAGCATATACATCGACGGGCTGTTGCGGCGTGCGGCGGCGGACTTGAAGCACTTCACCGCCTTCCTGTAGTCCTGCTTGCAGCCCAGTCCCTTATACAGCATATACCCCTTGGCATAGATGCACCACACGGAGCCGCGGTCCGCCCCCATGCAGAAGTACCTGTACGCCTTCTCGAAGTCCTGCTTCATGCCATATTTAGCATACTTGTACGCCATGCCAAGGTCATGGTAAGCGTTCGCATTGCCGCGCATGGCGCGCCTTTCCAGCCTCTCCACCTCCCCCGGCGTCTGCGAAAACGCCCGTGATGTGACAAGGAAGGCAAAGGCCATTGCCAACATAAGGACATATATGTGCATCGGAACTAATCTGCCTGTCATACTGATTCCTCCACTATTATGTTAAATAGTATTGCAAAGGTATAAATTAATCGTGAAATCCTGTATTTCTACGGATTAAATTATGTTATAAAACCAATTTCATATAAAATAAACCCAAATTAATAATGGCGCTTTGATATTTATTATGTATATTTGCACCATAGAATAAACACATCGTGTATAAAGGAACATAATAACTATAACTTAATCTTAAAATAACTATGAGACGACTATTACTTATCTTTACCGTCATGTTGTTCACGCTCTCCAATGTGTCAGCGCAGGACATTACGGGCAAATGGAAGTGCTCCAAAGAGATACTGGACAGGCTAAACCTTGGATACAACAACATAAACGGGTACTATAAATTCTACAGGAACGGTAAGTTCAAACTGCTGGTAAAGGGCCGTAAACATACAGGAGGTTACGGAGGAATACGTCTGAACGGACAGCAATACAATTACAGCTCCAAACACAGGCTGATGTACTTCAAGGCTAAAGGCAGATACAAGGTGGAGAACGGCAGAATAACGACGAGCGTGAAGCCAAAGGACGTGAAGGCGTATGTGGATATAAGCGGTAACCCACCCAGAATAGCGGATGCGAAGACCAGCAATTTGGACTACTACATGACAGAGATAAGTGAGAGGTCATACAACAGTTCCGCCACTATGGCCGATGTGCAGTCAACTATGATAAGGGCGGAGAAGTGGTTCATGTGGTCTTGGCGTGACCTCTCTGTCAGGCTGACGTCCGACTCGCTGGTTATTGGCAGAATAATAAAGTGCGGCAAGGAGTAAATAAGCCACTCATACGGTACAACTCCATTACTGTGAACATCACAATATACAACCTTTAATACACACTTTATGAAACAGTTTATTTTAACATTTATCCTATTGCTTGGCGCGTGGATGGCTTCCATGCAGGCGCAGGGCATCACGGGTAAGTGGAAGTGCCCCAAGGAGTTCCTTTACAGCCTGATGTTCAACACGGAGGACCTGCACGGGCACTATAAGTTCAACGATGACGGCACATTCTCCATAAGTGTGAATGCCGGTAGAATGCGCGGCAACGCATCGGCACGCTCCGTCTATATAAAGGTGAAAGGCAGGTACAGCGTGGTGGACGGAAGGATTACCACGGCCGTAAATCCGGAGGATGTGCATTACAGGGTGGATGCAGACATGAGAGACCCGGACTTCCCCGATGTGGGCGTGGGCAGAAGAGTCAGCGCACCGGAATACGATGCCGCCATGGTGGAGGCCGCCGCACAGGAGGACAGGATGGAGAGGGAACTGAGATGGATATGGGAATGGAAGGATGTACCAATGACACTGGCAGACAGGACACTGGCAATAGGTGACAGGATAAGACTGTACAGGGGCAAGGCTGACGGCATGACAGGATACACCGCCATGCAGACCAGTAAGGCATCGACAAACTATGCCATGAACATATTGAGGCACTATCCGAAGAAAACGGCAAGGCAGTGGGCAATGGCTACGCTGGAACAGGGGGCGTACAAGGACAAGTCGCCATACTCCATGTACACTCTTGGAAAGGCCTATATTGCCGGCACCGGCCTGAAGGCAGACACGGTAAAGGGCATACAACTATTAGAGGAGGCCGGTAGAATGGGATATGACAGGGCGTACATTACTCTTGGCAACATATTCAAATATGCACAATACGGCATAGGGCAGGATTTCAGCAGGGCATACGCTTACTATTCCGCCGGGGCTGGCATAGGCTCCGCCGTCTGCATATATGCAAAGGGCTATATGCTCTACAAAGGCTTGGGGTGCACACAGGACTACCGTGCGGCGGTAGAGTGCTTCAAGGCTGCGGCGGATGCCGGGCACGCACGCTCCATGTATATGCTCGGACTGTGCTACCGCAACGGCTATGGTGTGGAGAGGAACACTGACAGGGCTGCGGAATATCTCAACATGGCGCGAAAGGCCGGGTGTCGTGACGCAAAGACGGAGTTGTCATTCCCTGACCCCGAAAGCGGTAGCGGCAAAGTCAGCGATGCAGACATGGTTCAGGGTGCAGGCGCGGCGGATTTGCCAGCCGGCAGTTACCATGGCAGCATGGTGATGTATGACTGGAGCGGCAAGTACATTGTCTGGGAGAAACCGATGTCCATGACGGTTAAGCCACAGGGCAGGGAGATGGCGGGCAGAATGTCCGTGGGCAAGGCCTCCACCTCCTTTAAGGCTGGTATAAGCTCTGGCGGCACACTACTGTTTAGAAATGGCAGCATTATGTTAGAGGATCGTTATGCGCCAAAAGGCATGATAAGCTATGATATGCGCAACATGGCAATAGCGGCTAAAGCCGACGGTCTGCATGGCAGGCTTACCCTTTATTCTACAAGTTCAAAAGAACCAGGGCGGCCTGTAGGTATCTTTTTAAAGCATGATTGTCATTAATAATACAAAAAGATGTATGTCTCATAAAATATGAAACACTTTATTATTGCACTTTTTACCTGCACACTATTCCTTGTTTATTCCATGTATTGCTTCGCTGATGATTTACGAAAAGAAAATATTGGGAATAGGGTTGTTACGGAACGCCATGTATCGGAATACGGCTTTTATATATATACTATTAATGAATACGATGACAAGGCTGCAGAAATAAGACGTAAGAAAAGACCATATGATGTGGTAACAACAACTCCTGCCTGGACTAATTACCCTCTTTATAAGCAAGAAACTGACAAGTTCGTGGAATATTGTCGCAGCGTGTTTGATGGTTACCATAAAGGAATGACTGTCAAGGATATGTATATTTATATAGGACATATCCTTGTTGATGATGGCACTATAATCTGCACACGTATCAAATCGGACGTATGCCTCTTCAATCTATATACCCCGAGAGAAATATCAGCTATTTTTGATAATGTGAGTGCTTACAAATACTCCACACCACTTGTACTCCATCCGAAAGAAGGATATAACGAAGCTAATATGAGTATATGGAAGTAGTTGATATGGCTATTTTGAATTGGAATAGGAAAGCGCAGTCTCGATGAAGTTACTCAAGAGGCATAAGATGCAGCAGTAGATTATGAGGGCAGTAATAAAATAGTCATTAAAGAACATGGGGTGCACCAGGTTTACATAACCCGTGCACCCCATTATCAGGAATATCACAATATATGGCTTACTTAGGCTGCTTGCCGATGTAGGCGAGTATGCCACCGTCCACATAAAGCACGTGGCCGTTCACTGCATCAGAAGCCTTTGATGCGAGGAACACAGCCGGTCCACCCAACTCTGAAGGGTCGAGCCAACGGCCAGCAGGAGTCTTTGCGCAGATGAATGAGTCGAACGGATGGCGTGAGCCGTCAGGCTGACGCTCGCGCAGAGGTGCAGTCTGCGGTGTGGCGATATAGCCAGGGCCAATGCCGTTACACTGGATGTTGTACTCACCGTACTCGGAACAGATGTTGCGTGTGAGCATCTTCAGACCGCCCTTGGCAGCTGCGTATGCGGAAACGGTCTCACGCCCCAGCTCGGACATCATAGAACAGATGTTGATTATCTTGCCCTCCTTACGCTCCATCATCTCTGGCAGCACGGCAGCAGAGCAGATGTACGGTGCCACGAGGTCGATGTCAATGACCTGCTGGAACTCCGCGCGCTTCATCTCGTGCATAGGTATGCGCTTGATGATGCCGGCATTGTTAACAAGGATGTCAATCTGGCCTACCTCCTCGTGTATCTTCTCCACGAGAGCCTTAACACCCTCCTCGTCAGTCACGTCACATACGTATCCCTTTACGTTAGTGATGCCAGCCTCCTTATAGTTGGCGAGTCCGCGCTCAAGGGCGGCCTCATTGATGTCATTGAAGATAATGTTCTTCGCACCTGCCTGAACAAATGCCTTGGCGATGTTGAAACCAATGCCGTAAGAGGCACCTGTGATCCACGCGTTCTTTCCCTCAAGTGAGAAATTCTGTAAATTTGCCATAGTTAGTTGTTTTAAAAGTTATTTTGAAAAGGTTAGAATATCACTACTCCTTCACATATTCCGCAAAGTCAGTGAGGTGCATATCACCCTTACGGCGCAGCGTGTCGTGCATGGCGAAGGCTGCGGACAGGTTGTGGTGTGTGTGTCCGCCAGTGGCAATCTTCAGATATTCACGCAGCAGAGGACGGTAGTCGGGATGAGCACAGTTCTCGATAATGGCGTGTGCACGCTGCAGTGGTGACTTGCCGCGCAGGTCAGCTATGCCCTGTTCGGTTATGATGACATTAACGTCATGCTCTGAATGGTCCTGATGGCTTACCATTGGCACTATGGACGAAATAAGTCCGCCCTTAGCCACAGACGAGCAGGTGAAGATGGATATGTAAGCGTTGCGCTCAAAGTCTCCAGAGCCACCGATACCGTTCATCATCTTGGTACCGGAGATGTGTGTTGAGTTGGCGTTGCCGTAGATGTCCACCTCGATAGCCGTATTAATGGCGATGACACCGAGACGACGTATCACCTCCGGAGAGTTTGAAATCTCGGACTGGCGTATGGTAAGATGCTTGGCGAAGTGGTCTATATTGTCGTAAACCTTCATGAGACACTCATTGTCCACTGTCAGCGAGCAGGTGGAAGCGTCCTTGACACGTCCGGAAAGCATCATGTCCACGATGGCATTCTGCAGAACCTCGGTATATATGTTGAAGTCCGGCACGCTCTTGTCCTGTCCCAACGCCGAAAGAATGGCATTGGCGGTAGACCCCACACCACTCTGCAATGGCAGGAAGCTCTGGGGAATGACGCCGCGCTTCATGTCATTGACAAGGAACTGTGCCACATTAGCGCCTATCTGGTCTGTCACAGGGTCAGAACCCTTGAAGGCACGCGCCTCATCAGGGATATTGCACTCCACAACTCCCACCACCTTGCTCTTGTCAACCTCAAGGTATGGCGTGCCGATACGGTCACTTACCTTTGTAATCATTATAGGCTGACGGTATGGTGGGTCCGCAGGCTCATAGACATCATGCAACAATGCGGCTCCCTCGCTGTGGAAGCTGTTAAGCTCAAGGATAATCTTCTCCGCCTTGCGTGCCACTGACGGCGCTATGCCACCGGCGGCAGTAAGATACACGTGGTACTTGTCACCGGCATCCTCTATCTTACACACCTCGAGTATACCCCAGTTCAAAGGACCGTAGAAGCCATAGCGCAGCTCCTGTGCCATGTGTGAGAGATGCAGATCATTATATGCTATCTCGTTTTTGTTAACGTGTGTGCGGAAGTCCGCATTAGTAGTATAAGGTGCACGGAACTTTATTGCCTTGGCCGCCGCCAGGTCTCCGTCCGTACTCTGGCCTGTTGACGCTCCCGTAAACAGACTCACCTGAAACTCATTTCCCTTCTCGTGCTCACTGAGAGCAATCTTTGCCAACTCCTTGGTCACAGCCTTTGGCACACCGGCTGGTGTGAAGCCACTAAGGCCAAGGGACTCCCCATTCCTGATTAAAGATGCGGCTTCAGCAGCCGTGATAGTTTTATACATTTCTTTAATTAAATAGTAATTTATATTGCAAATTGTGATGCAAAGATAAGCATTTTGCACGAAACAGCCAAATTTGTGCAGGCAAAAGAGTGAAAAATATGTAAAAACTTGCGTATTAACAAAATAATGTGTATCTTTGCACTCGGCAAACTATCCAAAAGCCGTACATTTACATACTGCCACATATCAAGCAGACAAGGGATTCCAACTAACGACCCTGTATATAAAAATGATGCTTTATGTCATATCACGACATCAGGCACCATTAATATATAAAAGAGGTTGCAAGGTTGGGGTTCTTCTTTTTTGTTGCATCCGCATGAAGGCAGACCGGCTCTATTAACCAGATAACCAAAAAATATTTTCATAAATAAGAACAATTATGGCATACATGTCAAAAGAAGGCTACGAAAACCTCGTGGCAGAACTACACCGCCTTGAGGCTATAGAGATGCCCAAGGCCAGCGCCGCCATTGCGGAGGCACGCGACAAGGGCGACCTGTCAGAGAACTCTGAATATGATGCGGCCAAGGAGGCACAGGCACATCTCGCCAATAAGATAAACCAGCTAAAGGGAACCATCGCTGACGCGAAGATAGTGGACAAGAGTAGGTTGTCAACAGATGCTGTACAGCTGCTGTCAAAGGTGGAGATGACCAATATGGCTAACAACGCCCGGATGACCTACACCATTGTAAGTGCTAATGAGGCTAACCTGCGGGAGGGTAAAATATCCATAGAGACACCTATCGCACAGGCACTGCTCAACCACAAAGTAGGTGAGGAAGTGGAAGCCAAGATACCACGCGGAGTACTGAGGCTGAAGATTGAGAGCATATCGTATTAACCCGTTAAAAGAAGGATAAGGAATGGACATATTCTCAAGAATAGCAGCTGGTGAGATACCCAGCTATAAGTGTGCGGAGAACGAAGAATTCTATGCGTTCCTCGACATCAACCCTGTAGTAAGGGGCCATGTACTTGTAATACCTCGCCGTGAGGTGGACTATATCTTTGACATGGACGATGAAGAGCTTTCACGCTTCCACGTGTTTGCCAAGCGTGTGGCCGTAGCAATAAAGAAGGCTTTCCCATGCAAGAAGGTCGGAATGTCCGTATTCGGACTTGAGGTGCCACACGCACACATACATCTCATGCCCATGAACGAAGAGGGAGACATGGACTTCAGACGTGAGAAGATGAAACTTACGGATGAGGACATGAGAGAGACAGCGGAGAAGATACTGAAAGCGTTCAAGGCAATGTAAGGCCTATAACGCCACAGAAAGACAATCATCATTAGTAATCAGGACAACCACCACAACACAATATTGAAGATGCACATAAGAGCCATCTACACAGCCATGCTGCTGACACTCGCAATGACAGCGGCAGCACAGCAGAAGAAGAAGGAAGAAGGAAAGATAGCGGACCAGACTCTCGGAGAGATACAGGTGACAGGAAGACGGGCCACAATGAAACTAAAAGTGGACAGAAAGGAGTTTGATGTGGCAAGCCTCATAACAAGCGCCGGACAAAGTGCCAGCGAAGTGCTGGAGAGCATACCGTCTGTAGAAGTGGACAACGACGGAAACGTGTCACTAAGAGGAAACTCGAGTGTAGAAGTGTGGATCAACGGAAGACCAAGCGGACTGACAAGCGATAACCGCGCACAGATTCTACAGCAGTTGCCGGCAGAGAGTATAGAGAGGATAGAGGTAATAGACAACCCTTCAGCAAAATTCTCTGCAGAAGGCTCGGCAGGCATCATCAATATTGTGTTGAAAAAGGAACGCAAGAGCGGGTACTACGGTTCTGTGCAGGCAGGAGCAAACACGCGCGGAGGGGCGAACTCATCGTTCAACATCAACTATAACTCGTCAAAACTCGACGCGTACTTCAACATAGGCTACCGCCACATGGAGAACACCGGGCACAACAACAGCTGGCAGGACAACCTGACGGCAGGTGTGCCAACATCATACGAGCGTCACAACACAGAGAATGACCGTATGGGCAATATGCTCTTCACAAGGGCCGGACTGACATGGCACGCCACAGACAAGGACGACTTCTCCGTAAATGGAATGATATTCACCGGCAAGCACAAGAACCATTCGTCCACACCTTATTATTATGGTGCATACACAGCAACGGGAGAGGTTCTGGAACGCATAAGGAGAAGGAACACATACTCCGGAGGACCGGGCACGATGTATAATGTGGAGTTCAACTATCGCCATAACTTTGCAGACAAGCACTTTCTGGACTTCGTCGTATCACACAACCAATGGAAGTCAGACAACGACAACATCTATCAGGACTCCATATCCTATATGGACCTCTCGCTGCCCACATCAAGGTCATACCAGTCGCGGCCGCTTAACATCAAGAACCACCGCACGGAGGTGAAGATTGACTATGAGAACCCACTGACTGACCATCTGAAGCTGGAGGCGGGATATAACGGCTCCATGTCACACGAGAACACGCCGCAGCTGTCGTTCGAGGCGCAGAACTGGGACGGTATTGACCTGATAGAGGACCAGCAGTACTTCAACCGCTTCACATACGACAACGACATTCACGCACTGTACACCACACTGTCATACAACAAGGACAAGTTCGGAATAATGGCAGGACTGCGTGGAGAGTACTGGCGCGTGGAGACGGAATCACTGAACTGGCAGCAGGAGCACGGAGAACAGGACAAGGGAAATCCTTTTAAAAAAGACTATTTCCAGTTGTTCCCGTCCGTATTCATGTCATATCAGCTTACGCAAACCCAGCAGCTGCAACTGAACTATACCAGAAGACTGCGCAGACCATGGGGAGGCGAGTTGAACAACTTCCGCAATACGAGTGACGCCTCAATAGTATCGTTCGGTAATCCGGAACTGACACCGGAATACTCCAGCTCTTTCTCACTGAACTATCTGAAGCAGTGGAATATGCACTCCATACTCGTGTCAAGCTACTACCGTCCGACCAGTGACGTGATACAGCGCATAAACTACCGCAGCCAGAGCGACGGCATGATGTACCGTACACCGATGAATGTGGCAAAGTCCATATCTACGGGTATTGAGATAACCGGAAAGAGCAAGATTGGAAGGATTCTCGACCTCACCACCAACGTGAACGCATACTATTACAAGCTTGATGACTTTGCATACGAGATAGAGGGACAGACCGTCACAGGACTGTCACAGGACAACTTCACATGGAACGCCCGTATCATAGCCGCACTGACACTGCCATACGACATCAGTGTGCAGGCCAGCGGACGCTACAACTCACGCAGTGTCATAACACAGGGACACAGACCATCATCGTACGGCATGGATCTTGGAGTAAAGAAGAACTTCATGAACCGCAAGCTGATACTCTCTGTTAACTGCCGCGACCTGCTCAACAGCCGCAAATGGAAGAACTACACAAGCAGCGACACCTTTGAACGCTATCAGGAGAACAAGCATGGAGGCCGCACTGTGAACTTCACACTTACCTGGAACTTCGGCAATCAGGCCGGAGCAAAGAAGAGACAGGAGCAGCAGTCCATGGAAGAAGACAGCATGGGCGGCTCCATGGGCGGATACGAGATGTAAAACAAACGACAGACCACTACAGGTATGATGCTCCCTATCATATTCAGAAGGCGCAGCAGTCGGTCAGCATACAGGCCGGCCACCTATCAATCCTACCGCCGTAGAAGTATAGGCAGAAGGAGAACAGGATGTGTAGTGCCCACAATACTGCTACTGCTGCTTGCGGCGCTATGGTGCCTTTGGTACTATTACCCTCTGACGGAGAAGGAGATACAGTCTGGCCGCATACAGATCCAGACCGAGACGAGATATGTCATCGCGGACGACACAACGGACATCATGGCATTCACATCCACACGCGGTGACACACTGCTTGAGGGACTCGGCAGAACAACCCACGACACCGTCAACGCCCTGTGGGTACGGCCATGGGAACTGCTGCCATACAATGGCAGACGCATAGCAGTGGAGTCAAAGGATACCGCAGCAGTATGCAGATTAAGGCATGATGAAATAATGCGCCTGTTGAGACGACAGGCCAGACACCTGACCCAGGAGCTGCACACCGCAAAGAACCGGCTGGAGGATGTGGACTATTTCCTGCATACCCACACCGTACTTGACAACGGCTTTGACATAGTGGCACGCTATGGCGAAAGGCTGTCGAGGACAAAAGCGTCACTCTCCAAGGCTTCCGGACAGATAGAGCGAGCCATGAGGAGCAAAAGCCTCCGCATAAGGATGGAGCGCAGATTCTTCATCCCTGACGATTCTACTGGTACAAGGATTGAGTGTGAACCAAAAGAAGAGAGCAAGGGCCTGGTAATAATTGCCCCTAAAGAGCAATGCGACGGTCCCGGCCTGATGGAACGGCTATATAAGAAAGGTAAGGCCCTTAACCTGCTAAAGGCAACGCACCCAAAGCATCCGCGTCCCAATACATCCGCCATAGACAGTACTGGCAACTACTGCGGCGGCCGTGACTCAACAGCCAGGCCACACGGCTACGGAACCCTTCTGACCCTTAACGGTGACTATTACGAGGGTGAATGGATACACGGCAAACGCAACGGAGTCGGTTTCTCAATCATAAAGGGGCAACGGCTACAACTGGGCGAGTGGAAAGACGACAAGTTCCTCGGCGAGAGGATAACATACACCCCGGAACGTATCTATGGCATAGACATCTCGAAACATCAGCATGAGAAAGGGCGCAGACGTTATTCCATTAACTGGAAGGATCTGCGCATCACCTCTCTCGGAAAGATGTCTAAGAAGATTATCCATGGCGAGGTCAACTACCCTGTACGCTTCGTGTTCATAAAGGCCACAGAAGGCGTAACAGTACGAAACAGATACTTCGCCGCAGACTATGCCGCCGCACGCAGGCACGGATACCGTACCGGCGCGTACCATTTCTATTCATGGAGAACCTCCGGACACAGGCAGGCAATGAACTTCCTGCGTAACAGCCGCTATGCCATCGGAGACCTTCCACCCGTACTTGACCTTGAGCCTACCGATGCGCAGATAAGGAAATCAGGCGGAATAAGGGCCCTGTTCAACAACGTAAGGCAGTGGCTGAACACTGTGGAACAGCGGCGCGGAGTAAGACCTATACTATATATCAGCCAGCGCTTTGTAAACAAATACCTGCATCTGGCGCCAGACCTGCAGAAGAAATACGATGTCTGGATAGCACGGTACGGAGAATACAAGCCCAACGTGAACCTGAAGTACTGGCAACTGTCACCGGACGGACGAGTAAAGGGCATACACGGCGAAGTGGACATCAACGTATACAATGGATTAAAGTTCTAACAATAACAACCAACAATATTACATATCATGCAAGAGACAAGACAAAACAGAATATCACGCCTGCTCCAGAAGGAGCTGAGCCTTATCTTCCAGAGCCAGACACGTCAGATGCGCGGAGTGATGGTGAGCGTAACACGTGTAAGGATATCACCTGACCTCAGCGTATGTACGGCCTATCTCAGCATCTTCCCATCTGAGAGGGGAGAGGAACTGCTGAAGAACATCATCACCAACACCGCAACAATACGTTACGACCTCGGGCAGAAGGTGAGGAACCAGCTGCGCATCATTCCAGAGCTGCGCTTCTTCCTTGACGACTCCCTTGACTATCTCGAGCACATTGACGACCTGCTGAAGAAATAACACTCACAGTGCATGAATAAAGGAACAAACAGTCTTCCCCACCCTTCACCACAGAACGGCGGGCGGACATGGGTTAGTCTATTCATAGCCCGGCGCTACCTCTTTTCCAAGAAGAGCACTAATGTGATAAACGTAATATCCGCCATCTCTGTCATCGGTGTCACCGTAGCCACCATGGCCATGGTGGTGGTGCTCAGCGTGTTTAACGGTTTCAGCGACCTTGTTGCCACATTCTTCACCGCCTTTGACCCACAGATAGAGATAGTGCCCACAAGTGGAAAGACCGTGGCGGCAGACGATCCCACACTGATGCAGATACGCAGCATGGAAGAGGTGGAGATAGCCACGGAATGTATCGAGGACCAGGCCCTCGCCGTATACGGGGACCGTCAGGCTATGGTTACGATAAAGGGTGTTGAGGATAACTTTACAAAACTGACACGTATCAATGACATCTGCTACGGAGAGGGAACGTTTGAGCTGGAGGCCGCGGACCTGCAGTATGGCACACCGGGAATACGCCTGGCACAGACACTCGGCATGCCGGCACGCTATGACGGCTTCCTGCATATCTACGCCCCACGCCGTGAAGGCCAGCTTGATATGTCCAACCCCATAGAGAGTTTTGTCGTCGACTCGCTGATATCACCCGGTGTGGTGTTCTGTGTACAGCAGGGAAAGTATGACAGAAGCCATATCATCACATCCATATCATTCGCCAGAATGCTGTTCCAGCGTGACGGCGAGCTGTCAAACCTCGAGATAAAGCTGAAGCCGGGAAGCGACATAACGGCTGTAAAGCAGAAGATGCAGGACATCTGCGGCAGCAGGTTCCGGGTGATGGACCGCTACGAGCAGCAGGCGGACACCTTCAACATAATGAAGATAGAGAAGCTGATGGCATACATATTCCTCACATTCATCCTTGTGGTGGCCTGCTTCAACATCATAGGCTCACTGTCCATGCTTATCATTGACAAGAAGAAGGACGCTGAGACCCTGCGAAGCCTTGGCGCCCGTGACTCGCTCATCAGGCGGATATTCATATTCGAAGGATGGCTCATCAGCATAGTAGGAGCCATAATCGGCGTCGCCATCGGCCTGCTCCTGTGCTGGCTGCAGCAGCAGTTCGGCCTTGTGACACTGGGACAGTCAAGCGGGGCATTCGTTGTTGACGCATATCCCGTAAGCGTACACTACAGCGATGTGCTCATAGTGTTCATAACTGTCGTCGCCGTAGGCTTCATCTCAGTACTCTATCCAGTACAGCGTCTGAAGAAAATGAGGACCTGTTAACCAAATTGTCAAAAACATCAACAGCGCCTTTAGCCAACATAAACAATGTTCCAGAAGATAGACATATTCATTCCATGCAGCAATGCAAGGCTCTTTGCTGCCACAGTAGAGAAGCTGAACCGTGAGAAAGTGGTGAAGAAGCTGTGCCTGCTTGAGGGAGAGCCTGTCATAGCCATGGCAACCCTCCGCAAGATAGCGGACATAGCGACAGCCGACTATATACTGCTGTCACAGAAGTCCACCCCTGTCACAATGGGCAAGAACTCACTGCAGCGCATGATCCGTGTGGCCATAGACACTGACGCGGCCATGGTCTACGCCGACCACTACTCCATGACAGGCGGACAGCGCCACAACCACCCTCTGATAGACTATCAGGAGGGCAGCATCCGTGACGATTTCGACTTCGGACAGCTGCTCTGCATAAAGACCTCCATGTTCAAGGACTTTATCAAGGAACAGAAGTCAGACCTGGCATACGCCGGCATCTACGCACTGCGGCTGTACCTGCAGCGCCACGGAACACTGCACCACATCAACGAGTACCTGTACACAGAGGAGGAACTCGACACACGCAAGAGCGGAGAGAAGCAGTTTGACTATGTCAATCCGCGCAACCGCAGTATGCAGATAGAGATGGAGCAGGTGGCCACGGAGCACCTTGAGGCAATAGGGGCAAGGATTGACACTGACAACGCGCTGACACCGGACTTCAACGAGCAGGTATTCCCCGTGGAGGCCACAGTGGTCATACCTGTATTCAACAGGGAGAAGACCATTGCTGACGCGGTACGCAGCGCACTGTCACAGAAAACGCGCTTCAATTACAATGTAATCGTTGTTGACAACCACTCCACTGACGGCACAACGGCCATCCTCCGGCAGTTGCAGCAGGAGGAGAATACGGCACAGGACGGCGGCAGGCTGATACACATCATACCTGACAATGAGGACGGCGAGCTGCCCCTGGGCATAGGCGGATGCTGGAATATGGCCGTCAATGACGACCGTTGCGGACGCTTTGCCGTCCAGCTTGACTCGGACGACCTGTATTCCGGCACCGACACCCTGCAGCGAATCATAGACTGCTTCTATCATCAGAAGGCGGCAATGGTCATAGGCGCATACCGTATGTGCGACTTCGACCTCAACACTCTGCCTCCCGGCATCATTGACCACCGTGAATGGACCGACACCAACGGCCCTAACAACGCCCTGCGCATCAACGGTCTCGGAGCGCCGCGCGCATTCTTCACCCCGCTTCTGCGTCAACTTGGATTTCCCAACACCAGCTACGGTGAGGACTATGCCATAGGACTTGCCTTCAGCCGCCGCTTCCGCATAGGGCGCATCTACGACGAGCTGTACCTCTGCCGCAGATGGAACGGCAACAGTGACGCGGCGCTGAGCATAGAGCGCATCAACGCTAACAACCTATACAAGGACCGTTTGCGCACCACCGAGCTGAAAGCGCGCCAGCGCATGAACGCGGGACTGCTGCCATTCTACACCGGTGACAGCCTGCAGCGCTTCTTCAGCCGCCAGTTAGAGAGATGGGACGATGCCAGGCAGCGCTATTCCGACCTGCAGCACGTGCAGACAAGGGAGGTGGGCGAGCTGCGCCTGCAGTTCAATCCGGCACGCATGGTGTCAACAGGAGCCAGCATTGACAAGGCAACACTGGCAAAACGCAAGTGCTTCCTGTGTCAGGAGAACCGGCCCGAGGAGCAGATAAGCAAGCCACTGGCAGTGAAGAACGAGAAATATGAGATGGAGATACTCGTCAATCCCTACCCCATCCTGCCACAGCACTTCACCATTCCACTTACCAGTCATGAGCCGCAGTCAATATACAGACACTTCCACACCATCCACGAGCTGCTGCATCAGCACACAAGACTGATGGTCTTCTACAACGGACCGCGCTGCGGAGCCTCCGCACCTGACCACCTGCACCTGCAGGCCGGCACATCCGGCATCGTACCAGTGCAGACCATGATGGCAAGAATGATGAGGACCATGCGCCCCGTCATAGACAATGGCGAGGGAGAGGGCATCAACCTGCTGACCGACTACATCGTGCCCGCATTCATGATACGCAGCCGTCACAAGGAGGTGGAGCGCAAGATGTTCAACAGACTGTACAACGCCATGGCGGAAGTATGCCCCGTACAGGCACCGGATGCCAGACAGGACGAGGAGCCGATGATGAACATTGTGGCCTGGAGACAGGGCGAGGAGCAGATCACAGTCATATTCCCAAGACGCAAGCACCGCCCGGACTGCTATGCCATGCAGGGTGACAGGCAGGTCATAGTGAGCCCCGGGGCACTCGACATGGCCGGACTTATCATCACTCCACGGCAGGAAGACTTCAACAAGCTGACAGCGGAGACAGCCGCGGACATACTGCGCGAGGTAGCCATCACTCCTGAACAGGCCGAGAAACTCATTGAGAAACTGATACCGCGCAATCCTGATGACATGGAGGAGGAGCACCGACACCGCCTGAAGAACACCTACAGCGAGCAGCCCATGGTTAAGGTTGGGATAATAAGCGCCGGCGAGCTGCACTTCACCCTTAACGGCATACACAAGGCAAAAGGCGAGGAGATAACCGGCCCGCAGACGGTATCATGCAAGGAGGGGGCCATAGTGTGGAAGGGCACACAATACCGTGACCTCACATTCAGACCCGTTGACGACAACGCCTCATTCAGCATAGAGGATGTCACCATAGGCATCAACTTCCATTGGGAACGGAAACAGACACAGACCTTCATCGGAAAGCTGCGGCTGGTGGTTGAAGGCGACAAGATATGCGCCATAAACGAGCTGCCCGTGGAACGCTATCTGGAAAGCGTCATATCAAGCGAGATGTCAGCAACATCAAGTCTGGAACTGCTAAAGGCACACGCCGTGATATCACGCTCATGGCTTCTGGCACAGATGGAGCGCCGACAGCAGATGAAGAACGAGGGCGCAAACAACTTCTTCTCATTCGTCAAGAAGGACGATATGCTCATAAGATGGTACGACCGCGAGGACCATACAATCTTCGATGTATGTGCTGACGACCACTGTCAGCGGTACCAGGGCATCACAAACGCCGCCAATCCATGCGTGGTGAAGGCCGTGAAGGCCACAACAGGACAGGTACTGGCATACAAGGGGGAGATATGCGACGCACGATTCTCCAAATGTTGCGGAGGAGTGACGGAGGAATACCAGTACTGCTGGGAGAACATCTCCAAGCCATACCTCACCTCTGTCAGTGACCCATACTGCAACACGCAGGACCGCAAGATACTCTCCGAGGTACTCAACGACTACGATCTGGAAACAGTGGACTTCCATGACTGGATGGTTACATACACCCAGCAGGAGCTGTCACAGCTGCTAAACAGGAAGTTGAAGATTGACTTCGGCCGTATCATAAACCTCGAGCCTCTGGAACGCGGCAAGAGCGGACGCATATCCCTGCTGAAGATTGTAGGCGAGCACCGCACATTCACCATAGGCAAGGAGCTGGAGATACGCAAGGCACTGTCACCAACACACCTGTACAGCTCCGCCTTCACCGTGAAGGCACGCGGCAAGGATGCGGACGGCTTCCCACTGTCGTTCATAATCAACGGACACAGCTGGGGACACGGTGTGGGATTATGCCAGATAGGCGCGGCAGTGATGGGCGCAAAGGGCATTGCATACAATGACATTCTGACACACTACTACCGTGGAGCGGAGATATTGAACGCATATTAGGCCTTGCCACGAAGGGGGATGAAGAACACCAACGCAAGGTAGGCGGACAGCTGTCGACACCATCATAACACCCTTATAATCAACAAGAAAGAGATACCACCGTAAAAGCTATCAGATTACACTGTAAAAGCTATCAAATTACCTAGAAAAACAAAAATGATAAATTAGAAAAACATAGTGTATAAAGCCCCAAAATTTAT
>JAUNOM010000028.1 GCA_030531085.1 Prevotellaceae bacterium | reverse complement strand
ACAATCCAAACAACAACCTATAGGAATAAGAATATATGAAGGAACTTTTTCTGGCGAGGATGCCCAAATCATTGTTTGGTATAATCCCCGAACGAAAGATGTTTATCGTGCGAAAGCCGTTATTAGCAGATATGGAAAGGATTTGATAGAACAACTGATGAGCAAGATGGAAAGTAAATTGGATGCGAAGTATGGAACTGAGAGCAAGCAATCAAATGAAGTAGAAGATGACCATCTGCAGAAATTCGTTCAGCATTCATATTCAGTTGAGAACGGTACTATAGATTTGTTTATTGTCTCCACGGGATATACTTCACAAAATACGTTCTTTCTTCATGTAGACTACAAAGATATGGTTAACTTCTATAAGAAGATGCAAGATGAAATGGACGACCTATAAAGTAAAAGGCTATGAGAAATATTTTATTTTTTGCGTTACTAACTGTTGTAATAGTTGCGTGTAGACAATCACAGGAACAAAAGGCAGAGACTTTAATAAAAGAAAGTTTGAGAAAGTCTCTTTATAAGCCAGATACCTACAATCCTATTGAAACAAAGGTGGACAGCGCATTCGCTCCATACGATGACCCCGTTTTATTTGATGAATTAGCAGAATTAGAAAAATTGAGTTCTGAATACGAGGACTTAGAGAAAGAGTTGAAACAAGCAAGGTCATCCATGTCAATATGGAGTGGTCCTTATCAGACAGCATTTGGAAGAAACGAATATCAAGAGGCAAAAGCAGATTATAATGACGCAAATGCAAAGATAAAGAAAATAAAGACAAAAGGCCAAAAGCAATACGAGAAAGTCATATCCTTGCTACAAGGTGATCGTAAGTTCATTGGTTACAAGGCTATCCATAACTACCGTGCAGACAATAATGCCGGTAACACTTTAATCGGTAATGCAATTTTCTTTTTTGACAAGAACTTTAAAGAAGTTACATACTCAATGAAAGCAGAGGCATATAATCAAGTACAGGAAGCTATTGCACAATTTCAAGAACAGATTGAAGAAGAAAAGGAGTAAGAGATGGTAAGTGTCAATGATTTTTTCCATGAAGAAAAAGACTGCATCTACAAAGAAGAATATTATTCGGTTCGCGACAATGGGGCAGTAATGCGTCATGCACGTGAAGGAAAACGTATTCGTAAAGATGATAATGTTTGGACTTTTGGAAAGCCAAACGATAAGACTGGCTATATGGAGATTGCTGGTCAGAGAGTTCACAGGATTGTAGCTGTTGCTTTTCATGGTAATCCACCAACAGAACAACACGTCGTTGACCATATCGACACAAACCGACGCAACAACAGACCTGAAAACCTGCGCTGGGTGACGCGGTTGGAAAATGCATTGAACAATCCGATTACTCGTGCTAAAATAGAGAACATTTGTGGCAGTATAGAAGTTTTTCTCGCAAATCCATCCGTTTTGCGAGGACATGAAGATATAGATTCTAATTTCACTTGGATGCGAGCTGTTTCCCCAGAAGAAGCCAATGCGTCACTGATGCGGTTGACGCTTTGGGCTAAAGAGCATCCAAAGCCACAAGGCGGAAGTCTTGGAGAATGGATATTCCAAGAGCGGAAGACAGCCGATGTATCATATTATACAATACAAAATCAACAGTCTAAGCCTATAGAAGAACCTGTATTCGTTCCACAAGAAACAAAATCCATTACATCTAATGCAATACAATTAAACTGGAAAAACCCAGTAGAATTTCCTTGTTGTCCACAACAAGCTACGGACAAGCCACTTGAAACTTACCTTTCCAATTTGAAAGAGGGTAAGGTTTTCAGTAAGAATAATTACGGAGAGTCTACAGTCTTAAAGTTTGGTATAACAAATTCTGATAACTTATGGGTTATGTGCAATGTCAGTATTGGCTGGAAAACTCATGCAATAACGAGAATAACATTTAAAGATGCTATATTCTATCATGAGAATATGGGTGTTTACGACATTGGTGATGAACCAGAAGATTTATTTATTTCTATCCTAAATGGAGAATTAAAACCAGATTAGAACTTGCCATTGACGGAATAATACAATTCCAAGGTTAGATGCGCATGATAGTGAAAAAGCACATTTAAAATGATATGTAAATGGAACGACAAATTTATATAACACACAACGAAAAGAAAAAAGAATTAACTTCTACAACCTAAATTAACTACCTCGGATAGACATCAACAATCCCCGCACTTCGAACGAAGATGCGGGGATATTTTTTAATGCTACCCTTTGCCCATTCAAATATATAGTTAAGAATTTTTTCATACAACATAACATACAATTCACTTTGTCATTTAAAAGAAAATATGCAATTTTGTAACCGATTACGTATTTAACAACAATAAAAGCACATTCATGGACTTCTTCGACAAGACAGGTACAATGGCGATAGGCAGCAGACTGCGGATGCTTACAGACCTAATCACGAACGACGCAGCAGAGATCTACCATCTATATGGGTTGGACATAAAGCCGAAATGGTTTCCTGTACTCTACTCATTGTCCGAGGGTGAGGCAAAGACCATTACAGGAATAGCAAGGGAGATAGGGCAGACCCACCCCTCAGTGAGTAACATTGTAAAGGAGATGGTAAAGGAACGACTAATCAGGGAGGCAGCAGACCAAACGGACAGGCGGCGCACCACCATCGTCCTCACACCGCAAGGCAGGAGGATATGCGGCATACTGGCAGACACCTGCAAGGATGTGGCGGTGGCGGTTGATGAGGTGTCATACACAACCAGACACAATCTGTGGAAAGCCATAGAGGAATGGGAAGAGCAACTGTCCAAGAAAAGCCTTCTGGAACGGGTCAGGGAAGCCCGCAAGGCACGGGAAAGGCAGGAAGTGCGGATTGTTCCGTACGCGTCATGTCACAAGGATGTGTTCCGTTCACTGAACGAACAATGGATCACACAGCACTGGACACTGGAGGAACATGACATAGAATGTATCGACAATCCGCAGGAAAGCATCATCGACAAGGGCGGATACATATTTGTAGCCCTATACCGCAACACGCCAGTCGGTGTATGCGCCCTCTGCAGGATGAACCATCCGAGATATGACTATGAGCTGGCCAAACTGGCCGTAAGCCCCGACGCGCGCGGCAAGGGCATAGGCTATCTGCTGTGCAAAGCGGTGGTGGACAAGGCAAGGTCTCTCGGAGCAGGCGGCATTTTCCTTGAAAGCAACACGCTGCTCAAGCCTGCCATCCACACATACAGGAAGTTAGGATTCCGCGAACTCGCGGAATATCATCCGTCATACGTGCGTGGTGACATCCAGATGGAGCTTTTCTTGACGGCTCTGGAGCGGCAAATTAACATGACACACAATAAAAACTTCCGGAAAAGTGACAGCAATACAAAATAATTTTGTAACTTTGTCCGCTGAATACCTACATACAATCAAACATAGTACAATAAAAACATATACATGAAACGTACAATAGCTGTAATCTGCGGTGGCGACTCATCCGAGCATGACGTGTCACTGCGTTCCGGAGCAGGTGTCTACTCTTTCTTCAACAAAGACAAGTATGATGTGTTCATCGTTGACATCAAGGGGCTTGACTGGCACGTCAACCTGCCAGACGGCAGCACATCACGAATTGACCGCAACGACTTCTCGTTCATGATGGACGGCAGACGCAGAACCTTTGACTACGCCTACATCACCATACACGGCACTCCGGGAGAGAACGGACTGCTGCAGGGCTACTTTGAACTGCTGCACCTGCCCTACTCCACAAGCAGCGTACTGGTTGAAGCCATGACCTTTGACAAGTTCGTAACCAACAACTACCTGCGCCAGTTCGGCGTCAGCGTGGCCGACAGCATACTGGTGCGCCATGGTGAGGAGCACAGTCTGACAGAGGAAAGCATACAGAGCACGGTTGGTTTTCCATGCTTTGTGAAGCCTGCCGCAGACGGTTCCAGCTTCGGTGTCAGCAAGGTAAAGACATTCGCACAGCTGCCATCCGCACTGGACAAGGCCTTCTGCGAGAGTGACACGGTAATGATTGAGAGTCTGCTGACAGGTATCGAGATCTCACAGGGTGTATATAAGACCAGGGACAAGAGCGTGGTGCTCCCCGCTACAGAGGTGGTGACAGAGAACGAGTTCTTTGATTACAACGCGAAGTACAACGGACAGGTGAAGGAGATCACCCCCGCACGCCTCGCACCAGAGACGGCAGAGCGTGTGGCAAAGGTCACATCGGCCATCTATGACATACTGCACGCCAACGGCATAATACGCATTGATTACATAATAAGCAAGAATGCCGACGGTACAGACAAGATCAATATGCTTGAGATAAACACCACTCCCGGCATGACCGCCACCTCCTTCATTCCCCAACAGGTACGTGCAGCCGGCCTGGACATGGGTGATGTGCTGGCAGAGATTGTGGAAAACCAGTTTTGAGACAAGCGTATACAGAGATGACTCCTAACGAATTCAACGATATTCGTCCATACAATGAGGACGAGATGCCCGTAATATTCAACGAGCTGCTTGAGGACAGACAGTTCAACCATGTACTGAAGAGTCTGGTACCCGGTATGCCGAAGGCTCTGCGCAACAGCACACTGCGCCTGCTATACCGTGGTGTCAGAACCTCGCAGGACTTCCAGATACGCATAATGAAGCCCATTGTGCGCTTCATTATATGGAAGTGCACGAAAGGGCTTACCTTCAACTACCCCGGAGAACTGGACAAGCACGGCCGCTACATCTTCCTTTCCAACCACCGTGACATAGTCCTTGACTCCGCATTCCTTGACGTCGCGCTGTTTGAGAACGGCTTTGACCGCACCGTGGAGATAGGTATCGGCGACAACCTGCTTATCTATCCGTGGATAAAGAAGCTGGTGCGCATGAACAAGGCCTTCACAGTACGCCGCGGACTGACCGCACACGAGATGATGCGTTCATCCATGCTCATGAGCCAGTACATACACTATGCCGTCAACGAGAAGCAGGAGAACATCTGGATAGCGCAGCGCGAGGGGCGCGCCAAGGACTCGGACGACCGCACACAGGACGCAGTGCTGAAGATGTTCTGTCTCGGCGCACCGCCGGAAGTTACGAAACAGGACGGCATTACGGCAGGAGGCAGCGTCATAGAGGCGCTGAAGCATCTGCACATAGCGCCGCTTGCCATCTCCTACGAGTACGATCCCTGCGACTATCTGAAGGCGGAGGAGTTCCAGTTCAAGCGTGACGTGCAGGGGTGGAAGAAGTCAAAAGGCGATGACTTGAACAACATGAAGACGGGAATATTCGGCAAGAAGGGGCGTGTACACTATGAGGTGGCGCCATGTATAGACCCGTGGCTGGACACGATAGACCGCACACTGCCCAAGAAGGAGGTGTTCCGCATCGTGGCGGAGCATATCGACAGGGAGATACACTCACGCTACCGGCTGTACCCGTGCAACTGGATTGCCATGGACGAGCTGGACGGCACCGACCACAGCCAGCGCTATTCCAACAAGGACAGACAGACTTTCGAGAAGTATATCAAAGGCCAGCTGTCCAAGGTAAGGGTACCCAATCCCGATATACCGTTCCTGCGCGAACGCATACTCACCATGTACGCCAATCCGGCACGCAACTATCTTGCCGCAAAGGACAATGACGCATAAGGGGAATGAGACTTCATCACACCATATTATATATAATGGCAGCAGGCATGGCCGCCGCACTGCCGTCTTGCGAGAGCACACCTTACGAGACGGGAGACGGCGGTCTGTCGTATATGCGCGCTGACTATGCAGACATAACTGTAAGAAAAGGTGCCGTAACCAGTATCATAACGGACGATGACATGGAGCTTGTACCACCTGAGGGGCTGTCCGTCAGCCTGTCAATGCCGCGCGACACCCTGCTGCGGGCACTGTTGCACTACAACCTCCGCGAACAGACGTCACCAATAGAGCTGCTCGGCACGACTCCAGTCACCGTACTGACACCGCACGACAGGAGTGAGATAACCGGCATGAAGACCGACCCTGTCAAGCTGATCAGTATGTGGAAGTCACGCAACGGACGGTACATCAACCTGCACTTAGGCGTGATGTGCGGCAACAGCGAGGCGGACAACGGCAGGCAGCTGATACAGATAGTGCGCGACTCCATACACACTGCGGGGCGCGCGGCGCTCTTCCTGTCACTATACCATGACCAGGCCGGCGTACCGGAATACTACACGGAGGAGCTGCATATAAGCCTCTCCACCAGAGACCTTACCATACCATACGCTGACGACCCCGCAATGCAGCCGGACACCGTATGCGTCACCATGCGCACATACGGCGGTACGGTAACAAGGAAATTCATAACAAGCACCGATAACCATAACTAACCGACAGAAATGAAAAGAACCACATCACTCATCATCATGCTTCTTACCGCCATTATCACCATGGCGCAAACGGGAAGCAAGTACGACATCATCGTATCACAGGACGGTAGCGGCGACTACACCACAGTACAGGAGGCCATCAACGCCGTACCCGACTACCGCAAGGCCGGCGAGACGCGCATATACATACGCAATGGCGTCTACAAGGAGAAGATAGTGCTGGCGGAAAGCAAGCAGAACGTAACGCTGATAGGCGAGAGCGTGGACGGCACCGTGCTCACATACGACGACTATGCCTCCAAGCCCAACCGCTTCGGCGAGAACAAAGGCACCTCCGGCTCATCGTCCTTCTATGTCTACGGGCCTGACTTCCACGCCGAGAACATCACCTTCAGCAACACTTCCGGGCCGGTAGGCCAGGCCGTTGCCATGTTTGTCAGCGGCGACAGGGCCGTATTCACCAACTGCCGCTTCAAGGGTTTCCAGGACACTCTGTACACATACGGCAAGCACTCCAAACAACTTTACAGAAACTGCTATGTCGAAGGGACGGTAGACTTCATCTTCGGAGCATCCACGTGTTACTTCGACAACTGCGAGATACGCAGCATAGGGCGCGGCTATCTCACCGCCGCCTCTACGCTACAGGATGTGAAATACGGCTATGTGTTCAACAGATGCCGCCTCACCGCCGCCCCGGGAGTTGAGAAGGTGATGCTTGGCAGACCATGGAGACCATACGCCCACACCGTATTCATAGACTGCACCATGGGCAGCCACATCACACCAGAGGGGTGGCACAACTGGGGTGTGGAGAAGGAGAAGACGGCATTCTACGCTGAAAGCGGCTCCATTGACGAGAAGGGCAAGCCCGTTGACACCAGCCGCCGTGTGGCATGGGCGAGGAAAATCACACCGTCCGACTACACCATAGACAAGGTTCTGGCAGACAACGACAAGCCGGAGTGGTACAAGACGAACCAATAGGTAAAAAGATATGACCCTGACAGAAGAAAACGCAGACGAGCTTCACAGCCGGTCTGCGTTATTCTTTTCCGCCGCCACCGCGGCAGTCATACACCATTGTCAGACGGTGTACAATAATTTCACTAACTTAATTATCTTAAGTTCTGCAAAGGTAGGCATAATAACTTAATGAAACAGGAAGACAATGTAGCGGATAACACTACATGTATAGCAGCAGACTACACTCTGCCCTTATCCTCATCAATCTTTCTCTCAGTGTCCTCACAATACAGTTTAAAGAAGTTATAGCGCATAATGACGCTGATACGCTGCAGTTGCTGCGTGTCTATGCTGTACTTGTCAAACAGGTTATACACATTAGTACGGTGACAGCCCAGCTCGCGCGCCAGCCATACCACGCTCTTGCCGTCCGTCTTCAGCCTCTGCCGCAAAACATTTCCAATGTGCATAATCTACTTATTGACAATTCCCTGTACAAAAATATATACAAAGAAGCGCGGATGCTGCCGTAACTGTTCATTCATCTAACCGGGCATCGCCAAACGCCCCAAACAGAAAAACAAACAAATACACCTCATCCACGCCGTATATGCCCAGGCATTACGGCGTGGAGCCGAATGCGCATTCGTGCAAATACAACGAAAGACGTCGTGAGTCATTCCCCTTTCTGTTCTGATTGATGAAATTTGGCGATTTCGGTTAAACAGAGAAAAAAGCACACTACGCTCCCTTGCACCCTCCGATTTCTCCCGGAAAGTGCAGCAAAGTTAATACTTTTTTACCAACCCCACAAGTTTTTTTTGTTCAAAATCATGCTAATTTGTTATAAATAGCTTATCAAGCAACTTTTTTCTTTTGGCAAAGGTACGACAATTATGCTGATAAAAGATAAAACAATTTGTTTTTAGATTTTATTATCAGTCTGCGGATTCTTTATGAGCAAGGGTATAAAAACAAGTTTCTTATACGCAATTATACTTTCTGTAAATGTTAAAAAGAGGGGAAATGGTGTCTTTTTCTTTATAATGTTTCTTATTTATGAAACACAATATTTACCTTTGTATGCAAGATAAAGATGTATGACACAAAATATATTCCGACTTGTTTTGACAGACGAGGCACAAGACTTCATTGAAAGTTTACCCGAAACAGTAGCCTATAAGATATACTACAACATCAAGCGTGTTGCAGATGGTGAACGCAACAAAGAACTTTTTAAGAAGTTAGAGAATTCGGAAATATGGGAGTTCTGAACATTATATAATAAAACGGCTTATCGCTTATTTGCCTTTTGGGATAAAGACAAAGAAACATTGGTGATTGCCACACACGGCATCATTAAGAAAATCCAAAAGACACCAAGTAAGGAAATAGCGAAAGCGGAAGCTATAAGAAAAGAATATTTCAAAACCAAATGATTATGGCACAAATGAATCTTACCCCATTGGACGATGTACTTGACAAGCATTTCGGTAAAGTTGGCACTCCAAAACGTGATGCTTTCGAGAGTGATGTGAATGAAGCTTTACATGCTTACAGGCTGGGCGAGGCCATCAAAAAGGCTCGTATAGAACAGAACCTGACCCAAGAGCAACTTGGTGAGCGTATTGGAGTGAAAAGAGCGCAGATTTCTCGATTGGAAAGAGGTTACAGTATAACTATTCCTACAATGAGAAAAGTGTTCAAGGCTTTGGGTGTAGCAACTGCAACTATTGACTTGGGCATTGCCGGAAAAGTGGCATTGTGGTAAATTCTTATTATCTACGGTATAAATTTCCACGTCAATGCCACTAAAAGCCAACGACTGTCACAATCATTTCAGACTCAATACCAAAACTTTATTCTGCTGTTTCCTGCGTTTTTAGACGTGATTTATTTAATAAATAAAGGATAAAATATGCGGAAGTCTCGGAAATTATACACCAGGCACCCAAGGTTACAGTGTGCCTATACGTCAGAAAAAAACAATATATATATAACTTGTACCGTTCTATAATTATTTATCATCGGGATGCTGTAATTTATATATCTCTTTCTGCTGCTCAATTTCCCTTCGCAACTCCTCAATAGAAGGCATATATGTTAAGTACTTTGCTGCATACATCTGCTTATTTGTGGCAAGTGAGGAGAAACGAGCTACATCTGTATTTGTCTCTGCACACAGTATAATACCGATTGTTGGATTATCTGTATCAGTCTTTTTATACGTATCATACAGCTTAAGATACATATCCATCTGACCAACATCCTGATAAGACACCTTAGTTGTCTTGAGATCAACAAGAACAAAGCATTTCAACAGATAGTTATAGAACACAAGATCAATATAATAATCATCGTCTTCTGTATGGATATGCTGTTGGCGCGCAACCAAGGCATAGCCCTTTCCCATTTCCATAAGAAAGCGTGTTATGTGGTTAAGGATAGCCTCTTCCAAGTTTGTCTCAGTGAAAGCGGTGTTAGGACTAAGTCCCAGAAACTCTACAATAAATGGGTTCTTTACAAATGAGTCCTTCTCCTTTTGGTAGTTGGCCGTCAATGTCTGCATTTCTGCTATCACTTCGTGTTTCTTTGTATCAGGTGTTTGCAGAAGTCGATAATAATACTGCGAGTCAATATTTCGTCTTAGGGTACGATAATCCCATTGTTCCAGAGCAGCTTCTTTCATATACCACTCCCGAGCCTCTGCATCTCTCACACGCATAAGGCGTTCATAGTGCGACCATGACAGCTGAACAGGCAACGATTGTGTCTCTGTTGTAGTATTATTTCCAACACTTATCAATTCAGCAGACAGTGTCTGCTGAATTGATTCCAACTCTATTTTGAATTCAGCAGGCAACGCCTGCTGAATTTGCAGATTGGGAAAAGTCTGGTAAAACAGCCTGTAAGCTCTTAATGTTGTTTCACTATATCCCTTACCAAACTCCTCTGTCAAGACCTTTGACGCTTGTTCTATCACACGTTTGCCATATTCTGCCCGTCGCTCACCATGCTGTTCCTGCTCCACAATACGCCAACCAAGCAGCCAGTTAGACGCCACCTGCATTAAGTTTGCTGCACGGTAGCTGTACTCTCTGGCAGAGTTCACGATATGTTTAATATCGTTAGCAAAATCTATATCTGTAACAATATCCTTTATCTTTCCATTTTCTATAGTCATATACTTCTGAAACGTACTTTAAATTAGCGTATTACGATATATCATTATTAGTCGCAAAAAAACACATTTTGTAATATTACTTATCCTAAACAGCCCTATTCTTATGGACATTACATAAGCATACGGAATACAACGGCTGTGTAAAAATCATCGAGTACCATGTTTTTTATCTTGTAGAGTCAATAAACTCTCAATAGGAATCGCAGCAAAGTTAATACTTTTTTACCAACTCCACAAGTATTTTTGTAATAAATTAAAGGATAAAATATGCGGTGGTCTCGGAAATTATACTTACCTTTGCACACATACACATATTCACTAACCAAAAACGTAACACTATGAAACAGACAGAAAAGACACTGGTACTCCTTAAGCCATGCACCGTAAAGCGCAACCTTATAGGTGAAATCCTATCAATCTTTGAGAAAAAGGGACTCAGGATAGTAGGTCTGAAGATGATGCAGCTTACAGACGAGGTGCTGTCCGAACACTACTCACACCTCTCCGGCAAGCCTTTCTTCCAGAGGGTGAAGGACTCCATGATGGTAACACCTGTTGTTGCCGTATGCCTTGAGGGCGTCAGCGCGGTCGAGGTGGTGCGCACCATCACGGGACCAACCAACGGACGCACCTCATGCGTGCCCGGAACCATACGCGGAATGTACAGCATGAGCTATCAGGAGAATATCGTTCATGCCAGCGACTCACCGGAGAACGCCGCAATAGAGCTGAAGCGCTTCTTCAAGGACGAGGAGATATTCGACTTCCCACGGCAGCTCTTCGAGGTGTTCTACGCCGATGACGAGTTCTGACCCACCGGAGGGCCACGGAAACAGCATTCCCATACGACAGACAAAGTCCACACCCTGCGCCATTCTCCATTGAGATTTCCGCAGGGTATGGACTTTATCTTATGAGCAATAACACGCATTCCGTGATTTTTTATCATGATGTTTTGCAACCTCACAGGCAATGAATATAATATGAAGGCTCTCGCTGGACGCAAAACAACGCGCGAACTACGGTAAATATCTGACAAAGGAACTTTCCAAACGCCTGACATACGATTTCGGAAAGGGCTTTGGCGAGCGGGAACTACGCAGGATATGCCAATTCTACTGCTGCTTCCCAATTCGGGACACACTGCGTCCCGAATTGAGTTGGTATCTGACAGAAATTGATACCAGGCGGACATAGTGTGGACTCACCGCCTTTCCTGCAAGAAAAGCAAAAGCATACAACTTACAAATCGTAACTAAAACAGCCATTTTGCTTACAGTCTGTGTTTTTGGAAGTGTCATCCTCACCTTGCGTTTTAGAGAGGATGGAACCTGTTTACAGCACTATGATAAGGCGAAAAGTATGACTTCCGCCGCTATTTGATAGTGATTACCTTGTAATATGATAGCTATTACCCGGTGATTTGATAGTTATTGCAGTGCAATCTCTATCTGATTACAGCGTAAAATCCCCTGAAAACGGCGTAAAGGCGGCCTTTTTCAGGGGATTTTTCATACTCCCAAAGGCACACAAAGCACTAACACAAAGAATATCAGAATGTTACCAGAAATCACGGAGAATGCGCAGTACGCGTCCGTTGTAAGATAATTTTCAAATAAACGATTCTCCTGGGGATGGAAAAAAGCGGACTGTAAGCAAAAAGGGCGTTTTACTTACAGTCTGTTATTTGGCATATTGGCGCGCAATCTGTTAACAAATACTAAATTAAAGCATAAAAATAGTACTTTGTATTGCAAGGTTCTATTTTTATATATACCTTTGCACCAGGAAAACAACAATACGACAGAGCTATGAACATAGACAACGCTAAATCTCAAATGAGAAAGGGGATGCTGGAATACTGCATCCTGCTGTTGCTGCGCAGACAGTCTTCATACGCTGCTGATATCATACAACAGCTGAAGGATGCCAGGCTGATAGTGGTGGAGGGCACTCTCTATCCGCTGCTGACGCGCCTGAAGAACGACGGACTGCTGTCTTACGACTGGCAGGAGTCAACAATGGGACCGCCAAGAAAGTACTATGTGCTGACAGAAAGCGGCGAGGAGTTCCTGACAGAGCTGGACAAGGCGTGGAATGAGCTTGCACACACGGTCAGCGTACTTACCACTACAGACAATGACACTAACCCAAACACCTAAAAACAATATACAAAAGACATGAAGAAGAACATCACCATCAATCTGTTAGGCTCACTATACGCCATTGACGAGGACGCATACGAACTGCTGAAGCGTTACATGGACAGCATGAGGAACTACTTCCGCACCATGGAGGGCGGCGAGGAGATAGCCGATGACATAGAGCACCGGGTGGCGGAGCTGCTATGGCAGAAGAAGGAAAGCGGCACCGAGGCCATAAACATAGAGACAATAAAGGAGATTATAGAGAAGATAGGTAAGCCGGACGAGATAAACGACACGGCAGACGACAGTAACAGCGCCGCGGACACGGACAGCGTGGACGACGAAAATGCCGGAGAGGCGGACGGGAAGAAGAGCAGTGACATCTTCACCTACCTGCGCAATATGCTGGAAAGGATGAAGGGGCGCTACCTGTACCGTGACCCTAACGACAAGATCATAGGCGGCGTGTGCTCGGGAGTGGCACGGTTCACGGAGAGTGGCAGCCCTCTGGCGTGGAGACTGGCAATAATAGCCCTGGTGTTCCTGCCCATGTTCATCGGGAACAGCCTTTTCCCGACCATCACATTCTTCACACTGATAGTCTATGCCGTGCTGTGGGCCTTGGTACCTATGCCCACCGCCCCCGAGGACTGGCTGCGGATGAAGGGGCAGGACGTGAACCACGAGAACATAACCAATGAGATAATAAAGGAGGCGGACAGTGAGTCGGCCGGTACAGAGCCGCAGGGCGGCAGGAGAAACGGCGGATGCCTGTCGCTGTTGCTGAAGGGTATGCTCCTGATACTGGTGCTGCCGTTCGTCGCTGTTGTAGGACTGTGCATCATGGCGGTGCTCTTCATATCCACAATCTTCATGGGAGCGGTGGGCTCTGTGTTCCCCGTCCTTGCGGAAGACGGGCATGAATGGATGATAGAAGGATTCGAAGCCGCCCCGGCCATCAATGTCATGATTATCATCTCCGCCCTGCTTCTGATAGGAATACCGACATATTGCATCTACAGACAGCTGAAAGGCAGCGGCAGGAGCATCACCAACAGCGGCATTCTGGTAGCGGCCATAATGTGGATAGCAAGCCTTGCCGTGCTTATCTTCTCGTGTATCAGCCTTGCCATGAACATGGAGAGGGCGGAACACAGGTTCCATGAGGAGATGATGGATATGCGGAACAGCATGGACGAGATGCAACAGATGGGCAATGGCAGAAATGTCCCCCCCCAGAATGGAGACTCGACAGCAGTTGACACCGTCGGCTACAGTGAGCATTGAGGTGCTATACGCCCCGATGCCACAGAGATTAGAACAATAACATACGACTATAACCTAAGTAAAGGACTTAAAAATGGAAAAAAGACTATTGCTTTCAAAAGACAAGAAGTTGTGCGGCGTGTGCGCAGGCATAGCGGAATACTTCGAGGTAGACCCCACTCTGATCAGAGTATTGTGGGTATGCGTGACGCTGTTCTCGTTCATGCTGACGGGAATAGTGCTGTACATACTGCTCGCCATTATCATTCCACCTAACAAATAAAAACAAACAATCAATGAGACATATATTTATTATGATTCTTGCCCTCATCGCCGGCGTGGCAATCGCCGCCCCAGAGACGGAGAAGAAGGGCAAGAAAAGGGAGCTTACACTCTACGGTGAAGTGTACGACTCCTTCACAAAGACGAACGTAAAGGCCTTTGTGACAGTGATGAACCAGGACTCCACGGTGATAGATACCGTTACTTGCGACGTGTCGGACCGCTGGCGCTACTCGTATTTCAACATGAAAGTGCCCGCGGTGGTGCAGACCTACATAGTAAAGACCACCGCCAGCGGATACGAGGACAAGTACACCGACGTGGAGGTGAAGAAAATAGGGCGCAATAACTTCATTCAACTGGACAAGATACTGATGAAGCGCAAGAAGGATGAGGACGTTTACAAGGACGTGGACCTTGAAGGCGTGGTGGTAAAGGGCACAAGGGTGCAGATAGCCTACCGCGGAGACACCATCGTTTACGATGCGGCAGCCTTCAAACTGCCTGAAGGTTCGAGCCTCGACGCGCTGATACGCCAGCTGCCGGGAGCGGAACTGAAGGACAACGGGGACATATACATCAACGGAAAGAAGATTGATATGCTGACAATCAACGGCAACGACTTCTTCAAGGGCGACACGAAGGTGGTACTGGAGAACCTGCCCTACTTCACCGTCAAGGACCTGAAGGTGTACTATAAGGACACGAAGAAGAACGAACTGCTTGGGAAGGAGCTGGAAGAGAAGGAATATGTGATGGACGTATCGTTGAAACGGGAGTATGCCAGAGGCTACATAGCCAACGCGGAGGCCGGTATGGGAACGGAGGAGAGATGGATGGCGAAGGCTTTCGGAATGTACTATGACGACCATACGAGAGTGTCGGTATACGGCAACGCCAACAACGTGAACGAGAACCGCACTCCCGGCTCTGACGGCGAGTGGGATCCGAAGAAGGCCTTCAGTGGAATAAGCACCATAAAGCAGACGGGTCTGAACATAAACGCGGAGGACAAGAACAAGAATGTGCAGGTGAACTCTAACGTAAGGTTCGCCTGGAACGACTCAAGATATGAGGCCCGGACGGCAAAGGAGACCTTCGGCAGCAACGGAAGCATATTCAGCAACTCCATGAGTCTGTCAAATACGGACACATACAGCATGAACGCCAACACGAGCGTCACTGTGGAGAAGATAAGGTTCAATATATATAACAGCACAAGCTACGACAGGAACAACAGGAGGACAGCCTCAAAGGACTCCACATACAGCGACATGGCGCAGACGTACATGAACGAGGCCATCGGAAGGTCGATGAGCAAGTCACTGAACACCTTCAACTATATGTCGTGGTTTGTAAAGATTAACGATGCGGACTTTCTGGGAGTGGGCATGGATATGTCGTACAGGCTGACCAAACCCAGCGAGAACTTCGACAACAGCCGCACACATTATGCAAGCACAGGCACCACTGACACCCGAAACCGCTTCAACGACAGTTACGACAGGAATTACCATTTGTCGCCATCAGTATACTATGTCCTGCAACTTCCTGACAATATGATGCTGATACCGGAGATAAAATACGGCCAGATATATGACAGCCGGCACACAAACAGATTCAATCTGGAGCTGTTACCTGATGCTGATTACGACAAACTGGGGTGGCTGCCGTCCACTTTCGACGAGATGATGAGCGCAAAGGATATAAACAACAGCATATCCTACAACAAATTGCAGAGAGGCTACAGGGCTTCGATAAGCCTACAGAAGCGAACGGAGAAGATGTCACTTAACATTTCCCTGCCATACCAAAGGAACGAGGAGCGGATGAGCTATGCACGCGCACGCCTTGACACCGTGGCACGGCGCTCGACGAATGAGTTCACGCCGTCAGTATGGTTCCGTACCAGGGGAAAGACATCGCGGCCCGTTGAGTTCAACTACAACTTAAGGGTCAACCACCCCGAATTTGAGTCGCTGATGCCTGTACGCGACGACTCGGACCCACTATATGTCACCATCAGTAACCCGGACCTGAAGCCCAACACGACGCACTACCTGAGCGGACGCATAACCTTCAAGAACGACTCGCTTGGCAGTAGCGTGTACATAGGGGTCAACGGCGACGCGCGGTACAACCAGATTGGAACGCGGACATCATTCAACAACGTCACGGGAGTGTACACCTACCGTCAGGACAACGTGGACGGCAACTGGAGCGCGAGGCTGAACAGCGGATGGCAGCGCCCGCTGGACGCCAAGAAGAGACTGCGCATAGACCTGTATGGCATGGCGGAGCTGCAGCACAGCGTTGACTTCGCCACCGCAACGAACATGGATGTGGACGAGTCCCCACTCTCACACGTGGACAATGTGAACCTGCAAGGACGGCTGAAGCTGACATACAAGGTGGGAGACCTGTCGGCCGGGCTTATAGGAAAGGTCACATCAAAGCACACCAGGGGCCGTCTGGACATAGTAAGGAACATGGATGTGTGCGACATACAGTATGGCGGCAACGTGACTTACACCATACCAGTGGTGAAACTCACCGTGGCGACGGACATGAATATGTACAGCAGGCGCGGATATGACGCGGACATGAACACCAACGAGCTGGTATGGAACGCACAGCTGACACGGCCGTTCTTCAAAGGCTCACTGATTGCCAAGCTGCAGGCATACGACATACTGCAGAAACTGAACTCCAGACGGTACAGCGTGAACGCGCAGAGCCGCATAGAGACATGGTATAACAACATTCCGAGATATGTAATGTTCAGCATGACATACAAGTTCACACGCAAGCCGAACAAGAAGTAAGTATAGTTAGTTAGTGTATAAGGAACCGCCGGCATCAATAGCGAGCCTATTACGATGTCGGCGGTTCATTCTTTCAATATCATTCTCTGTTCAGTTGCAGCCTAAGGCAGCACCAGCCGTTATCCTCCATCCGCCCCACCTCATGCAGACCATGGGCGGAGGCCTCATCAAGCAGCATCGGAACGTCCGTGGTATAGAAGCCGCTGACTATCAGTGTGCCGCCCGATGACATTACCTCACGGAAGCGGACCATGTCGGCCAGAAGGATGTTACGGTTGATATTGGCCACCACCACATCAAACCGTCTCTCCAGTTGTGACAGCACCGTGGCATCACCGAGAAGCACCCGCAGCCTGCTGTCTATGCCATTGAGCCGCGCATTGTGCATGGCGTTGTCCGCGCTCCACTCGTCTATGTCGTAACCCACGGCTTCCGCCGCTCCACGCATCAGAGATATTATCGCCAGTATGCCCGTGCCACAGCCACAGTCCAGCACTCTGCGGCCGTCAAGGGGCAGGTCAAGCAGCGTGCGCACAACCATACGTGTAGTCTCGTGGGTGCCGGTGCCAAAGGCGTTACTGGCCTGTATGCCTACAGTCAATGGGGTATTGAACACGGAAGGGTCCACAGTGTGGCGCGCATCATATATCGTAACCTCGCCATCCACCATCACTGGCGCGAAACCCTGTTCCTCCCAGGCGGCGTTCCAGTCCTGATCGGGAATGGACTCGGTTGTGTATGTGATGGCAACACCATCTATCGGGAAAGAGCTTATGACCCTGTCCAGGGCAGTCTGTGAGTACTGGTCCTGCTGCACATAGCCGTTTATGCCGCTGTCCGTATCCTCAAAGCTCTCATAACCACAGTCACCGCAGGCATCAGCCAGCAGTTCACGGCACGGTTGCATCAGTTCCGCCGAGGGAGGCACAATGTTAAATATTGTCTGGTAATACTTCATAAGATGTAACTTGCATGACAGGTCGCAGCCTGCACTATATGTTAAATTCGCCACAAAGTTAGAAAAAAATAGGGAAAAACCTACCTTATGTTAGGGTTTTTCCGTATATTTGCAGTAAAATTATCATTAATTTTGCATTATCCAACCACTGGGGAGCCCCGTATCCCCATAAAACTAACAGTTATGAGACGTTACTTTATACTCACAGCCTTATGCCTGTTCATGGCGATAGGCGCAAGGGCACAGGATGATGATATGTACTTCACCCCGAAAAAGGGACGTGACGTGAAGACAGTAAGGACCGTACCGGACAGCAGGGTGTCCGAGACGTACGACTACTCACAGCCGTCCGGGAGCGAATACACATACGGAACGCTGCGCGATGTGGACGAGTACAACCGCCGGGACCGCTTCAACAAGGGCTACGCACAGCACCTTGGCGACTCAATCAATATGCAGGACTCCATAATGGTATCGCGTCAGGACTATGAGAACAGCATGAGGATGAAGCGGTTTGACGGCTTTCACAGCACAATCCTCGTTGTAAACGACCCGTGGTACTATGATCCGTGGTATTATGACCCATGGTATTACGATTCATTCTACTGGCATACACGGTGGCATGACCCATGGTACTGGGGCTATCATGACCCATGGCGCTACCATTATTACCACACAGGATGGTACGGATGGGGTGGATGGCACGGCTGGTACAGGCCCGTTTACCACCGTCCTATATGGCATGGAGGACACATAAGCAACCGTGGCGGAGGCGGATCTGGCAGATGGGCCACCACGAGAAGGACGGGACAGACGACAAACAGGACGTACAGGAACAACACACCAAGCCGTACAAGGACGAGACAGTATAACAACACAACACCATCACGGACAGAACGGAACACCACAACGCGCAACAACTTCAACACACAGACCACGCCGTCACGCTCATACAGCAGCGGCAGCTCCTCACACTCATACGGAGGAAGCTCACGCGCCACTGGTGGAGGAGGCGGATCACGCTCATACGGCGGTGGAGGAAGCAGAGGAGGCAGACGGTAACGGCACCTCTATGCAGCACTGTAGAAACATGAACAGACAAACAGATAACAAATAACTATATGAACAAGACTATAATTTGCACTGCCATGCTGCTCGCCTCGGGCGCCGCAACGGCACAAGAGACATACGAGAGCGCACAGCTCGCCAGCACGAACCTTAACGGAACGGCACGCTACATAGGCATGGGCGGAGCCATGGAGGCGCTCGGAGCGGACATATCAACAATGAGTTCCAACCCGGCAGGCATCGGACTGTTCCGCAAGTCGTGGGTGGGAGCGTCCGGAGGACTTACCGTTCAGCGCGGATCTGCTGACAATGGCCCTGTGACGTTAAGCGACTATGACGGCAAGAAGGGTGTGACAAACGCTGACTTCAACCAGATAGGCTTTGTATACAGCACACAAACGGGCTCGCAGACATGGTTCAACCTTGGCGTTAACTACCATAAGAGCACGAATTTCAATATGCTCTCCGATGCGGTGAACGTACTGAACAACGCCTCTCTGAACAAGATGTCGTACATGAGGCTGGCAAGTCAGAAGATAAACGTAGACTCCTGGAACAAGGGCAGGGACGACAGATGGTACGACATGAGCCTTATGGACGATGTGAACTACTCTGTCATCAACGACAACTTTGCCGACTACGGCGCGGGAAACGACTGCTTTGACGGATACAGTGCGGCTGACAGCTACTTCGCAAGAAAGGACAACAGCGGATATATAAGCCAGTTCGACATCAATTTCAGCGGAAACCTGTTCAACCGCATATATCTTGGAGTGTCATTCGGACTGAAGGACGTGCACTATAACAGCTACACGACATACAATGAGAGTCTTGTGGACGCTGCGGACGCCCCAAGAGGCAGCGTATACACATACGATAACCGCAAGATAACGGGCACAGGATTTGACATTAAGTTTGGTATGATATTCCGACCTATAGAGGATTCCCCATTCCGCATAGGCGCATACATCCACACTCCCACATGGTACGACCTGGACTGTTACGGAAGTATGGGCGCGGAGGCATACTACTCTCTGGACAACAAGGAGTATTCTCCGGCATATTCCCAGACCTACGACTACAAGTACAAGATGACAACGCCATGGAAGTTCGGCCTGTCCGTAGGACATACCGTAGACAACATCGTGGCACTTGGCGCAACTTACGAGTATGCGGACTATTCCTTCATCAAGAACAAGATAGTACTTGACTATGACCACAGCGTGTACGAGAAGGACTTTGACATGGACAACAATACGGACATGAACCTGCGAGGGGTGCACACCGCCAAGTTCGGAGTGGAGGTAAAGCCTGTTCAGGAGGTTGCCATACGCATGGGCTACAACTATATCAGCCCTATGTACCGGGACAATGCCAGCAAGGACTTCATGATATACACCAATCCGAATGACGGCAGTGTGGGAAACTACTACACTACATACGACTACACCAACTGGAAGGACACACACCGCGTCACATTCGGTCTCGGTTTCTCACTGTCAAAGAACCTGAACCTTGACCTGTCCTATCAGTATTCCACACAGAAGGGTGAATATCACCCGTTCCAGTCTGTCTATGACCTGAAGACTTTCGGTCTGGAAAACGGACAGGTGGCAGAAATCGCCTCTGAAACAAACATCGGTACTCCAACCACCATAAAGAACAACCGTCACCAGATAAACGCCACTCTTGGTTACAGGTTCTAAGATTGGACAGCGAACACAATAATATAAGAACGGCAGTGGGGCTGACACTCGATGCGAAGTGTCAGCCCCACTGCTGTTAATGTATACAGAATACCCTACTCTGTCAGCTCTATAAGGTTTCCCTCAAAGCCCCTGACGCAGCTTTCATAGTACCCGTCGCCCGTCACTCGCGGCCCTGACAGCACCTCATATCCATGCGATGCCAGCAGGGATGTCATGCGATCCACCTCGACACGTGAGCCAAGAGCGATGGAAAGGTGTATGAAACCGCTCCTATAGACTGTCTCATTCAGACTTTTCACTTCGGGTCTGCTCATTATTTCCAGTCTCCCTCCATCAGGAAACGTCATGAGGTATGTCCTCAATCCTGTTTTTTGATTATGGTACATATCATTGGACTGCGCGCGGAAGAATGTCTTGAAGAAGTCTCTTGCGCCCTCCAAGTCCAGCACATACATTGCTATATGGTCTATTCTTATCATAAGTCTTACGCCTATCTCGCTATCCACTGTTCGGGATTAAGCTTTGAACGCTCCCTGCGTAACTGAAACTGCAGTATATTATCACGTCCGACAGTGCCGAGAGTCTGTCTTGTCGCAACCTTCTGTCCCTTTGATACGCTGACAGATGACAGGTTACAGTACACGGAAATGTAGCCTCCGTGGCGCACCAGCACTCCCCAGGCGCCGCCAGAGTTGAATATAGCCGACACCTCACCATCGAATATGGCCCGCGCGGCACAGCCATGAGAGCCCATAATGTTTATTCCCTTATTGTCAAGCACCACACCCGGCAGTCCCTCCACACCGTGATGACCGAAGTGTGACACTATCCTGCCGCCCGCAACCGGTGACGGCAGGCGCCCCTTGTTGGCCTCAAACTGTCCGCTCAGCGCCCTGTCCACACTTGAAAGGTTTATGGCCCTCTCCTGTTCACGCTTTGCCTCGGCCACAACCTTTTCGGCCCTGCGGCTGTCCGCAGCCGCCTTGCGCTCCGCGGCCACTCTTGCTGCCTCGGCCTCACGTGCCCTCTGCTCCGCCCTCTCTCTCGCCTCTGCGTTCCTTGCCTCCGCTCTTGCCGCCTTGGCACGCTCCTCCGCAGCCTTGGCCTCAGCTATTCTGCGCTCATTCTCACGTGCCCTGGCCTCGGCCTCGGCCTTCCTTCTCGCCAGTTCCTCGGCCCTTTTCTTAGCGGCGGCAGCCTGCTCGGCCTTGCGTTTCGCTTCTGCTATGGCGCGCTGGCGTGCCTTTTCCACCTCTTCCGCTATCAGACGGTCTATCTGGGCGTTCAGTGCAGCGTCCTTTTTCTTCTGCTCGTCTATCACAGCATTAATGGTTTTCTGTTGCTTCTGCAGCGATGTCACCAGTTCCTGCTGCTCACTTTTCTGCTTAGTCAGTGCCGCCTGCTCCCTGTGTCCCTTCTGTAACATGGTCGACTTCTCACCTCTTGTGGCGTGCAGCTGCCTGCGTTTCTCGTTCATCTGCCTCTGTTTCTCCAGTACAGCCTTTCCCTGCGTGCGCTGATATGCCGCATACTGCCTCACGAAACGCATCCTGCGGTAAGTCTCCGTAAGGCTCTTCGCAGAGAAAATGAACATCAGCTGGTTCTGTATGGTCCGTTGCCGGGCCATATACCGCATGGACTTCACATAGCTGGCCTTGCGCTCCTCCAGTTGCTTCTGCAGGTTGTCCAGTTGTGATGACAGCAGTCCGATGTTATTGTCAAGGCGGTGTATGTCGGTATTTATGGAGTCAATGGAGCGCTGTCTGCGCGTCATGTCACTGCTGATGCGCTCCAAATCCTTCAGTTTCTGCCTCATCTGGGCCTTATTTGCCTTCAGTGCCTGCTCCTGTTTACGTATGTTCTGCTTTATGCGCGCCTGCTCATTACGCAGTCCGGAGATTGATGCGGGGCGCGATGTCGTCGCCTTCTTTGTGCTTTTAGCCTTGACACCAGTCCTTTTCTTCTGCGTTGTGGCACGCGTTGTCTTCCTGACGGTGGCAGGCTTCTTCTGCAGTTCCGCGCCACATGGCGCCAGACAGAGCAGCATTGTTGCAATTATCAGAATGATTCTGTTCATTGAAAGGAATGGATTGATACACTACTTTATCAGGAGTCCCACCAGTTTCATGACCTGCTGAACGGTCAGACGCTTGTATCTGTCAGCCACCTTGGTGCGTGTCTCCCATTTGTCATCAGTGCCAATACGGCTCATCTCCATGTCAAGCGTGACCTTTCCCAGTCCTGCCGCGCTGGAATTGAAGGATATTGTCTCCTTGGACGGGAACTTCTTCACGCCTACGGGTGCGAAGGCATCATACTTAAACGACACCTCCGACTGCTGTGACGTGCCCTTTCGGTACGTTATGGCGGCGCTCTTTATCTGACACCGCTGCACATCCGTGGTCCAGCTGAAGTGCAGGTCGCCTGCCTTCAGGGTCACAGGGCGGTCGTTCTGCATCAGCATATCGGCCTCAAAGCCCGACAGGTCAGAGTCCGACAGGGTCTGTTTACTTGGCACAAACAGCTCATTCCAGAACAAAGCCTGAAGGGTATAGAAGTTCATTCCGTTGCTTTTAAGGAAGTCCAGGTCGCTGTATGTGGCCTGAACATACTCCTTATTGACACGGTCAACCAGCATGACATAGTCCGGTGTGAACTCTATACGCCCCACTTCCATCAGTCCGAAGGGGCTGAGCGTGATGCGTATCACCTCATCCTTGCGCATCTGCAGCTTGCCACTGACAGAGATATTGCGGTCCTTTGTGGACAGTGTGAAGTTGATTGGCGCCACAATGTTACGGCTGTAGACTGCATTGTCGGTCAGTTTCCTAAGGAAGTCCACGCTTCCCTTCTCCCTGTCGGCCACCGTTGCGGATGGCTTACCGTCCCCATTCTGCACCGTCTTGCCCGTTCCGCAGGCCGTCAGCACGGCCACCGCGGATATTATCAGTAAGTTCTTCTTCATCTATTTTAATGTATTTATCTTCCTGCGCAGCGTGGCCTCATCCTCCACACCGCTCTTCAAGGCACGGTTCCAGAAGTCCATTGCCTCCTCCTTGTGCCCCAGTTTCATGTAGATGTCACCCGCGTGCTCCAGTATATCGCCAGCTATCACGGCGGCGGAGTCCTCCGCCAGCTCGCATTTTATGGCCTGGTCTATGTATATCCGTGCCTCCTCGTAGCGCTGCTGCAGGTAAAGTATCCACGCATACGTATCAAGATATGTCCCGTTGTTAGGCTCCGCCGTTATGGCGCGATAGCTCATCTTCTCCGCTTTCTTAAGCTCCCGGTTGTCAAGAGAGAGGAAATAGGCGTAGTTATTCAGGCATACCACATTGTCAGGACTGTATATCAGGCAGCTGTCGTATGCGGCATAGGCCTCCTCTATGCGTTTTTCCTTATACAGAGCGTCACCAAGCATCACGTAGATATCTGCCGACAGGCTTGCCGATGTCTCCTTGGTGAAGTTCGCAACGCCACGCCTCAGCGACTCTATCGCCTCCGTATAGCGCTTGTTCACATACTGCGCCACCCCGAGATGATAATACAGCACAGGCTCGTCAGGCACATACTCCACCGCCTTGCGGCACTCGTCTATCACCTTGTCATCTATACTGTCCGCCCAAAGTATCTTTATCAGTTCCAGCCGTGCCCCTACGTACTCGGGAGTTATGCGCAGCACACTCTCCCATCCGCTCTTTATGGAGTCCTTTGGCGCCTTCTTCAGCATTAGGTACGCCACCTTCATCTCCGCCACCTCGGCCGTCTTCTGCGGCAGTTGCAGCACCCTGTCGAACATCTGCATTATTCTTAGCGAGTCTCCCCCTTTCTCTTCGCTGTCCTTTACCCAGTCACGCATCATAGTAACACGTGTTGACGGATCGGTACGGGGATTGACAAGCATATTGTAAAGCAGGCTGTCTGCCTGCTGCGTGCGCCCCTCCGCGCGGTAGAAGTCCATCAGTGACATCTGCCCCTGTGCGTTATCAGGCTCCTCACGCAACACATCCGTGAACGTAGCGTAAGCCTCCTCCTTACGGCCGTTACCCAACAGCCAGTTACCCATCATCACCTGCAGGTTCTTGTCGTTAGGGTGCGCGTCCACAAGGCTCTTCAACTCCCTGTAAGCACCCTGCTGATCGCCCATATAGGAGTACGCCTGCATCTTGGAGAGCGTTATCTCCTCCGACTGTCCCTCACGCAGTTCCATCCTGTCCAGCACAGACAACAGCTTGGAATAGTCACGCTGCTGCTCATAGATACGTGCCAGAAGGTGCAGATACTCCGGCCTGTCATATTGCAGAGTGGCCAGTCCCTCATAGACGGCAGCGGCCGAGTCCACCTCGTTCCTGTACAGATACATCCGTGCCAGTAGCTCTGCGTACTCCGTATTCTGCGGTTCCTGCTCCACAGCGCCTTTAAGCAGCACCAGACCCAGAGAGTCCTGCTTGGCCGCAAGATACAGTTTGCTAAGCTCAAAGCTGGTCTCCGCCGCCCGGGGAGCCATCTCATGGCACCGTCTGAACAGCTCGAAAGCCAGAGAATAATTGCCCATATCCTGCTGGCGCACCGCCTCAATGTATATGTAGCGGTACTTCATTCCGTTGCCAGACGCCGCACTGTGCAGCTGCAACGCAAACAGGAACAAAATAAGGTGAAAGACTCTTTTCATTGGTTTACCTGTGATTAGATAAAAAATACAGGCAGTGCGCCGCCCAGCGCAATGCCCTGCCCATCATCGGGAGCGCCTACCGCACTCCCGTATGTCCATATCCGCCCTCTCCACGCTCTGTCTCGTCAAGCTTATCAACCTGCAGCAGCTCCGCCTGCTCATAGCGTGCCACCACCATCTGGGCTATCCGCTCACCGGGATTTACAACGAAATCCGTATCAGAGAGGTTTACCAGCACCACTCCTATCTCACCTCTGTAGTCGGCATCGATAGTACCGGGAGTGTTAAGTACCGTGACTCCATGTTTCAAAGCGAGTCCGCTGCGCGGGCGCACCTGCGCCTCGTACCCCTCGGGCAACGCTATATGCAGCCCCGTAGGCACAAGTCGGCGCTGAAGAGGCCTTAACACGAACGGCTCTGATATGTCCGCGCGCAGGTCCATGCCTGCACTCTGGCTCGTAGCGTATGCCGGCAACGCCTGCCGGCCAGTGTTCTTTATCTTTATTGTGACCATTGTTGCGGTTTTAGGGTTGTGGGTTTTTGGTTGTGGGTTGTGGGTCTTGAGGTCGTTGGTTGTGGGTTTGGGGTGGTAGGTTTCTTTGGTTGGAGGTTGTAGGTTATGGGTTGTAGGTCTGTCCTCATACGGATTGAGGTGCTTTTTGTTTTGGTTGGAGGTTGTAGGTTATGGGTTGTAGGTCTGTCCTCATACGGATTGAGGTGCTTTTTGCCTTTGGTTTGAGGTTGATGGTTGTGGGTTTGCGGCCTGTTTCATTATACATAAGACCCAAAACCAATAACCTATAACCAGCAACCAAATCCCCCTAAAACCCAAAACCAATAACCTACAACCAACAACCCCAAAACCTACAACCAGCAACCCCCAGAAACCATCTAACTCGCCCTAAGCTCTGAGGGGTACACGCCAAGCGTACGCTTCACGTAACGGTTAAAGTATGAGGTGGAAGTAAAGTGGAACATCTGCGCAATCTCGGACACAGGACGCTCGTTCTTCCTCAACACCTCACTGATATCCTGGGCAGCATAGCGGCTGATCCAGTATGAAGCCGAGAAGCCGCTGACCTTGTTTGACACCTCGGAAAGGTACTTTGGCACCACACACAGCTTCTCTGCGTAATAGGCCACCTCACGGTTCTCACGGTATTCCTTATTCTCCAGCATGGCAATGAACTTAGCCATGATACTGGAAGCGCTGAGTGACGTGTCCACTGTCTCACTGATACGAGCGTGAAAGTCAAAGATGTCAAGCAGCATCAGGTGCAATGACGTGCGCAGAACATCTGAATAGAACTTATGCTCTGTATTCTCCAGACGCTGTTCAAGGTTACGGAAGAGCGCCTTGCACTGTTCCGCCTCGCTATCTCCAAGCTCTATCACCGGCCGAGTATGCAGTGCCAGCAGCCCTTGTATTATATAAGGTGTGCGAGGCTCGCTCTGTCGCAGGAAGTACTCCTCCACATAAAGCACCTTGCACACACAGTCTGACGACGTGGTCACACCCTTCAGCATCTTCATATTGAAGAGTATGGCGCAACATCCGGCACGCATCTCGTGCTCAGCCTCATTATATGAGAGCCTGCAGCTGCCCTGATAGCACAAGATAATGGCCTGATAGGATGTGTAACGCTTGTTGGTCAAATTGCTGAAATCGTTTTCTAATACTACGCTTTGCATAAGTGTTGTCTGTTCTATTGGTTACTTTTTCTGCGCAAAGTTAATAAAAATAATGCAGCTATGCAACTTCCACATAACAAAAATGACTTTCTGTGGGCAGTGTTATTGATTTATGGTATCTTTTTCAACCCCTCATGCTCCGTTTACAAACATACAGGCACGTCATGGAGGCAGCCTTCCTCGCCTGCCGTTTCCGCCAGCTGACAGCGTGTGAGCCTCCAGCATCTTGGCAGTAGGATGGAAACAGCCCTGCAAAGACAACAAAACAGGAAAACTCATTCTGCCGCGTTAAATCACTGCCGGTGGCGCATCAAGCCACAAACGGAGTGACCCCGCCAGAGAGCCTGTAAGGCGGCAAAAACGGGATGCGATTTTTCTGCATTTCAAGAAATATGCCTTTGCGGCGCAATCTCTATGCTTTTACTATGCAATCTCTATCAAATAGCAATGCAATCTGATAGCTTTTGCAGTGCAATATGTATCTGATTGCTGCCCGAAAACATACATACGGCACCGCATTCCGCACCAATATCACGTCTTTTCAGACCATTATAGCCAACATTAAGGAAACTTTAACATTTGGCCTCCCTGCATTTTAACATATCAAGACAGTGCTATAAGGCAAACAAAAAAGGCAGTCCGTTGCCCCGAAACGGGAAACAGCGGACTGCCTTATTGCGGTATGTCTCAACCGCCAGCACATACGGATACCGTAAGAAAGGCTTACTTTCCGTGGTGCTCGTCACTTACAGTGAGCTTCTTGCGGCCATGCGCGCGACGGGATGCGAGAACGCGGCGGCCATTCTTTGTTGACATGCGCTCACGGAAGCCGTGCTTGTTCACGCGACGGCGGTTGTGTGGTTGGAATGTTCTTTTCATTTTTATTTATCTTAAGATTTTATTATGTTTGCAAAACCGGCTGCGCACGGCCCCTGTCACAGTACAATCCACACGCGAGATAGGCGCATTACGCAATTCAGGGTGCAAAGGTACTCATTTCTTTTCAATTATGCAAGAAAACAAACGATTTTAGTTCTGAAAAGTGGTAAAATCATTCACGAAATGCAGTTTTATGAAGTTTTTTTATTAATTTTGCATCATTATACGCGAATATAACATAAACGACAATAACAATGATTAATTCACAGGACATCAAGAAGGGTGTCGCTGTCCGTATGGACGGTGGCATTTGGGTTTGCATAGACTTCCAGCACCGCAAGCCAGGTAAGGGTAACACCATCATGAACATCAAACTGAAGAACGTTAGCGACGGTCGCGTTCTGGAGCGCCGCTTCAATATCGGCGAGAAGCTTGAGGATGTGCGCCTGGAGCGCCGTCCATACCAGTACCTTTACAAGGAGGGCGAGGACTATATATTCATGAACCAGGAGACATTTGACCAGGCTCCTATCCCTGCCGACCTCGTTACAGGCGTGGAGTACATGAAGGAGTCAGACATCGTGGAGGTTGTCAGCGACGCTGACACGGAGACAGTACTCTATGCGGAGATGCCAGTAAAGACCGTGCTGCGCGTGGTTCACTCCGAGCCGGGCGTGAAGGGCGACACCGCTACCAACACTCTGAAGCCCGCAACACTGGAGACTGGCGTGGAGATACGCGTGCCTCTCTTCATCAACGAGGGCGAGCTGGTACAGGTGGACACACGCGACGGCAGCTATCTGCAGCGCATGAAGGAATAAAGGACCTGCACTGACAGGGGAAGACATAACCAAGGGAAAAGTGAAGATTGATAGTCTCTTTCTTCACTTTTTTAATTTAACGGCAGCAATGCCATACCGCAGACAGATGAGATACAGCATCATAGTGCCCGTTTACAACAGGCCGGACGAGGTGGACGAACTGCTTGACAGCCTGACACGGCAGACATACGGCGACTTTGAGGTGATAATAGTGGAGGATGGCTCACAGACTCCATGCCGTGAGGTGTGCGGCAGGTACAGCGGACGGCTCACCCTGGCATACTATGAGAAGCCTAATTCCGGGCCGGGACAGAGCCGTAACTACGGCGCGGAGCGTGCCAGGGGGGAATACCTTATTATATTAGACAGCGATGTGGTGCTGCCCGAGGGCTACCTGATGGCTGTGGACAGTGAGCTGAAGGCGATGCCGTGCGACGCCTTCGGCGGTGCTGACGCGTCACACCCGTCATTCACCCCCGTGCAGAAGGCCATAAGCTACTCCATGACGAGCTTCTTCACCACGGGAGGGATACGCGGCGGCAAGAAGAAGCTGGACCGTTTCTATCCGCGGTCGTACAACATGGGCATACGCCGCGATGTGTACATGAGCCTCGGAGGGTTCAGCCGTATGCGCTTCGGCGAGGACATAGACTTCTCATACCGCATCATCGAGGCGGGACACTCGTCAAGGCTGTTCCCGGAAGCATGGGTGTGGCACAAGCGCCGCACAGACCTGCGCAAGTTCTTCAGGCAGGTTTACAACAGCGGCATAGCGCGTATAAACCTGACCAAGAGGCATCCCGGGACGCTGAAGGCGGTACATCTGCTGCCGGCGGTATTCACTGTAGGCGTAATGGCACTCGTGCTCACCTCTGCCGTGGGACGGGTGCTGATGGAATATGATGACATAAACAGGTGGTACTGGCTCTGCGCCGCGCCATGGCTGCCCATACTGCTGTACTCGGCACTGATATTCACCGACTCAACGGTACAGAACCGCTCACCGAAGATAGGCTTCATAAGCGTGGCGGCGGCCTTTGTGCAGCTGATAGGCTACGGATGCGGCTTTCTGGAGGCGTGGTGGAAGCGCTGCATAAGGGGCAAGGACGAGTTTCAGGCCTTTGAGAAGAATTTCTATAAATAAAAGGAACAAGCCTGCGGAAGCCATGAAGAGATGGAAAGTCAGTGAGATATACGGGCCGGAAACGGTGGAGGACGAGGCGAAGCCACGCACCATCACGCAGTGGGCGGAGGACGACAGGCCCCGGGAGAAGCTGATGGCGCACGGGGCGGAGACACTGTCGACGGCGGAGCTGTACGCCATACTGATAGGAAGCGGCAGCCGCAACGAGACAGCCGTGGACCTGATGAAGCGCATTCTCGGCGACTGCGGCAACAGCATCGCCGCCCTAAGCCGCAAGAGCGTGGAGGAGCTGGCGGAATACAGGGGCATTGGCGAGGCGAAGGCGATAGCCATACTGGCGGCAAGCGAGCTGGGACGGAGGAGAGAGATGGAGAAAAGGCCGGAAAGGGAAAAGGTCAGCGACGCAAGGGTGCTGTTCGAGCTACTGCACCCAATGATGCGCGACCTGAACACGGAGCAGGCGTACGTGGTGTTGATGAACCAGGGACTGTATCACATAAAGACCGTGAGACTGTCCAACGGAGGTTTCACCGAGACGGCGGTCGACGTAAGGCAGATAATGATAGAGGCGCTGCAGGCCAGGGCTACAGTCATAGCGCTGGCGCACAACCATCCAAGCGGAAACGCAAGGCCAAGCCGGGAGGATGACAGGCTGACAAAGAGCGTGAAGGATGCCTGCGAGACCATGCGTATGCACTTTCTGGACCACATAATCATAACAAACGGAGAATACTACTCGTACCGCGACGAGGGAAGGATATAAACTTTCAAAAACTAATCAGACTTACAATGACACAAGAAGAGCATTCACAGACGGAGCAGCGTATCATAGACGTGCTGAAGACCGTATACGATCCGGAGATACCAGTAAACATATACGACCTCGGACTGATATACAGGATAGACCTGGACATAGAGGGCAACCTGGAACTTGACATGACTTTCACCGCTCCGTCATGCCCCGCAGCCGACTTCATAATAGAGGACGTGCGCACAAAGGTATCAGCTGTCAACGGAGTGACATCCGCCAACATCAACATGGTGTTTGAACCGGAATGGGACAAGAGCATGATGACGGAGGAGGCACGTGTGGAACTGGGGTTTGAATAAATAAACTGCTGAAGCATGAACACATACTTCCTGGCCGACGCGCACCTCGGCTCGCTCGCCATAGAGCACCGGCGCACACAGGAAAGGCGCCTGGTACGCTTTCTTGATGAGATAAAGCACAAGGCAGAGGCCGTATATCTTCTCGGGGATATGTTCGACTTCTGGAACGAGTACCGCTATGTGGTGCCCAAGGGATACACACGCTTCCTCGGGAAACTGTCCGAACTGACGGACCTGGGCGTGGAGGTGCACTACTTTGTTGGCAACCATGACCTGTGGACATACGGCTATCTGGAGGAGGAATGCGGCGTGATACTGCACCGCAAGCCATCTGTCACCGAGATACACGGCAAGACATTCTTCCTGGCACACGGTGACGGTCTGGGAGACCCCGACCCAAAATTCAAGATGCTGAAATGGTGTTTCAACAACAGACTGTGCCAGAAGGCACTCAACGCGCTACACCCACGGTGGGGAATGGCGTTGGGACTGAACTGGGCCAAGCACTCAAGACTGAAGCGGGTGGACGGCACGGAGCCGCCGTATATGGGCGAGGACAGGGAGTATCTCGTGCTGTTTGCAAAGGAATACCTGCGCACGCACCCCGACATAGACTTCTTCATGTTCGGCCACAGGCACATAGAGCTGGACCTGATACTGACACGTCAGACGCGCATGATGATACTCGGCGACTGGATAAGGCAGTTCACATACGCCGTATTTGACGGCGATCACATATTCATGGAGAACTATGTGGAGGGCGAGAGTCAGACTTCCGCACCGTAATGCAGATGCAGTATGGGGTAAGGTTTTCCCTCACCGTCAACGGCATCACGCCCCACAACGGCGAAACCACGCCGGAGGTAGAAGTCCAGGGCACGCTGATTCTGCTCGTTGACATCCACCTTACGCATCCCTTTCTCCATAATTGCGAAATCAATCAGGCATGAGCCGCAGCCCTTGCCCATAGCGTCGGGATGCACAAAGAGCATCTCTATCGTGTCTGTGCCAAGGCCAATGAAGGCGCACAGTTCCCCCATGTCATCCCGGACAGCGTAAATATCAACATTGGGCATATAGTCATGCGGAAGCCGCTGATGGTAGAACTCCATGTCATCAGCAGTAAGGAAATCATGTGTAGCCTTGACAGAAGCCAGCCAGACCTCTGTCAACGCATCGTAATCAAAACACCGTTCTATAGGCATAGCGGAATTACAGTTCTATAATCATTATTATATTCCAAATGCGGAATCATACCGCACCACCCCTCGTGGCACTGTGCGGCAACGGTCAAGGACACACACCATATAATATTCAGAGGCCACATCAAACGGCGGATAAACGCAATAAGCATCCGCCGGCTTATAACCATGGCGCATATAGTAATCCGGAGAGCCAAGAACAACAGAGACACTGAAGCCCATTCTTTTCGCCTCTTCATGTCCACGACTGACTAACACCGTGCCTATCCCCATACGTTGAAATGACGGCAGCACTGCCAAAGGGGCAAGTGCGACTCCTGTTCCACTGCCTATCCCTACTTTTGTAAGAAGGATATATCCCACAATCATCCCTTCCACAACTGCAACTAAAGACAGTTCCGGAATGAAACTACCGCTGGTCCGCAAGGCTCTTACCAGCGAAGCCTCGTTCCCGTCACTGTGATCCGCTCCTTTAAATGCCAAGGTTACAACATCCTCCACCGCACGGAAGTCGCTCTCACTCTCTTGACGTATTATAATATCCATATTCACAGAATAAACTTGTAAGATGTACCATTAATTAATAACAGGTATAAGGATTGTCTCTATAACCCTCCAAATGACACCGGGCGCTATAAAACCGCAGTAAACTAAAAAAGCGAACTGCATTTCTGCAATCCGCTTTTTAGTGGTGCCACCAGG
>JAUNOM010000044.1:3495-8223 GCA_030531085.1 Prevotellaceae bacterium | reverse complement strand
TATTTAGTAAAAAATAGGATGAAAAATTTTAAGATACTATGTTTAGTGGCATTGTTTTTGATGCCGTTTCATGGCAACGCACAACATCTGTACTACAGGATGGACGTTGCCACCAATAATGTCTATTCGTTTGCAGTTGCAAATTTGGCAACAGCGGGAATAAACGCTTTGACTGATGAGATGTTGTTTGACAACGCCTATACTTATACCTATATACGAAACAACGATAAAAGTTCAGATACAAGCATTAAGAATCCAAACATTTTGGGACTTACGGCAAGAGACATTTTCGGTGATATAACTGTAGGTGGGAAGTTGGGGTATCAAAGTTTCTTTCCTGGAAGTTTTAACTGGGGGCTTTATGGCTCTGCTCATTATAGGATCAATCAGTATAAAGTGGAAGACAAGAATAATAGTGTTAATTGCAGGAATAATGTTCATCGTCTGATATTGGGAGGAGGCATCCTCTTGAATTTCGGAAGTATTGAGAGTAGTACAAGATTTGTATTTGAAGCAAGTTTCAGATATGAACTTCCTGTTCATTATAATGGTATAAGTGGATTAAAACAATCAGAGATGCTCAATGAAGGATTTTCCAGTCATTACGCTTTAAGAATAAATGGTAATGGTATATTGCAAGGTTTAGGCGTTTATGCGGATGTCCCACACTATAATATGTTCAAAAAATCCGGCATGCAATACGGTACTCCTGACGTGAAAATGTATTCTTTTGGTATCATGTATACAATAACCCCATGGAAGATAAAAGATATTTATTAAGCCTAAGCGTCCTGTTATTTCTATCCCTTATCATAGGCCGCCAGCAATTGCGAGCCGAAATACCAACTCCTACTTCGGTCAAGGTTTTCTATTATGGTATGCAAAAACTCTCAACTGTTGCTGATCCTAATACAGCCTATTACATAAGCAAGGATATGAACGAGTGTTTCTATGGATTGAATATCAGTGTCAGTGGAATACCGTTACCGAATGATTTCAGATTCTTTGATATTGATAAAAAAAACATTTCACACAATGATGAGCAGTTAAACTCTGCAACATATATAAACAGACTAAATGACTATATTTATAAAAGTCGTATTATGAAAGTAAGTTGCTCTATACTGAAAACAGAGTTGACAGGTGATCAACCCGATTTCCATAAAGGACGGTTGTCTGTTTCTGCATGTCTCGTATCTACATACGTTCAAAAAACGTATACGCTAAATGGCTATAAGAAAACATTCAACGATACTGTTTATACAGATTATTCCAACGGGAAAATTAGTGAGATAAGAAATGGGAATGGAGCAAATGTTGTCAATATTAATTCTCTACGAATACAAGCAGCATTAGCATATCGTTTAGGGAAATACTATGAAGCATATAAATGTTATGAGCAGATAATTTCTATAGAATCAAAAGATGGAGATGCTTTATATAGAATAGGTTTAATGACATATTATCAGCAGGGATGTTATTTCCCCCAAAAATCAGTAGCACGAAAAAAAGGAATTGAGTATATGGAACAGGCTAACAGATACGGGAACTATTCCATTGGAGACAAAGCAGAAAATGTTCTGCACAACTGGAAATACCCAAGAATATAAAAGGGGAAAAGATGTTTACTTCTATTCCATGTACGAGAAAGTAGGACAATAACATTCTTACTTTTCTCATCCTACATCCTTGCCTCTGCACATCACCAGCAATATCCTCCACATCTGTCCATTTTGGGTGGCTTCTCTTTGGACAATGCAGATATGCAGTCAATCGCCAGTTGGTTGGCTGCTATTTTTCTGTGTGCAAGGATGGTCTCTTCACCATTGATGGAAGGACAGTCTGCGCCACATGATTCCAGATGGTTGTCCACTGCATCACGCATGGAGTAATAGTCCCAGCCTGTCTTTACCCAACTTATGAGGGCATTGACGGCTGTTTGTTTTGGATTGTCGTACTCGTTCATCTCATGCATTGTAGGCTGCACCTCAACATAAGAGTGAACTGTTCTGCATTCGGTTTGCGCTATAATTCAGAATCATTTTTGCTTTTTGTTATTGTTCAATCGTTGTTTTCTCATTTGCCAAAGTTCATCTATCTCCTGACGGTGCTCGTCCTCGTCCGAGTAGAGCCATTCGATGTAGTCGGCTCGCTGCGAGGTGCGGTCATCCAGCCGGGAGAAGTCACGGAGAAGGATGTATTTCTCCTCAATGGTTCTCAATCTTGCGTTGTCGTTGGCGATGATGCACAAGGCGCATAGGAATACCGTCCACAATGCGCACATACAAATGCGGATGAACTTGTGGACGTGCCGGGAATGGCAGAGCCGCTTGACCACATACAAGAGGTATCGCTTCAAGAACGGAATGAACTCTGCCTTGCTCTTTGGCAATGGAGGAGGAACGCATTTCGGCTTCCGTGTACCTGTCACTCTGTCAATGAAGTCTGCTATCTTGGTCAGAGACTCGGAGTTCTTCCTGCTCTGTTCTCCGACCTTCTTCACGGTGTCCTTGCACTTGTCCACTAATCCCGGCCAATACTTCTTGTGGAAATCCACAAGACCGCTGCACTTTGCGAGTACTTCATCGTATCTGTCGGTCAAGGTCTGGAAGTATTCCTGTTGGGACATCTCACCTCTGGCTTTCGCCGCTTCCTCCTCTTCCTTGAACTTCCTCTGCCGTGCCTCCAACAGCAGCCTCACCTCATTAGCCGCAGCCTTGCCCACGGCATCCCTCAATGAAGACGTGTCATTGGCGGTAGGTTTGGCAAGGGTGTCTATCTTACCCGACAGGGTGTTGATTGCCTGAATACAATTGGACAGTTCAACCTGTATGTCTTCCAAAGACGTGCCAGGTTCATCCTTCAAGGGTGTTACTTTTCTGTTTGCCATACGCTTATCTCCTCATTCCTCCGTTACGTTTTTTCTTGTTCTTCTCCTTGTCCTCGTCATTCCAACCACGGTCGTTGCCTCCACCGCCACCTCCTGATGTATGGGCAATGGTTGGCTGGAGTATAACTTCCGCCGCTGCTTCCGCAATATTGCTGCCGACAGACGAACCTTCGTTATCGGCACCGCCTGCCACTTCATCAGAGCCAACGGGTGAGGAAGCTGAAGCCTCGTGCTGCCACTCGTTGGAAGAGGTGTTGCCATGAAGCAAGCCGACCGACTGACCGACTTCCGTTCGGGTTTCGTCACGATCGGAAATGAGGGAAGATAGGTGGACTTGGTTCTCGGGTGCGCCCAGCGTCCTGCTCAACTGGACGAGGGACAGGCTGCGGTCTATCTTGCTCCCGGGAAGAGTGATCCCATGGCTGTTGTCTGTAAAAGTGATGCCACAGATGCGACCGTCATCGCCTTGGACAAAGTGCATGGTGATGCCCCGAGCCGCCAGTGCTGTCCGAAGCGTTTGCCAGTCGTGGCAGTGGCTGAGGACTGTGGAAATGGTGTCATACAACTGGTACTTCACCGCATCCCTGCCTTTGAGGTGGCTGCGCCTTACATCCCTCTTGCCCTTGCCAAAGGTCAGTCCGTACTCCCTTGTCAGAGCCTTGGTGACAGCTGCCGATGCACGGAAATTGCAGTCGCCCTTGATGGCATTGCCGTCATTATCGACACGTTTGTAAACGATATGGACGTGACCGTGAGGCTGGTCATGGTGCCGGAATATCACGAACTGTGTGTTCACAATCCCACGTCTGCGGAGATACTCCCGTGCCACTTCCGCCATGAACTCGTTGGTGAGCCTTGGTGTGTCATCAGGGTGGAAACTCAGTGATATGTGTCCCACAAAATTCCTCAGTGAAGGACGCATTCGAGCCTGTGCCTTGAAACTGGCAACGATAGTGGCATTTGAAGTGGTGCTTACACCAGCCGACGCTATGATGACAGTATTCTTATGGGCTATGTCGTTGGCATAATTGACCAACCCTCCGAATCCTCTGCCTGTGTTAATCTGCGCTATCATAAATCGTTTTTGTTTAGTTATCCCTAAGAATTGCCCAGCCGGATGAGAACATCATCAATCTTCCCAGCCAGTTCCAAAATCCTCTTTTCAACAAGGGAGAAATGGTGGACGTGAACCTCATGTGCGAGTTGGTTGAGGTTGTTCGCCATACCCGACAGGGAGCGGAGATTAGCGGCATCCTCCTTCGACATCGCCTCACGGACGTAGCCGTTGACGGCAAGCTCATAGACGAGGGACGACAGCGAACACTGCCTGTTCTTGCTCCTTCGCAACAGCTTTGTATAGTTGCCTTGGTCGAAATATACCTTGACGGAATACTTCCGTTTCTCCCTCTCGTCAGACCTTGGGCGACCGCCCTTGTTCTTCTGCTTTCCACTCTTGGGTGCTTGGGGGTTATCCATATCCTTGACTGTCGTGTGTGGCACGGTCGGCTTCTCTGCCGTGGTTTTTCGGGACGTAAAACCTATACTTGCTCCCCAAACACTCCAAACTTTCTTCTCAAACGTGGCAATCAAGATTGCTGCGCTGCCGGAAAGGGAAATGAGGGAAGACAGATAAGGGTGAACACCCGAAAGGTAAGGCTGCGAAGCCGTACCGAGCCGTGGTTGATACAAATGGCTGCAAATCGCTATCTGTCGGCTGCTGCCGCATCGGTATGTGAGGAAAGTAACTTCTGGATGGCGGAAAGGGCGTATCGTTTCTTCCTGCCCATGCGTGAAGGCACGAGGTAGCCTTTCTTCTCCCATGACCAGAGTGTGGTCTC
>JAUNOM010000044.1:0-3395 GCA_030531085.1 Prevotellaceae bacterium | reverse complement strand
CTTTTCATCTCGTCATCAATGGTGCGGTATCTGGCAAATGCCTGACTGCCGTTGGTGTGCCCCGACATGGAGGAAATCAGACTTGGGTCTCTCACCTGCTTGTAGAGGTTGCCGATGAAGGTCTTGCGTGCCGTGTGGGAGGTCGCCACTTCATGGAGCGGCTTCTGTACGTTCTGCCTCGTCACCGGGTCGAGTACGCTGACAATTCTGTTGATGCCCACTGTCCGCAACACCTCACGGATGCCCTTGTTGTAGTCGCTCACATTGTAGTGTGGAAACAGCGACTTGGTGGGGACACCCCGGTATCGCTCATAGATGGCCATGGCTGTCTTACCGAGCGGCACACGGATGGTTCTCGCATCGTGCTTCATCGTCTTGTGGGCGATATACTCCAGCACCCCGTCAATGACACTTCCGTTGGTCAGACGCATCAGGTCGCCGAAACGGCAGCCGATGAAACACTGGAAGACGAACATGTCACGAAACATGGCCAGATGAGGGCTGTCGGAAAAGTCGTGGCTCCATATCCTGTCACGCTCCTCGATGGTGAGGAAGAACGGAGTGCCGAAGATGGCTTTGGGTATCTCGAACACGTCAAAGGGGTTGTTTCTTGTGATGCCTTGGTGGACGCACCATCTTACAACTGTCCTCAGTCGGGTGAAGACTGTATGCAGCGTATTGTCCGAACGCTTCGTTCCTGCTGTCCACTTGCCCATGCCCAGATAGAGTTGAGGGTATTGGCGGTAGTATTCATTCTCATGGATGAGATAATGCCGGAAGGCCTCCAAATCATCAACGGTGAAGTTGTCCACATTCAAGGTGTAGTCCTTCTTCTTGCGGACGCTGCGCTGAAACCTCTCGAAACGCTCAATCTTCCCCACCAGTCCCCTTACCGAAGTGGCTTGCCGCTTGTCGAAGTCCTTGTGCGATATATATTCCTCCACCAACCTTGACAGCCGTGTTTCCTGTACGGTAGCCTGTGTGAGCTTGTACGCATTAGGATGGTGAAAGCAGAAGATAACCTTTTTCAGCCAGTCGCCCGTAGCCCCCTTGAAGTACTCCTGCGACACCGTGCGGCACAGGTCGTGGACGGCATCGTTCAATGTCCTGCGCTCCTCGTCACGAACCATCGTCACGCGGCTCTTGTAGCCCTGCATGTCCGCATCCCAATAGGCAGGATTGATGGAAAGTTCCGTTGCCGCCTTGATGTCGGTCTTGGTGTCGTTGTCACGAACGCGGATATAGATGGTTGCCTTCTTCTTGGCAGTGGCGTTCTGCCTTACAAATGCTGTTACGTTCATAGTCTGTTATATCTAATGATTATATATAAGGTGGTGAAATCACTCTTCCAACATGCCAATCAGCTCACGCTTCATGGAGTCGTCGATGGTGCGGTAACGCTGGAAGGCACGGCTTTGTGGCGAGTGTCCCGTGAGGGAGGAGACCAAAGCCTGGTCTTTCACCTTGGCATAGAGGTTGCCGATGAAAGTCTTGCGTGCCGTATGGGAGGTTGCCACATCGCAGAGCATTCTCTGTTCGGGTTGTCTGGTAAGAGGATTGAGCACAGTGACCGTACGGTGTATTCCAGCGAAGTCAAGCACGAACTTGATATACATGTTGTACTGAGCCTCACAGATGGCGGGGAACAGGCGTGGCGAGACATGGCTGTATATTGCCAGTATCTCCTTGGCTGTGCCGCACAGGGGCACACGCACAAGCTCGGTGTTGCCGTTGTTCAGGTTCTTGCCCGGAATATACTCCAGCCATCCGTCAATGATGTTGCTGCGTGTCAGATTGAACAGGTCTCCCATCCTGCACCCTACAAGGCACTGGAAGACAAACATGTCCCTTACAAGAGAGGCATGGTAGCTGCGTCCGTACTTGCACTGATAGACTTGGTTGCGCTCCTCGATAGTTAGGTAGTAGGCATCGCCATAGACATGGCCGTGGGTCTGCACCTGCCGGAAAGACACATCGTCCGAATAGCCTTTCTTGACGCACCAGTTGAGAAATGCCTTCAACCGAAGTCCTCCGCTGAAAGAGGAGTTCTTGGAAGAAGGGCGCATGGTCGTATGGTACAACTCGAACTTGGCGAAGAAGTCGGGATGCTTCACATAGAGGTTGTATTCCTCCGTCACATACTTCATATACTCCTCCAGTTGCTCCGCTCCGAAGGAAGAAACCTCATACCTGAAATCGGTATCACCTTCCATTTCCCTTTTCCATGCCTCCAGCCTTTCAAGTCTTCTGAACACGGCACGGATTCCGCTTGCGTTCTTGGTCTTGTACTCGCTCAGATACTGCTCGGCTCTGTCGAAGAAGCCACATCCCCATGGCGTGGTGTCCTCAACCTCGGTCTTCTCCTTGCTCTTTCTGTCGGGATGGAGGAAGTCATCAATGATGGCGGTCAGAACAGGGCAAGTCACATCCTTGTCAACATTCGCCTCCACATAAGCAATCATTTCCTTCAACGTGTTGTTGAACTTTTCACGCTCCTCCTTGGGTACTTTCTTCGTGTTCTTGTAACCGGGGATTTTGCTGTCCCAATAGATGGGGTCGATGTGCATGGAGGTTGAAACCTTGACATCCTTATCCCTGCCAAACATCACCCTGATATACACGAGTGAGCTGTCTTTTCGTAGTGTTGCTATAACCTTCATATTTCTTCATTTTTATCTGTTTTTATTCAGTCTATGGGTATAAAGTTAGTCATGTTCCGACAATTGTTCCCAGAGAAATCAAACTTATTGCAAACCTGTTTAAGAAGTTTAAGATTTGGATTATACTCGTAAATCATTCAATTATAGTATGTTTTATTTAGTCTGATATTCATTTTGTCATACTTGATTTGAGTATGATTTAGTCAAAATGCGTTTTCCTCCGTGACTGTTGTAAGCGCGGTAGTACCGGCCGAGTAGTCTCCGGCTGCGTTCTGTGCCATTGCTGCGGTGGTGCCGACAAGCAGCATCAGGGCGAGCGTCTTCATGCGCTGTGAAGAGAAAAGTCCCTTCACTTTCTTGTTAATCCTTTTAAACATTCTTTTTACCTTTTAATTGTTAGACTTTTTGTTAATTGTATCTCGTATCACCTGTATCTCTAAATCCGATACCCGAAAAATGCCGGGAATGCGATTGTCGCTCCGATAAGGAAAAGGCAGGCTCCCACCAGCATCATGATGTTCTTCTTGATGCCGTCCTCACCCGTATTCATCTTTATGTATATCTGCAATGCGCTCACAATGACTACTATTCCGGCTATGGCATAGCACAGATAGACCACGTAGAGCATCATTGTCACGGCATAGTCATGTGCGCTTGCAAGTGCGTCCGCTCCCCAGCTGTAGTCAACGTTGCCGCACTTAGCACGGACCAGAGCTGGGGTTAAAGCGGCATATA
>JAUNOM010000027.1 GCA_030531085.1 Prevotellaceae bacterium | reverse complement strand
AGATTCAGACTCTCGAGCAAATCATCAAGCTCTGAGAGCGATTTCTTACCAAAGTTGCGGAACTTCAAGAGGTCTGTCTTATTATATTGCACAAGATCACCGAGTGTGTCAACATCAGCGGCCTTCAGACAGTTGAGAGCACGGACACTGAGGTTCATGTCTACAAGACGTGTCTTGAGCAACTGGCGCATATGAAGCACCTCCTCATCGAAATCCTGGTTAACATCAAGACCTGTATCCTCAAACTGTATCTTCTCGTCAGAGAAGAGCATGAAATGATAGATAAGAATCTTGGCAGCCTCTTTCAGCGCATCCTTCGGATGGATGGAACCGTCCGTTGTTATCTCCAGTACAAGCTTGTCGTAGTCGGTCTTCTGCTCGACACGGGTAGGCTCAACACTGAATTTCACATTACGGATAGGGGTGTAGATAGAATCGATGGCGATTGAGTTAATATCTGTACAGTACTCACGGTTCTCATCAGAAGGCACATAGCCACGGCCCTTGTTGATAGTGAGTGTTATCTGCATTGAAGCCTTAGAATCTAAATGACAAATCACCAAATCAGGGTTTAACACTTCAAATCCAGTCAGATACTTATTGATATCACCTGCCTTGAACTCTGTAGAGTCCTCAACAGTGATAGTAACTTTCTCATTCTCGAATTCTTCTATTACTTGCTTGAATCTTACTTGCTTCAAATTCAAGATGATATTCGTCACATCTTCCTTAGCTCCCGGGACAGAAGAGAACTCCTGCTCTACACCTTCAATACGAATGGTATTGATGGCGAAACCCTCAAGAGAAGAAAGAAGGATGCGGCGGAGGGCATTACCAATAGTAACACCGAAGCCCGGCTCCAACGGACGGAATTCGAACTTGCCGAATCTGTCTGTTGACTCCAACATCACGACTTTGTCAGGTTTTTGAAATGCTAATATCGCCATTATGATTTTAAGGATTATTTAGAGTACAACTCAACGATTAACTGCTCTTTGATATTCTCTGGGATGTCAGCGCGCTCTGGGCGATGAAGGAACTTGCCACTCTTTGTAGCGTTGTCCCACTCTATCCAAGGATACTTGCTATGGTTAAAACCTGCGAGAGCATCCTCTATTACCTCCAGAGACTTAGACTTCTCACGAACAGCCACAACCTGACCAGGCTTTACCTGGAAAGAAGGAATGTTTACTACATTACCATCAACAGTGATGTGTTTGTGACCAACGAGCTGGCGAGCTGCACGACGTGTAGGTGCTATTCCAAGACGGAACACTACGTTGTCGAGACGGCTCTCGAGGAGCTGGAGAAGAACCTCACCTGTTACGCCTTCTGCAGTAGCAGCCTTCTCAAACATATTACGGAACTGACGCTCAAGTACTCCGTATGTGTACTTGGCTTTCTGCTTCTCCGCCAACATGACACCATACTCAGAAGTCTTGCGACGACGATTATTGCCATGCTGTCCAGGAGCGAAGTTTCTCTTGGACAAAACTTTTTCTTTACCGAGGATGGCTTCACCAAAACGACGGTCGATTCTTGATTTCGGGCCTGTATATCTTGCCATAATATCTTATGAAATTTTTATTTAATAGGTTTTATTATACACGGCGACGCTTTGGAGGACGGCAGCCATTGTGTGGAAGTGGTGTTACATCGATAATCTCCATCACCTCTATGCCGCTGCTGTGGCAGGCACGGATGGCGCTCTCACGACCGTTACCGGGACCTTTTACATAGGCCTTCACCTTGCGCAGTCCGAGGTCATACGCTACCTTTGCACAATCCTCTGCAGCCATCTGCGCTGCGTATGGAGTGTTCTTCTTACTACCACGGAAGCCCATCTTACCTGCTGATGACCATGAAATTACCTGACCCTCAGAGTTTGCAAGGCTGACGATGATATTGTTGAAAGAACTGTGAACGTGAAGCTGACCGATTGCGTCAACCTTTACGTTTCTCTTCTTGTTTGTTGCTTGTTTCTTTGCCATGATGTAATTCTTAACTGTTAAGTGTTAGATGTTAATGAATGATTACTTTGTGGCCTTCTTCTTGTTAGCAACAGTCTTTTTCTTACCTTTACGGGTACGTGCATTGTTCTTGGTGCTCTGACCACGAACAGGAAGACCATTACGATGACGGATGCCACGATAGCAGCCAATATCCATCAGACGCTTGATGTTTAACTGGATCTCTGAACGGAGATCACCCTCTACTTTAAATTCAGCGCCGATAATTTCACGGATCTTGGCAGCCTGGTCATCACTCCACTCGCTCACCTTCAGGTCGCGGTTTACACCAGCCTTATCCAATATCTTTGCTGAACTACTTCGACCTATACCATAAATATAGGTCAATGCGATTTCGCCACGCTTGTTCTGGGGCAAATCTACTCCAACAATTCTTATTGCCATAATTGCTTGTAAATGAATAAATAACTTGTTAATTAACCTCTTATTCGAAAATTCGGAGTTGCAAAGTTACGAAATTTATTATAACACTACAACTTTTTTAACACAAGGTATTAACTTTTAACTTTTAATAATTTTTAACCCTGACGGAGTTTGAACTTAGGGTTTTTCTTGTTAATTACAAAAAGACGACCCTTACGGCGTACTATTACGCAGTCTGGTGTACGCTTCTTTAATGATGCTCTTGTCTTCATCTTGTTTGTTAATGTTATTATTATTTATTGATTATAATTTTTGCATTATCCTTTAGTGGCTCTCTTGTGCACACTTTGCAATACACTTCATTTCTACTTGTATCTGAAACTGATACGGCCTTTTGTCAGATCGTATGGACTCATTTCCACTTTCACCTTGTCACCAGGAAGTATCTTGATGTAGTGCATTCTCATCTTTCCTGAGATATGCGCTATGATTTGTACTCCGTTTTCAAGCTCTACGCGGAACATAGCATTGCTCAGCGCCTCAATAATTGTACCGTCCTGTTCTATAGCAGACTGTTTTGCCATAATGTACTTTTAGTTACGCGATTATATTTATAGTTTTTATAATTGTATATATTTTTCTATCTCGGCAAATGAAGAGAGCACCTCTGGCTTTCCTTTACGTATTGCTATAGTATGCTCATAATGCGCAGCCGCCTTCTTGTCACGTGTCACGATGGACCATCTGTCCTGTCCTAACCATATATGACGTGCGCCAAGGGTTATCATCGGCTCTATGGCGATGCACATTCCTGCTTTAAGGAGTGTACCACTGCCTCGTTTACCATAGTTTGAGACTTGTGGTTCCTCATGCATCTCTCTACCTATCCCATGGCCGCACAACTCTCTAACCACTCCGTAACCTTGTGACTCGCATTGTTGCTGCACCGCATAGCCAATATCTCCAGTATAGGCTCCGTGCACGGCCTGTTCTATTCCTTTGTAAAGACTCTCCTTGGTAGTAAGAAGCAGAGCCCTTACATCTTCTGTTATCTCTCCAACTGGAAAAGTATAGGCAGAATCACCATTGAAACCATTTAGCAATACACCACAGTCAATGGAAATTATATCGCCCTCCTTCAGTATTTGTTCCTCATTGGGTATGCCATGCACCACACAGTCATTGACTGACGTACAGATACTGGCAGGGAATGGAGCACCGTATGGATTGGGGAAGCCTTTAAAAGTGGGCTCTGCTCCATAATCTCGTATAAACGTCTCGGCAATCTTATCAAGATATGCCGTTGTGACACCAGGACGTATATGCCTGGCAAGTTCACCAAGCGTGCTGCCAACCAAAAGATTGGCAGCCCGCATTAGCTCTATTTCTTCATCTGTCTTCAGAAATATGGACATTTCCTATAACAGATTAATATGCACTAACACCATTCATGTGTGGACGGGTGCGGCCACTGTTAAGCAGTCCGTCATAGTGGCGCATCATGAGATGTGATTCTATCTGCTGCAGTGTGTCTATAACAACACCTACAAGAATCAGAAGTGATGTACCGCCGAAGAACTGTGCAAAACCCTGCTGGACATTAAGCAGTCCGGCAAGCGCAGGCATTATTGCGATAAAGGCAATGAAGAGAGATCCAGGCAATGTCAGTCGAGACATTATCTCCTCTATATAATTGGCTGTATCTCTGCCAGGCTTTACACCGGGAATGAATCCATTGTTACGCTTCATGTCCTCCGCCATCTGCGTAGGGTTAAGCGTGATTGCTGTATAGAAGTATGTAAATGCCACAATAAGTATGACGTAAACCACATTATACAGCAGGCTGCTATTGTCCAAAAGTGAACGCGCAAACCATCCCAGATTGTCGCTACTATACTGCACAATGGCAAGTGGGATGAACATCAGCGCCTGAGCGAAGATGATAGGCATCACATTTGCAGCGAAAAGCTTTAGAGGGATATACTGACGTGCACCTCCATACTGTGTGTTGCCAACCAGCTTCTTAGCATACTGAACAGGCACTTTACGTGTACCCTGTACAAGAAGAATAGCAGCACACACAACTGCGTAAAGAATAAGCACCTCGGCAATGAACATTACAAGACCGCCACCAGTTATCGCAGTGAAACGGCTACCTACCTCCTGTATGAATGACTGAGGCAGACGCGCTATGATACCTATCATGATGATAAGCGAAATACCATTTCCTACGCCTTTGTCTGTGATACGCTCACCAAGCCAGAGTATGAACATACTTCCCGCTGCAAGAATGATTGTGGCAGGAATAAGGAACTCTGACCAGGAGAGGCCAGATGCAAGAGCACCCGGCGACTGCATCTTGAGGTTCATGAGGTAGGAGGGAGCCTGGAACAGCAGGATAGCCACTGTAAGATAGCGGGTATACTGCATTATCTTCTTACGGCCGCTCTCGCCCTCACGCTGCATCTTCTGGAAGGAAGGTACAGCAATGGCCACAAGCTGCATCACAATGGAAGCAGAGATGTAAGGCATGATACCAAGCGCAAATATTGACGCATTGGAAAATGCACCACCGGAGAACATGTCAAGAAGTGACATAAGTCCTCCTGCTGTCTGCTGTTGCAGCTTTTCGAGGTTTGCCGGGTTGATACCTGGCAGAACCACGAAAGAGCCGAAACGGTAGATAGCGACAAAGAGGATTGTTATAAGGAGACGCATACGCAGGTCCTCTACTTTCCAACAGTTCTTCAGTGTCTCTATAAATTTCTTCATTACTTAAGTATTAACTCAAGGTAAAACAATAAGCTTAGAGTACAACCACGTTGCCTCCAGCAGCCTTGATAGCCTCCTCGGCAGTCTTAGAGAAAGCATTAGCCTCTACAGTGAGCTTGACTGTCAGCTCGCCGTTTCCAAGAATCTTGACAAGTTCCTTACCGTTTGTAAGACCAGCCTCCTGAAGCTCGGCTATTCCAATCTTCTCAAGGTTGTTACGCTCGGCCATCTTCTGCAATGTTGAAAGATTAACTGCAAAATACTCCTTGTGGTTGATGTTCTTGAATCCGAACTTAGGCAGACGACGCTGCAATGGCATCTGGCCACCCTCGAAACCAATCTTTCTCTTATAGCCTGAACGTGCCTTAGCACCCTTGTGACCACGAGTAGAGGTACCACCCAGACCTGAACCAGGACCGCGACCGATACGACGACGTGAATGGGTTGAGCCAGCAGCTGGCTTCAAATTATTCAATTTCATAATCGATGGTTTAATGATATTAATATTACTCTACTACAGTTACAAGATGATGCACCTTACGGATCATACCGAGTGTAGACGGTGTAGCCTCCTTCTCAACAACCTGTGAGATCTTGTGAAGACCTAATGCAAGAAGGGTACGCTTCTGGTCCGCAGAAGCACCGATACGGCTTTTTATCTGCTTAATTTTAATTGTTGCCATTATTGTAATCCTCCCAGTTATTATCCGTTAAACACTTTATTCATGCTGATACCACGGTCATGTGCCACTGTATAAGCATCACGCATCTCTGAAAGAGCCTTTATTGTTGCCTTCACAAGGTTGTGAGGGTTAGAAGAGCCCTTAGACTTTGCGAGAACGTCCTTAATACCACAGCTCTCAAGCACGGCACGCATGGCACCACCACACACCATTCCAGTACCAAGGGCGGCAGGCTTCATGAACACCGTTGCTCCACCGAAAGACACCTCCATCTCATGAGGGATAGTACCCTTAACTACAGGAACCTTTACAAGATTCTTCTTTGCTGCGTCAGCACCCTTGGCTATAGCCTGCTGTACCTCACCAGCCTTACCAAGACCCCATCCGATAGTACCATTACCGTCACCTACAACGACAATAGCAGCGAATGTGAATGTGCGACCACCTTTCGTTACCTTGGTAACGCGGTTAATAGCAACCAGCTTGTCTTTTAATTCAACGTCACTATTTACTTTTACTTTATCCATTGCTATAAATCGTTTAGAAGTTAAGACCACCCTCACGAGCTGCATCGGCAAGAGCCTTTACACGTCCGTGATAGAGATAGCCGTTACGGTCAAATACTACAGCGGTGATACCTGCGGCCTTTGCCTTCTCTGCAACGAGAGCACCCACCTTCGCAGCCTGCTCAATCTTTGGCATGGCCTCAAGACCGAATGAAGATGCAGAGCAAAGAGTCTGGCCGGTAACATCATTAATAACCTGAACGTAAATCTGCTTGTTGCTGCGGAACACAGAGAGACGTGGACGCTCAGCAGTGCCGTTTACATTCTTACGAACTCTATACTTGATTTTAAGTCGTCTTTCTACTTTCTTTGTTGTCATAGTCGTAACGTTTTAAAATTACTTAGCTGAAGCTGACTTACCAGACTTTCTGCGGATAACCTCGCCCTGGAACAGGATACCCTTACCCTTATATGGCTCTGGCTTACGGAAAGAACGAATCTTTGCACAAATGAGTCCGATCAACTGCTTGTCAGCAGATTCGAGAATGAGAAGAGGGTTCTGGTTACGCTCAGACTTTGTCTCAACCTTTACCTCCTTAGGAAGCTCTATAAAGATAGGATGAGTATAACCGAGAGAGAACTCTATGAGGTTACCCTTGTTTGAAACACGATAACCTACACCTACAAGTTCAAGCACCTTCTTGTAACCCTCGCTAACACCAACAACCATGTTGTTGACAAGTGAACGGTACAAACCATGGAAAGCCTGCTTCTGCTTGCTGTTCACTGGGCTGTTCTCGTCAATCTCAAATGTAATCTGATTATCCTCTATCTTAACGATAATGGAAGAGTCAACCTTCTGTGAGAGTTCACCCTTTGGACCCTTTACGGTAATCAGGCCACCATTATTGGTAACTGTAACACCTGCAGGGATACTAATTGGCAATTTACCTATTCTTGACATATTCAATCCTCCAATTAATATACATAGCAAAGAACCTCACCACCAATCTTCAGGTCAGCAGCCTCTTTGTCTGTCATCACACCCTGAGATGTAGACAGTATTGCAATACCTAATCCGTTAATAACACGTGGCATGTCCTTATAACCAGTGTACTTACGAAGACCTGGCGTAGAGACACGCTTCAAACACTTGATAGCGTTCTTCTTTGTAACGGGATCATACTTGAGAGCTACCTTGATAGCACCCTGAGGACCATCCTCTACAAACTTGTAGTTAAGGATGTAACCCTTCTCGAAGAGAATCTTTGTGATCTCTTTCTTCAGATTTGACGCAGGAACCTCTACAACACGGTGATGAGCCATGATTGCGTTTCTGAGTCTTGTCAGATAATCTGCTATTGGATCTGTCATAAAAAAATTAGTTAATTAATCGGGACAGTCCCGACAATATTAATTAAATAGAAAAATATTTTCTTGGTCAGGTAATGAGGCTGTAGGTATTCCTTTCGGAATAAGCCTACACCTTAAAACCTTAATTTCACAGTGCCATTTTCTTTATATGGCAATCTGCGCAGGATATGCCGCCACCTTATTATATATAGGCACATGCGGTACACCTTATTTTACCAGCTTGCCTTCTTAACACCAGGAATAAGACCGGCAGAGGCCATCTCGCGGAACTGAATACGGGAGATACCGAACTGACGGATATAACCCTTTGGACGACCTGTAACCTTGCAGCGGTTGTGCAGGCGTATAGGATTGGCGTTCTTAGGAATAGCCTGGAGAGCACGAGCTGCCTCATAACGCTCCGCCGGATCCTCTGAGGTAGCAATAACCTTCTTCAGAGCAGCACGCTTTTCAGTGTAACGTGCAACGAGCTTGGCGCGCTTAACCTCGCGAGCCTTCATTGATTCTTTTGCCATAGTCGTATTTACTTAAGCGTTTTTGAATGGAAGACCAAATGCCTTTAGAAGAGCAAAACCCTCCTCATCAGTCTTCGCAGTTGTTACGAAGGTGATGTTCATACCCTGAATACGGTCGATAGAGTCGATATTTATCTCAGGGAAGATAATCTGCTCCTGTATACCGAGTGTATAGTTACCACGTCCATCCAGCTTGGACTGGATGCCCTTGAAGTCACGGATACGTGGAAGAGAGACACGAACGAGCTTCTCAAGGAACTCATACATACGCTCACGACGCAGTGTCACCATTACACCGATAGGCATTTTCTTACGGAGTTTGAAGTTCGCGATATCCTTCTTTGAGTATGTAGCCACAGCCTTCTGGCCTGTAATAGCTGTAATCTCATTGATGGCAACCTCTATGAGCTTCTTGTCCTGTGTAGCATCACCGAGACCCATGTTAACCACGATCTTCTTCAATACCGGAATCTGCATTGGAGAAGAGTAGTTGAACTGCTTCTGCAGATCAGGAGCGATAGTCTCCTTGTATATTTTCTTTAACTGAGCTGTATCCATTACTTGATTTCCTCCCCTGACTTTTTAGAGATGCGTATAACGTTCTTGCCCTCATGCTTGATTGACACACGGGTAGCCTTACCGCTCTTCGGATCAATGAGGCTCAAGTTTGAGATATGGATAGGAGCCTCCTGCTTTACGATACCACCCTGAGGGTTCTTAGCTGAGGGTTTCATGCTCTTTGAGACCATATTGATACCCTCAACGATAGCGCGCTGATCCTCTACGAGAACCTTCTGCACTGTTCCCTTCTTGCCCTTGTCACGGCCAGTGAGAACAATTACGGTATCGCCTTTCTTGATATGTAACTTACTCATTACTTTATTACTCTTTAAGTGTGAAAAACTAAAGTACCTCAGGTGCGAGAGAAACGACCTTCATGTTAACGGCACGAAGCTCACGGGCTACAGGACCGAAGATACGGCTGCCACGGAGCTCGCCTGCGTTATTGAGGAGGACACAAGCGTTATCATCGAAACGGATATAAGAACCGTCCTGACGACGGATTTCCTTCTTTGTACGAACGATGAGAGCCTTAGATACTGCACCTTTTTTCAAATCACTTGATGCGATGACATTCTTGACAGCAACGACAATAACGTCACCTACGCTTGCGTAACGACGGCGTGTGCCACCGAGGACACGTATGCAAAGAGCCTCACGGGCGCCGCTGTTATCACATACTGTAAGTCTTGATTCTGCCTGTATCATATTTTACTTAGCTTTTTCGATTATTGAAACTAATCTCCATCTCTTTGTCTTTGAGAGTGGACGGGTCTCCATTATGAGGACTGTATCACCTACGTTAGCCTCATTCTTCTCATCATGTGCATGGTACTTCTTAGTCTTCTGCACAAACTTACCGTAGATTGGGTGCTTCTCCTTGAACTTAGAGGCAATAACAATGGTTTTATCCATCTTGTTGCTTGTAACTACACCCTGTCTTGTCTTTCTTAAATTACGCGTTTCCATCTGGACCATTGTTATTTGTTAAGTTCACGTAAACGGAGTTCTGTCATCATACGTGCAATGTCACGACGAGCAGCCTTAATCTGTGATGGATTCTCAAGCGGAGCAATGTTGTGGTTAAGCTTCATAGTGTCATAAGCAGCCTTCGCATTGTCCAACTTCTCAACCAAGTCCTTGGTTTCAAGTTCTTTCAGTTCTTTAATCTTCATAGTTTAAGCGTTTTTATCGTAGTCACGACGTACAACAAACTTTGTTTTAACTGGTAGCTTCTGAGCGCCGAGTCGGAGAGCCTCCTTGGCAACATCAAAAGAAACACCCTCTATCTCGAAGAGGATACGTCCTGGTGTGACAGGTGCCACCCATCCTGCAGGATCACCCTTACCTTTACCCATACGCACATCAGCAGGCTTACGGGTGATAGGTTTGTCAGGGAAGATACGGATCCACACCTGACCCTCACGGTTCATATAGCGGTTAATTGCCACACGGGCAGCCTCTATCTGTCTGCTGTCAATCCACTTTGGCTCAAGTGTCTTGATACCGAAAGAACCGAAAGCGAGCTGTGTACCGCGGTGGGCATTGCCTTTATTGCCACGACCATCCTGCGGTCTTCTATATTTTACTCTTTTTGGCTGTAACATAGTAGCTTCTTAGTTTTTAACGGTTATTGTTTCTCTTACGGTTACCACCACGGCCGTTTGAACGTCCGTTTCCTGCAGAGCGGTTGCCGCCTGTCTTCTCCTGTGTGAAGTTAGGAGAGAGATCGCGCTTTCCGTACACCTCACCACGGCAAATCCACACCTTGATACCGAGGATACCTACCTTTGTGAGAGCCTCTGTCTTGCAGTAATCGATGTCAGCGCGGAATGTATGCAACGGAGTACGTCCCTCCTTCAGCATCTCGGCACGTGCAATCTCTGCGCCGTTCAGACGTCCAGAAATCTGTACCTTGATACCTTCAGCACCAGCACGCATTGTGTTCTGGATAGCCATCTTGATAGCGCGGCGGTAAGCTATCTTACCTTCTACCTGGCGAGCGATAGAGTTAGCCACGATATTTGCGTCAAGGTCTGGCTTCTTAATCTCAAAGATGTTTATCTGAATATCCTTCTTGTAAAGTTTCTTCAGCTCTTCCTTGAGTTTGTCTACATCCTGACCACCTTTACCAATGACGATACCCGGACGGGCTGTGCAGATAGTGATGGTGACACGCTTCAAAGTGCGCTCGATGACGATGCGTGATACGCTTGCCTTAGCGAGACGCTCGTTCAGGTACTTACGGATTTTCTGATCCTCAACGAGGTTGTCTCCGAAGTTCTTTCCACCGAACCAGTTTGAATCCCAACCGCGGACAATTCCGAGTCGGTTTGCTATTGGATTAACTTTCTGTCCCATTCTATTCCTTATTTATCTTCATTAGTTTTAGTGTCAACGAACAGTGTCACGTGGTTGCTGCGCTTACGGATGCGGTAGCCACGACCCTGCGGTGCTGGGCGCATACGCTTGAGTGTTACGCCCTCGTCCACGAAGACTTTAGAGATATACAGTTCACCGTCTTCTGCCTTGCGGTCATTCTTGACCTCCCAGTTTGCTATGGCAGAGCGGAGCAGCTTCTCAACGTCAGCAGAAGCCTGCTTCTTGGAGAATCTGAGCACACCGAGCGCGCGGTTCACTTCCATTCCACGTACCATGTCTACAACGTAGCGCATCTTGCGTGGTGATGAAGGCACACCTACGAGCTTGGCAAAGTATTGAGTTTTCTTGGCTTCCTTAATCTTCTCAGCCGCAATATGTTTTCTTGCTCCCATTTTACTTTGTTTGATTAATGGTTATGTGCCTGTCAATTAACGCTTGTTACCAGCGTGTCCACCGAATCGACGTGTAGGAGAGAACTCTCCGAGCTTGTGTCCTACCATGTTCTCGGTTACGTAGACAGGAATGAATTTATTTCCGTTGTGTACAGCCACTGTATGACCCACGAAATCAGGTGAGATTACAGAAGCTCTGGCCCATGTCTTAACGACAGTCTTCTTGCCGCTCTCATTCATAGCGAGAATCTTCTTCTCGAGAGAAACGTTGATGTACGGACCTTTCTTTAATGAACGACTCATAATTTACGCTGTTTTTATTTGAGTGTTACTTCTTGTTAGCTCTTTCGATAATATACTTGTTAGAAAGCTTCTTTGGTGCGCGTGTCTTGAGACCCTTAGCGTAAAGACCCTTGCGTGAGCGTGGATGTCCGCCTGACTGACGTCCTTCACCACCACCCATCGGGTGATCTACAGGGTTCATTACAACACCGCGGTTGTGTGGGCGACGGCCAAGCCAGCGTGAGCGGCCAGCCTTACCAGACTGCTCAAGTGCGTGGTCTGAATTGCCTACTGCACCAACAGTAGCCTTGCAGGCAGAGAGGACCTTACGGGTCTCGCCTGAAGGAAGCTTGATAACACAGTAACTGCCTTCACGAGAAGTGAGCTGAGCGAAATTACCAGCCGAACGAACAAGGAGCGCGCCCTGTCCCGGACGGAGCTCAATGTTGTGGATAACTGTACCAACAGGAATGTTAGCAAGAGGGAGAGAGTTACCTACCTCAGGCACGGCGTCAGCGCCGGACATTACGGTAGCGCCTACCTGAAGCCCGTTTGGAGCAACAATGTAGCGCTTCTCACCATCAACGTAGTACAACAGAGCGATACGCGCAGAGCGGTTTGGATCATACTCTATTGACTTTACTACAGCTGGAACACCATCTTTCTCTCGTTTGAAGTCTATGAGACGATACTTCTTCTTGTGGCCGCCACCGATGTAGCGAACGGTCATCTTACCGGTGTTGTTTCGACCGCCGGTAGAACGCTTACCGTAAACGAGAGACTTCTCTGGCACGGATGCAGTAATATCCTCGAACGTGCCAATAACCTTGTGTCTTTGACCAGGTGTAACTGGTTTTAATTTACGTACTGCCATTTTTATTTAAATATTGCTGTAAAAATCTATTTCATCGCCTGCCTTCAAGGTGACGATAGCCTTCTTGAAAGCGTTCTTCTGTCCCTTAATCAAGCCAGCCTTGGTGTAACGTGCAGAACGCTTGCCGGCATAGTTAAGGGTGTTGATGTCCTCAACCTTCACATTATAGCGAGCCTCAACCTCTTTCTTAATCTGGAGCTTGTTAGCCTCAGGCTTTACGATGAAGCCGTAGCGGTTTGGCTGCTTTTCAGTAATCTTAGTCATCTTCTCGGTGACTATTGGCTTAATAATGAATGCCATATCTCTATGTCTCCTTCCTTAAGTTTACTTGGTTAAAATCTCGTCAATTGTCTGAAGTGACTTTTCGCAAACCACTAACACGTCAGCATTCATCACCTTATAGGCGTTGATAGATGCCGCGCCCATCACTTCCGCCTTCTTCAGGTTACGGGCTGACAAATATACGTTTTTATCTTCTACTGGCAAAACCAGAAGCACTTTCTTACCCTCTATTTTGAGATTCTTAGTGATATTTAAGAAATCTTTAGTCTTAGGAGCGTCAAAAGTAAAGTCCTCAACAACTATAATGTTGTTCTCTTGCGCCTTATATGCAAGTGCGCTCTTACGTGCCAGAACCTTTGTCTTCAGATTAAGCTTTGTACGGTAGTCACGTGGCTTAGGACCGAAAACACGCCCACCGCCTACGAGTACTGGTGAGTTAATGTCACCACGGCGAGCGCCGCCGCCACCCTTCTGGCGTCCGAGCTTCCTTGTAGAGCCAGACATCTCGCTGCGCTCCTTAGACTTAGCTGTTCCCTGGCGCTGGTTGCCGAGATACTGCTTAACGTCAAGATAAAGCACGTGGTCGTTAGGCTCAATAGCGTAAATAGCATCATTGAGAACTGCCTTACGTCCAGTCTCCTGACCCTGTATGTTTAATACATTTACTTCCATTACTTCTTGATTAAAACGGTTGAACCATTGTATCCAGCAACAGAGCCCTTAACGATGATGAGGTTGCTCTCCGGGATAACCTTAATAACTTTGAGGTTTTGTGTTGTTACACGCTCATTGCCCATGTGGCCACCCATGCGCATACCCTTGAAAACCTTCGCAGGATAAGAGCAGGCACCGATAGAACCCGGCTTGCGGGCGCGGTCATCCTGACCGTGTGTTGACTGGCCTACGCCGCCAAAGCCGTGACGCTTTACAACACCCTGAAATCCCTTACCCTTTGAAGTGCCGACAACGTCAACGAAGTCAGACTCGCTGAAGAGATCCACGGTAATGGTGTCACCGAGGTTGTGCTCCTCATCATACTCGAACTCGGCCAAGTGCTGCTTTGGTGTTGTGCCGGCCTTCTTGAACACGCCCATCATAGGCTTTGTTGTACGGCTTTCCTTAGCCTCGCCGAAGCCAAGCTGAAGAGCAGAGTAACCGTCCTTCTCGACGGTCTTCACCTGAGTTACGACACAAGGACCAGCTTCGATAACAGTGCACGGTATATTCTTACCGTCGGCACTGAAAACGGATGTCATTCCGATTTTTTTTCCAATTAATCCTGGCATTTCTTTTTGAAATTAATAATGTATATAAAAAATTTTCTTTCTGTGTAACGTTCTGCCGCATACTGGCGGAGCACGTTCACACAGAAAGAAAACCTGTCATAAAGTATTCTATTCCAATGTGTTGTTAGCCTACTGCCAGCGCAACATCTACTTTTTGCGGTGCAAAGGTACAACTTTTTTCCGAATCACGCAAATTTTTCCTGAACTTTTTATTATCAGACACTTAAATATAGAGTCATATATAGAGTCAACCAGCAAGTGCAAGTTGTCTGCAAAGTTATACATAATGTTTGAAAAAGACCTCATTAGGTGTGAGATAATTTAGTTTTTCCCTTGGTCTTCGGTTGATTTTGGCCTGTATTGTTGCAATTTTCTTATCAGTTACGGTGCTGATGTCTGTTCCTTTTGGTATGTACTGCCTGATGAGCTTGTTGGTGTTTTCTATATTTCCTTTCTGCCATGAGGAATATGAGTCGGTGAAGTAGACGGGTACACCTCCCAGCTGTTTTGACAGCCATTCGTGGGCGGCAAACTCTGAACCATTGTCTGTTGTGATGGTTTTGAGTCCTTCCCCCTTGTACGGCAGCAGCAGCCTCCATGCGACCCTTGCCAGCGGCATGGCCTGCTTGCCGTACTTGAGCTTCTCCATGAGGAAGCGGTCGCTGCTTCTTTCCACGAGTGTCAGGATGGCGTTCTGGTCCTTGTCCACGATGAGGTCCATCTCCCAGTCACCGAAGCGCTCCCCGTTGGCCTCCGTTGGCCTTTCGTGTATGCTTACGCGGTTTTTGATGTTGGTGGCCTTCGTAGTGTGCTTCTTGGAAGTCTTTCTATAGAGTCAATTCATCACTGTCAGCTTCAGTACTGCCGAGCAAGTCAGCGAGATTCAAGCAAATTTACTTAGCGCTGCTATTGAACTGGCAACAGGTGGGACCGCTCAACCTCATATAGGCACTGGTGGAGGTTCAACATCTGAATTGCCGTGGAGAGACAAGGACAAGAGCAATGTAAGAAAACGTAAATAATCGCAAAAAGGGTGAATACAAAGTTACTATACATACGCCCCATTATGAGAACGTGCCGTTTGAGGTGCCTGAAGGTTGGAAATCCGTTCCTGTTTCTGAATTATTCTGTCTTAACCCAAAGTCTGAAATAACAGATGATACAAGTGTGGGGTTTATTCCTATGGCTTGTGTCGATGGTGGATTTTCTGGAAAACATCAATTTGAGGAACGCATTTGGAAAGAAGTAAAAAAAGGATATTGCCACTTTCAAAATGGAGACATAGGTATAGCAAAAATATCTCCTTGCTTTGAAAATCTCAAATCAACGATATTTCAAAATCTCCCTAATAATTATGGCGCAGGCACTACTGAGTTAGTTATCTTGCGTCCATTAAACATTCATGCAAAATTCTATCTATATCTCTTTAAGTCACAATGGTATATAAGCGAGGGAACAAAATATTTCAAAGGAGTTGTTGGACAGCAAAGAGTTCATAAAGGAATTTTTACCGATTTACAAATTCCATTACCTCCTTTGGCTGAACAATATCGTATAGTAACAGAAATAGAGAGATGGTTTGCTTTGATTGACCAAATAGAGCAAGGTAAAGCCGATTTGCAGACAGCCGTCAAACAAACCAAGAGCAAAATTCTTGACCTTGCTATTCATGGCAAGTTGGTACCACAAGACCCGAATGACGAGCCAGCCATTGAATTGCTAAAGCGCATAAATCCCGACTTCACACCTTGTGATAACGGGCATTATACGCAGTTGCCCGATGGATGGACGGTTTGTAGGCTTGAACAAATTGTAGATTATGAACAACCTACAGCTTATATTGTAAATTCAACGGCTTATGATGACTCTTATTCAACTCCTGTTCTGACAGCGGGTAAATCTTTCATAATTGGATATACTAATGAGGATACAGGCATATACTCAAATCTTCCTTGTATAATCTTTGATGATTTTACAACAGACTCAAAATTAGTGGATTTCCCTTTCAAGGTCAAATCTTCGGCCATGAAGATTCTAAAAATACACAAGGAGATTGAGATTGATTATGTGGCAATGTTTATGAGTATTACCAGATTGGTTGGCAACACCCATAAGCGATATTGGATTTCCGAATATTCAAAGTTAGAAATTCCGTTACCACCAAAAGCAGAGCAAAAAAGAATCGTTCATGCCATTCACGACATCTTTGCACAATTAGATACGATAATGTAGGGCTTATAAACTCTCCGTTATCATATCCAAAGCCACAAAAGCTTTATTTACGGTTTCTATAATCCTTTGCTGCTCCTTATAAGGTGGAATAGGTACGTCAATTGCCTTGAAAAGTTTCTTATTCAAATGTGGAATGGCAGAGCCAACCTTATTCTCTCGCAGTATCTTCCTGTGCAAGTTGATAACTTGTAACACATACTCGATGTTCATATTATCATTGATAGAGAGCTGCTTAAAAGTACTTCCTTGATAACCATCTATTGGAGTCCGGAACACCTCACCAGAGTTTTCGCCATCCACCAATATCATTAGTGTATTGGCTGATACGAATTTACCTGAGTTAAGTGTTTTTGCCTCGTGTTCGCCACGCAAATATTTCACGTCGAGGTTAGGATATCCTGTGCCTTGCAACTTCTTTCCGTCAACTAACGAGCATATATCTGACATTGATGCACGTTGCCATCCATCAGGCAACTGCGTATAATGCCCGTTGCGTAAACCTTATATTGTTACCTGTCTCATTTAAAATAATGATATATGGTAACAAAATTCAAAAACTATTTGAGCAAGACTAATCTTGCAAAGAACACCGTGACATCGTATGTATGGACGGTGCAGTATTTCCTCAACCACTATGGGGAGGTGAACAAGAAGAATCTCTTGGCGTACAAGGGTTATCTCGTAGAGAACTTCAAACCGCAGACGGTAAACCTCCGTCTGCAAGGCATCAACAAGTATTTGGAATTCACGAAGCAAGACAAGCTGAAAGTGAAGTTTGTCAAAGTGCAGCAAAAGAACTTCTTGGAGAATGTAATCAGTGATGCCGATTACAAGTTTCTCAAAGCCAAACTTAAGGCTGATGGTTATGATGAATGGTATTTCATCGTATGGTTTATGGCTGCCACAGGTGCCAGAGTGAGCGAATTACTCCATATCAAGGTGGAGCATGTATCGGTGGGCTATCTTGATTTGTATAGCAAAGGCGGAAAGATTCGACGGCTATACATCCCCAAAAACTTACGAATAGAGGCTATGAAATGGTTGCAGAATCAAGGTCTAACGTCTGGCTATATCTTCTTGAACCGTTTTGGACAACGTATTACCACTCGTGGTATAGCCTCCCAACTCAAGCACTTCGCTGAAAAATACGGAATGAACAAGGAAGTCGTTTATCCTCATTCATTCCGTCACCGTTTCGCTAAAAACTTCCTTGAACGTTTTAACGACCTTGCTCTACTTGCCGACCTTATGGGACATGAAAGCATAGAAACCACTCGTATCTATCTTCGCAGGACTGCCAGCGAGCAACAGAAGATTGTGGATAAAGTGGTGAACTGGTAAAGTCACATCAGCCTTTAGAAGTGTATTTGATTACACTTCTAAGGCATTTTGAATATTATCCAGAACAGAAAATAGTTCTTCTATTTTTTGAACAATACGTTGTTGTTCACTAAGAGGTGGCAAAGGAATAAATGTATTTACAATTATTTCTTTTGATATATTGGGTTGTGCTCCACCTCCTCCTTTTGATATAAATGCACTTCTTTCCGACAATAGGAAATAAAAGAGGTATAATTGAATAATGGCATTAAACTCTATACAAGCGCAACATGCTTGATTTGTGGTTGCCGGGAAAGTTAATATTCCTAATTTCCCAATAGTTGCTCCATACATTGCAATTAACACACTCCCTGTAGGATTGATTTTAGCAGAAGAATTTGAGACAGCCTCTTCTGTTATGCTTTCTGGAATATCCGTAATCAATCCGTCATTTAAATCTCCTGTTTTAAGCCATGGTATATTTCCACCATAATAAGATTTATTTGAACGGCTAGGTGTACCACCAGATTGCCATATTCCAATTGTCCCTAATTTTGTTTGATACCATCCTTGTGGTAACTTCTCACTATGCCCGTTATCACAAGGTGTGAAGTCGGGATTTATGCGCTTCAACAGTTCGATGGCAGACTCGTCATTCGGGGCTTGCGGTACGAGTTTGCCATGAATGGCGAAGTCAAGGATTTTGCTTTTGGCTTGCTTGATGGCAGTCTGCAAATCGGCTTTACCTTGCTCTATTTGGTCAATTAAAGCAAACCAATGTTCCACGTCTTCCACTATTCGCCGTTGCTCGGCAAGTGGAGGCAAGGCTATTCTCATGTTTTGAGATTGTGTCAAAGAAATGTTGTCTTGTCCTGCTGTTCCTTTTGTTGTTATAGAATTTATTTCAGACATTTCTTCCAAATAGCAGAAAAGATATACGTTGATTACGTCCTTATACAAATAAGGTCTTATCATCACTGCCGCTTGATTGAAATTACATTCTCGTATGGTGTCTGGTATTATAGCCAGCTTTCCCAGTGGTGGCCCAACAATGTTCATCAACAAATCGCCAGTAACAGCCATGGAGCGTTTCAGTTTGCCTTCGTGAACCTCTCGCTTTATATATTGCGGATGAAACTCAAAGTCAATTTTCTGATTGCGAAGATTGTACATTTTTAAATAAGGCACTTCTATAGACTCAAAGGCACTCTTTTCAGGTGTACTACCCGACGCAACGTATGCAATATCTTCCAACCTGCACCATTTCCATCCATTCGGCAGCAAGTAGGGATAATGGGGCGTATCGGAAGTCTTGGTTGGCTTTCGACTTTTCTTAATTTTCCCCTCTTTCACCAGTCGTTCTTTCTCTGCTTTGATTCGTTCAAGCAAGACAGATGCAGGTTCATCGTTCGGGTCTTGTGGCACGAGCTTACCATGAATGGCAAGGTCGAGTATCTTTTGACGTAATTGCTTAGTGTCCATCTTAATCATTCTTTTTATCTTCTTCCAAGCGTTTGCTGCTCTCTACATCTTCCTCGAATGCACGTATTTCGTCAGTGAGGACTTTTTGCAGTTCTTCTTTTGGTACAATCAAAGAATAGTCAGCAACGCCAATGGGCTTATGGAAATCTTCGAGCGCAAGTTCCACATCAACATGGTCTTTTTCTGCACAAAGTATGATACCAATAGAACGATTCTCGTTTTCGCCACGCTCCAAGCGATCAAGCAGTGAAAGATAGTAATTCATCTTTCCTGCATATTCAGGTTTGAATATTCCAATTTTTAGGTCGATAGCAATAAGGGCTCGCAAGCCTCTGTGGAAGAACAGCATATCCACACGGCTTTCCTTGCCGTTATACTCCAACACGTGCTGGTTGCCAATGAAAGTGAAGCCTTTGCCCAATTCCATCAAGAAGCGGGTGATTTTAGAAACCAGCCGGCTCTCCAGTTCTAATTCAAGAATAGGATTGGTCGCACCCAAAAAGCCGAGATTGTATCTGTCTTTGAACACCTCATTAGCATAGGCTGCTTGTTCAGCTGACAATACACGTGAGAAATTGTTGTCAAGTGGAACAAGTTTATGCGTCTCATGCATCTTCATGTTAATTGCATTGAGTAATAGGTCGCGATTCCAGTGCTTGGCAACAGTTTCGTGGGCATAAAACATTGTCGCGCCATCATCTACATTCTTATTGAGCAACAACAAATTATGCGACCACGGCAAAACTGCCACGCTCTGTAGCAGTTTTGGGTCGGCATTGGAGTAACGGACATAGAATTTCTTCATATTCCATAGTTGGCGTGGCGAAAGTCCTATATGAGGGAATCTTGTTTTCAAGTCATAGGACAACCTTTTTACGACACTATCTCCATGCTTGCCCTCTAACTTCCTATCATACAAAAGCTTTCCAATGTTCCAGTAAGCATTAGAAACTGATTCGTTTAGTTTGCGAGCGATTTGCGAGCGAGATGATTCGATAACTGCTACGGCTTGTAGCAGTATTTCGTTGTAATCTCGCTCTTGTATGTTTGTTAACTCTGTTGACATAGACGCATCATTTTTACAATTAGACACCTATCCGGCGGCATTTTTATTCCTCGGATATATTAGCCATCAGTTTCTTCAACTCTGCTACGGCATTGTTAATGTTTTTACTTTTCTCTTCGATAATGTCCAGCAACTCGGCAAGCGTGCAATCATCCTGTTCTTCACCCGACTTCAGCCATGTTATATCAAGGCTGGTCTTGTCACGGCTGATAAGCTCTTCGTAAGAAAACTTGCGCCAACGACCTGTCGGGTTGGTTTCCGCATTATATGTTTCCACCCGGTGGTATCTGTCATCGGGCTTGTAGCAAGCGACAAAATCGTCAAGGCTACTCTCCGTAAGCGGATTTTGCTTCAATGTATGCTTGATGTTCGTGCGGTAGTCATATATCCACACCTCTTTGGTCTGATGGGTGCTTGTTGTGGGTTTCTTCTCGAAGAACAACACGTTGGCCTTAACCCCCTGTGCATAGAATATGCCGGTTGGCAAGCGTAAGATGGTGTGTAGGTCGCATGATGCAAGCAGATTCTTACGTATCGTTTCACCAGCACCACCCTCAAACAGAACATTGTCGGGCAGGACAACAGCGGCTGTGCCACCGATTTTCAACATTGATTTGATATGCTGAACGAAGTTGAGTTGTTTGTTTGAGGTTACGGCTATAAAATCGTTGCGGACATAGTTGTCCTGCTCACGTTTCAGTTTTACTACCTCTTCGCCAGTTTCCTTGTCCTTTTCAACCACCTCTATCATGGTAGAAGACTTCTTTCCAAACGGAGGATTGGTCATCACGTAATCACGCAAATCACTGTCACCAGACTGCGAGGCTAGGCTATCAACACACTTGATAGGAGGCTCTCCTCCGAACTCACCGATGCCATGAAGTAAGAGATTCATCAAACACATACGGTAAGTATTCGGTACTATCTCGTTGCCATAGAACGTGCTGTATTTCAGTTTCTCGTTCTCTTCCTCACCAGGATTCTGCTCATCCATATACGATTTAGCAGCGAGCAGGAAGCCTCCAGAGCCACAACATGGGTCGGCAATGGTCTTTCCCAACTGGGGATTGACACACTTCACAATGGTTTTGATCAAGGCTCGCGGGGTGAAATACTGACCTGCGCCGCTTTTGGTGTCTTGAGCAATCTTTTCCAAAAGACTCTCGTAAATATCGCCTTTGACATCTTCGCTCAAAGAGTTCCATTCAATACCATTTATCATGTCAATCACCTTGCGCAAATGGACTGGAGAGGAAATTTTATTTTGAGCACCACGATAGATTTCGCCAATCATACCCGTCTTCTTTGACAACGTGGTCAGAATTTGATTATAGTGGTCTTTCAGTGCCTCACCATTCTTGGATATAAGTAAATCCCATTGACAATCATCAGGAAGTTCTATGCCTTTCCAACGAAAAGGTGTTGGCATGTGAGAGTTCTCATCCACCATCTTCAAGAAGAGCAAGAATGTGATTTGCTCCAAATAATCACTATTGGACACACCGCCATCCATCAGGACAGTGGCGATTTGCCATACTTTGTTGCTTATCGTATTGTCTGCCATATATTGTTATGCCACAAGAGCATCGTTCATCTCGTTTATAATAATTTCCCATTGGTTGCCGAACAGTCGGAAGAACTTTGCCGCGCCGCCATTTTTCTTGAACACGCCAAGTTCCAGTGCTTCGACTTTCATGCTTGCATTCTTAGCGATATAGTCGCGAATCATTTCAAGCCATGCCATTTGCTCCGAAGTAAATGGCTCAGAACTTGCGCCACGCGCACCGCCTTTGTTCTTGTTCTTGTCGAATATCCAATCTTTGTACCGTTTGCGTACTCCGTCAGCGAATGGTATCAGTTCTGGTATCTGCATCCATTCATAACGGATAATTTGAATGATATCAACAAGCTCTCTCAGAACAGATTTCTTCTCTGTCTCATAAGCAGAGAATATCAAATCCTGCTGCAGCGAGGCATTGTAGCGTTTCATCTCTTCATAGAGGTCTTTTATCATCGCTTCCGTCAGGTGACGGTGTCTGAATTCCTGATTATAGATAATCTGCAAGGCTGTTATCTCGTCCTTATGCTTATTGATAAATTCCTTAAGCGTCTGACGTATGCTGTCTTTGTTGGTGTCAACATCATCGGTAAACCCTGCGTTTATCAAGGAGTCAAGAGCCGGGTCGATAGTTTGCTCATTTGAACTTCTTATCGTCATCAAGAATCTTCTGACCTCAGGCTGGTGGAGTGGCATGGAAGCACGTTTACATCTTTCCTTTATGATGTCCTTGCGAATATCGTCTTGCGCTTTTGGCGAAAGCGTATTGAAGTCTTTGTGCTCACGCTTAATAGTCTCTTCAACTTCGTCTGTGTCATGGGCTTTCTTCATAGCTACCACCAAATCTTGAATATCAACATTACCTGAGATGGATTTGAACTTTTCACGCTCCTTGTCTGTCAGAATCTTGCCCAAACGCTCTATTCTTGTAGCAAGAGTACCAAAGGTCTCCTCACTAATGTCTCCGGTAACCACATTGTCCAAGAGCTTCTTGAAAGGGATAGAGGGTTGTGAGTCTCCACCACATTTGCCTCGCGACATCTTTTCCGATTTCGTTACACCAACGGCATCAACGATCACATACCCCAACTTACACGAATGAGCTGAAGGTGAAGACTTTATAAGTTCCTCCTTACCAAGTGTACGCCGGGCACGTCCAAGCATCTGCTCGTAATAGTTTTCGCTACGAATGTCGCGCATGAAAACAAGTATCTCGATAGCTTTTACATCTGTGCCTGTCGCAATCTTTGACACCGTGACGGCAATCCTTGGATTGTATTCATTGCGATAGGCATAAAGCAGACTCTGTTCGTCCTCTTCGGAAGTGTAAGTGATTTTCTTGCAGAAATCATTTCCCTCTCCGAACACCTCACGGGCTATTTCCACTATGTCTGCTGCATGACTGTCGTTTTTGGCAAATATCAGCGTCTTGGGCAGTTCCTTTCTATCCTTGAAATATTCCCACTTTTGCCAGTTGGCCTTGAAGGTCTGCAATATCAAACGTATCTGTGATTTATTTACCACAGAGTTATCCAATTCCTTTCCAACATAAGAAATTTCTTCATCGGCAGATTCCCATTTCTGAAGACGAGTACGTTTGTCACGCACCTCTATTTTTTGGTTGATAGAGGCAATCATACCTCCTTGCTTTGACTTTTTGGTCTCTATGACAAAAGTACCAAAAGCGCCAACATTCACTCCGTCGTTTACGGCTTGCTCATGGGTGTATTCGCTCACCACATTCTGATTAAAGAAGGCAAAAGTGTCTTTGTTGGGCGTGGCTGTCAATCCAACAAGAAAAGCGTCAAAGTAATCAAGCACCTGTCTCCAAAGATTGTATATGGAACGGTGACACTCATCAATGATGATCACATCAAAGAATTCCGGCGGATATGTCTTGTTGTATGTGACTTCGCGTGGCGAGCCATTATATACGCTGCCTGATTCTTCATCTGCATCATCTACGAACTTGTCAATCTCACCACGGAGCATGGAATATACTCGTTGGATGGTGGAGATACAAATTTTTGTTTCGGTTGGTATATTCGAGGTTTGAATGCGCTGGACATTGTATAGCTCACTTAATTTGGATGTGCTGTCGTATGGCTGGAAATTTTTGTACTCACGCTCTGCCTGTTCTCCAAGATTTTTAGTGTCAACCAAAAACAACACACGTTTAGCCTTCGCAAATTTAAGCAAACGATAGGTGTTGGTGATTGCCGTGAAAGTCTTGCCCGCACCAGTTGCCATTTGGATTAAGGCACGAGGGTTGTTGTTGGAAAAGGATTGCTCCAGTTGTGTGATTGCTGTGGTCTGACACTGGCGGAAGTTTGCTTTGGGTAAATCAGGAAATTCCTGCATCCTTCCCCGCAATGTCTTATTGCCATTATATTTGTAATCCTTTATAAGTTCCAACAAACTTTCGGGACGGTGGAAATTATAGATAGTCCTTAGGCGAGGTTTGGGATCACGCAAATCTGTGAATTCAATGATTATGTTTGTGGCTTCATAGATAAAGCGCATATCCTTTTTATCATAGTTTCCCTTTAACCCAGACTTGACGTACCGGAGATTCTGCTCACTTGCCTTTGACGACAAATGGACGCCCTCTTCTTCTGCCTTTGCTTCAATGAGCCCAACAGGTTCTCCTTCAACAAAAAGGGCATAGTCCACCTCGTCACCATCATTTGTCCTGTACTCTCTGACAGCCACACCCAATGATGCGTAACGATTAAAGTCTTTCATATCTTGAACAACCCAACCAGCTTGGTTGAGTTTTTCATCTATCACTAAACGCGCTTTTTCTTCTGGTGACATATATAATAAGTAACATTATCGGAAGTTTGTTTCTGCAAAAATAGTGAATTATATTTGATACTCCAATTATTTTTACATTTTTTCGCAAAAAGTGACTAAAAGGCATATACTGACTTAACGTATTCGTATTCGCCCAAATAAACTTTATACACAATTATATTGCCTCGCGTATTTGCAGGACAACATACATCCGGACAATAATCTCAAAGTTCGGGTTAGAAAATTGTTAAACGAATATTCCACAATAAACATCAACCATATGGGATTTCTAATGATTGGAAAATTCAACTACGGCACTGCAAAAGCTATCAAATCACCTTGTAATATCTATCTGATTACCTTGCAATATCTATCAAATTACAAGGTAAAAGCTATCTGATTACAAGGCAATCTGATAGCTTTTGGGATGGTTTTGTGCGAAAGATACGGATGCTGCACTAATCTTTCCTGCTGCCCGTATAATAAATCCGGCCGTCGGCCCCCACTCCGCAGGCATTCACACTTATGCGGCACTCACGCGAGCCCGTATATATTATGGTGGAAAACTGACCGTCAGAATTTAGTTTTGCATCTGGATTCCAATACAGAGTACGGCGATAGTCTACGGGCTCTGTTGGCCTGGCCTTAGAATAATCTGGCGAATAGAACTCCTCTGCCACGGCATATCCCGGATAAATATAACGGCGCGCCTTATAGACATACCGTCTTCCTTCATCCGACACTGGTATTATGTTCGTTGTAATGTCCTCTATACCCGTTCCTATTTGCAGGCGTGTGTCAGCACGCTTGTCATAATCTGACAGCAAACAGAAGTCTTTTATCCTGCTTAAGTCATTACAGGCTCTTAGAAGTACTAAAGAAAGAGGTCTTGTTTTCTCCTTTTTTGTTACATAAGGGTTAGAAGGATAGTTGGTGTAATAGGTGATGCCATCCACCGTTCCCCTAACCTTAAAGTCTATAGGCATACCAAGATATCCGAACATAAACGTAGCAGCCTGTAGAGGAAATTCAACAGTGAATGTACCGTATGACAGTCCGCAGTCCGTAACATCGTTATATAAGTCATAGGCATCCTTTCTTATTGCAGGTTTGTCATATTGCAGAGCAAGTTTGGTCCTTCTGAATTTCCGGACTGTAAAGTTATCCAAAACCACTGAAGCCGCCACACTGTCTGTCTCTTCTTCTGAAAAAACATCACTATATGTATCCAACGGCATTTCCGGTGTATGAGTCTGAAACCATGAATAGGGAGAAATAAAGTTAGGAAAGAACCAGTCCCTCTTCACATACAGGTCCGGATACTCCATGACCCCAAACTCTTCATTGCCACGACTTACCAGACTTTCCTTCAGAGAGTCCTTGCGCTGATAGGCTGTAACGAACAAAACGGCCTGTCCATAATATTCCGGTATCTGGAACACGAAGTGTCCTTTGGAGTCTGGCCTCAATGATACACTGGCAACATATCCGTCTTTTATCAGCTCTGCCTCCACTATAATCTCCTTTTTCCATAATTTATCATTCTTCCTGTTCAACACTCCACTACTTATCTGCTGCTCCGTTGTAAACTCTTCCGGTGTGAATTCCTCCTCGTCATCACTGTCTTGAGTATCAGCACGGCCGTATATTCCTGATGACTCAGCCTCACTCCTCGCCTTATTCACTATATCATCAGTCTCCTTTTCCATACTGCTTTCCTCACTGTTCATATCAGACAGATCCTCAACTCCTATGTCATTTGACAGCTTTAGGTTGTCCGGGGTCTTGAACACACATCCCTCATACGTCAGGGTCCTTTCCGGATCATATCGTATCTTCTCCCTCCTGCCATACTTGCGCCACCCCTGCACCATCATCAGCATATCCAGATGCCGCTGGCGCTTATCGTCAATGCCATTGAAATAATATTCCGGATTTGCCACAAAACCCTTTAGGTCTCCTGCAAGTATCATGTCTGTAAGAATGTTACCATCATCATACGTGCACTCATCACTTCTCGTGTCGCGAACAGATACAGTGACACTCCTCAACTGTTTCCTTCCACTTTCTCCACTATTTACTGACACTGTCACAGCATCGTACGGCCCAACCGTAGTCCGATAAGGTTCTATAACAGTATCTGTACCTGCCTTCATCAGACTGGCACTCAACTCTACCCCAACATCATTGTTGTTCACGAATATCTGCCTTGCGGCTATAGGGTTTGCATAATCATCGTATACCACGATGTCATTAACCCCTGTGGGCAGGCCCATTCCCTTAACATTCAATACAAGAGAATCCCCCTCTCCCTTTACTCTTATAAAGTTGCTGACCCTACCACGGCAGGCTATCGACACGGCTGCTATCCTTTTACCCACTGCCCTGCAGTGCAGTATGCCATCACTGTGACTGTACATAATCGCGCACCCTGCCATCACAGCCCGCGGCAGCTTAAAGGAATACTCCTTTCCTGCCCATTCAAAGTGTGCCTTCATTCTCTGTTCATCCGGTGTGACAACAACGGTGCCACGCCCCAAGTACTCTGTTCGCAACACCTGTCCATTGTCCAAACAGCCGGTTATATCAACAGCCGCTCCGTTCTGGTCCGTCACCTCAAAAGCCATTCGGCATGGCAAGCCCTGCACCAGCTGTCCCCCTTCCGGAAAGAAGGCGACATTTAGTTTCAGCTTATCCACATATATACGTTGCTTGGGGCGTGGTATTATGCGTTTATCCGCATAGTCACCAATGGTGTCCGGTTTCTCATATACAGGAAACACACGTGAGTACAGCCCTTCATAATCACGGAAATAATCACGTTCAAAATCTTTTCTGTAGAACACATGGCGGTTTATACTGTAATACTTCTTATGCGTCACATTAAAGTTAAGCTGCCACCGTGTGTATGCACGCAACTCATAGTACCCAGAATAGAGACTGTCTTTCAAGGCGAACTGACCTTTTGCACTGCCATCTCTCCGCAAACGCAACTGCTGCCGCTCCACAAGATAACCGTCAGGGGTGAGCAGCTCCACATAAAGTATACGGCTAATGTCCGTAGGCCGCAAATCATCAGCACGGGTAACATAAGCCTTATACCACAAGGTGTCGCCAAGATAATAGCACTGGTTGTCCGTATGTATATACACCTTCTCCTGTATCTGCGGATTATTGCGTATGCTCAACTCCAATGAGTCGATGCAATCCGCATAACCGCAGATAGAATATAGAAGGAGTAGTATGATTATAACGGACTTATTCATTTAGGTTACAAGGAGGTGGTTAGTTATTAGTTTTAGGGTGTCACATTGCAAAATTAGGATTTTTCAGTGTAACAGCCAAGCGTTTCGGCTGAAATCTTCTGGCCATAACTAAAAAAGGCCACAACCGCAGATGTCACGGTTGTGGCCTTTATACCTTATAGCTTCCCACAAAGGGAGTTAAACTACACCTTAATCTCTACCTCAACACCAGAAGGAAGGTCGAGCTTCATGAGAGCGTCGATTGTCTTGGTTGTTGAACTGTAGATGTCTATCAGACGCTTGTAGTCTGAGAGCTGGAACTGTTCACGGCTCTTCTTGTTAACGAAGGTAGAGCGGTTCACAGTGTAAATGCGCTTATGTGTAGGGAGTGGAATTGGTCCACTGACGATAGCGCCTGTAGCCTTTACAGCCTTAACAATCTTCTCGGCTGACTTGTCAACGAGAGTGTGGTCGTAAGACTTGAGCTTGATACGGATTTTCTGACTCATTTTCTGTCTTTGTTTATTAGTGAATATTAAAATAGTACGAGGCAGGAAGCACGTAAAGAGTCATTTGCTCACGTGCTCCTGTCCTCATTGTTATCTATTATACGAGGTCTGCGCGACCGTTTGTCTCCTCAAGGATAGCCTTTGCTATAGAGCTTGACACAGCCTCATGGTGGTCATACTCCATAGATGAAGTGGCGCGGCCAGATGTGATGGTACGGAGCGCTGTCACGTAACCGAACATCTCTGCCAGTGGCACCATGGCCTTCACGATGCGCGCACCGCTACGAGCCTCATCCATGCCCTGTACCATGCCACGGCGCTTGTTAAGGTCACCGATAACGTCACCCATGCTCTCCTCTGGAGTAACAACCTCCACCTTCATGATAGGCTCCATGAGCACCGGACCTGCCTTAGGACAAGCGTTCTTGAAGGCATTGCGTGCAGCAAGCTCAAATGAAAGCTGGTCAGAGTCAACCGGGTGGAAGCTACCATCGATAAGTGTCACCTTCAGGCCTGTTACAGGATAGCCGCCGAGCACACCGCTCTTCAGACAGTCCTGGAAGCCCTTCTGCACTGCAGGTATGAACTCCTTAGGCACGTTACCGCCCTTGACCTCATTAATGAACTGAAGGTCGCCCTCCTTGTAGTCCTCGTCCTTAGGACCAACATTAACGATGATGTCAGCGAACTTACCGCGACCACCGGACTGCTTCTTGTACACCTCACGGAGGTTAACCTCCTTAGTGATGGCCTCCTTATAGTTAACCTGTGGCTTACCCTGATTACACTCTACCTTGAACTCACGCTTCAGACGGTCGATGATGATATCAAGGTGAAGCTCACCCATACCAGAGATGACTGTCTGACCTGACTGCTCGTCTGTACGCACGGTGAATGTAGGATCCTCCTCGGCCAGCTTTGCGAGACCATTGTCCAGCTTTGCGATGTCAGCCTGTGACTTTGGCTCCACTGCGATGGATATCACAGTGTCAGGGAAGGTCATGGACTCCAGCACGATAGGATGTTCCTCGTCACAGAGTGTGTCACCTGTGCGGATATCCTTGAAGCCTACGCCAGAACCGATGTCACCAGCACTGATAACGTCCACAGGGTTCTGCTTGTTTGAGTGCATCTGGAACAGGCGGCTCACGCGCTCCTTCTTGCCAGAGCGTGGGTTGTAAACGTATGAGCCGGCCTCCACCTTACCGGAGTAAACGCGGAAGAATACCAGACGGCCTACATACGGGTCAGTGGCAATCTTGAACGCAAGGGCAGATGTTGGCTCTGCCTCTGACGGCTTGCGGTCCTCTTCCTCCTCTGTATTAGGATTGGTACCGATGATGTTCTCTGTGTCCATTGGTGAAGGGAGCAGCGCACATACATAGTCAAGCATGGTCTGCACACCCTTGTTCTTGAATGAAGAGCCGCAGAGCATAGGCACACACTGAAGTGCGAGAGTACCCTTACGGATGGCAGCGATGATCTCCTCCTCTGTGATAGTTGAAGGATCCTCGAAATACTTCTCCATGAGAGCCTCGTCAAACTCGGCAGCAGACTCCAGGAGCTTGTCACGCCACTCGTTGCACTCGTCCACCATATCGGCAGGGATGTCCTCGATGTCATAGTCCGCACCCATTGTCTCGTCATGCCAGAAGATAGCCTTCATCTTAACAAGGTCAACGAGACCCTTGAAGTTCTCCTCAGCACCGATAGGGCAGCAGAGGCTGATAGGGTTAGCGCCGAGCACTTCCTTCATCTGCTTCACCACGTCATAATAGTTGGCACCGGAACGGTCCATCTTGTTAACGTAACCGATACGTGGCACATTATACTTGTCGGCCTGACGCCATACAGTCTCAGACTGTGGCTCTACGCCACCTACAGCACAGTATGTGGCAACGGCGCCGTCCAGCACACGGAGAGAACGCTCCACCTCTGCGGTGAAGTCCACGTGTCCCGGGGTGTCGATCAGGTTTATCTTGTACTGGTTGCCAAGGTAGTTCCAGAAACATGTGGTGGCGGCAGATGTGATAGTGATACCACGCTCCTGCTCCTGCGCCATCCAGTCCATGGTAGCGCTGCCGTCATGAGTCTCACCTATCTTGTGTGTTTTACCTGTATAGAACAGGATACGCTCTGATGTTGTTGTCTTACCGGCATCGATGTGGGCCATGATACCGATATTACGTGTCATGTGCAAATCGTGTTTAGCCATTTCTTTTCCTCCTTATTAATAAATAATTAGAAACGGAAATGTGCGAACGCACGGTTAGCCTCGGCCATACGGTGCATATCCTCCTTACGCTTGTAGGCACCACCCTGGTTGTTGTAGGCGTCCATTATCTCTGCAGCGAGCTTGTCTGCCATGCCCTTGCCGCCACGCTTGCGTGCGAAGGCGATAAGGTTCTTCATTGAGATGGACTCCTTGCGGTCCGGACGAATCTCTGTAGGCACCTGGAAAGTGGCACCACCGATACGGCGGCTCTTCACCTCCACGTGCGGAGTGATGTTGTCAAGAGCCTGCTTCCATATCTCGAGAGCTGACTTCTCCTCGTTCTGCATCTTCTCACCCACTGTGTTCAGAGCAGCATAGAAAATCTGATAAGAGGTGTTCTTCTTGCCATCATACATCAGATGGTTAACGAACTTTGACACTTTCTGGTCATTGTAAACGGGATCTGGAAGGATCACACGCTTCTTTGGTTTTGCTTTTCTCATTTTAGTCTTTAATAATCTTGCTGAGGTTGTCTTGTCCTTACGTATCTTCAACGCCCACACCTGGGCATTTACTCAACCTTTCGTCTTAACAATCAGCAAAACGTTAACTTTGTTGTTTTTGTTTCCTTTCTCTCACCAAGGCTTACTTCTTGCCAGCCTTAGGACGCTTAGCTCCGTACTTTGAACGGCGCTGTGTGCGGTTGGCCACACCTGCTGTATCAAGAGTGCCGCGCACGATGTGATAACGTACACCTGGGAGGTCCTTAACACGTCCGCCACGCACCAGCACAATAGAGTGCTCTTGAAGGTTGTGGCCCTCACCTGGGATGTAGGAGTTAACTTCTTTTGAGTTCGTCAGACGAACACGGGCTACCTTACGCATAGCCGAATTAGGCTTCTTAGGGGTAGTTGTATACACACGCACGCACACACCACGACGCTGAGGGCATGAGTCCAAAGCTGGTGACTTGCTCTTGTCTACAAGTACCTGTCTGCCTTTTCTTACCAATTGTTGAATTGTAGGCATTTCTTTTTTAGTTTTTAATTATATATTATTTTATTTGTATTCAACACATTAAATGGCTATAGCCATGCTATCACAAGGCCATATTTAGCCTTTCGGGGTGCAAAGGTACTACTTTTTTCTGAATTTACCTAATTAATATTAACAAATCGCACTCTATCTCCATCTTTTTTATTATTATTTAACTATTATTATCATGAAGACTCCATCGCTTAAACAGTCATTCCATTTGATATTAATAGTTTTTTATGATGGTTCAATCTGTGGGACTAAATCTAAATGACATCCCATAAAAGCCTTACTAAACCTAATATAATTTCTGGCTGCGAAGGGTCAGCGCCGGGATTACCACAGCATACAGTGCCTGGCGCACCTCGTTATTGGGAATGCCAAGTATGTAATCGAGACTGTTGAAATTTCTGATGGTGAGATATCCCGACTGATAGAGAAACAGTTCCGCGCCGCCTGTGACATCGGAACTCTCCAAAATGCTCTTGTCTACAGGGATGGCTTCCATGTCTTTGATTTTCAATTCCAAATCCTCAACAAACTTGGGCAGCATCGACGTGGCTCCAGAGGATACCCAGTAGTTGCCTATCCGCAACTGCGCGAGAGAAGTGACGAGGCTAAAGGGATTGTATATGTCCACCATATTCTTGTCACTGAAATGATATCCGTCGTAATTGTGCTTCAGCTTTGCAAAGACACCGTCAGCTGTCTCGCCGTCATGTATTGCCATAGCCTCTATCTCGGGCATGAAATTGTCGTGGATTTCCTGCTCGGTGATGCCGCAGATGGCTGCATACTGGGGCATGAAACTTACGTTGGTAAGGTTGTTCAGTACAGAGAAAAGTGAGATTTGTGTGAACTTGGTGATGCCTGTCAGAAACACGAAACGCTCATATAGTGTGCATGACTTCAGCAAGGCAAACATTTTTCTGTATATTGCCGTACAAGCCTCATGCTCCGGGGTGTGCCAAGAGTGCTGCAATGGTGAGTCATACTCGTCTATAAGTATCACCACGGGGTTCTCGCCCTCACCGCTTGCGGTGCGGAGGATATTCTCAAAGCGTGCGACAAGCCCGTCCCCATCGAAAGTCCTCACGTTATAGTCGTGCTCCAGCCTTCTGAATGTGGAGTTAAAGTAACTGTTCATGTCTTCCGCCGAGGCTCCGGCGTTGCTCATGTCAAAGCGAATAACGGGACTAACCTTCCATTCCTTTTCCAGCTCCATTATCTTCAGACCCTCAAAGAGTTCTTTCCTTCCCTCAAAGTAACAGCGAAGTGTGTCGACAAGCAGTGACTTGCCGAAGCGACGCGGGCGACTGAGGTAGTTAAACATCCGGCCGTTTGCCAGATGCCATACCAAGTCTGTCTTGTCAACATAGACGTAGTTGCCCTTTCTTATCATTTCAAATGACTGAATGCCCTCAGGCAGGCGTCTAAAGTTGTTTTGTTTGAAGCTGTCCATCATATTCACAAGCGCTTATATTGATTTTTTGCAAAGTTACAAATAAAAAAGAAAAACGAAGAATGAAGAATAAAGAATGATTTCGCAAAAGTCTTTTTTAATGTTTTTTATTTGTTTTCGGGGATGCAGAACCGCAGCATTCGCCGCGTTACACTGGCATAGCAAAGAAACAGTGAT
>JAUNOM010000043.1 GCA_030531085.1 Prevotellaceae bacterium | reverse complement strand
CTATAAAAACCTAAATATCAGAGTGATATGAATTATTCAGCGAACACTAATTAATGCCTGATTGCAGTGTAAAAGCATAGCTTTTGCAGTGGAGTTCCTATGCAAAAACACAAGCGCTTTTTGTAAGTTACAGAATATTAATGTGTTAGCTAAATCCGCGAGAATCGCGTGTACGGGAGCAGGAATGCGTTTGCTGATTTCTACGCGATTCTGATGAGGGTGCAAAAAATCAAAGTGTCACAAAACAGGGCGTTTTTGTGACACTTTGATTTTTACTGTATTATTCCTTGTTGGCCCTCTTCCTCTCCAGGTGGTCAAGTATAATCTTGCGCATACGCATGGATTTCGGAGTCACCTCCACCAGCTCGTCCGCCTTGATGTATTCCAGAGCCTCCTCCAGTGAGAGTATGGTGCGCGGAATGATGCGTGCCTTGTCGTCAGAACCGGACGCACGTGTGTTGGTGAGCTGTTTGGCTTTGGTTACGTTTATGACAAGGTCGTTGTCGTGAACGTGCTCACCTACCACTTCGCCCATATATACATCCTCGCCCGGATCGATGAAGAACTTGCCGCGGTCCTGCAGCTTATCTATGGAGTAGGCGTAGGCATTGCCTGTCTCCATGGCTATCATGGAGCCGTTGAGGCGGCGCACTATCTCGCCCTTGAATGGCTGGTACTCCTTGAAGCGGTGTGCCATGATGGCCTCGCCCTGGCTTGCTGTCAGCACGTTGGTGCGCAGACCGATGATGCCGCGCGATGGTATGTCGAACTCAATGTTCACTCTCTCTCCCTGGTTCTCCATTGAAGTCATCTCGCCCTTGCGGCGTGTCACCATGTCTATCATCTTTGACGCGAACTCTTCAGGTACGTTAATGGTGAGCTCCTCGACAGGTTCGCACTTCTCACCGTTTATCTCCTTATATATAACCTGTGGCTGTCCCACCTGTAATTCGTATCCTTCACGGCGCATAGTCTCGATAAGTACGGACAGGTGCAGCACGCCGCGGCCCGACACTATCCACTTGTCTGTGGAGTCTTCAAACTGCTCTACGCGCAGTGCCAGGTTCTTCTCCAGCTCCTTCTGCAGGCGGTCGCTGATGTGACGTGATGTTACGAATTTGCCTTCCTTGCCGAAGAAGGGGGAGTCGTTGATTGTGAATAGCATGGACATGGTAGGCTCGTCGATGGCGATAGGTGGCAGCGGCTCCGGGTTTTCATAGTCGCAGATGGTGTCACCAATCTCAAATTTCTCCAGTCCTATTATTGCACAGATGTCTCCGCTCTGTGCCTCCTCTACCTTAGAGTGGCCCATTCCGTCAAACACGTGCACCTCCTTGATTTTTGTTTTCTCCTTGGAGCCGTCACGGTGTGATATGGTTACGTTCATTCCTTCCCTCAATGTGCCGCGGTGTATGCGGCCAACGGCTATTCGGCCAGTATAGTTTGAGTAGTCAAGGGATGTGATAAGCATCTGTGGTGTGCCCTCCAGCATTTCCGGTTTGGGTATTACCTCGACAATCTTGTCAAGCAGATAGTCTATGTTGTCGGTAGGAGTGTTGTAGTCTTCTGCCATCCATCCGTTCTTTGCAGAGCCGTATATGACGGGGAAGTCGAGCTGGTCCTCTGTCGCGTTGAGCGAGAACATCAGGTCAAAGACCATCTCGTACACCTCTTCCGGGCGGCAGTTGGGCTTGTCGACCTTGTTAACCACCACGATAGGCTTTAGACCTATCTGCAGTGCCTTTTGCAAAACGAAGCGTGTTTGTGGCATGGGACCCTCAAAAGCGTCCACCAGCAGTATGCAGCCATCGGCCATATTGAGCACGCGCTCCACCTCTCCTCCGAAGTCAGAGTGTCCCGGAGTGTCTATTATGTTAATCTTTGTGCCTTTCCAGTTTATGGAGACGTTCTTGGAAAGTATTGTTATGCCCCGTTCGCGTTCGAGGTCATTGGCGTCCAATACTTGGTCAGAGTTGTTCTGTCCTTCGCGAAAAAGCTTACCCGCCAGCATCATCTTGTCCACGAGAGTGGTCTTTCCGTGGTCCACGTGCGCTATAATGGCAATGTTTCTAATATCCTGCATCTTCTTAAAGAATAAATAAATCGGGTGCAAAATTACTGCTTTTTCCTTAGAAAAACGAACCTTTTAGGGCTTTTCTTCATAATGAATGCCTAAAAATTGATATGTGTGGGCTGTAGCGCATGATTGTGACAGAGGTGTGTGGCGTGGTTGGCGTTTAACTTTTGTGTGGTGATAAAACCATCAAAATGTGCAAAAAAGGCAATATTTTTTGTTTTATTCAGAAATTATCCTTACCTTTGCATACAATAATGTTACACTAAAAGGAGATAACAAAATAAACAAATACAGAAAATAATTATGGTTCTTTTCTTCAAGACACCTTCAGACCACATCATTGCGACTGAGATAAACCACCAGCCGAGTGAGCAGGAGACACAGGAATTGTGCTGGCTTTATGGCAATGCCACACAGCTTGATGCACAAAGTATTGACGGATACTTCGTAGGTCCGCGCCGTGAAATGATTACGCCATGGAGCACTAACGCCGTGGAAATAACCCAGAATATGTCGCTTAAAGGCATAACGCGCATAGAGGAATACTTCCCTGTCAGCTCTGCCGACGCTGATCATGATCCGATGCTGCAGCGTATGTACAACGGACTGAACCAGGATGTGTTTACGGTTAACATCAAGCCGGAGCCTATAAAGCACGTGGAGAGTCTTGAGGAGTATAATGAAAAGGAGGGACTTGCACTTTCTGCCGAGGAGATAGAGTATCTGCACAAGGTGGAGGGACAGCTTGGCAGGCCGCTGACAGACTCTGAAATATTCGGATTTGCACAGATAAACTCGGAGCATTGCCGCCATAAGATATTCGGAGGAACGTTTATCATCGACGGTGAGGAGAAGGAATCAAGCCTCTTCCAGATGATAAAGAAGACGACAAAGGAGAACCCTAACAAGATACTCTCTGCGTATAAGGATAATGTGGCGTTCTCATCAGGACCGGAGATTGAGCAGTTCTCGCCTGCGGATCACAGCAAGCCGGACTTCTATAAAATAAAGAATGTGAAGAGTGTCATATCCCTGAAGGCGGAGACACACAACTTCCCTACTACTGTGGAGCCGTTTAACGGAGCTGCAACGGGTACGGGCGGTGAGATACGTGACCGTATGGGCGGTGGTGTAGGCTCATGGCCTATTGCCGGAACGGCTGTGTATATGACATCATATCCGCGTAAGAACGAGCAGGATGCGGTAAATCCGTGTCAGCCGGCGAATACTCCTGCATGGAGCAGTGATAAGGATTGTCAGGCTTGGGAGAAGATATTGCCCGTGCGTCAGTGGCTGTATCAGACGCCGGAGCAGATTCTTATCAAGGCTTCCAATGGCGCATCGGACTTCGGAAACAAGTTCGGTCAGCCGCTGATCTGTGGCTCTGTGCTGACATTCGAGCATGAGGAGAAGCAGGAACAGTATGCGTATGACAAGGTGATAATGCTGGCTGGCGGTGTAGGCTATGGTATAGAGCGCGACTGTCTGAAAGGAGAACCACAGGCAGGCAATAAGGTTGTAGTCATGGGTGGTGAGAATTACCGCATAGGACTGGGCGGCGGCTCTGTGTCATCTGTTGAGACGGGACGCTATTCCAGTGGTATAGAGCTGAATGCTGTACAGCGTGCCAACCCGGAAATGCAGAAGCGTGCATACAATGTCATACGTGCTCTGGGCGAGGAGGATAGCAATCCTATCGTCTCCATACACGATCACGGCAGCGCGGGACACGTTAACTGCCTGTCAGAGCTTGTTGAAGAGTGCGGTGGACTTATACACATGGACAAGCTGCCTGTAGGTGATAAGACCCTTTCTGCAAAGGAAATAATAGCCAATGAGTCACAGGAGAGGATGGGCTTGCTTATTGATGAGGCTGCCATAGAGCACGTTCAGAAGATTGCGGACCGTGAGCGCGCGCCGATGTACACTGTCGGTGAGACCACGGGAGACCACCGTTTCGCCTTTGAACAGGCTGATGGAGTAAGGCCGTTTGACCTTGCCGTGGAGCAGATGTTTGGCTCTTCGCCAAAGACTTACATGGTGGACAAGACCGTAAGGCGTGACTATGCCGTGGCTACTTATGACCTTTCCGGCCTGTCTTCAAGCACAACTCTCAATGCAACGGTTGCGGAATATATAAAGAATGTATTGCAGCTTGAGGCCGTTGCCTGCAAGGACTGGCTGACAAATAAGGTGGACCGTTCTGTGACAGGACGTGTGGCGCGCCAGCAATGCCAGGGAGAACTGCAGCTGCCATTGTCTGATTGCGGCGCGGTAGCTCTTGACTATAAGGGACGTAAGGGCATTGCCACCTCCATAGGACACGCCCCACAGGCTGCGCTTGCAGACCCGGCGGCCGGTAGTGTGCTGTCTGTTGCAGAGGCATTGACTAATCTTGTCTGGGCGCCTATGGCGGAAGGAATGGACAGTATATCCCTTAGCGCTAACTGGATGTGGCCTTGCCGTGCCCAGGAAGGTGAGGATGCGCGTCTGTATACGGCAGTGAAAGCATTGTCAGACTTCTGCTGTGAGTTGCAGATAAATGTGCCTACAGGTAAGGACTCATTGTCCATGACGCAGAAATACCCTGATGGAAAGAAGATAATAGCCCCAGGTACCGTCATTGTCAGTGCCGGAGGCGAGGTGTCAGACGTTCGTAAAGTCGTCTCACCTGTTATTAAGGACGTTAAGGCTTCACGCCTTTACCACATAGACTTCTCGTTTGACGAGCTTCAATTGGGCGGTTCTGCGTTTGCACAGACACAGGGTAAGGTTGGTTCTGACGTGCCAACAGTGAAGAATGCGGAATACTTCCGTGACGCGTTCCTCGCTGTTCAGAAACTTGTTGATGAAGGATTGGTGCTTGCAGGACATGACATCTCAGCCGGAGGACTTATAACCGCTCTGCTTGAGATGACGTTTGCCAATACAAAGGGAGGCCTTTCCCTCAACCTTGACAAGGTGAACGGGGACGATATCGTTAAAGTTCTGTTCGCAGAGAACCCCGGTGTCATCATACAGGTTAGCGATTCAGATGCACCAAAGGTAAAGAAAGTGCTTGAGGATGCCGGTGTTGGATATGCGAAGATTGGCGTGCCGCAGCAGGAACGCAAGCTGACTATACGCCGTCATCAGAGCAATGCGTCCGTGCCTAATGCTGAAATCGCAAACCGTGAGCTGACACTCGAGTTCGATATCGACGAGATGCGTGATGTATGGTATAAGACTTCCTATCTGCTTGACCGCAGACAGAGCTTCAATGGCAAGGCTGCCGAGCGTTACGCAAACTATAAGAGCATACCCGTTGAGTGGACTCTCGACGGCGCTCCGCTCACAATCACACCACGTCCGGAGGCAAATCGCCCTGTTGCGGCTATCATCCGAGAGAAGGGAACGAACTCGGAGCGAGAGATGGCATACTCATTCTACATGGCAGGCTTTGATGTAAAGGATGTCACTATGACCGACCTTATCACAGGACGCGAGACACTTGAGGATGTGAACCTTGTCGCTTTCTGTGGCGGTTTCTCTAATTCTGACGTGCTTGGCTCTGCAAAGGGATGGGCAGGTGCATTCCTTTATAACCCTAAGGCCAAGGAGGCTCTGGATAAGTTCTATGCACGTAAGGATACATTATCATTCGGTGTATGTAACGGTTGCCAGCTTATGGTTGAGCTGGGACTGCTTAACAACGACCATTCTGTAACTAATGCCAAGGACTATGCGGAGATGTTGCACAATGACTCTCATAAGTTCGAGTCCACATTCGTGACCCTTTCCATACCGCAGAACAACACAGTCATGATGGGTTCACTTAGCGGTAAGAAGATTGGTGTATGGGTAGCGCACGGTGAGGGCAAGTTTAACCTGCCGCTTGCAGAGGGCGAATATAACATCGCAGCAAAGTATAACCACAGCGAGTATCCTGCCAATCCAAACGGTTCATGTTATGATGTTGCGGCAATAGCATCAAAGGACGGCCGTCATCTTGCCATTATGCCACATCCGGAGCGTACACAGTTCCCGTGGCAGTGTGGCTATTATCCCGAGTCACGCCGTCTTACGGACGAGGTTACACCATGGCATGAGGCTTTTGTCAATGCACGTCTGTGGATAGAGAATAATAAGTAAACTCCAAAGATATGGATAATGCGGTATGCGTATAGCATATCATAGAAAGAAGAAGTCCCTTACTCCCTGCGCTTTCCGGTGCAGTGGTGAGGGACTTTCATATTATATAGGTATATGAAGAGTCTGTTTCTAACATTCTTCCGTATAGGCTTGTTCACCATTGGTGGAGGTTATGCCATGATACCGCTTATAGAGGCGGAGGTGGTTAACAAGAGACAGTGGATAGATAGGACTCTGTTCACGGACCTTATTGCCGTGGCACAGTCTTGTCCCGGGGTGTTCGCGATAAACATATCCATATTCATTGGCTACCGGCTGCGTGGCGTTCCGGGTGCAATCGTTACCGCTTTAGGCACTGCGTTGCCATCACTTATCATCATACTTGCCATTGCCATGTTCTTCCGTAACTTTCAGAATGTGCCATGGGTTGCCGCTATGTTTGCAGGAATCCGTCCTGCTGTGGTGGCTCTTCTTGCCATTCCCACATGGAATATGACAAAGAGTGCCGGTGTAAGTCTTATCAACTGCTGGATACCAGTGGCCTCTGCCATGCTGATATGGCTGCTTGGCGTTAACCCTATCTATATCATCCTCGCTGCAGGACTGGGCGGTTATCTGTACGGACAGTTCCTTAAACCAAGCGAATAAAATCTCTGACGATGCTATTTCTGACGCTATTCTATACTTTTTTCCTGATAGGAGCATTCGGTTTCGGTGGTGGCTACGGTATGTTGTCATTGATACAGCACGAGGTTGTCGTAAACCATCACTGGATAACCTCCGCAGAGTTCACCAACATTGTAGCCATATCACAGATGACACCGGGCCCGATAGGCATCAACAGCGCCACCTATTGCGGTTACGCCGCAGTGCATCATGCTACTGACAGTGTGCTGCTTGGTATGGCAGGCAGCATTACCGCCACCTTTGCCTTGATGCTCCCGTCGTTCATCATGATGCTTCTCATCAGCAAGATGTTCCTTAAACACATGAAATCCCCTATCGTACAGAGCGTGTTCACGGGGCTGCGTCCTGCCGTGGTGGGACTTCTTGCCGCCGCCACACTGATGCTGTGCAACGAGGAGAACTTCTATTCTCCAGTGGAGTCTCCATGGCATTTTGGAGTGTCCATATTCATTTTCATCATGACTTTCGTTGGTGTCAAGATGGTGAAGGTACATCCTATACGCATGATAGTATACGCGGCCTTTGCCGGTCTGCTGTTACTGTATTAATATTCTTACCTTATTTATATTAAGAGAAACCATGGGTAGAAACAAATATTCACAGAGCGAGATATTCGAGATAGCTAAGTTGCTGAAGTTAAAGACAAGGGCCAACCGTCTGAAGCAAAAGAATATCCGTCATGAACTGCGTGTAAACTACGAGTTCAATATCTCTGATTTCAATGAGCCGGGCAAGAATTTCGGTCTTGAGGAGCTGTATGCTGCCATCGAACGCCGCGCCATCATCATACTTGACGATGCCACTATCGCGGAGATGAAGGCAAAGCGTGAGCGTGACAAGGCGAGAGACGCGGAGCAGGCGCGCATTGATGCGGAGCAGAACGGTATGCTGCCAGCAACCACTGACTGGCAACAGGCATTGAAAGAGTGGGAGGATTATTATGACAAGACAAATGGTGAGGAAGGTGATAATTAAGACATACACATAATATATTATTAAGGATACATTAAAACTATAACTAAAATGAAGAAACTATTATTATCTATAATGGCCTGCGCGGCCGTTAGTGGCACTATGGCCAAGGGTGTAGAGGAGAAGGTAGCGTACCTTTTCACGTATTTCACAGGAAACTCTCCCAAGCAGGAACAGATCTGTTATGCGCTTAGTGACGATGGTTATAACTACACACCGCTTAATGGTGGCAAACCTGTCATAAGCAGTGACACTATCGCTTTCACACAGTGTGTCAGGGATCCGCATATCCTTCGCGGTGAGGACGGAAAGACATTCTACATGGTTATCACCGACATGAAGTCCGATCTTGGCTGGAGCAGCAACCGCGGTATGGTGCTAATGAAGAGCAAGGACCTTATAAACTGGACACATTCCACTGTAAATTTCCCTACCAAGTATCCCAAGCAGTGGGGTAATGTGATAAGGGTGTGGGCACCGGAGACCATCTATGACAAGCAGGCCAAGCGCTATATGGTGTTCTATTCACTGCGTACCAGCGACTCAGACTCATTCGACAAGATATATTATTCATACGTTAACAAGGACTTTACAGACCTTGTAGGCGAGCCACAGTATCTTTTTGACAACGGTTCTGCCACAATAGACGGTGACATAGTGTTCAATCCTGCTGACGGTCTTTATCACCTTTTCTATAAGAGTGAGGGCGGACGAGGCATATATCAGGCCACTTCCAAGACCCTGACAGCGCCAAAGGGCACGGCGGCGGGCAGCCAGTGGGAGCGTATTCCCGGTAACGTGGACCAGACAAACGTGGGTGTTGAAGGAGTAGGAGTGTGTCAGACCATAGACGGAAAGTCATGGATTGTGATGTACGACTGTTACGGTAACGGTTATTACCAGTTCTGCAAGAGTGACGATCTGAAGACTTTCAAGGTCGTTCAGAATACAGAGACAAAGGGAATGTTCACCCCTCGCCATGGCACTATCGTCCCCATTACGCAGGCAGAGAAGGACAGGCTGCTGAAGGTTTACGGCGAGTAGTGGTTTTGGGTTGTAGGTCTTTGGGGGTTGTGGTTTTTTGTTGATGGTTTTAGGTTGTGGGTCTTTTGGGTTTATGGTTGTTGGTTGTGGGTTTTAGGTTGTAGGTCTTTGGAGTTATGGTTTTAGGTTGTAGGTTTTGGGTTGTAGGTCTTTGGGGGTTGGTTGTTCTTTTTATATCTTTAAAGTAGAATTTGTCAGCATTGCTAACCAAAAACCCACACCCAAAAAACTAAAA
>JAUNOM010000026.1 GCA_030531085.1 Prevotellaceae bacterium | reverse complement strand
ATCTGCTACTCTCTGTCTGTGGCCGGAAATTAATTCAGCAGACCCTAATTATAATGGCGACCTGTTTCGCTGCACTGCACGCGACTTCTCTTCAGAAAATGCGGAAGGCGTCATTAATGAGGACGGGGATACATTATTCAACGACAAGAACACAAGAAGAAATGCCACGAAATGGGGAAACGAGACCTGCTTCCAGTGTATCATATATCCTATTTGCCATGGGATGTGCAGTCAACATAAGTTTGAGAACTATCGTCCTGTAGGATGTTTAGCCGGACAAACAGAAAGGATGAAACAAACAGTACTGGAAGAAAAGGTGAAACAAATCATAAAGAGGAGCAAGCAGCTGCAATCACATAATTATTAACCATTAAAAAAAACAAAAATGAAACTAAAGAAAGATTTAGTACAGCTTGTCCATTCGGACTACGTACCTTTGAGAACAGATCAAGAAGGACAATTGAGAGGTGGCTTTGGCTCCGTAGATGTATATATACAAGCGGAAAGTCTGACAATAAATGTACCTAATTGCTCTTGCAATAAAGTATGCAATACTTGTACTCCAACAACGAGTCCGTCAGCAACTCCACAATCTAATTCCTAATATAATCATTAATATTTAACTTTATCAGGCCAATGGCATTATTAAAGATGCCATTGGCCATCACCCCCCCCATAGATATGAAATACACATTATTCCTAATCCTTCTTTGCATCTCACAAACTATAGCCGCCCAACATAAAATCGCCACGTGTCTGCGTGTATTAGACAACTTCACAGAGGAGTGCCTCGACAGTGTTGGGTTTAAGGTTATATGGAATGACTCTCTGACCGTGGAATCAAGGGTTACAAGCAATAACTATATATTGGAATTTGACTACCGCCCGGGCAAATATACCATCATAGTAAAGAAGGACGGATATGATACAGAACAGATGTCATTTAACATCTCGACATGGCGCAACCGCTTCATAATGCTGGATGATCTGAGGATGCGGAAGATGCGCGAGATGAGCCTGGACGAGGTGACCGTGCGCGGCACCCTCATAAAGATGGTGCACAAAGGGGACACTGTGGTGTACAATGCGGATGCCTTCAACCTTGCGGAGGGTTCCATGCTCAACGACCTCGTAAAGCAACTGCCGGGAGCGGAGATTAATGACGGGGAAATCAGAGTGAACGGACAACTGATAGAGAGCCTGCTGGTAAACGGTGAGGACTTCTTCTCTGGCAACCCGCAGATTGCACTGCAGAACCTGCCGGCGTACACGGTAAAGAACATCAAGGTGTATGACCGCGCAGACCGAGACGAGTACCTGAAGGACAAGAGGAAGATTCTGTCCATGGGCAGGGAGCATATCACCATGGACGTGACGCTGAAGAAGATATACTCAAAGGGAATAATAAGCAACCTCGAGGCTGCCTACGGACTGCCTGACGACAGATATATGGCAAGGGGATTCGGCATAGGACACTACGGAAAGTCAAGGCTGGCGCTATTCTTTAACGCGAACAACATCAGAAACACACAGATGGGCAAGGCGGATGGAAACTGGAACAGCGGATGGGCACAGGCCGGACGGATGAACCTGATAATGGGCGGACTGGACTATCTGGCTGTAAAGGGGAAATACAAGTGGCTGGGAGACCTGACACTGACAGAGGAGAAGCCGGTGGTGAATGAGAAGACGAGCAGCGTCAGTTTCTATGACGCGGGAGACATATACGGACGACGGATGGATGAGTACAGGGACACAAAGCGGCACCTGATGTCAAAGCACAGTATGCAGTACTCTGGAGACAATGTGTACGTGGAGGTAACACCACAGATAGACTATATGCACAACAGCTACAGCCGACTGACTAACAGCGTGGAGATGACAGCGGCACCGGAGGAGGAGTACCGTATGCAGGCGCTGGACTCGCTCTTCGCACCGTCATGGCAGTCATCACGATACAGAAGCATCATGCAGAACCGTCTGGGACGCAATAAACTTGGAGTGTACGACAGAATGATACTGCAGGCCGACGCTAAGTCCACAATAAAGATCAAGGGTACACCGGACAATGTGGAGTTGTCCGCCGGATGGAAATACAATCATTACGACGATGAGCAGAGAGTGGCATACAACCGCGTGGTAAACAGTAAGGGGGACGGCGAGGACATTCTGCAACACTCCAACTACATAAACAGGAACAGGGAAGTATACGCCACCGCGGAATATCAGCGATACTACTGGCCATACAAGATAAAAGAGATGACATACTGGGTGATAGTGCCAAAAATAGAATACAGACGCAGCCACATAAGCGGTCCGGAAATATTGAGACAGAACTCGTGGACATTCACTGACGGTGCCACAGCGGGGCTGCTGCCGCCATCGTCCATATCACCGGAAATGCTGGACATAGACATGAACAACAGCCATGACTCCAGGCACATCACTGACAGATACAAGCCAGGGGTTGAGATATATCTGGGACACATACCTGACGCGCAGAGTATTAAGGACCAGTACCAGTTTATGCTGGCTATGGAGGACAACATGAGTAACGAGCGGATGCAGTACAGCAAAGCAGGAATGGACACGACGGTGACACGCTTCAGGCACAGCATATCACCAAAGCTAAAAATGGAATATAAATATGAAACAGAGATATGGTACAAAAACATGACACTGGACTACAAGTACTATACCGGGCTGCCCAGTATCTACGAACGTCTGAATATAATAAACGACCATGACCCTGTGAACATCTATGTGAAGAACCCAAACCTGCACAACTCAAGGACACATGAGACAAACATCTTACTGAATATATTTCATAAGAAGACCGAGAGCAGATTCGCAATACTGATGGGTTACAAACAGACGGACGACGCCATAGCAAAGGCGAAATATTATGACCGCGCCACAGGTACCAACACATGGCGCGCGGAGAATGTGGACGGTAACTGGAACGCATACACGCACATATACTCAACCATATCATTCGGACGCGGCAATATGTTTCTGGCCAGCGCCAACACCTTTGGAGACTTCGTGCACTCAGTGGACTATGCCACCGATACGGAGAAGCTGGCACTAAGCAAGGTGGACAACCTGACACTGACGGAGAAGCTGTCACTGACATGCAAGCTCGGCAAGCACTCTGTGGGAGTGCAGGGAGGACTGACATGGCATAACAGCAGATCGAAGAGAGAGGGATTCGAGGGATTTGACGCGATAAACATAAACGGAGGAGTGGACGCGACACTGAACCTGCCGCACAACTGGCAGATAGCAACGGACATGAACGTGCTGGCACGAACGGGATACACGGACTCTAACCTCAACACCACAACGTGCGTGTGGAACGCATCGCTATCAAAGACGATGCTGAAGGGGAACCTCGTGCTCAAGGTCAACGCAGTTGACATACTGAACCAGCTTAGCGATGTGCAGCACACGGTGAACGCGCAGGGACAGACAGAGACATGGAGAAACTCGCTGCCTAACTATGTGATGCTGCACACGATATACCGACTGAACTTCACACCTAAGAAGAAATAGAAGTATATGGTATTCACACGCCAGTTTGACAACATGGACTGTGGGCCGGCATGCATACGCATGGTGGCATCGGCATACGGGAAACTGTATCCGCTGAGTTATCTGCGCAGCCTCTCCCACCTCACACGCGAGGGGGTAAGCATAGCGGGTATACGCGATGCACTGAAACAGATAGGCATGGACAGCGCCACATTTGAAATGACTGTCAGTGCCTTGCGGGAGGACTGTCCCCTGCCCGCCATTCTGCATTGGGAACAGAACCATTTCGTGGTGCTGGAGAAGATAAAATACAGCTGGCTGTATAAGGAATGGCGATACTATGTAGCTAATCCAGCATACGGACGGCATGTATTCTCTGAAAAATCTTTTGAGGAATACTGGAGGAATGGAGAAAAGGGGATAGTCATAGCTCTTGAGCCCAATGAATCCTTTTACAAGAAACAGCCTGTCAAAGAGAAACACAGTTTCATCCGTTTTGCCAAACGTTATGCCTGGCCTTACAAATGGGAAATCACGCAATCATCCATAGGTATGCTTGCTGGAATAATCATGTCATTGGTAACGCCATTCCTCACACAAGTGATGGTGGATGACGGTATAGGCCTAAAGGATATGAGCTTCATCGTCACCATTTTGATGTCACAGATATTCTTTTTCCTCGGTTCGTTCTCAATGGGAATGATAGGGAACTGGGTTAGCCTGTACATGAGCACACGCATCAGTATAGACATACTGTCTGACTATCTCACAAAACTACTGAGACTGCCTATGACTTTTTTTGAGACAAAAAGCGTGGGAGACTACCAGCAGCGTATGGGCGATCACGGACGACTACAGGATTTCATTACAGGTAGTGCCATCTCTACCTTCTTCTCACTGGTATCCGTTCCTATCCTGCTTACTGTTATAGGGTGGTACAGTCCCATGATTTTAGGTGCGTACCTGTTCATAACGGTATTGAATATACTATGGATGTGGCATTTCTTCAACAAGCGCAAGGCTATAGACTACGAGCAGTTCAGGCTGAACTGTATGATACAGAACCAGCGCTACGAGATTATGTCAGGAATAACAGATATAAAACTGAATACATACGAGAAATTCAAGATCGACGAATGGAAGGACGTACAGGAACGGCAATACCAGATGAGCAAGCGTGTATTGAGAATAGGTCAGATACAGGGCACTGGATATATGTTGTTCGGGCAATTGCGCAACATCATCATAACCTGCTGGATTGCAGCTGAGGTGGTCAATGACAATTTGACGTTAGGCATGATGATGAGTATAAGCAGTGTTATGGGACAGGTGGACGGCCCCCTGTCTCAGTTGTTAGGGTTTATGCAGCAGTTTCAAGATGCGAAAATATCACTCGAGCGTTCGGAGGAGGTACATCTGTGTCCCGATGAGGACAACTGTCACAATATGTGCATACGACATGACAAACCACTGGACATAAGGATTGAGAACCTCTCTTTCTCATATACCGGCACGGATGGGATGGATGTCCTTAAGAATGTATCGTTCGTGATACCTGCCGGCAGGATGACCGCAATAGTAGGTGAAAGCGGAAGCGGAAAGACGACATTACTGAAACTGCTGCTGAAATTCTACGAACCGACATCGGGGCATATTTATTTTGGAGAGGACAGTCTGACACAACTAACGGCCAGGAGTATACGCACGGCATCGGGAATTGTCATGCAGGAGAATTTCATATTCTCTGACACCATCTGCCGTAATATTATATTAGGAGAAAAATATGATGACGCTCGTCTGAATGAAGCCATTGACACGGCCTGCCTAAATGAATACATAAAGTCTCTGCCTTTAGGGACCAAGACGAAGATAGGCAGCGAGGGTATAGGAGTAAGCGGCGGAGAGCGACAGCGCATAATGATAGCACGTGCTGTCTATAAATCACCATTATACCTGTTTATGGATGAGGCGACCAGCTCGCTTGATGCAGAAAATGAACGGAAAATAACGGACAATATAAAGTATCAATTCAAGGGACATACAAGAATTGTCATTGCACACAGATTAAGCACTGTACGCGAGGCGGACAATATAATAGTCCTACGTAAGGGCAGAATAGTGGAACAAGGCTGTCACCGGCAACTGGTGGAACAGCATGGCTATTATTATAAACTGATTAAAAACCAATTGGAACTGGCTGACAAATGAATTCTATATTATTCAAATTCGGAATGCCACTCGTATGCATGGTAATGCTTACGGGTATGGTAATATTATTCATAACTTTCAAGGTACACATAAAAATACCTGTCACAATGATACAATTAGACGAACTGTGCGTTGTGTACTGTCCGAAACAGGACAATCATCATTGTATCGGGGATACCATACAAATGGAACAGACCGCCAACGGTAGTTTTTCTGTAAAGATAGACAGTCTGGTACAGGAAGAGGTTTATTCACGATTATATGTAACCCCGATACATACAGCTGGGATAACACATGTAAATTGCAACACTCTGCTAAATGGCTACATTTATTGCGGCACAACAAGTCTATACGCAAAACTGGCGAGGCAACTACGATAGGTGCCTACACTATAAATATAACATAATATGAAAAACTGTCTGATTTCCGCTGTAGGAAGAGCAAGTCTCCACAAGTCATGGATAAGTGGAGAATGCGATTTTGACACTCACCTTATAGTGTATGATGACTCCATAGAAATGCACCGTGAGGAAATGGTGAATATATGTAGTATAAGGGGATATAAGCTGCGGGTAATATATAAGTATATACAGGCCAACCCTGAAATGATGGAGAAATATGATTACTTCTTCTTTCCGGATGATGACATACAAATGGATACTGACGCCATTAACGCTATATTCCAAGTCATGCGTGAATACAATCTGAAAATAGCACAGCCTGCACTCACTATGTCATACTATTCATGGGAGCACACTCTACATGACCGCTATTGTAAGCTAAGATACACCAACTTTGTAGAAATGATGGTTCCATGCTTCGATAAAGAAGCGTTGGAGAAGGTGTTGTTTACATTTAATGAGAACGAGACAGGATGGGGCGCAGAGTTACACTGGCCCATACTGATCAACGCCACACTAAGGGATATGGCGATAATAGATGCTGTTACGGTAATACATACTAAACCAATACAATCTGGCCAGATGATACACAATAGGAATCTGACTGCGTATCTGGAGAAATATGACCTTGCCACACAGGTGTTCGTTTATGATTATATTCCCAATGATGATAATGACAGGTTCTGTTGCAATAGGGATGACTTTAGAAGGCTAAAAGCACAGATTAGAAAATGGATCAGCATACATGATATTGGTAAAAGCAACAATCTCTATGGTATGTCCTATATTCTCAAGTTGTTCAGTAAGATCAGCGAGGCTAAGAGATACGAGGATATGGCTATGGATATACAAAAAAAACAGAAACTGTCCGAGACTAAGCGAGATGAAATGCCTGCCTCTATCACACCCATAAATGAGTTATACCAAAGTTTCTGCTTATACAGAACGACAAGGGACATACTGCGTATGAGGATGGTTCAGGAAAGTGTGTCAAATTTATCACTACATGAAGATGCGGATGTATACAGTGTGATGATGCTGGTTGAAATGCTGGATTGGAAATAAAGACTATAATATGCGGAAATATGATTATCTCATAGTAGGTTCAGGACTATTCGGTGCCACTTTTACATGGTGTGCACAACAAGCAGGCAAATCATGTATAGTAATAGACAAGCGAAAACATGTGGGAGGAAATGTATATTGTAAAAATATTCATGGTATAAACGTCCATGAATATGGCCCGCACATATTTCATACTTCTATGTCAGAGGTTTGGGATTTCGTAAATCGCTTTGTTAAGTTTAACCGCTTCGTACTGAACACAAAGGCAAACTATAACGGCAAACTATACAGCCTTCCTTTTAACATGAACACATTCTACGAGATGTGGGGAACGGAGACTCCTACCGCGGCAAAGAAAGAACTTGAGTCACAACGGTACAAAGGCGCAGTACACAGCCTCGAGGAGCAGGCTTTGTCACTCGTAGGACACAGCATTTACAAGAAACTGATAGAGGGATATACAGAAAAACAATGGGGAAAGCCATGCAGAGAGCTTCCTCCTTTCATAATACAGAGACTACCTGTGAGAATGAGTTATGATAACAATTACTTTAATGACACTTACCAAGGTATTCCTGTTAATGGCTATAATCCTTTGATAGAGAATTTGCTTAAGGGGAGTGATATAAGAACTGACACAGATTTCTTTAATGGACTTGACAAGGAGTGGAAAAAGATCGCTCACAAATTAGTGTATACAGGAAAGATTGATGATTTCTTCAAATGCCAATATGGAAGACTACAATACCGCTCTCTTAAATTTGAGCATGAGATCTTGGACATTCCGAATTATCAGGGAATGGCAATTATGAACTTTACTGACAGGGAAACGCCTTATACGCGTATCATAGAACACAAGCATTTCGAAATGTTCGGTAACGATGTGTATAACAACGGACGGACTGTTATAACACGTGAATATCCACATGAATGCCAAAATTACACTGAGGCTTATTATACTGTCAATGACAAAGTTAATAACGCTCTGTACGAAAAATACAAATTACTAGCAGAGAATATGAGAGATGTTATATTTGGTGGACGATTGGCTGAATATAAATATTACAATATGGATGAAGTTATAAAAAGTGCATTGGATTCTTGGAAAAAAGAAAAATAGAAAGAAATGAGTAACAATAATACACAGGATCAGAATTCAAACAGAAGAAATTGTTTAGTATTCGTCACACATAGGATGGATAATGATATAATGCGGTATCTGAAATTCCTGAAGACTGCGGCAGAAGGTATCATGGACTTGGTAGTCCTGTATGACACAGCCACGTCTAAGATGGATACAGATAATTGCTACGGCACTAACTTTTACACGTTTGACTCCACAAAACTTCAGGGGTTCTTTCATAAACAGGATCATTTGCTGCCCAATCCCCTTGTAGCTCTGTTGAAATATGCCAAAGGGAAAAGATACAGTCATTATATGCTAATGGAGAATGATATCATTTTAAATGGTGAATTCCGTAGTTTTCTAAAACTAATGGACTCTGATAGTGATGTGGACTATATTCATATCGCCACTGATGTGGAAGGTGGTCCGCAACATCACTGGCCTATAAAGTACATAAACAATAATCCATTTGACCGTCTGTATTTTGCTTGGAGTCAATTGGCATACCTCAGTAAGAGCTTTTTGGATGAGCTGGAACTGTTTATGCAAGATAACGATTCTTTTTATTATGAATTTCTATTACCTACCCTTGCATACAACAAAATGCTAAATATACGCCAATTTGAAAACTATGGCTATCGCTTTATAGTATCATGGGGATCTGCTGAAGTGTATGAATATAAATATATAAATGAACTGCAACCTAACACCTTCTACCATCCCATAAAAAATCTGGAAATTGCGGATTTTATATAAAGTGGGACTGGCAAAATTTGTTGTTTTAGTGGTTTGGTCGATAGCCTACAAATCCATTACTCATAACCAAAAGAACTATCAACCAAACCACTAAACAACCTAAAACCTATAACCGTGTGAAGGTGTACTGCTTTCCGGACTGCGTCTCGATGTCATACTCGTATACCTTGTACAACATGGGCTGCTGTGGATTGATTTTGCCGCTCACCACGGGCGCCTTTATGTCGGCCACGGGATAGAACGGGTTGGCGTTAGCACCCTTTGCCGGCTTCAGACCCTCGCCCTTCAGCTGCACGTATGAGCGCAGTCGCAGGTTGCCTCCAAGCCTTGACGTCACCGTCACCTTGTCCAGCTGCTGCCCGTTCCATGTCATGTTGTCGATGACGAAGCCGCCGCGCGCCATCAGTCCGGACACCTCGCCCTTCTGCCATGCGTCGGGCAGTGCGGGCAGCAGGTGCAGCGCGCCGTCATGGCTCTGCACCAGCATCTCGGCTATGCCGGCCGTGACGCCGAAGTTGCCGTCTATCTGGAATGGCGGATGCGCGTCGAAGAGATTAGGGAACGTCCTTCCGTCGGGGTACTGCTTCTCCATGCCCTCGTTAGGCAGCAGGTGCAGCATATTGGATATAATCCTGTGCGCGTGGTTGCCGTCCAGCATCCTCGCCCAGAAGCACGTCTTCCATCCCAGACTCCATCCTGTAGCCATGTCGCCACGCTGCAACAGCGTGTTGCGTGCGGCCTGGAAGAGCTGCGGATTGGAGTATGGCGACACCTGGTTGCTTGGGAACAGTCCGTAGAGGTGGGATATGTGGCGGTGCTCATCCCTCGGGTTGTCAGCGTCCTGCAGCCACTCCTGTAGCTGGTTGTACTGTCCTATGTGCATCGGGGGCAGCTGGCTGATGGCCGCGCGCAGGCTGTCGGCGAAGGCGGTGTTCTGCGGGTCGGCCACGGCGGCGGCGCTGAGGGCGTTGTTAAGCACGTCGAAGATTATCTGGTTGTCCATGGTGCAGCCCGCGGTGACAGGCGTGCCCGTTCCGGCAGGGCCGTGTTCGGGCGATACGGAGGGCACGGCCACGAGCCATCCATTGCGCGGATTGCGCTGCATATAGTCCAGATAGAAGCGTGCCGCACCGGCCAGTACGGGATAGTATGACTTGAGGAACTCCTTGTCACCGCTGTACATATAGTGCTGCCAGATGTGGGTGGAGAGCCATGAGCCGCCGTTGGGGAACATACCCCATGACGCTCCGTCCACAGGACCGGCTATGCGCCACAGGTCCGTATTGTGATGGGCCACCCATCCGCCGCAGTTGTACATCTCACGGGCTGTCCTTGCACCGGTGACGGAGAGGTCGCGCACCATGGAGTACAGCGGCTCGGCGGTCTCCGCAAGGTTGCAGACGTCAGCGGGCCAGTAGTTCATCTCCGTGTTGATGTTGATGGTGTACTTACTGTCCCACGGCGCCTTCATCTTGTTGTTCCACACACCCTGCAGGTTGGCCGGCTGGCCGCCGGGCTGTGATGAGGATATGAGCAGATAGCGGCCGTACTGGAACATCAGCGCCACCAGTGACTGGTCCTTGCCGTCCTTGGCAAACAGCTCCACACGCTTGTCCGTCTCCAGTTTGGCGTTGCGCCCCTCGGGCAGTGTAAGCCTCACACGGTCATACTGCCTCTTGTACGCCCCGGTGTGGCTGGCATACAGGTCGGCGTAAGACTTCCTGGACACCGCCTTCAGATAGGCGTTGGCCCTCTTCAGCGCATTGCCGCTGATGTCCTTGTAGTTAACAAAGTTCGTGGCGCAGCTGATGTACACCGTGACCGTGGTGGCTCCCGTCACGCTCACGGTGCTGTCATGGCCTGCGGTCTTGCCGTCGGCCATGACCTGCATGACACACTGCGCCGTCAGTCCGGCCTTGATGCCCTCCTGTTCCACGTTCTTCACAGTGGCGGTGAGGACATTCTTCTTTGCGGTCACGCTGTTCTCCAGCGGACAGGCATAGCCCACCTCCATGTTCAGCGCGCCGGCCTTGTCGGATTCTATGCGCATCACGATGATGCCGTCGGTCATTGAGGCGAAGGTGGTGCGTGTGTACTTCACGCCGTCAACGGTATACCGCGTGGTGGCGGTGGCGGTGCCGAGGTCAAGCTCACGGTAATAGTCCGTGGCCGCGGCGTGGCCGGGGAACTTCAGCATCATGCTGCCAACGGTGAGGAAGCGCATTCCGTGCGGGCCTGGTATGAATTCCTTGTTTATGATGTCGGCCGCCTGCTTCTCCTTGCCGCTGAATATCAGCTGCCGGACCTCGTTCAGATGTTGCAGTGAGGTCTTGGAGTTGTTGCTGTACGGGCTGCCGGACCAGAAGGTCTCCTCGTTAAGTTGCAGCTCCGCGGTCTCCGTGCCGCCGAAGTCCATGGCCCCAAGGTGTGAGTTGCCTAACGGCAGCGCCTCGAGCCAGCACGATGCCGGCCTGCTGTACCACAGCTTCTGCGCCGTGGCGGCAGTAGCTCCGAGCAGCAGCAGTGTGATGATGGTGGTTAGTGTTCGTCTGTTCATTGATTAGTTGTTTTGTGGTTTAGTTGTTTAGAGGTCTGGCAGTTTCATGATGATATGTCATTGCCTCCCCCTTCTTTTCTTCATAATAAAGATAACGCTGCAATGTCGCTTTTATTGTATACAATACTCATAATCAGAATATTTCTATTTTATTCGTACCTTTGCTGTGTCGTTACGGGCAGGAAATGATGTCATGTATACTTTGAATGAAGGTGTGCCAAAAGTCACTTGATTAGATGTCATAGACTTCTGACACACCCTCAAATAGTGCTATACGGACGTTTGTCCATACTTAGAACATATATCCAAGGTTAACATAAAAGTTAGAGTTTCTGCCTGCTTCTTCATTTCTGCCACATCAGGTTTGTGGTTGTAGGCTTCTGTCCGTTGCCAAAGGCCACACCCACTGCGCGTGCGGCCGCTATGCGGTCACTCTCCAGCTTTATCTGGTCGTTGTACTTCTGGCGCATCTCCAGGTCTATATCACTGCGCACCTGTGCCTTCACTTCCTTCATAAGCTTTGAGGCCTCGGCGTAGCACGCGGCGTCAGGATCCACCTGTGACAGCATGGCACATACATCGTATGCTGTATTCTGGTCCTGACCTGCGGCCCACAGTGCCTTGGCGCTGTTCAACAGGAACAGGTTTACGCGGTTAAGGTTCTGCGTGTACAGTTCCAGACCATACTTTGCGGCCTGGTCGCCACCCTTGGAACATACGGGTATGGACAGTACCATGGCGAGAGCCTCCTCGTAATTCTTCAGCGACGCCAGCCTTTTCGCCTCCTTTATGATGTTGGGGTATTGCGTATCGTAATAGCTTAGCATCTTCTTCTTTCCCGTTTCCACGAGTCGTGCTATCTCGGCACGGTTGGCATTGAGGCGGCTGAAGGCGTTGATGTAGCTTTTTGTCTCGCCTGTTCCCACACCGTCAAGGGTGATATATTCTGTGGCGAACTTCTTCTTTGTATAAGTGTCAGCCATGTAGAATGTCAGTCCAAGGTTGTAGACGGTCTGTATTGGCGGGCCGGGCAGGTTGCTCTTGTCCAGCACGTCACAGTGTACTGTCAGCACGAACGGTGTTGTAGGGGAATCTGTTGTAAGACCGTTCTGTGTCGCTATGCGTGACAGGGACTGATACAGTGCGCTGTTGGCCGCTGCGGGCACATTGCTGAAGTCATCATCAAGCTGTACGGCTACAGGGATAACGCACTCCTGCGCCATAGTCCCTATGGTCGCGAACATCAGTGCGGCCATAGCAAATATCTTTCTTGTACTCATAATATCCTTAATTTATTTTTCACCTAATATCAACAGGCAGCGGCCCAGTCCCCGGTTCAGCGTCTTTACAGGTATGCTGTATGGGGCGGCGCCGAGATACCTTGCAAGGTCACGCGCGAAGCCATACGTGTCCTGCGCCATGCCGTTGGCCTTGTACAGAGGTATGCGCACCTGCTCGTAGAGTGCCATTGTCTCTGTGGCGTCAGACTTGCTGAACCTGTGGTTCACGCAGTTGTCCGCCAGCCAGTTGTCTATCACCTCATTCAGCTCGTAGCCGCCATACTCCTTCTCAAGGTCTATGTTTACGCCGTCAAAGACGCGTATGTCGAGTACAACCTCCCTGCCATTGGCCAGCAGGTCGTCAAAATGGCTCTGCAACTGGGCTGTGAATGCGTCCATGTGGTCCTGCACGGCCTCTTCAAGAAGAACGGGCAGCTCTGCCGAGAATGAGCCTTTGCCGGTGCCCTCGGCTCCTGCCACCTGCTTGTTGGAGTAGGCGTCAAGTGCCCGTAGGTTGTATGTAATGCTGTTTTTCGGCCCTACGGTGTTCACCGTCCAGTCTATCTCCAGCAGTATGTCAGCCTTCGCGGTGCGGCGCAGACGGTCAAGCGGACTCTCGGTGATGGCCGCTCCGCGGCTTTTGCTCCTTATCAGCCTGTCCTCTGCGGACAGGTTGCCTATGCTCTTAATGCTCTGCTGCAGGTCTTTCAGCGGAAATCCGCGGTCGGCCATCAGTATGTTTATCTTGGATATGACGGCATTGAGCTGCTTGTCCGCCGCCACCGCCGCCTTATAGTCGGGTATCTGTTCCTTGGTTCCCTGGTTGTCAAAGGTCTGCTCATATCCATGTTCCTTGCACCATGCGTCACTTGGCACCACCATCAGCGTCGGCTTCTTGGCCTGTCCCATTGCCGTCAGTGACACCACGGCCAGCAGTACGGCCGCAAATAGTCTGTGTATACTCTTCATAGTCTCTGTTACTTTTTTGTTTATTCTATTACGTTGTCTGCCTTCAGGCGTGCCTTCAGTTCCGCGCGCAGCACACGGACAGTCAGATCGTATGCGTATCCCGTCTTGTCCTTAACCTTTCCGCCGGAGCGTTTCTTCGTGTCGCGCATTGAGACGTACTTGGTGTACTCTCCGTTGTCAGCGAAGAAGATGTTGAAGTAGTCCTCATAACGCTCCCTGGCGTTCACCTCTGTGACGAGCGGACGTGTGTTGCACCCCTCGGCTCCGTCCCTTATGCCGTCGAAGATGACAGCCCATACGGCGTTCTTCTTTGCCTGTTCCTTCGCATCGGCGCGGTTTCTGCCATATCCCTGCACGCGCAGTGTCTGCGAGCCGTCAAGCTCCACGCCCAGACAGCGCACCGAACTGCGGGCGTACACTGCCTTTGTCTGTGCCATGCCGCTTGTGAATGATGCGAGCATGGCGACTATTGCCACTAAAATCTGTTTCATACTCTTGGAATTGCTTGTCTTGTTTAAAACTCATATCCTAACTTCAGGCCGAAGTAACTGTATGCGCGACTGGTCTGTGTGCAGTCCTTGAAGGCCGCTATGGTGTATGTCAGCCCTATCTGGAAGTTGTCACGCAGCCCCCCGAAGCTGTATCCTATGGCCGGACTTGCAAAGAACCCGTCATTGGTCACGCCGCCTATGTTAAAGGACCAGAAAGGTACGCCGTCGCGGTCGTAGGCGGATATGAAGTTGCCGCGCGCATTGGCGAAGACAGGCACGCCGAAGCGGTTGTCCGTATTGCGCACGTCTGCATTGTTGACATACACGCGTCCTCCGGCGCCCACACCCAGACGCAGGTACTCGCTGATGCGGTATCCTCCCGTAAACGTCAGTGTCACGTGCTGCATATTAGGCAGGTCGCTCATTATACTGCTGCCTCCCTCGGCCTCCACGGCACACCAGAAGCCCTTGTCACGGCTGCTGTAGTCCCTGTACTCTCTCTGTGCAGGCTTCTCCGGCAGCTTTACGTCGCGGTACTGTGCATAGCCTGTCATGGCGGAGGCCATGGCCAGAAGTGTGATGATGGCTTTCCTCATGTCATTATCCTCCATTATTTAGTTGTTTAAAACCCGGATGACAGCGAGCGTACCACGCCGGCCTTCTCCAGTTCCTTGCGCAATGATGTCTTGTCCACCTGCAGAATGGCCCCGACTTTGTAGCCTTTCTTTGTCTTGACGCGGTCGTATGAGCCCGCTACCACTGACGCATAGTTCTGGCACTGTCCGTCTGCTGCGAAGAAAGCCTCGCAGAAGGCGGCGTTGTCAGCCTCTGCCGCCGGTGAGGCCATTGCCGGCTGGCGCGCACCACTGGCATTACCTGTACAGCCGCGGAACACCACGCCATGCACGGCAGCCCGCTTCAACTCCTCATCCTTGGCGCTTTTTGCGTATACATAGACCTTTACAAGGACGGTACCCTCCGTACCTGAGCCTGCGCCGGTAATGTCATACTGAGGCATCTTGTCGCCTTTTGCCGCCGCTCCTGCCATGAATGCGACGAGCATGATAATGATGCTTAGAAACTTTTTCATGATTATAATACTTTTATGTTATTTTTTTGACATCTCGCGTATCAGCATTCCCCTTGAGAAGTCCTTGCCGCTGACTGCCCGGAATGTGGTGCATCCGAGGGTGGCCCCTACGGCTCCCTCCTCCTCTGCCATGAAACGGTTGTCCCATATCAGGTTGGACACAGGTGTTATCACTCCTACGCGGTTATACTTACGCTTACCGTTCTCCATCTCTACCACTTCCAGTACCTCGTACTTTATGCCGGGTGCCACGCCTTCTTTCTTGCCTATGTATGCCGTAAGTGGCTCCACTGTCACCAGAGGAGTCTTGATACGGAATTCCTCATAGCTGCGCTGCAGGTCTATGACGTTCTCGTCTATGGCTCTCTGGCATGCCTTGCGCACCATCAGTACAGGCTCCTCCTCGTTTATCCCGAGGAAGGATGTGGTGCCTCCCTTACTCTCCACCTTGCCAACATAGCGCAGCTTGTAGTTGCCGCGTGCTTTGTCGAAGTTCTCGCGCTTCGTGTTGTCTGGTGTGGTGGCGTATTGTTCCTTGTAGAATATCGCTGCTTGCTCGTCTGTCCACTCCAGCTTGTACAGGAAGGTGTTTATCTTCACCGAGAAGCCCTTTATCGTCTCCACCATGTCGCCTAAGGTGTTGTATATATTACTTGTAGAGTTGCTATATGTTCCTCCGGATGATATGTTACTTATGTTTGCCGCCGCTCCTGCAAAGGTTCCTATCCCCTTTATTATGTTGCCAAAGATCTTAGCCTTCTGGTTCTTGTCCACATAGCGTATGTCGTTGACCAGTACGAACGTGTTGCCTATCAGCTCCTCTCCAGCGTCTTGCAACATTGCCATGCCGCGTGCCGAGCGCATTGCCAGCTGCTTGTCAAACTCCGTGGCGTTGTACAGTCCGCGCTCCTTGACCAGGTCCATGTTGCACACGCCAGTGTATGAGTCGCGGTTGAACCATCGTCCCACGAGACGGCTGGCCACCTTGTTGTCTGTCAGGAACTCGGATACCTCGGTGTTCTCCTTGCTGCTGTTGGCTTTGGACAGCTTTGTGTTCTTGTTGAGTACCTTGACGCTGAGGTTATGGTCGTTGAATTTGTCAGGGACAGGTATCTGGAGGAATGCCTCCTTTATCTCATGTGCGAACTTCTGGTCCGTATGGTTGATCATGACGGAGTATATGGAACTGCGTCTGTATTCTGTTTCTTTATCTTCATTCTGGGCTTTGGCTCCCAGTGACACCAGTGCTGTGATGGCGATAACTGTATCTCTTAGTCTCATAGTATGTTGTTATTGTTGGTTAGTAATCCCATTCTTCCTCTTTTATTCTGTAGAACATAGAATAGGAGCGGTTCTCTCGTGTCACTTTGAGCATTATGGCCTTCTTCTCTGTCATTGTTGGCACGCGTCCCTTTAATTTCTCAAGTTCCTTGAGTACTGCGTTCTTGTATAGTGTGGAGACAGGCAGATCCATCAGCATCTCGTCATCTGTTGACAGCAGGTAACCGAAGTATTTGCTGGCCGTGGAAGTGTCCAGATCTTTTATCTTTTCACTCGGCGTGTTCGGCTTGTACATCTGTGCCCTGTTCACCAAAGTGTTATCCACCTGCATAGTTGGTGGTACAACGTATGCTATGCCGTTGTTGAAGTTTCTTACCGTCTTGTATCCCTTGGTTGATAGCTTTTTGGTTGCTACATTGAGGTGGTAATACATGGCATCACTTTTCTTTACCCACAGATGTTTCGTCCCACGCTCCGTCGGTAGCATTATGCTGATGTACTCTGTCGGCAGTATGCAGGTGTTTTCTGGTGACATGATGCCCATCTTACCGTTTTTCTTTACAGGCACCATGTCGAATGTATTGCCGTAGGCATAGTCGTATATGAATGGAAGCACCGTCTTGCCTGAGGCGTTGATGCACCCGTATTTGCCGTTCTTCTTCACGCTATATATCTCCTTGTCGTTCACATCTGCAGGGAAGTTGATGTCGCTGTATCCCGACAGGGCCGCAACGTCCTTGTTTGAGTTGGTGAATGTCACCCACTTGCCATCTTCTTTCTTGGCTGCCCACAGCTTGTGGCCAGGGCCGTTCTTTACATCTGTGTATCCGCTGCGCAGTGTTTTTCCAGACTTCTCCACGAAAGCCCATTTGCCGTCTATGTTCACTGGTGCCATGATTCCCCGGAAGTCGCCGTGTGTCCAGCTGTCTATCTTGTCGAGGGTCTTCTCCACCGTCATGGCTATGAACCCACTGCCTGCGGTCATGTCAAAGTATCCGCACTCCGTCTGTCCGTTGGACTTGTTGTAGTAGCGAGCCATGCCTTCCTGTGGCTTCATTACAATATTGTACAGTCCTGTCTGAAGCAACTCCGTGCCATTGCCGTCCATGATGCCCGCATTCTCTATGCTGAGGGCATCATCGCTGAATCCCATGTACGAGCAGTCTGTCACCAGTGTGTCGGCAGTGTAGTGATGGGTGAACTGCAGGCGTATGCCCTCGTGCATGGCCTTCTCGTCCTTGCAGTCAACGGAGAACTCGTACAGTCCCTTGTGTCTGGCCTCAATGAGTATTTTGCCTTGTGAGTCTATTACGCCGTACTTGGCGCCAGACATATATGTCATCTTCTCTTCTGTGGTTGGTGTGCCGCCAGATGCTATGAGGGCCCTGCCGTGGCAGTTGAGCATAGAGATATGCGAATACTCCTCTGGCAGTACGAATGTTCCGCTGCGGTCCACCAGTCCCATTTTCTTTTCGCTCTTGACGTAGTATATCCCCTCGCTCCATAGCTTCACCTCAATGAACCTCGGTGGTAGCAGCTCCTTGCCCGTGGTATCTATGAATCCCATTCTGCCAGACTTGGTGACGATGGATATGCCTTCATTGAATGGTTGTGCGCTCTCATACTCACATTTTATCACCTCTGCGCCGCTCTTGTCGGCAAAGCCCACCTTGCCCTTCTTGTTTACAAGGATGGTAAGATCCTGCGCGTGCAGCCCTATGGTTAGTAGAATGGCCGACAGGCATAAAAAGACTCTTGTCTTCATAATGATACTATATGCCTATAGTTCCAGATTCGGCCTTTATTTTTTTTCTTCAATAAACGGTAAAAAGAAACAGCGTGGAACTATCACCGTTGCTCATTCCACCCTTGGGGGCCTTCGCATTGCCCGAATCAGTAGAATGAAGCAACGCAAAGCCCACGCCGATATGAAATACACAATCCCCCACCATACACTATAACATCCCACTCTCTGCAGCAATAAATACAGAAGAAGGGAGCAAACGCATATAGGGGATGTGCATAAGACACATCCCGAGGACATTTACAGTTGCCGTTAGTCTGACTGATTCAAGAAAGTTGCGAAATTCATAAAGTAAAGGTGGTATATGAAAGCAAATTTCAAATAACTACAAATAAAACTACTGATATATAATACTTTTTGCAGAACAATGATTTTGTATTTGTTTCTTGACTTATCACATTATTTCTGTTGTTTTCAGTATTTTTGTTTCTTATTTGTTTCTTGGTTTCGTTTATTTTTCGTATCTTTGCACCCAGTTTAGGACATGAAACAGAATAGCCATGGCAAGAAACAAGAAAACGACAAAGGCGAAAGAGCCAATCCGTCTTAGGATGAAAGACCTGAGCAACGGAAACAAAAGTTTGTACTTGGATATCTACAGGAATGGCAAACGTTCCTATGAATATCTCAAAATGTATATCGTCCCGGAAACGGACGAGAACTCTCGCAGGCAGAACCAAACCACATTGGTTGCCGCCAATAAGATCAAAGCCGACAGAATCATTGAGCTGACAAATGGCGAGGCTGGTATAAAACAGAACAAAGATGAACCAAAGGTCCTTTTACTTGACTGGATGAGCGTCTATATGGACAATCAAAAGAAACGTGGCAAGAAAGACTGGCGACAGATTTCTGTTGCTATGAGAATTATAAAGGAATGGGCAGGAGAAAAAATTACCCTTGATCAAGTTGACAAGACATTCTGCCAAGGGTATATTGACTATCTCAGGACGGATTACCGCCCTAGACATGTGGAGCATCTCGCCGCAAATACCGCCCACAATTATTACCGTGCACTGAACGGTGCTCTAAATGCGGCAATACGTGAGGATTTGATAAAAGTGAATCCGTTCAACAGAATCAGCAGTGCGGACAAAATCAAGAAGCCGGAAAGCAAGCGTGAGTACATGACGGTTGATGAGGTGAGAAAACTGATTTCTACCCCCATGCAAAACGAGACTGTTAAGGCGGCATATTTATTCTCCTGTTTCTGTGGTTTACGCATCAGCGACATTGTCGCTCTTAAATGGGAGAATGTTTACCAGGACGGAGAGCAGACAAGACTTGAAGTGGTGATGCAAAAAACCAAGGCACCCATTTATCTGCCTCTCTCGCCGGAGGCTTTGAGGTGGATGCCTGAACGAGGTGCAAAAAAGCCGCAGGATAATGTCTTTGACCTGCCGTCCACCGCTGCCGTCAATGTACTCATCAAGCCGTGGGCAAAGGCCGCCGGCATCAACAAGCACTTTACGTTCCATACGGCCCGCCACACCTTCGCCACCATGATGCTGACATTGGGAGCAGACCTGTACACCACGAGTAAACTGCTCGGGCATACAGATGTGCGCATGACGCAAGTGTATGCAAAGATTGTCAACAGAAAGAAAGACGAGGCGGTAAATCTTGTTAACGGACTCTTTGACTGAAATGCTTGTAGCCGAACTCCGCCGAATACATATAATCGTATAACTCAACTCTGGTTGCGTAAGTGGCCGGAGTTTTTTCGTATAATATACAATCAACAATAAGACAAAATGAAACAAAAAGCCACCAAAGGCCATCTCTCTTTTTGGGGAGATGTGTTGCACGCATAGACATGTGCGGTGCAATGAGGACGTATCAGAAGAACTGTTCGGTTTGTTGTCCTCAATGAGAAAACAATATGCAGAGAAAGTGTTAGACAACGGTATGAGACCGGAGCGCTTCTTTGAAATGTTCTGTGACAGCCATCACTTTATTGACTGCACAAAAGCCTGTTGCCGTAATGCCCATCGCATGAATATGGGCATTGTACGCAATCTGTGCACACGGGTGAATAAATTGCTTGACGAGTATCTGTACAAGGACTCGTTTACCAAGAAAGACTTTTCTGAACTTCTCCACCGTTACCAGACAACCGAAACCGGACACAAACCGAAGATCAGTTTCCCAATAACGCTCGGAGGCAATCTTACAGAAAAGCAAATTGCCAGCCTTTCAGAGATAGCACGCGCCTATCAGTTGTTCGTTCTGCCCGAAGGCATGAATATCAATACTGCAGTCACGGCTCTCATGCAATGCAAGCATGGATTCACAGTCAGGGTAAGAAACATCCGCAATGCGGCTGTGTTCTTTGACGAGCTGCTTGAACACGACCTCGTCTGTTACAACTGGCAGTCGGTTATTGAGAACGGACACTTCCTCCTGTCTCCTAAATCCGGCCTGCCAATAACGGCATCTACGTTCTCTTCCGCACTGAGCAGGACGAGAACCTCACGGACGGCACTACAATCCGGCATACGGAAAGCGATAAGAAATATGCAAAAAGAGCATAGAACAGACATATAATCCACAAAGAAAAGAGAAAAAGGGTGATAATAGGGGTGATACTTCCCTACTATCACCCAGCTTTTTATCCGGAAGCAATCCCCTGACTGTAACTTTGCACTCCGAAAGCACCGTGCTGACGGAGGGACGCCTCCTATGTCAAACGATAAAAAGCATATGATCATGCAAAACAGAACAACATTTATGGAAAGAATCAACGAGCGTGTAAGCTCCGTTGAGAACGTCCTGAAAAAGATGGAGCCGGTCGAGGAACTCCTTGAACGGCTTGCGATGTTGGAAAACAACATCTACACGACAAAGAAGGTGCTGACCTTCTGCGAGGCCTGCCTGTACATGGGTGTCTCGGAGAGCCTTCTCTACAAGCTGACCTCAGCCCGTGAGGTTCCTCACTACAAGCCGCGCGGCAAGATGCTCTACTTCAACAAGGAAGAGCTTGACCAGTGGCTCCTGCAGAACAACGTCCCGACTATCGGGGCGGTGACGAAGGTGGAGACAGACGGGAAAGAAGAAGTGAAACCGTATTTTGGACAGAAACGCTATGGAAGGAAAAAGAGCAATCTCTGACAGCAGAAACAAGGAGGAGAAGGAACGCATTTCCCATATCCTCAGTGAGTCGCTTATAAAGGCGACGGACACATACAAGACACCGCCGCAGATTATCTGGGTTGACAACTCCACAATTGCCACGTTGGGCAACTTCAGCGCATCTACAGGCAAGGCCAAGGCGAAGAAGACATTCAACGTGTCAGCATTAGTGGCTGCTTCCCTCGCCAACGGCAAGGTGCTGAATTACCGTGCCAGCCTGCCGGAGGGAAAGCGCAAGATCCTGTATGTAGATACCGAACAGAGCCGCTATCACTGCCATAACGTGCTGGAGCGCATTCTGAAGCTCGCAGGCCTGCCCACGAGCATCGACAACGATAACCTTGACTTCATCTGTCTTCGAGAGTACACGCCGTCCGTCAGGATAGAGGTCATAGACTATGCACTTGCCCAAGACAAAGGGTATGGTCTGGTGATTATCGACGGCATACGTGACCTGTTGCTGGACATCAACAATGCTGGCGAGTCGGTGGAGGTCATCAACAAGATGATGGAATGGTCATCCAAGTACGACCTTCATATACATTGTGTCTTGCACCAGAACAAGGGAGACAACAACGTGCGCGGCCATATTGGAACGGAGATGAACAACAAGGCAGAGACAGTCCTGGTCATCACTAAAAGTACGACCGCCCCGGACATCAGCGAGGTGAAGGCGATGCACATCCGTGAAAAGGAGTTCAAGCCGTTTGCCTTTACAGTTAACGGGGACGGGCTGCCGGAAATAGTGGAGAACGCGCCAAGGCCGGAAACGGACGACAGGCAACCCTCACGGTTTACCTTCCAGGACCTGACCTCCGAGCAACACAACGAGGCACTGACAGCCGCATTCAAGGACAAGCCCATAAGAGGGTTCAACAAGGTCGTGGAAGAGCTTATGCAGGCATACGCCGACATTGGCTTTAAGCGTGGCAGGAGCATCATAGTCAAGATGCTGAAGTATCTTATTGATGACAAAAAACTCATCATCAAGCGTGACACCCTCTACTATTTCGGCTATAGCCCGACAGAGATAGACCTGTTTCACGAAAAGGATTAAAAAAGGGTTTAGGAAAGCAGTTTAGTTTACCCCCGTGCCTATATATAAGAAATAAGGCTAAAGTAAACTATAATTGAGACTTGGATCAAGGAACAAAAAGATAGTTTAGCAAATGGTTTAGTTTACGTCCGTGCCTATATAGAAGAAAGGGTAAAGTAAACTGTTTTCCGGACATACAAATGAAGAAGAATATGAATATTGATCAAACAAAGAAACTGAGCATTATAGACTTTCTTGACAAGGAAGGTATAAAGCCGTCAAAGACCAGAGGCGATGCCTGCTGGTACCTGTCGCCTTTCAGGAATGAGCGTACACCCTCGTTCAAGGTCAGCAGGAAAGACAACCTGTGGTATGACTATGGCATACAGGAAGGTGGCGACCTCGTGGAACTGGTGAAACGCATGTATAACAAGCCGTCCGTCTCAGATGCACTTGCTGTTATTGCGTCCAAGGGAATTACCCCTGTCGGCAAGGCAACGGAATCCGCAATCACCGCGAAGGAATACACGGTCATCAAGATGAATGATGTCAGAATATTCCCATTGAGAAGCCATGCCCTGCTGTCCTATTTCAGTACCCGGCGTGTGGATACCGCTATCGGGAAGATGTACTGCCGTGAGATACATTATAAGATTGAGCAGAAGCACTACTATGGCATTGCGTTTGGCAATCTGTCTGACGGTTACGAGGTGCGCAATCCTTATTTCAAGGGCTGCATCGGGCATAAGGACGTCACCCTGATAGCCTACACGTTCAATCAGTGGCAGGACGGCTGCCTGGTCTTTGAGGGCTTTATGGACTTCCTGTCATATCTGACGCTGGTAAAACGGAAAGACGGACGGTTCGTTATCGGGCGTCCTTGTGACTATATGATACTTAACACCGTCGCCAATCTCAAAAGGGCATTGCGGTATCTTGAACGCTACACTCACATCCATTGCTTCCTCGACAATGACCATGCCGGGCGAAAAACAGTTGAGACTATTATGGGATTGTATGAATATCGAGTTACCGATGAATCATTTCGATATGCGGAGTATAAGGATATAAACGATTACCTGATGGACAAGCGAATGTAGAATATATGCATTGGAATGAGACTAAAATGGCGGAAAAAGCAGGCAAAAATAGCTCTTGAATGTGAAAAAAATGGCTTAAAGTCACTTTTTCAACAAAAACCGCTTGATTCTCAATTATTATCATTACCTTTGCACTGTTTTCATTAGCATTGATAATAGAGCAATGGTAAAAGATAATACTAACAAGACAGTCACAATTGCAGGCAAGGTACTGGCGTTGCGGATGATGGAACGGAATGAACTGAAGGGTGTGTTTACTGATGCACTCCTTACATTCTCGTTCTATGCAGTGGAATATATGGAAAATCATTTCGTACTGCTGGAGAGTAAAACCTCCAGCCGTCTCACGCCTGTCCAATGCAAGAAACTGACGGAAAACCTGTCTGATGTCCTTGGCAAGCCATGCGTAATGATGTTTGGGCAACTTGCCTCCTACGAACGCAACAGATATATTGAGCATGGCGTGTATTTTGTCGTTAGCGGCAAATATGTATATCTGCCGTTTCTGCTTATCAACGCACGGGACAGTGCGCCTGTAAATAAAGAACGGTTGCAGCCAGCCGCACAGTATATCCTGATGTGCCATCTGCAAAAAAAGAATCTGAATGGCAATACACTTGCCGATTTGGAGAAACTGTTGCCTTACAGTTATCTGGCAATAAGCCGTGCTGTACGTCAGCTTGAAGCTACGATGCTGGCGGATGTAAGTGTCAGTTCCAACGGCACAAAAAGCATCTACTTCCACAAAGAAGGCAAAGCTTTATGGGAAGAGGCTGAGCCGCTTATGCAAAATCCCGTCAAAATGGTGTGGTATGCGGATGAGGAAGTACCGCAAGGTTTGACCGGCGGTATCAATGCCTTGTCATACTATTCGGACCTCAATCCGGAGACAATACAGACAAAAGTCATGTATGATGCGGATTTCAGGAAGGCAAGGGATATTGGAGAACTGCCTGAATTAAACAGAATAGAGGGTTATACACGGATTGAGGTGTGGAAATATCCTCCCGTCATCCACCCGGGACAAGAGACCGTTGACCGCCTTTCCCTTGCCCTCTCCCTGCGTGAGGACAAAGATCCGAGAGTTGAAAAAGAAATTGAACTAATGATTAAGAAACTATGGTAAAGGGAATTGAAAAGTTCAGGGAAGCATTCGGTGCTTTTGCTGACAACTATGTAATTATAGGAGGCACCGCCTGTGATGCGGTACTCAGCAAAACCTTGGTGGAGCCACGCGCCACGGTAGATATTGACATGATATTGGTGGTTGAGAAGATGACGCCTGAATTTGCAAACGCTTTTTGGCAATTCATAAAGGACGGTCAATATAAGAACGGGAAACGCAAGCGTGGAGAAGACAAAACTCCTGCATACGAGCTGTACCGCTTTGAAGAAGGCAAACAGGGATTTCCTGTAAAGATAGAATTGCTGTCAAGACATTCTGACTTGCTTGGAGAGCCTTCCGGATTCCATTTGGAGCCTATACCTGCCGGTGAGGATGTGTCAAGCCTGTCCGCCATCATGATGGATGAGGAATATTACGAATTGACCGTCAGCAACAGTTATGTTGAAAACGGCTTGCGTTATGCTTCACATTATGCTCTTGTATGTCTGAAGACCAAGGCATACCTTAACCTGCTGGAAGAACGTGCGGCAGGACGGCAGGTTAATACAAAAGACATCAAGAAGCATCGTAATGACGTACTGAAACTGATTGCCGGCGCTGATTTCTCTGAAACAATGACTGTAGCTCCATCCGTCTGGGATGCCATACAAGCATTTGTGCTGCGCATAGAAGAGGAACTGTCAACCAGTTCAAAGTCTTTAAGAGATGCATTGGGGAGAACGGAAGAACAGATACATGTTTATTTGGACATCTTGCGCAATTCATTCATAAAAGAATAAACATAGATGAAGATACAATTCGCATCCGACTTGCATCTGGAGTTTGCCGACAACTGGCGGTATCTCAAAGCCCATCCCTTGGAAGTGACGGGAGACATATTGTTGCTTGCCGGCGACATAGGCTATCTTGGCGATGACAACTATTCAAGACACCCCTTCTGGGATTGGGCGGCGGAAAACTACAGGGAGGTGCATTGCTGCATGGGCAACCATGAATTCTACAAATACTATGATGTGGCGACATTGCCCGAAGGCTACGTTCTGGAGATACGCCCCAATGTGTTCAGTCATTATAACGGCGTTGTGCGACTTGACGACACGGACATCATTCTCTCCACTCTTTGGTCGAGGATTCCGCTGGAGGACGCATATTATACAGAACAGGCTGTCAGTGATTTCCACCGTATATTATATAAAGGTGAGCTGATGACCTTTGCCGACTTCAATGCCGAACATGAACGTTGCCTGGCATTTATCGAGAATGCTGTGGCGCAGTCAAAGACACAAAACAAGATTGTCGTCACCCACCATGTACCCTCATTCCGTATGCTCCACCCCAAATTTCAAGGCAGCAAGGCAAACGGAGCATTCACCGTAGAACTGGAGGATTATATCTCCACCAGCGGCATCGACTATTGGATTTACGGTCATTCGCATACCAACATCGATGCAAAGATAGGAAACACACAATGCCTGTCCAATCAGTTGGGATATGTCTTCTCCAACGAGCATAGTGATTTCTCCCACGGCAAACACCTGACCATATAGCCCATCGTATATATTAACATAACCATGTTTTAAGCTCTTCCACACAGGAAGGGCTTTTTTCGTGCCTTTTGAGTTTGATTTTAGAGTATGATTGCAAGTGTAATCAAAATTAGCGTTAAGATTTGACGCTGACATATACCGTTTTCAGTCACAATTGAAGAAAAGGCTGTTCCTTTGCATCGGCAACAAGCCCAATCATTAAAAATCAAACTTGAAAGAATGAAGTCATTTGTAATATTCGCCATTGTCGTGACCGTAATCTATGTCATCTACTACACGGTCATCATCGTGCAGGATCTGTACGGCAAACCCAAGGACGAGAAATCCCAGGCAGAATCCTTTGATGTCAGCGACATGGCAGAAGAGGAAGAGTCCATAGCTGTCAGTGAGAGCGACGGCGGGTTCAGTGTGGGCGACAACCGGTATGAGACAGTCTACGAGGAAAAGCAGATTGACGGCGCACAGGAAAACGGCAGCACCGTCAATGAGGACGACAAGCCAGATGTGCTTGAAAAAATCAACGCTGCTGTGGAAAATAAGATGGAAGAAGTGACTCCTGCCTATTCTGCCCCTGTGTATGCAGAGGACTTGAATAACATCATCATCGCACGGGGCGTGCGCCCCGTCGGTCGCAGGAAGGTGAAGGTGGAAACTCTCAAAGATGAGTTGTGATGACAAAGACAAGAAGTGCAGTTTTAATGATATATGCCGCTTTTACCCCGGCTCTGGTCCGTGCCAAGTGCGGCAATGTTGACTACAGCTGGGGAGCGGACGCACTTGCAAGCGCACATGACTATGCCGTGACAATGATGCTCTACGTGGTCTATCTGTGCTATGCCATAGCCGGAATAGTAGTCATTGTGAGCGCATTGCAGATATACATAAAGATGAATACGGGTGAGGACGGCATCAAGAAGAACATCATGATGCTGGTGGGAGCCTGCCTTTTCCTCATTGGAGCGACCATCGCATTCCCGGCATTCTTCGGCTATCGGATTTAGAGATACAGGTGATACGAGATACAATTAACTCAAAGTTTAACAAATTAAAAGGTAAAGAGAATGTTTAAAAGGATTAACAAGAAAATGAAGGGATTCTTCTCTTCACAGCGTATGAAGACGCTCGCCCTGATGCTGCTTGTCGGCACCACCGCAGCAATGGCACAGAACGCAGCCGGTGACTACTCGGCAGGCACGACCGCGCTGACCACGGTGACGGAGGAAATTGCCAAATATGTGCCTATCGTGGTGAAGCTCTGCTACGCCATTGCAGGTGTCGTAGCAATCGTGGGTGCGATCAGCGTTTACATCGCCATGAACAACGAGGAGCAGGACGTGAAGAAGAAGATCATGATGGTCGTCGGCGCATGTATCTTCCTTATCGCAGCAGCCCAGGCTCTGCCACTGTTCTTCGGCATCGGAGGCTAAGCGCAGCGTAGGATTTGTGTGTAGGACGAAAAAACATTGACAGCCATGGCAGAGACAAAGCAAGAGCGATTCCCTGATTATCCCCTTTTCAAGGGACTCCAGCGTCCGTTGGAGTTCTTCGGACTGCAGGGACGCTACATCTACTGGGCGGCAGCCACCGCTGGAGGAGCCGTTGCCGGCTTTATCCTCGGTTACTGCATCCTCGGTTTCGTGGCAGGACTCGTGCTGCTTGTCCTCGCCGTGGCTGTCGGTGGCGTTCTCATTGTCATGAAGCAACGCAAGGGACTGCACAGCAAGAAGAGCGACAACGGCATATTCATCTATGCCTATTCCAAGAAAATGTAACAAAGAATCCATTATGTCCAAGTGTAATGTATAAATGTTGAACCGGAGGCAGGTGCATCACGCATGAGGGTGCGCCTGCCTTTTTATGATTAAAAGAACAATGACCCTATACATCATACTCATATTCTCAGCCATCTGCGTGGGCATGGCAATCAGCGTCAGGGCATTCGGCACCGGAGGCAAGCGTAAGCGCATCTTCCAGGACATCTACTTCTCCGTCGAGGAGGTGGACGGCATCGGTGTGCTCTATACCAAGACCGGCGAATACTCCGCCGTGCTGAAGATGGAGAATCCCGTACAGAAGTACTCCGCCAACATCGAGGCTTACTATGAGTTCACCCACCTTTTCACCGCCCTTGCCCAGACCTTGGGTGAGGGCTATGCCCTGCACAAGCAGGACGTTTTTGTGAGAAAGGCGTTCAGGGAAGAGACCGGCGGCAACCATGAATATCTCAGCGAGAGCTACTTCCGCTATTTCAACGGCAGGCCCTATACAGACAGCGTCTGCTACCTCACCGTCACGCAGGAGAATAAGAAGAGCCGCCTGATGTCTTTCGACAGCAAGAAATGGCGCGACTTCCTGGTGAAGATACGCAAGGTGCAGGACCAGCTGAGGGATGCCGGAGTGAAGTCACACTTTCTCGGCAAGGCGGAAGCCAGCGAGTATGTTGACCGTTTCTTCTCCATGAACTTCCGTGACAAGGTAGTCTCCATGACCAACTTCAATGTCGATGACGAGACCATCGGCATGGGCGACCGCCGCTGCAAGGTCTATAGCCTCGTGGATGTGGATTGTGCCAACCTGCCGTCTGTGATACGTCCATACGCCAATATAGAGGTGAACAACACCAGTATGCCCGTTGACCTTGTGAGCATCGTTGATAGCATTCCAGGTGCTGACTGTGTAGTGTTCAACCAGATGGTGTTCGTACCCAACCAGAAGCGTGAGCTTGCACTGCTCGACAAGAAAAAGAACCGTCATGCCTCCATGCCCAACCCCAGCAACCTGATGGCTGTGGAGGACATCAAGCGTGTGCAGGAGGTGATAGCGAGAGAGAGCAAGCAGCTTGTATATACCCACTACAACCTTGTGGTGGCGGTGAGCGGAGATACAGACATACAAAAGTGTACCAACCATCTGGAAAACTCCTTTTCCCGTATGGGCATCCATATCAGCAAGAGGGCTTACAACCAGCTGGAGCTGTTTGTCAACTCCTTCCCCGGCAACTGCTACGGCATGAATGCCGACTACGACCGTTTCCTCACCCTCGGTGATGCCGCCACCTGTCTGATGTATAAGGAGCGCATCGTGCATAATGAGGACACTCCGCTGAAGATATACTACACCGACCGTCAGGGAGTACCCGTAGCCATTGACATCACGGGAAAGGAGGGAAAAGAGAAACTCACCGACAACTCCAACTTTTTCTGTTTGGGACCAAGTGGCAGCGGCAAGTCGTTCCACATGAACAGCGTAGTGCGCCAGCTGTGGGAGCAGAACACGGATATTGTCATGGTGGATACGGGTAACTCTTATGAGGGACTCTGTGAGTATGTAGGCGGCAAGTACATCGCCTATACGGAGGACAAGCCCATCACCATGAACCCATTCAACATCAGCAAGCGTGAATTGAATATTGAGAAGATAGACTTCCTGAAGAACCTTATCCTGCTGATATGGAAAGGCTCGGAGGCACAGATTCCCGAACTGGAGTTCCGTGTGGTGGAGCAGCTGGTGACAGAGTACTACGACTTTTACTTCAATGGCGTGCAGCCTTACCCGTCATCACAGAAGGAGACCTTAAGAAAAAACCTCTCCACAATGGAGAAACGTCGCGGCACGGAGCTGGCACAGATACACGACAAGGTGGAGAAACTCATCAAAGGACTGGAGGAACGTCGTATGGCATTGGCAGTGAAGACTCTCTCGTTCGACTCGTTCTATGAGTTTGCCTGTGAGCGTCTTGACCAGATCTGCATTGAGAACAACATAACCACCATCGACTGCGACAACTTCGCCTATATGCTCCAGAACTTCTATCGTGGCGGCAAGTACGACAAGATTCTCAATGAGAATGTCGACAGCACCCTGTTCGACGAGACCTTCATAGTGTTCGAGGTGGATGCCATCAAGGAGAACAAGCAACTTTTCCCCATTGTGACTCTCATCATCATGGACGTGTTCCTGCAGAAGATGCGCCTGAAGAAGAACCGCAAATGCCTAGTTATCGAGGAGGCATGGAAAGCCATCGCCTCGCCACTGATGGCAGAGTACATCAAGTACCTCTACAAGACAGCCCGTAAGTTCTGGGCATCTGTGGGAGTTGTAACACAGGAGATCCAGGACATCATCGGCAGTCCTATCGTCAAGGAGGCCATCATCAACAATTCCGACGTGGTTATGCTTCTCGACCAGAGCAAGTTCCGTGAACGGTTTGATGAGATCAAAGCGATATTGGGTCTGACCGATGTGGACTGCAAGAAGATATTTACTGTCAACCGACTGGAGAACAAGGAGGGGCGCAGCTTCTTCCGTGAGGTATTTATCCGCAGAGGCTCAACGAGCGGAGTGTATGGTGTGGAGGAGCCGCACGAGTGCTATATGACCTACACAACTGAGCGAGCCGAAAAGGAAGCCCTGAAATTCTACAAACGTGAGCTGAAGTGCAGTCATCAGGAGGCTATCGAACGGTACTGCCGCGACTGGGATGCCAGTGGTATCAGTAAATCGCTTCCTTTCGCTCAGAAGGTCAATGAGGCGGGGCATGTGCTCAATCTCTCCGGTAAATAGTAAACATTCAAAGTAGCAAGACAGTAAGAACTCAAAATAGCAGAACGATAAAGCAGTGGAACAATGAGACGGCTACACCTTATTATAATATGTATGTGTCTGACACTTGTCACGGGAAAGGTTCATGCTCAGTATTACAGCGTGAACTATGACAAGCGGACCGTTGCCGCCATGGCTGCCGCATTCGGTGCGGGAACCATGGCAGAGAGCTATTATAACGAGCAGGTGGGAGCGGTTTTGAAGCACTACAATGCCGCAGAGGTGGCGACCGCAGGCATCTTCGCCGCCAAATTCTTGGAACGCAAGGCATACACAGACCTCGGTATCTGGAGCAGCAGTACGGAGAACTACTATTACCGCCGCATCCACAATATGGCGGCGAACAAGATTATGCCCAAGATATGGACTGTGGCCGGCATGATGCTCAAAAGTCCGCAGACAGCACTCTATTGGGGCAGTTATCTGATGAAAGTCTGTGCAGACACCAAGTCGCTGTGCATGCAGTTTGAGAGCGTGGTGACCAACAGCAGCCTGACCTTTGCCGACATACAGTTTCTGGAAATCAATCAGGAGATTGCCGCCATCCTCAAGTTGTCGGAGATTGGCAATGTAGACTGGCAGCAACTCCTGGATGACATCGCCAGCGTCCCCGGCAACTTCACCGTGGAGAACCTCACTGCCGACATCAACACCCTTTACAACATGGGGGCATCCTTGGCTACCGCCGGTATTGGAAGTGCCTCTGATGCCCTGCTGCAGAAAAGTGCCTTCAACGAACTGTTCAACGGCAAGGTGAGTAAGATTATCGACATCTACGACAACTACCACAACATCTACGAACAGGCGGAAAGCGGAATCGGCAATGCCCTCATTTCTTTAGTGGGCGGCAAGGACAACGTGGCCGGACTATTCAATCTCTCCAACTACAACATCACCTCATGGATGACCGACTATCTGAGCGGGACGCAGGGCAGCTACTACACCCAACGCTGGTATATCGCCCGGCGTGACCAGGGCAGCGTCAGTCTCTGTGACTACTATCCTCCGACGGACGACAACAGCATCATCAACGGCGACCACTGGATACGCTTCAACACTTCCGATGCAAACTTCTATCCCAACGGCGCACAGCGGGAGCAGGTGCTTGTCAACTCGGAGAACCATGCCGGATGGTCACGCAGCCGGGTACAGCAGCTCAATGCGCAGAATGACGGCTTCACCTACAGCATCAGCTATTGGATGTCAAGCTACATAATCAGCAGGAAGAACAAGCAGACCAAGAAGGCATACGCCTACGAGATACATGTCACCAAGAGCTGGAACAATGTGGAGGAGGTCTATGAGGATGTTTTCGATTCCTACAGCATGGACCTTAACACCTTCAAGCGTCAGCTGCAGGTACGCCTCTCCGAGTATAACGACAATGAGGAGGGCTATGTCTATTATATCGGCAGTGACACACGTAGATATTATCAGGCCACCGATGCCGCTAAGTTGAAGGGTGTGGAAAGCGTAACCATCAGCGTCACCTGTTCCGACGGTGTCACCCTCGGACAGGGCAGCACTCAGTACAAATGCCGTCAGTGCGGCGGCTCGCTCAATGCCCACAGCAAGGAGTGCGCCATGAGAACCTCCGTGTCGGAGAATGACCTTGACCTCTCCGAACTGAACGAGAAGGAGCATGAGGCTAATTCTAAGATAACCACGCTTCAGGCACAGATAAGCCAGTTGGAAAAGGAGAACAAAAGCCTGCTGGCCCAGATAGCCAACGCTTCCGTGGAGGATGCCCCGGCTCTGAGACAGCAGTACAATGCGAACAAGACACGGATAGACAGCCTGAAGAAGGAACTTGCCGACTGGCAGCAACAGCTGGCAGACATACAGAGTGCCAAAAGCGAGGCAGCCAATGACAACGCCGTTGCCACTGATGACTATTACCGTATTCCTGCCATCATGCAGGATGTGAAGTCTGCCTATAACCTCACTTGGCAAGGCGCGGGCTCGTGGAACGGCTATACATATGTCCGCACAGCCACCATGCCAAACATCAACGGTGTCATTACCTTCAAGGCAACCCTCTCTATTGCGAGAAAGCCCAAGTATTTCCTTGGCATCAAGATACACCGTGCCATATTGCAAATATCGTGGGAACTGACCTCGGAATACACAGACACGCAGGTGGTGGACGTGCTGACCCTCGACCCGAATGCCTCCGACGAGGAGAAGACAAGACTGGTGAACAACCGAATCTCGGAGATAGCGCAGGAGTTCCCGTCGTGCAGCATCACCACGGAGTATGCCAGGAGCGAGGCGACACAGACCGCCGACAATGACGATGTGGTACATCTGCTCTGGTCAAGCGACCGGTTGGAGATAGCCCGTGAGGTGGACAGCCGCATCACAAAGATATATGCAGACCTTGTGTCATTGGAGAAGATGATGCACTACAAGCGCAGTATCATTGACGTACTGAAGGATGTCCTGCCCACCTTGGATGACAATCAGGGTCGTCGCCGCACACTCATTGAGAGATGCTATGAGCGATGGAGGAGCAATGCAAACCCTAAAAAACAGGATAACAACAACGGAGAGGAGGGAGAAGAATGAGACATACGATAATAATCGCCATACTGCTGGCACACCTCTGTCCAAAATCGGCACTGGCCCAGTTCGGGTTCGACGTGGTGTCTGTGGAAGCCTATATCAACGACCACAAGAAACAGCGCAGCCTGTTGCTGGCACGCAGCACGCTGGAGTACAGCAACCAGCTTTTGCATGAATACAGCAGCAAGGAGGTGGGCAAGTATAAGGAGCTTAACGTCGATTTGGACAAGTACACCCGTGCCTTTGATGTTATCGACGTGATGTACCAGTCATTGCGTACCGTGCTGAATGTGAGAGGCACATATCAGACGGTGAGTGACCGTATCGGTGACTACAAGAGCCTGATGGAGGACTTCAACGAGAAGGTCATCAAAAGGAAACACATTGAGCTGGCGGACACGATGCTTGTCTCAATCAACAAAAAGGCCATAGAACACATCGTCTACGAGGGACAGCAGCTCTATCACAGTGTGAATGACCTCGTGCTCTATGCCACAGGCGCGGCAGCCTGTTCCACCTCCGACCTGCTGATGGTACTGGACAATATCAACAACTCATTGGATCTGATAGAGAAGCATCTGAACCAAGCCTATTTCCAGACATGGAGGTATGTGCAGCTCCGCATGGGATATTGGAAAGAGAAAGTCTATCGTACAAGGACCAAGGAAGAGATATTGGAAGATGCCTTCAGCCGATGGAAAGTGGCTGGGAAACTTGATTACTGATGATACTCGCAATGAAAAGAAGAAAGGATATGAAGAAGATAATGATACTCAGTATGGCGGCAATGGCCACCGCAACATCCTTTGCGCAAAGCGTGACCTACAACCACGACTCGTCGAAGCAGAACCAGATAACGGTAATGGAGACCGGCGCTGGTTCCCTCACTCCGGAGTTCTATTATTGGATGCTGCACAACAGCTATAGGAAGTCTGCGGCGGAAAAGAACAAGCTGGGATTCCGCACACTTGCCGGCATCAATCTGTATAACCAGGTGGACGATGCGGAGAAGATAGACTCTGCCCTTACCAAGCGTGCGGAGATAGAGGCCCTGAATGTCGCCGACCGTCAGATAGACCTCGCCTGGCTTGCCGAGAGCGAAAAAATTAACGGACAGTTGGACAAGATGAAGGCAAGCATCGGCCATATCGTCCCCACAGGCGGTACGGTTAACGACAAGCGTCGCTGGGAGGAGCTGTACAATATGTACCGGTGTGCCGTGAAAGCCACCAAGGATGCCTATATGCCCAATGCACAGCGTAAGAAGGAATACCTCCGTATCTATGCTGATCTGACGGCGCAGAACGAGACACTTCTCAAATACCTTGTGCAACTCAACACCAAAAGCCAAACCGCCAACCTGTTGGCTGCCACCAATGACCGCGTGGTGCATAAAGGTAATATCATCAGCGATGCCAAGAGCCGGTGGCAGGAGAACATGAAGGGTGTTCGAGGTATTGCAGGTTCTGAGAGTGATGACGCCAACGGCGGCGATGGGGAAGAAAGCGTAAACAGATAACAAATAGAAAATATGGCAGACAATATTCTAAGTGATTTCGGCATCAACATCCTCGAAGAGGAGATAGATGATGTGATTTTTCAGACCAACGAGTTCCTTACCGATGCAACGTTCACCGGGGCACAGGGACCGTTCTGGTGGATCTTGCAGATGTGCATGGCACTGGCGGCACTCTTCTCCATCGTCGTGGCTGCAAGCATGGCGTATAAGATGATGGTGAAGAACGAGCCTCTGGACGTGATGAAACTGTTCAAGCCGCTTGTGATAAGCATCATTCTCTGCTGGTGGTATCCTCCTGCTGACACAGGCATGACCAACAGCGGCAGCAGCTGGTGCGTGCTGGACTTTCTTTCCTATATACCTAACTGTATCGGCAGCTACACCCATGACCTATACGAGGCGGAGGCCACACAGATTGCAGACAAGTTTGAGGAGGTGCAGCAGCTTGTCTATGTCAGGGATACCATGTACACAAACCTCCAAGCCCAGGCAGACATAGCGCATAGCGGTACATCTGATCCCAACCTGATAGAGGCGACGATGGAACAGACTGGAGTGGATGAGGTGACCAGCATGGAGAAAGACGCAAGCAAACTATGGTTCACATCCCTGACTGCGGGAGCTGTGGTGGGCATCGACAAGATAGTGATGCTGATAGCACTTATCGTGTTTCGTATAGGCTGGTGGGCTACGATCTATTGTCAGCAGATACTCCTTGGTATGCTTACGATATTCGGACCTATCCAATGGGCTTTCTCTCTTTTGCCTAAATGGGAAAGCAGCTGGGCAAAATGGCTTACACGCTATCTTACAGTAC
>JAUNOM010000025.1 GCA_030531085.1 Prevotellaceae bacterium | reverse complement strand
ACAAAATAGTATTTTTATTGTACTACGATATCCACACACTTTTTCCAGTGGTCCCGTCAACCTTGCCGTTCTCGTTCTGATGGAAGGTGTATGTCACACCGTTGACGGTCATGCTGCGCACCTTATTGTCATTGAATATCACAACACCGTTACCGTTAGCTCCGTTGCCATTGTTGAGTACGAAGTTCACTCTGTTCACGTCACCAGTGCCGTTACCGTTATTGTCCGCCACAAAGTAGACGTTGTTGTTGTCCTTGTTCACCACTCCTATGTTGTAGCCGTTAGGTACATCGGTAGTGGAATAGAACTGCAGTGTAGAGGGTTTGTTTTCTTCTACAGGAGTGGTTGGTGTAACATCATTTATGACATCATCAGTATCACAGCATGAAGACACGCTGATTGATAATGATGCCAGTAACATCATGGTGTAGAAAAAAGTCTTTTTCATGATTTTCTGTTTTTTTATTTAAGTGGCAGGCGAGACATCTGCCTCACCTGCCAATATTTTAGAAGCGGTATGTCAAGCCAACGGATATAGGCAGACGGCTGAAGTCCTTCATGTACTGGTACTTCACCTCTGCGCCTAATGACAGCTTGTCTGTGAGTGAGTACTCTGCACCAACACCAACGTTCAGAAGGAACTTGCTGTTTGATGGCTCCTCGACTTCATACTCGTCGTACATTGCGTCATAACCGCTGGCACGTGTTCCGAAACGATCGATAATGTCATAAATATCGTCAAAATCTATATCGTCATAGTCACCAAGTGCAAAGTCTGCATCATCACTGATGCCGATGTGGCCGTAGCCTACACCTACCAAAGGATAGATCTTGAACTTCTCGCTGACGCTGAACAGGTAGTGCAGGTTAAGAGAGGCGTCAAACACGTCCACGCCTTTGTCCTTCAACCCGTAGTTAACGCCTGCCTCCAAACGGATGGGGTTAGAGATGTTGTACTGGAACTTGCCACCGAAACCGAAGTTTGTCAGTGACGCACCGCTCTCAAGGCATGGTGCCACGCCGACATTCACACCTACTGCCATGTCGCCCTTCTCCTGCGCTGAAGCGCACAAGCCGCATAATACGGCACACATTGTAATGAAAAGCTTTTTCATTTTATTGTTCTCCCTGTATCAAAGGCTCACTGATACGTTTTAATAAGATGTTGAATGAAAAAGACAGAACAAAGAAAGTGGAGCCTAACTTTTTCACATATCCTGTTGGAGTGGCCCTAGGAAAGCCTATGAATACAGATAAGTGAAAAAAGACCCCACTTTGGCTGTATTCATAGTTTACATGAAGATACGAACCAAAGAGAGCATCCCTCACATTCATTCTGTATTCTGTTGACTGAAATTTCCTAGGTTTCTCCAACAAGAATGAAGCGAAAACGCCTTCTAAGTATGTCTGCAACACACAGTTTGTGCATGGTTGCGATTGCAAAAGTACATAAAATTTTTGTAAAAAATATAATTTCCGCTAATTTTTTTACATTTTATGCATAAATTTGATATAGAATTATTATCCGACCCTCTTTTTCTTAATAAAGTGTTGCTTACACATTATTATATAAGGGGGCATCAGACTTGCTGTCCAATGCCCCCTCGCTTTATCCTGACTGTATGTTTTCAGTTCATAATCAGTTGATTTCTATTGCCCTGCACTCCTTGTCCTTGCAGTCCTCACTGCACTTCGGCAGTCTGATTGTCAGCACGCCGTTGTTCATATCTGCCGAAATGCTGTCCTTGTCCACATTGTCGGGAATGATGAAGGAGTGCTCGAACTGTGTGTATGAGAACTCATGGCGCAGATACTTCTGGTCTTTCTTCTCCTCGTTCTCTGACTTGTGCTCCATCTTCACGACGAGTTCCTTGTTGTTGCTCAGACTGACGTTGAAGTCCTTCTTGTCAGCTCCCGGAGCGGCAACCTCTATATTATAGCCTTTCTCGTCCTCAATGATGTTCATTGACGGTACTGATGCGCTGGCCTTTGCCACCAAGTCGTTGTTGAAGAAGTCGTTGAATACACTTGGAAACCAACCCTGATCACTGAATCTTTTTACCGGTAACATAATTAATACCTCCTAATTTTTAAATTGTTAAACATCTGTTATGAGCCCTTCCGCCTTTGGACCTCCGTGCTCACCGGGCATAGTGCAAAAGGCGTACCGCATGATTGCGCCGTGCCCTGCCGCTGTTCCTGTTTAAAGAGTAGTTAACTAATCTGCGGGCTTATCGGGATGGCTATAAACTTCTTTCAACTTCGTAAACATCCCACAACACTGTCTTGTCACATTTCGTGTCATAATGTCGCGTCCCGGAGTGCCTCCGCATGACGTAATGTCGCGCCCACACGCTGTAATATTGTATTTTTGTATGGTAAAGTTTGTTGATATGGAAATTTATTCGTAAATTTGTGCCAGTGAAATGAATTGACTGTTACAGCTTAAACTATATTTTATGGAAGATTTGCAGAATAATCCTATTGTACTGATACTCATGGCTGTCATTGCATTGGGTGTCGGTTTCTGGATATTGAAATGGATTCTTGTGGTCGGTTTCATTTCCCTGAAACAGGTTCTTAAACTGGTATTGACCTTTTTCCTGCCTTTTAATTTTAGTGAATGATGATGAGAGAGCGACTTATTGCGTTTATGATGACGCTGTTTTTTACGGTGGTGCTGTGTGCTGCCACATATAAAGTCAGTGTGCAGTCCACGCTTAATCTGCGTGCGGAGCCCTCCACCACGGCGGCGGTGATACAGAAACTGCCGGACGGGGCGGTCGTTGAGGCTGACGAGAAATGGCAGGATGGTGACGACAGGTGGGTCAAAGTGGTTTATGACGGAGAGCAGGAAGGATATGTAAAGGCATCCTATCTGCAACCGCTGCAACGTGGCGTGGATGACAGGGGGAAGCACTGGTATGAGCTTCTGGACTGGTCAGGCGACGGATACCAATACCTTGCATACGTCATCCTGGCGCTGACGCTTGTCATGTGGGCCGAGCTGAAGTTTGTACGCCGTATGCCTACGGACTTCATTACGGACGATGATGATGACGGATGCGGCAGGTGGGTCGGCATTAACAGTGTGCTGCTTCTTGCCACCTCGTTCCTTATATTCTATTACCTTGCGCAGATGGGGCGCAACGCCATGTGGTTCATCACTCCGCGGCTCTATTCCTCGTGGGTGTACGTTGCCATAAACTTCGTGTTCCTTGTCTATGCGCTCATCAATCTGCTTGTCTGCTTCCTGAAGACGTTTGTCGACATATCGTTTATCTGCGGCACCCGCATAGACTTGCGCATAGGCCTTGTCTCGTGGCTTGTGGGCATTGCGTTGCTGATAGTGCTCAGTGTCTTCAGCAGGAATGATCCCATGTACGTGTATTACGGCCTGGCCCTGATGCAGCTGGTACAGGTTGCCCTTATTATATACAGGAGCGCCCGGAGCGGCCACACCCTGCTTGGAGTCTGCAGTGCTGTGCTCTATGTTGTGGTCTCTGCCGCCATAATGCTTCTTGCCTCCGTTGTGGTGTTCGTAATAATGGCGGTTACGGTTGTGGGCTTCATCATATATGCCATGATGAGGGGCAGTCAGACAAGTCCCGGGTCAGTACATTGTGGCCCTTATGAATATTATGGTAATGAGACTCCATACGGCAGCGGAAACTATAACATCAGTACCCCGGGTGGCAATGTATATGCCACAAGCAGCGACGGATACATATACCATGGTTCTGACGGCGTGACCTATAGGAAGGTGGGTTCAAATAGTTTTGAGCCTACAAGAACATAGGGCGCGTCTGTTACCCATATATGCCGCTTAGCCATAACAAAGGTAATCATTGCCCTAATGCAGGTATCGCGCCATCTGGAAAAAATTACGAACTTTGCGCAGTGAAACTTAAATATCAGCAGATTATGAAGGAATATGTTTATGACACCATACAGCAGTTTAATGACCTCAACGGCTTCGAGACAGTCCATCCTCTTGTCTCCGTGGCACGCATGGACTGGGACCGTCCCGTGCGCAGCGGCATCTACCGCTATGGTATCTATGCTCTGTTTCTGAAGGAGACCAAGAGCTGCAAGCTGTCATACGGCCGCACCAAGTACGACTTCGAGGAGATGACCGTCACCTCCTTCGCGCCCGGGCAGACAGTGACGGTGGAGCCGGCGGACGATGGCGTGAAGCCGCGATGGACCTGCATAGCGTTCCATCCCGACCTGCTGCTCCGCACATCCCTTGGACGTAACATCTCCAAGTATGGCTTCTTCTCATACAGCAGCAATGAGGCTCTGCACCTCTCCGCTGCCGAGGTGGAGGTGATGCGCTCCGTGCTCGCCATAATACAGCAGGAGATGCAGCACGCCATAGACCGCCACTCGCGCCAGCTCATAGTGGCCAACATCGAGGTGCTGTTAGGCTACTGCCTGCGCTTTTACGAACGGCAGTTCGTCATGCGTGAGGAGATAAACCATACGGTTGTGATGCGCCTGGAGGAGATGCTGCACGACTATCTGGCTAATGACGCTCAGCGCCATGGTGTGCCTACCGTGGCCTACTTTGCGGACAAGTGCTGCCTGACACCGGGGTATTTCGGAGAGCTGGTGAAGACGGAGACGGGCGTCACGGCACAGTCCTTTATCTCCGACCGTATGCTGACTTACTCCAAGGAGCTGCTCAATGACCTGTCGCTTACGGTCACACAGGTGTCCGCACGTCTTGGTTTCGAGTACCCGCAGCATTTTGTGCGTTTCTTCAAGCGGCATACTGGAGTGACTCCGACGCAGTACAGGATGGTGGTTTAGTTGTTTTGTTGTTTGGTTCTTTAGTGGTTTGGTTGAAACTCATAACTCATCATTCACAACTCATAACTAAACTGGTTGTTTACAGCCTGCGACACACGAGGAAATCAAGCTCATAACTTATTCATTTATGGAAGAGAACAAAAATATAGAAATAAGGGTGGAACAGCAAGAGAAGGTGCTGTTTCACGATGTCTGTTCTATCATCGAGCGGGGGCGTCAGCAGGCTTATGCTAACGTAGGACAGATAGCTATTTTCACGTATTGGAATGTTGGTAGGCGCATTGTAGAAGAAGAACAAGGGGGACAGAAGAGAGCATCTTATGGCACGAGGCTTATGAGAAATCTCGCGGAATACCTGATTCCTATTTATGGCAGGAGTTATAGTAAACGAAATCTTGACTATTACAGAAAGTTCTATCTACTTTTTCCTGATGCAGAAAAAGTGAACACGTGTGTTCACAATCTTGAGTGGTCTCATGTGCGCCGTGTCTTGTCGGTCACAAGTACAGAAGCCAGATGGTGGTATTTAGAGAATGCTGCAAAAGGTATGTGGAGTGTACGCGAACTCGATCGAAACATCTCGTCCCAGTATTTTGAGCGACGTTTAGCCGCTCAACTTCCAGCCAACGCGGAAGCCCTTCAAACTACGACAGACAAAAGCCCACTGGAGTATATCAAGAACCCCGTGGTGGCCGAGTTTATGGGATTTCGCCGCAATTCCTCTTATTCCGAGTCTGAATTGGAACAAGCCTTAATAGACAACCTTGAAAAATTCATCCTGGAATTGGGACGCGGTTTTGCTTTCGTAGAACGTCAACAGCATATTGTAACACAGACCTCCGACTTCTACATAGACCTCGTGTTTTACAATTTCAAGATGAAACGCTTTGTAATCTTCGAGTTGAAGACGCACCGCCTTACTCATCAGGACATAGGCCAACTGGATATGTATGTACGAATGTATGATGATCTTGTAAAAGGTGAAGACGACCAGCCCACTATAGGTGTCTTACTTTGTACGGATACCGACAACACTATTGCACGCTATTCTGTATTGAATGATAGTGACCAACTCTTTGCGGCCAAATATATGACTTATATGCCTACTGAAGAGGAATTGCGCCGCGAGATAGAACAGCAGAAGGAATTTTTCCGTTTGCAACATAAGGAGGAATAATAATAATCAAATTACCTTGTAATCTGATAGCTTTTACTGGTTAATCTCTATGCTTTTACAAGGTAATCTGATAGCTTTTGCAGCGGTACTTATATCCATTGTCCGCTGGTAGAAGTAGTGTTACTTCTTCTTGCCGTCCTTTTCCTCCTTCAGTTGCCCGGCAATTATCTCGGCCATCCTTGCGGCTCCCTTCATGTCGGGGTGTATGCCGTCCTTCAGCATATTCTTTTCCTGGTCGGCAAAGAGGGTGTGCAGGTCTATGACCTTCAGCTTGTTCTTCTTTGCCAGTTTCTGTATGGCCGGTATCTCCAGGTTCACGATGACGGAATCACTTATGGTCCATGTGGGCTTGAATGCCGGTATGGGTGTGCACAGGTATATCCGCGGCTTTGACGGCAGCGCCTTCAGGGTGTCGATGATGGCCTGGTAGTCGCTGTAGTAGCTCTTTTCCGCCGCCTCTCTGTTCGCTCCAGCCTTGGTGTCGTTGGTGCCGAGCTTTATTATCACTATGTCGGGGTTGTAGGCCTTGGCGTCGCGCCATGCCAGTTCTTTTGTGTATGGCCTGTCACCTGCCGTGCACAGCGTGCGGCCTCCCACTCCGAAGTTCCTTACCTCGTAGCCCTTGCCGAGCTGTTTGCGCAGCATTGCGGGGTATGCCAGCTGTTCCGCCATGTCTATGCCGCTGCCATCGGTGATGCTGTTGCCTATGCAGGCCACCTTGGTGTCTGCCGGTGCCGGCATCTTCAGGTCCTCCAGCCATTGTGACAGGTCGCCGAGCATACGGTCATGGTACTTGTATGTGGACTTGAAGCCGAAGCCGTGGCCTCCTGAAGGGTATATGTGCATCTCGCAGTTGTTGCCGGCGCGGCGCATGGCGCTGTAGTATGCCACGCCGTTTGTCACCGGTGGCACCGCCCTGTCATCGTTGGCAAGCAGTATTATGGCCGGTGGCGTGAGGTGTCTGCGCACGGCGTTGAAGTTGGACCAGTCCTTTACCAGTGCCTTGTCGTCGCGCTTGTCACCGAGAAATCCTACCACAGAGCCTTTATGTGTGTCCCGTTCCGCCATTGACACTACGGGATAGAAGAGTATGCTGAAGTCCGGCCGTACCTCAAAAGGCGCGTGTGTCGATACGCTTGATGCCAGATGTCCGCCGGCCGAGAAGCCCATGATGCCCACATTGCGTGGGTTTATGTGCCACACCTGTGCGGAGTCGCGCACGGTGCGTATGGCGTTGTATGCGTCAGAGAGTGGTATGTTGCGGTCTCCCTTGGGCATACGGTATTGCAGTACCACATAGGCTATGCCCTTGGCGTTGAAGTATTCCGCCCAGTCATGGCCCTCGTTCTGCATGGACAGGTGCGAGTATCCGCCGCCGGGACAGTCCACTATCGCGCGGCCGTTGGCCTTGGCGGCCGCTTCGCTGTCGGGAAGGTATACCGTTATCTCTGACTTTCCGTCGTTGGAGTTCTTGAGCACCAGCTTGCGTGCTGTGCTCTGGGCTGAGGCCGCCAGTGTCATTGCGGCCATGATGATTGATAATAGAGTGCGCATGGTTTGGTTGTTTTGTTGGTTAGTGTATTAGTTGTTTTTTTTTTTTGTTGTTTGGGTGTTTATTTGCTTGGCAGGTTGCTGGTTAGTTGTTTGTTCTTTTAGTTGTTTTGTGATTTAGTTGATAGGCTGTTTCGTTGTTTTGTGGTTTAGTTGTTTAGTGTTTTGGTTGATAGTCTTTGTTTGGTTGGATGGTAATAGACCCACAACCCCAAACCCACAACCTAAAACCAACCCAGCTGTCAGCCCGAAACCAGACACCAGTTTAGCTGTCCAACCTGCGGCAGAACGCCTAACCTGTGTGCAAAGTTAATAAAATTGTGCGAGAATAAAGAATGTTCTGCCAATTTTAATGCTGTGGGATGGCAGTTATGTGAAATAGTTTTCGTACCTTTGCACCATGCTATTTATAGAATATACCTTTACAAGTCGAATTGTCAGATGATACGTAATTTCCATAAGGCGGCGATAGTGACCGCAGAGCGTGAGGTAAGTTATAGTGAGATGTTCGGGCGCATCAGTCTGTATGCGCGCCATACCCCGGCCGGGAAGGGCAGCAAGTCCATAATATTCTGCGAGAACAGGGAGGGATGGATTTACGCCTTCTTCTCCATCTGGTTGAACCAGGGCATCGCTGTGCCTGTCGATGCGTCGTCAACGGTGTCAGACCTTGTCTATATCCTGCGTGACTGCCGGCCGGACTGCCTGTGGGTATCGGCGGAGAAGGAACCTCTGGCGCGCAGGGCGGTGGCCGAGGCCGGTGTGGATACTGACGTGTTCATTGTTGATGACTATGAGACTGTGCCCGTTGAGGAGCTGGAGAAGTGGCCCGGCATAGACAATATGACGGAGCTGGAGGATGAGTGCTCGCTCATTATCTACACCTCCGGCACCACGGGCTCGCCCAAGGGTGTGATGCTGTCTTACCGTAATCTGATGGCAAACATAGTCAGTGTGGCGCGTGATGTGCCCATCTTCGATGAGCAACGCCGTACCATGGTGCTGCTGCCACTGCATCATGTGCTGCCGCTTATGGGCAGTGTGGTGGCGCCAATCCTTGTGGGCGGCGGTGTGGCTATATGCCCTTCCATGTCCGGTCCCGACATCATGGACACCCTTTGCCGCGGCAAGGTGGCCATAATGATAGGCGTGCCGCGCCTGTGGCAGACGCTGTATGCCGGCATAAAGAAGAAGATTGACGCCAGCATGGCGGCCCGCGCGCTGTTTGTGCTGTGCCGCACGGTGGGCAGCAGGGGACTGTCACGCCTGGTGTTCAGGTCTGTTCACAACAAGATGGGCGGACATATAGACTACTGTGTGAGCGGAGGAGCGGCTCTGGACCGCGAGATTGGCGAGGGACTGCGTGCCCTTGGACTCGATGTGCTGGAGGGATACGGCATGACGGAGACCGCGCCGATGATTACATTCACCCGTCCTGACGACATAATACCGGGCTGCGCAGGCAAGCCCCTGCCCACAATGCAGTGCAAGATAGTGGATGGTGAGCTGTACGTGAAGGGCCCTAACCTTATGCTGGGATACTATAACCGTCCCGAGGAGACGGCGCAGGTGATAGACAGTGACGGCTTTCTGCACACGGGAGACCTCGCACGGTTTGACAATGAGGGACGTGTCTACATCACTGGGCGCTCAAAGGAGATCATAGTACTGTCCAATGGCAAGAACGTTCAGCCAAACGAGATAGAGTATAAGATAGAGAAATATGACGACAAGGTGAAGGAGTGCGCCGTCATTCAGTACGGTGACCTGCTCCGCGTCATAATAGTTCCGCAGGAGAAGTGGGCGGCCGGACTGTCTGACCGTGAGGTGGAAGAGGTGCTGAAGCGTGATGTCGTGGAGCCGTACAACCTCACTGTCAGCAACTATAAGAAGCTGATGAGCGTCTTTGTGTACCGTGGTGAGCTGCCCCGTACCAAGCTCGACAAGCTGAAGCGGTACAAGTTGCAGGAGCTGTGCGATGAGGGTGAGGCGGAACAGCACGCTGACGAGGTGCCCGTAGAGGCACAGCATACGGAGGAGTATGAGATATTGAGGAACTACATAGAGGGGGAGAAGAAGGTGACGGTGCGTCCTGACAGCCATCTTGAGACAGACCTTGCCTTTGACTCGCTTGACATGGTGGGGCTGCAGGGCTTCATTGAGCAGACATTCGGCGTGACCGTCAGCGCGGACACTATGTCCGCCTACCGCAATGTGCAGGAACTGGCCGACCGCGTGGCCTCCTGTTCCACCCGTTGTGAGGTGGAGCACATAGACTGGCACAGGCTGCTGAACGAGGAGTCGGGCCATCTGCGGCTGCCAGTGGCGGGCCTGTCACACAGGGCAATGGCCGCTTCGTTCCGCTTGATGTTCAGACTTTATAACCGCCTGCTTGTCAAGGGCGTTGAGAACATACCCGCAAACGGGCAGTTTATCATGGCTCCTAACCACCAGAGCTATCTTGACGGCGCCATAGTGATGTCGGGAGTGCCGGGCAATGTGATAGACAGCTGTTACTTCTACGCCACGGAGGATCATGTTAACAACCCCCTGCTGCGCTATATGGCAAGCCGTCACAACATCATAATAATGGAGCGCCGCAATCTGAAGAACTCCATACTGAAGCTGGCAGAGGTGCTGAAACAGGGGCGTAACATCATCATCTTCCCCGAGGGGACACGCTCTCGCAATGGTGGAGTAGGGGTGTTCAAGAAGACTTTCGCCATACTCAGCAAGGAACTTGGCGTGCCTGTGCTTCCTGTCAGCGTCAGTGGGGCGTATGAGGCATTGCCGCGCGGCTCGCGTCTCTACAAGCCGTCGAGGATAACGTTGCAGTATCTGCCGCCAATGACGGCGCGGGAGGATGAGAGCTACGATGACTTCGCGCTGCGTGTGAGGCAGGCTATCGTGGACGGTATGGCGGGTTAGTTGTTTAGTTGATTGGTTGTTTGGTCTTTTAGTTGTTTAGTTGTTTGGTTATTTGGTTGATAGACTTCCAATCCTCCAAAAACTTCAATCTAAGACCTCCTGCCTAAAGTCCCCAAAGACCTTCAACCTCCAACCCCAAACCTTCAACCAACCCCCAAAAGACCTTCAACCCAAAACCCAAAACCAACAACCAAAAAACCTATAACGCCATGAGGCACGGCCAGCACCATAAGTGGTGACAGCCGTGCCTCATGCCTTTATAGGGATGGCTTATGCCTGTGCCTTCTCCAGTCTGTTCTCTATCTTGCGGCCCATGGCGATGTATGCCACAGGGGCTGCGATGAATATGGATGACAGGGTGCCGAAGACAACGCCGAGTATCATTGCGAATGAGAATGAGCGTATGCTGTCACCGCCGAAGAAGAATATCATCAGCAGAACGAGGAGCGTGGAGAACGAGGTGTTCACGGTACGCGCCAGAGTCTGGTTGATGGATGTGTTGAATGTGGTCTGATAGTCCCACTTCGGGTGCAGCTGCATATTCTCACGTATACGGTCGAATACCACCACCTTATCATTGATGGAGTAGCCTATCACTGTCAGTATGGCGCCGATGAATGTCTGGTCTACCTCAAGTGACATCGGTACCCATCCCCAGCAGACGGAGTATATTCCGAGTACAATGACGGTGTCCACGGCCAGCGCGCAGGTAGAGCCAACGGAGAATGCCACATTGCGGAAGCGTATCATTATATATATAAAGATTGCCACCAGTGCTATGAGTACGCTGTATATGGCTCCGAATGTCATGTCCTTAGCCACTGACGGGCCTACCTTTGTTGATGAAATGATGGATCCTCCCTCACGGACATCAGGGTTCTTGAATGCTGTCACGTCCTTCTGGTTGACCAGTCCGGCCTTCTTCAGGGCGTTATAGAGTATTGTCTCCGCCTCATCGTCGATGTTAGGGTCGTTGCTCTCAATCTTATAGTTGGTTGACACGCGGATGGTCTTGTTGTCTGTACCCAGTGCCAGCGCTGTCGTTGTGGCCTCGGGGAATGCCTGTCCCAGCACGGTGCGCACCTGCTCCGGCTCCACGGGCTGCTCGAATGTCACGACATAGTTACGTCCTCCCGTGAAGTCAATGCTCTTGGAGAGTCCGCGCACGGCAAAGCTGATGGCGAATGCCACGATGAGTACGCCCACAAGGGTGAATGTCTTGCGGTACATTGACATGAACTTCACGTCAGTGTTCTGCAACAGGTTGCGTGAGAAGCGTGTGGTGAAGTTCTGGTTCAGCCACTTCTCCTTGCCAAGACGGTTCTCATATACCAGACGTGTGAGGAACACTGCTGTGAAGAATGAGCAGACAATGCCGATTATCCATGTGGTGGCGAAGCCGCGGATAGGGCCTGTTCCGAACACATAGAGTATCACACCCGTGATGATGGATGTGAGGTTGGAGTCGAAGATGGCCGAGAAGGCGTTGCTGTAGCCGGCTGCCAGAGCCTGCTTGATGCCCAGTCCGCGCTTCTGCTCCTCCTTGATGCGCTCGTAGATGAGCACGTTGGCGTCCACCGCCGTACCCAATGACAGCACCATACCGGCTATGCCTGACATGGTGAGCGCCGCCTGGAACGAGGTAAGTATGCCGAGAGTGAAGAACAGGTTAACCACCAGTGCGAGGTTTGCCATCATGCCCGGGATGAGGTCATACATCAGTACCATGTATACCATGAGCAGTACGAAGGCGATGACGAATGAGATGATGCCCTGCTGTATGGACTGCGCGCCGAGTGTTGGGCCTACCACCTCCTCCTGCACAATGCGTGCAGGGGCAGGCATACGTCCGGACTTCAGCGTATTGGCAAGGTCCTTGGTGTCCTCGATGGTGAAGTTGCCTGAAATCTGTGATATGCCGCCACTTATCTCGTCGTTAACGCGAGGAGCAGAGTATACCACACCGTCCAGAACGATGGCTATTGCCTTGTCAATATTCTGCTTTGTGAGCTGTGCCCACAGGCGTGCGCCCTTGTTGTTCATGGTCATTGAGACGCATGGACGGCCGAACTGGTCGAACTCATCCTTTGCCTCCACCACCACATCGCCCTCCAATGGAGCGCGGCCTGTTGATGATGTCACCTTCAGGGCGTGGAGCTCAAAGATGTTCTTGGTGCCCTCCACGGGTTTGGCGCTCCATAACAGGCGTACGTCAGACGGTATTACCTTGCCTGCCTCCTCGCCATATATGAGCTTGTTTATCTCTGCGGTGTCGCGCTCGTGGGCATATCCCACTGTAGAGAGGCTCTGACCCTGTACTGTCTGGAGCAGTGCCAGCAGCGGATGCTGCTTCTTTGCCTGTGCCAGCTGTGCGTCATTGTTCTTCTCCGCCTCCTTGGCCGCAGTGTTGGTGGTCTCCTTCTTCAGCTCAAACTTAGGTGCTGCCTCCTTTGTTGCGGTGTCCGCCTGTGCTACGGCAGGCTCCTCCGCGCTGTTGTCAGCCTTCACGCTGTCGGCTGCAGCGTTCTCTGCGGCAGGGCCGTTGGCCAGTCTTGTGTCCAGCTGCACGAGGTATGGCAGCACGTCAGACGCGTTGTGGGTCTCCCAGAACTCCAAATTGGCGGAGCCCTGCAGCAGCTTGCGCACACGCTCCGGCTCACGCACGCCCGGCATCTCCACCATAAGGCGGCCTTCCTGGCCCTCGAGCTTCTGTATGTTTGGCTGTACCACGCCGAACTTGTCTATACGGTTGCGCACGACGTTGTATGAGTTGTCGATGGCGGACTGCACCTCTGCCCTCAAGGCTGTCTCAACCTCGGCGTCAGTGCTCTGTGTTGTCACCTTGCCCTTCAGCTGCTGTGTGGCGAACACCTCTGCAAGGCGGTGTCCCGGGGCTGCCTCGTGATAGGCTTTGATGAACAGTGTGATGAAATCAGACTGACTTGTCTCCTCCGCCTTCTTGGCTTCTTTCATGGCCTTCACAAAAGCTGCGTCGGTCTTGTGGTCTGCCAGCACCTCAACCACGTCGGGTACTGATATCTCAAGAATGACGTTCATGCCTCCCTTGAGGTCAAGTCCCAGGCCTATCTGTGTCTCAAGACAGTTCTGGTAGGAGTAGACGCCGAGATACTTCACGGAGTCCTTGTAGTTCTGCGCAGCGATCGGGTCGCTGATCTTGGCTGCCTGAGCGTCGTAATAGCTTGTGGCTGCCGAGAACGACAAATAGAAGATGCTTGCAAGCGTCAACAAGATGGCGGTTACAATTACAATTCCTTTGTTTTGCATTTTGTTTAAGTTATTATTTTTTATTATTTTTTTGTCGCTTTGAGCATATCCGTCTCCGACTTGCTGTGAGGTGTCCTTTTTCTTCAAAACCCCTCGGACGGTTGCCGGTTTATGGGCGCAATACGCCCTAACAGTGAATATAATGCGTGCAAAGTTAATAAAAATCTGTGGAATGACGAAATATTAATGCTACAAACTTGCTCTTTCCAAGAAAAAAAGGAGGGAATTTGGTTGTTTAGTTGTTTGGTTGTTTAGGTTGTGGGTCGGCAGCGCTATTGGTTGTGGGGTATGGGTTTTAGGTTGTAGGTCGGAGGGGATTTGGTTGTGGGCTAATGGTTTTATGTTATTGGTTTTATAGCAATCCGTTAGCTTTGCCATCCAAACGAGGCTGACCAACAACCCCAAACCTCCGACCTAAAACCAATAAAGCTGCCGACCAACGACCTAAAACCCCCAACCCCCAACCAATAGCGAGGCTGACCAACAACCCCAAACCAACAACAAACAACCATCAAAAAAGAGTCCCGCCGCCGTGGAACGGTGGCGGGACTCTGATATAAAGTGGGTTTTGTTTACTCTCTTAATGCTGTCAGCCCCCTTGGAGCCTTAGCATTACGCGCTTGCTTTAGTGTGTGCTGTGGTTGTTCTTCAGTGAAGACAGTCCGCATACCGCAGAAACTACAACCATAGTGAGCATAAGCGCTGTTGCAAATGTTGTTAACATCATAATTTTTTTCCTTTCTCTTTTTAACGAGGCTGCTTGACAGTCACTGTTTCACATCCTCTGGGTTTAACTTGTTATCCTAAATATGTTATCCTGTTTAAGACCCTTTATATTAGGCCTTTCAATCTTTTTCTGATGCAAAGTTAAGCAGAATTGTGTGCGCACACAATTATTTTCCTATAATAATTCTTTAAAGCTCCTTTTATTTGACTATAGTCAAGTGAAGGGGCTGTTTTTGTAATTTATGGTAGGTGTAACAGAGTAATTTCCGCCAATGTCATCCAGTGCGGTACGCTCCCTATATATTATATAATGTACGCGAGTGTTATGGCAGCGGTTCTTCATATCCCCGTATCATGACACGTATGCGGATGCCCCCTCTGTGGACACGCCCTGTTTTTACGGTGTGTCAGAAAAGCCCCTCTTTTTCTGACACTTTGATTTTCGGCACTCGCGGAGAATGGCGGTGTTTGAAAATTATTTCCCCACGGACGCGTACAGCGCATTCTCCGCGTTTTCGCTAATCCGCTAACATTCTTACAGTTACAATTTTTGGCGTTTTAAAATACACATAAAAGCGCCCTAAAAGCATAGATATTACACAGTAATCTGATAGAGATTACTGAGTGAAAGGATAGCTTTAGCAGTGTAATCTCTATCAAATAGCGCCCCAACCACTATCTTTTCGCCCTCGGACCGGCATCCAGTGGCCGCAAAAGGGATGAAAAACGTGCCTCGCGCTCTCTAAAACGCAAGGTGAGGCCGACAGTCTCGAAAAAGCAAAGTGTCACAAAAATGACCCCAAAAGTAACGTTTTGTCAAAATGGCCTTTTCTTGGATTGGGCAGGAAAACAGTGCGCGGAACACTCACAGCATGACAAATTACTGCGTGGGCGGAAATGCATTGTAAGCAACAAATTCACTGACTAATTCTCCAAAGTGCACTGAGTTCAGTGCATTTTTGGCGGTTTTCTGTAAAAAGAGAATTTTAAAAGGTGTTTTCTCTCAAAACGGTGTATTCTTCTATCTGGCAGGAAAAATATCTTGTGTGAAGTGAACCGGTATGACATTACTATTTCCATCATTAATTCTTCAGACATCCAATAGGCACCACATATATTCCATCTGTCCGTTTGTAGGCGAAATTACCAACACCTGTCAGCACCATACAGAATGCAGGTGCTTTCATTTTGGAAGTGTCTATGATGTTTGCAAGTGCAGTTAGTGTTTTAGCTCCATCATCAATTAATTTCTCTCCACCCAGCTTTATTTCTATAAGGCCATACGATCCGTTATGCAGATGCACCACAGCATCGCATTCCAGACCGTTCTTGTCTCTATAATGATAAACGGAACCATCCAATGCATCGGCATATACCCGCAGGTCCCGAATGCACATCGTTTCAAAAAACAGTCCGAATGTGTTTAAATCGTTAATCAAATCATTCGGCCCAAGGCCGAGAGCAGCAACGCCAACTGATGGGTCTACATAATATCTTGTGTCTGATGTGCGAATGGCAGTTTTGCTTCTCAGGTTGGGATTCCATGCAGGCATGTCCTCAATTACAAATATTTTCCGTAGGGCAGTGAGGTATGAGCCTACTGTTTCGTCGCTGACAACTGCCGGCTCGTTAGTTGATATGTCAGCAAGAATTGTCGCTATACTTGCTTGTGAGCCTTGATGCCTGGCATAAGAGCGCATAATTCTTTTTGCTCTTTCTGCATTCCGTTTTATATTGTCAACACGTGATATATCGACATTGGTAATGGCTTTATAGTATTCCGTCGCTTGTAACAGTGCCGCCTTTTCTGTTTTCTTCTTAAGTGCCTTAGGCCATCCTCCACGACAAATGACAAATGCAAGTGTTGACAATGTTAATTTATTCGAGGCTCCTATTTTATTTGGAGCAAGAAATAAGTCTGACAAACGTATTTCACCTGTGGATTCTCCTGACTCCCACAAGCTCATAGGACGCATGGTAAGCCATCCATATCTTCCTGTTCCAGTATGATGGATGCTTTCAGCGTCTGTAGGAACGGCAGAACCAGTAAGCATGAATTGTCCATCTTCATCCCTGTGATCCACCTCAAACCGTATGGCATCCCAGAATTGGGGAATTTCTTGCCACTCGTCAATAAGGCGTGGCGTTTCTCCTTCAAGCAAGAAACTTATGTTTGTTTGCGCCATTTGTTTGTATTGACCCTGTTTTGTAGGATCATCTATATAAATAACGCTCTTAGCCTGCTGTTCTGCAGTGGTCGTTTTGCCGCAAGCCTTGGGACCTTCTATTACTACTGCTCCCATAGCCTCTAATTTTTCCCGAAGTAGTTGATCCGCTATTCTATGCTTATATTCCATATAATTGTATTTTTCTACAAAGGTAATATATTTATTTGTAATTCAGGTTGCTTTTGAAAATTATTTGGAAAAATGACGTAATATCGTTTGGCAATTTGGCGTTTTCCCGTTTGGCAATTTGGCGCTATATATACAATGGTCTGTAAATTATATGTCTTGACTTTTTGTTTTGAGTGTGTTTGAAGAGTGACACCTTTCTTCTATCTGGCAGGAAAAATATGCGCAGGATTGTCCCTGTAATGCAAATTTATGCGTAAAGGATAAAAAAAGCGGCGGAAATTGTGTCAGTTACAAAATTTTTCTGTACCTTTGCAATCGCTACACCCATGCCGTAGAAACCTCTTTTCAAGGGGACTGGGGCGGTATCTCAGCAGGTTCCTATACCTTGCGCGATATGGATAGGGAGGTGGCCTACATATTAGAGAAGTGTTTGCTAACGCTTTGTTTTTGATTGCTTTGAACCTGAGAAATTCAAAAAGATACGAAAAATCAAGAACAATGCAGGGTAGATGCTACGGGAAGGTATTATACGTAGCCCGTTAGTGTGCGGAGGGTCAAAGGCCTTCATGCACACTTTATGGGTATACTTATATTGTGCCAACGGCGTGGGTGTCAAGACTGTTTGTTTATTTTTCGGGGTTTTCTCAGGACCTAAGGCAGTAAACGGGCAGAGGCCAGACATCCCGCTTTTTTATTTATGTAAGGTATGTGATATTTTTTTAAAGGAAATGAGTCTGATGCCGGATGTCTCTCAGACGGGAAGAATTAATTTTTTATCAAAATGAAGAAGTTTATGTTTGTAATGTCCATGGTGCTGGCGGTATGCCCGGCTGTTGGACTTGTGTCATGCAGCAGTGATGATGAGGAGGATACGGGTCCTGTGACTCCCTCGGAAGTGCCGTCTCCGGTGCTGACTGATTCACAAGGAAACAGGCTGCGTGTCACGTCATTCGGTGGCAGTGTGCAGTTCCGTTATGATGAGAGCGGAAAGCTAACATCTTTCGGTGAATATGGTAAAATGTACGACTTTAAAGAAGACGTATTTACTTTGGAAACGGAAGATGGTACGTATAACATTGCCCTGAATGGGCAGGGGCTTATCTCCCGTATATCCATGACTCTTGACGAAGTAGATGAGGATGGTAGTTATAATAAGGGAGATGGCGTGATAAACTATCAGTATAATGGCGACCGCCAGCTTGTGTCAGTTTCTGGTTTCACCAACTATGATACTTATGATAAGAGTGAAAACTCACATTATATAGATAAAACCTCAGGTGCTTACAGATTGACATGGAATAATGGTAATTTAGAAAAGTATGTGATGGAATGCTCTGGAACAGAGACAGAGGACGGTGAGACATTTAATTACAAGGAGTCAGGTACGTCAACATACACATACGGCAATCAGCCCAATGTGTTCAGGCAGCTGCCTTATTATATGGCCAATGGTTTCTTGGGCGATGGAATTGATGTATTCTGCGTGCTCGGTTTGTACGGTGTAGGTCCGGCATATCTGCCTACGCAATGCACGGAGGTGGAGACAGGAGATCGTTATGACACAGAGACACATAATTATACCTATAACTTCATATTGAATGACAATGGAAGTATTAACACAGAGAAGAGAGACTACAACTCATACGCATACATTTACAGCAATGCTGTTACGCGTGCTGGCGTGATACAGAGTGCGAATGACACTAAGGCTGCTCTTCTGAAACTGTCTGACATCAGGAAAATGTTCAGACATAAAAGTGTAAGAAAATAAATAAAAAGAAATGAAAGATATGAGTATTCTGAAAAGACTTACATTCCTTCTATTCGCCATCGTGGGTATGGCATTCACTTCTTGTTGTGACACGGATGATGATTATGTACCTTCCGCTCCCCCTACAGTGACTAATCCGGATGAGGAACAGGTTGGTGGGGACGACAATACTACTACTGAGGCGCCTGGTCAGACTGAGAAGGTGGTGGACCTTGGCTTTAGCGTAAAATGGGCCACGTGCAATCTCGGTGCGGAAACACCGTCACAGAGTGGCGATTTCTATTCATGGGGTGAGACAGCAACCAAGGGCAGTCACTCTGAGGCAAACTATTTTGATAAGAGCTATACCCAATTTGGCATAAATGGCAAGAAAAAAATAAGCGGAACAAACCGTGATGCTGCTCTTGCTAAACTGGGAGAGGGATGGCGTATGCCCACACAGGCGGAGATGCAGGAGTTGGTCAATGGTTGTACATGGCAGGAAGAGACGCAGAATGGCGTACGGGGAGTGCGCGGCACGGCGGCTAATGGCAACAGCATATTTCTGCCTATGGCAGGCATTTTTGCTAATTCTATAGTGGAAGTAGGTAATCTTGGCTACTATTGGTGCGGCGAGATTGGAGCCTCCACAACCGTTGCGTCTCATGCTGCGGCACTATTCATTCTTGGCGGTGATTACGTTAGGGCCACCAGTTACTACAGGTGGGAGGGCATGACAGTACGTCCTGTCTATGTAGGTGACTGAAATCACCGTATGACGTATGGATGACAATTAAGGCACAGATGCGCTTTCCGGCATCTGTGCCTTTGTGCTTGTTGCTCCGGTAACATGATCTTCCATACGCGGTGGATAGTGTTATACTTTTTTTCAACGCATATAATAAACGCCACACTGTCTTTTATGCAAGACAATGTGGCGTCATTCTTTATGTTTAGTCCACCGCACCTATAGCCGGTGTGTGTCTAAGCGCAGGCTTAGAGCTGTGGGCCAGCTGCGACGAGAGCCTTACCTGCCTCGTTGGTAGTGTACTTAGCGAAGTTCTTGATGAAGCGGCCTGCGAGGTCCTTAGCCTTCTCCTCCCACTTGCAAGCGCAGTCGTATGTGTCGCGTGGGTCAAGGATGGCAGGGTTAACGTTAGGCAGAGATGTTGGAACCTCGAAGTCGAACATTGGAATCTTCTTGGTCTCAGCCTTGAGGATAGAGCCGTCAAGGATGGCGTCGATGATACCGCGTGTGTCAGGTATTGAGATACGCTTGCCAGTACCGTTCCATCCGGTGTTAACGAGATATGCCTTGGCGCCAGACTTCTGCATCTTCTTAACCAGCTCCTCTGCGTACTTTGTTGGGTGAAGCTCAAGGAAAGCCTGACCGAAGCAAGCGGAGAATGTAGGTGTAGGCTCGGTTATACCGCGCTCTGTGCCTGCAAGCTTTGCTGTGAAGCCAGAGAGGAAGTAGTACTGAGTCTGCTCTGGTGTCAGGATAGACACTGGAGGAAGCACGCCGAATGCGTCAGCAGAGAGGAAGATGACGTTCTTCGCAGCAGGTGCTGATGAGCCTGGCTGTATGTTGTTGATGTGGTTGATAGGGTAAGACACACGTGTGTTCTCGGTAACGGACTTGTCGTTGAAGTCGATTGTGCCGTCCTCAGCCACTGTAACGTTCTCAAGAAGAGCGTTGCGCTTGATGGCTCCGTAGATGTCTGGCTCGTGCTCCTTGGAGAGACCGATAACCTTAGCGTAGCATCCGCCCTCGAAGTTGAACACGCCGTTGTCGTCCCAGCCGTGCTCGTCGTCACCGATGAGGCGGCGCTTAGGATCAGTTGACAGTGTGGTCTTACCTGTACCGGAGAGACCGAAGAATATGGCTGTGTTCTCACCGTTCATGTCGCAGTTGGCAGAGCAGTGCATTGACGCGATGCCCTTGAGTGGGAGGAAGTAGTTCATCATAGAGAACATACCCTTCTTCATCTCGCCGCCGTACCATGTGTTGATGATAACCTGCTCCTTGCTTGTTGTGTTGAAAGCCACACAGGTCTCAGAGTTGAGTCCCAGCTCTGCGTAGTTGGCAACCTTAGCCTTTGACGCGTTGTAGACAACGAAGTCAGGTGTGAAGTCAGCAAGCTCCTCTGCTGTTGGCTGTATGAACATATTGGTAACGAAGTGTGCCTGCCATGCTACCTCAACGATGAAGCGTACGGCCATGCGTGTGTCCTTGTTAGCACCGCAGAAGGCGTCAACCACGTAGAGGTTCTTGTTACAAAGCTCCTTCTTGGCTATCTCCTTGACCTGGGCCCATACCTCCTCGGACATTGGGTGGTTGTCATTCTTGTATTCCTCTGTGGTCCACCATACAGTGTCCTTTGAGTTAGCATCCATCACGATGTACTTGTCCTTAGGAGAACGGCCAGTGTAGATGCCTGTCATGACGTTTACCGCGCCAAGCTCAGTGTTCTTACCAACCTCGTAGCCCTCGAGGCCTGCCTTTGTCTCCTCCTCGAACAGCTGCTCGTAGGATGGATTGTGCGCAATCACTGTTGAGCCAGTGATGCCATACTGTGTCAGATCTAATGTTGCCATTACTTGATAGAAAATTTATTTAATGAACTTAAAGTGTGTCACTCCTGAATATTCCCTGCAAGATATCCCACAACGCTTCTGCGTCAGCATGAAAACCTTACACTCCATATTTGCTGCAAAGTTACAAAAAATATTTTGTATAACAAGCAGGAATACTGTTTAATAAATCAAAAAAGCGAGAAATAGAGTGCAATTTCTATCATTTTGCAAAGTGAATGTTGCAAAATAGTGTTATTTTGACTGTTAAAATATTATATATAATAATGTATGTTTGATTTTTTTTGTAATTTTGCATCCGTAAAAGATTATTCGGACAGATGACAAGGTTTCTATTGCTGATGATTACCGCCGCTCTTGTGGCGGCAGGTTGTGGCCGTCCTGCCGGGACAGACGGCCATGAGGCGCGTTTGGCAGACAGTGTCAGCGTCCTTTTGCCACACAGTCCCGGCCTGCTGTATGACCAGGGGCGGACATCCGCCTGCTGGATTTATGCGATGTGTGCGTGTATAGAGCATGAGGCGGCCCGGCGCGGTGACAGCGTTACCTTGTCCAGGCAGTGGCTTATGGGCCATCTGATGGAGGAACAGGCTATGGAACGCTATGACATACTGCGCAGTGGCGGTAAGATTACAGACGGTGGACGCGGCACTATCTCCATGACTGGAGTGGGACCCGACGCTTTGCGCCTCATAGCACAGTATGGTCTGGTGCCGTATATGCACGAGCGGCGTGCCATCACCAACAGCAGTGTCCTGGAAAGGAAGCTTTCTCTGATGGCGGCCAGTGCGGTTGCGATGAGACAGTCGCCCGAAGACATGAGACGGCGGATGAAGGAACTGCTGCCAACATTCACTGTAACGCGCCATAAGCGGCTGACTCATGATTTTCTGAAGCCCGAAACGGAATCCTTCTACTATCTGTCCATGCGCTATACCCCCCAACAGTTTGCGGAGAGTGTCATGTATTACCAGACATGGCGGTGGTATGCCTCGGAGGATACACATCCATGGGGCGCGGTGGTGGCTCTTGAGGTGTCCGATAACCGCCGTTATCATGAATACCGCAATCTGCCTATGCGTCAGTTGCTGGCTATGGTACGCGAGTCATTGGGCCAGGGGCACGCCGTATATTGGGAGTACGGGTGTGAGCCCTCGCACCAGAAGCGCGGCGGAGGTGCTGCGTCAGACCATGCCGTGGCAATAATCGGCATGGTGGACGGCAAGTTCCTGTGTCTGAACTCATACGGCCCGGACTGGGGAATGAAGGGATGCAGGCTCGTCAGCGAGGAGTTTTTCATGAAGCATACAAGCAATGTCGGCATTATAGAGATAACAGAATGATTGGGACGATAGTGAACACGTGCTGTATTGTGGCCGGTACCGTTGCCGGAAGCATACTGCGCCGCGGCATAAAGAAACAGTATCAGGAGGCTTTGTTCACCGCCCTTGGCGTGTGTACTCTGCTGCTTGGGGCCAACGCCTTTGCGCATAATATGCCTGACAGCCAGTATCCGTTGCTCTTCATCGTGGCGATGGCTGTAGGATCACTGGCAGGATGCGCCATGAAGCTGGAGCGTATCCGCTCCCTGGGGTGCGGACGGCAGTCCGGTGAGACCGCGGAACAGGGCGGCGGCAGCCTTGCCGACGGTCTTACAACAGGCTGTCTGCTCTACTGCATAGGCACATTCTCAATGCTTGGCCCTGTCATGTCGGCGCTGCAAGGTGACAATACCTATCTCTTTACCAACGCCACGCTTGACCTTGTGTCCTCCATGGTGCTGTCCGCAACGTATGGTATCGGAATGCTTTGGGCCGCTCCCGTGCTGTTCTGCTGGCAGGGAATGTTCTATCTCATAGCCAAGGTGAGCGCATCGGCCATCTCTCCGGAGCTGATGACGGAGCTGTCCATAATAGGAGGAATACTGATAACCGCTTCAGGGATAGATATTCTGAAGCTGCGTGACTGTCATACACTGCAGATGCTGCCGGCATTGCTGGTGCCGCCGCTGTTCTTCCTGCTTAGGAGTGTGCTGTGCTGACTGTGAATATCAAGAGACAACATAAATATTTAAGGTGGGGAACGCACCCATCATGAACATTAAAATGTATAAAGACTATGGACTGGAAGGAAGAGACGGAACGCCGTGTGGCTAAAGGTGTGGAATATTTCAAGCAAGGTTACAACTGCTCGCAGTCTGTTACTCTTGCCTTTGCCGACTGGTACGGTGTGCCAGAGGGGCTGATGGCGCGTATCTCCGCCTCGTTTGGAGGTGGAATAGGCCGTATGCGCGAGACTTGCGGCACCGCGTCGGGCATGTTTATGCTCGCAGGCCTTGAGATTGCCTCTGAAAAGGCGGACAAGGAGGTGAAGGCTTTGAACTACAAGGCGGTGCAGGAGCTGGCGGCTGCGTTCAAGGAACAGACAGGCAGCCTGATATGCCGTGAGCTGTTGAAGGGCTATGTCTCCAATGTCAACACGAATCCGACCCCTGATGAGCGCACTGACGAGTATTACAGAAAGCGCCCATGCGTACGTATGGTGGAGCTGGCCATACGCACTTATATGGATTTTCTGTGCAGGCGCGCAGGGTAAAAAAGTGACACAAAGTGGTAAAAACTTGTCTTAAAGTAGCAAAACGATAGTATTCAGGGCATTTTTATGTCAAAACGTTTTGTCATTTCATAAGAAATGAGTAATTTTGCACTTGTTTACTTCATAGGATAACAAGCGAGTGTATTCTCACTCTCAATATTTTGACAATCAAATTATAACAGAATAAAGACTATTATGGCAGAAGAATTGGACATTAAGGAGTTGGAACAGGTTGTAGTTCGCTTCTCCGGTGATTCCGGTGACGGTATGCAGCTCGCCGGAAACATCTTCTCCACGGTATCGGCTACCGTTGGTAACAGTATTTCTACTTTTCCTGACTATCCCGCTGACATACGTGCTCCGCAAGGATCTCTTACAGGTGTGTCCGGCTTTCAGGTGCATATAGGAGCCTCACAGGTGTTCACTCCGGGTGACCAGTGTGATGTTCTCGTCGCGATGAACGCCGCCGCCCTAAAGACACAGTACAAGTATGCCAAGCCGCAGGCCACGATAATCATAGACACTGACTCCTTCCAGCAGTCAGACCTTGACAAGGCCCAGTTCCAGACCGCAGACTATCTCGGCGAGATGGGCATTGACCCGGACCGTGTGATACAGTGCCCGATCACAAAGATGGTGAAGGACGCTCTGACCGACAGCGGCATGGACAACAAGGCTATGCTGAAGTGCCGTAATATGTTCGCACTCGGACTGGTATGCTGGCTGTTCAGCCGTGACCTTGAGCTGGTGTTCAACTTCCTCAGGGACAAGTTCGCCAAGAAGCCGGGTGTCGCTGAAGCCAATATCAAGGTGATACAGGCCGGATATGACTATGGACATAACACACACTCGTCCGCTGTCAACGTGTACCGCATCGAGTCCAAGACCAAGACTCCCGGCCGTTACATGGACATCACGGGCAACAAGGCCACCGCATACGGCTTCATCGCCGCCGCAGAGAAGGCCGGTCTCAAGCTGTATCTTGGCTCTTACCCTATCACTCCTGCCACAGACGTGCTCCATGAGCTGTCAAAGCACAAGTCACTTGGGGTGACAACAGTGCAGTGTGAGGATGAGATAGCAGGCTGCGCGTCATCAGTAGGCGCGTCATTTGCCGGCGCTCTCGCCGTGACATCCACGTCCGGCCCCGGCATCTGTCTGAAGTCAGAGGCCATGAACCTTGCGGTCATCATGGAGCTGCCGCTCGTTGTGCTCGATGTTCAGCGTGGCGGACCTGCCACAGGCCTGCCTACCAAGTCTGAACAGACCGACCTGCTTCAGGTTCTCTTCGGCCGTAACGGCGAATCTCCTATGCCTGTTCTCGCGGCCACAAGTCCTACGGACTGCTTTGACGCCGCCTATCAGGCCTCAAAGATAGCTCTGGAGCACATGACCCCTGTGGTTCTGCTCACGGACGCATTCGTTGCCAACGGCTCCGGAGCCTTCCGTCTGCCGGACCTTAACGCCATGGCCGCCATCAACCCGCCATACGTTCCGGAAGAGATGAAGGGCGAGTGGACACCGTATATGCGCGCGGAGAATGGCACACGCTATTGGGCCGTACCTGGGCGCGAGGGCTTCCAGCACGTGCTTGGAGGACTGGAGAAGGACGACAAGACCGGCGCCATATCAACCGCACCTGACAATCACGACCTCATGACACGCCGCCGTCAGGCAAAGATAGACAACATCCAGGTGCCTGACCTTGAGGTGCTGGGTGACGCTGATGACGCGGAGCTGCTCATCGTTGGCTTCGGTGGAACATACGGCCACCTGCGCGCAGCGATGGAGGAGATGCGCGCCAAGGGCATGAAGGTGGCGCAGGCGCACTTCAAGTTCATCAATCCTCTGCCTAAGAACACCGCAGAAGTGCTGAAGAAGTACCCGAAGGTGGTTGTGGCAGAGCAGAACATGGGACAGCTTGCGGCCTTCCTCCGCATGAAGGTTGACGGATTTTTGCCGGAACAGTTCAACCAGGTTAAGGGACAGCCATTTATTGTCAACGAACTCGTGGAGGCATTCACAGCAATCATTAACAAGTAAACGGACTAAAGTAGAAATAAAACGATTATGGCATTTACAGCTTCTGACTATAAGAAAGGACAGCCACGCTGGTGTCCGGGATGCGGCGACCACTTCTTCCTCGCATCATTACACAAGGCTATGGCGGAGATAGGCGTAGAGCCTTGGAATACAGCGGTCATCTCCGGTATCGGTTGCTCAAGCCGACTGCCGCACTATATGGCCACATACGGCATGAACACCATCCACGGCCGTGCAGCGGCCATCGCCACAGGCGCCAAGGTTGCCAACCCTGCGCTCACTGTATGGCAGATAAGCGGTGACGGTGACGGCCTCGCCATCGGCGGAAACCATTTCATCCACGCCAACCGCCGTAATATAAACCTCAACATGATACTGCTTAACAACCGCATATACGGCCTTACCAAGGGACAGTACTCACCGACATCGCCGCGCGGCTTTGTCAGCAAGTCGTCACCTTACGGCACTGTTGAGGACCCGTTCCGTCCTGCCGAGCTGTGCTTTGGCGCACGCGGACACTTCTTCGCGCGTACCGTTGCCACCGACGGTGCGCACACTGTGGAGGTCCTCAAGGCCGCGAACGCCCACAAGGGCGCCAGTGTTGTGGAGGTGCTGCAGAACTGTGTGATATTCAATGACGGCTGTCACAGCGCGGTATACAACAAGGCCGGGCGTGCGGAGAACGCCATCTACGTGGAGCACGGACAGCCTCTGATATTCGGCAAGGACAGGGAGTATGGCCTTGTGCAGGAGGGTTTCGGACTGAAGGTCGTGAAGATTGGCGAGAACGGCATCACGGAGAAGGACATACTGGTGCACGACGCGCACTGCGAGGACAACACCCTGCAGCTGAAGCTTGCCCTTATGGGCAACGGTGACGGCTTCCCTGTGGCTCTCGGTGTGATACGTGACGTTGAGGCCCCGACATACGATGACGCCGTTACAGCGCAGATAGAGGAGGTGAAGGCTGCGAAGAAGTACCACAACTTCGCCGAGCTGCTTGAGACAAATGACATCTGGGAGGTTAAGTGATGACAGCCTCTCATACAGGAGGGAATAACACAGACATAATAATAAAAGCGAGAGCCATCCACGTTTCTGACGTGGATGGCTCTTAATTTTTCCCTCCCTTTCGGGGGAAAGGAGATTTTTCACTCCGGTGTCTACCCTAAATACAAAACGTTATCAGTAAGTATAGTGGTTAGTATTGTATATGATTAGTCACGTGTTATTTACTGTTCGGCTTCCTGCCCCTGTGTTGCCTGTCGGCCTTTGCAGGAGCCTTGGGCGCGTTCGGCCTGCGCACGAGCCTGTCCATCATCTTGTGCTTGAACTTCTCCTCTGCCTTTATGCTCATGTTCACCTTTGTTGCCGGTATGGCCTTGCAGAACTTGCGGTGGTACTGCGCGCGCAGCTTCGCTATCTGCATATCTATCTCGTCCATGTCCTCTATTATGTCCGCCGCCTCCTTCTCGCTTGCCGGCTTCTGCCGGGCCAGCTGTCTCTGCCTGTTGAACAGCGCGCGCTGCTTGTCCTGCAGCTCATTGAACAGTGGGAAGAACTTGGCAGCCTCCTGCGGTGTCAGCTTCGCCTCCCTGGTTATGAACTCCCTCTGCTCCATCCTGAACTTCTGCGGATTGAATCTCTGCTCCTCCCTTTCCGCACTGGCGGCCATTGTCATCACGGCCATTATTATAATGCAAACCAGTCTCCTCATAGTGATGCCTTTATTATAATGTTATAGAACTTCCGTTTACTGCTCCGACAGGTATGAGTACAGGTCGTTGCCGTCAACCATGGCATAGTCCATGCACTCCTGTACGTAGTCGTCCGTCATGGTCTCCTGCTGTATGGCGGCCGTTACGGTCTCCTGCTCCGCGCCGTCATGCGCATAGTACACCGCTGTTCCCGCCAGCATGGCCGCTGCCGCTATGCAGGCGGCAGCCGCATACCTTGCCTTTGTTGTCAGCCACAGCCTCAATCCGCGTGGAGTCTGCCTCTCCCCGTCCGGCAGCGCATCCATCACGCGCCTGTTCAGGGAGTCGAAATACCCCTCTGGCACACGGTATGCACCATGGTCGCGGTAGGGCTTGTTGAGTATTTCCTCCATTTTTCTCATATCTTTACATTTTATGCGGACGCCGTTCCAGTGTGATGGACCACAGCCATCCGCCGTTTTTCTATTACTATGACGTTATTAATGATGCAAGGTTTAATGCGTCGTGCTTTTTTGTTGTTTTGTTTTTAGTTGTTTGGTTGCACAAACTTAATTATGAGTTATGAATTATGAGGGATGAGTTGCTTTTGTTTTTAGTTGTGAATTATGAGTGATGAGCGCTTTTAGTTTTTAGTTGTGAATTATGAGTGATGAGTTTTTGGTTTCAAACCAACCGCAACACACTTCATCAATCAACCAACCAGCTAAGCACTCAACCAAACAACCAAACCACAAAACCACCAAACAACTAAACAACTACCTTCCTTTCAGGAATTTCTTTATCTTCTCCACCGCATGATGGTAGTTGGCCTTCAGTCCTCCCTCCGATGTGCCGAGTATCTCACTTATCTCCTTGTATGGCCTGTCCTCGTAGTATTTCAGCGCAAACACGGCGCGTTGCGCCTCCGGCAGTGTCTCCATGGCATCCCGCAGCAGCTGTTCCGCCTCGTCACCGTCAAAGTACTCGTCCGAGAAGGCATGACACGTCTCGCTGACATCCGCCTGGCTGTCAGTGTATCTCCTCTCTCTCCTTAAAAGGTCTATTGCCTCGTTCACTGCGACACGGTGCAGCCAGGTGCTTAGTTTGGCGTCGCCTCTGAACCCGTCAAGTTTGTTCCATACTTTAATAAAAGTGTTCTGCAGCGCATCGTCGGCATCCTCGTGTCTGCCCACTATATGCCTTATCGTCCAGTACAGCGTCTCACTGTACTGTTCCACAAGCACGGCGAACGCCTTCCGCCGCGTCTTCCCGTCCTTCAGTCTCTCTATCAGTGCCTGCTCATCCATGGTGCATGGGTAGGCTGGGTTACATTATATATAATATATTATGTGGCCTACGTGTGTGAAATCCGTTATCTTCCGCTGATGTTTACCTTCTTGGACACATTGCCCACCTTCACAACGTAGATGCCTTTCTTCTGCTGGCTGAGGTCAATCCTATGCTGTTGCGCCTCCGGACGTATGCTTATTATCTCCACTCCGATGAGGTTGAACACCTGCACAGTCTTTCCGGCCGCTCCGTATACAATGATGGAGTTGCCCTTCTGCACTATTTTCGGCTGCTGCGCCTCCACCTCGCCAAGCTCTATGCTTGCCCTGGCGCTGGTCTGCATGGCCGGTGTGAAGCTGATCGCAGCTATCAGTGTGATTAGTGTGAGTATATGTCTTGTCATAGGCGTAAGGTCTTTTGTTCTGTATAGGTTGTATCTCTCATAGATATATGATGTATACATCACCTGCAAAGTTACAAAAAAGTTTCTGAATTCATAATGTGCAGTAATGATTTTATTGTACTGTTAAGAAAAATTAACCATAAAGACACTTGCTTTAATATGTCATTGGCATTTACCTACAACCAACAACCTACAACCCAAAAACCAAAAAGTGCTTCCCCACAACCTAAAACCTACAACCAACAACCCCAAAAAATCGCTGCCAATATGTGAAAGACCGTGGATTTTGTATCTTTTCTCGTGCAATAATGGTCAAATAGCCTTGTTTTTGACTGCTACAAATCAATATTATGATAAATTTTAGTTGAAAAGTAGTTATGAGGTTGTAAGGTTGGATAACTTTTACTATCTTTGTAACATTATGCAGACAAACAATCATCAAATTGTTGACTACGATATCGTGCTTGACGAGAAGTTTGGTAAGGAGGGAACTCCTGAGCGTATCAAGGCAGAAGAGGATGCACTCTCTTTCTATTCGGGCCAGATACTGCTTGATGCACGCAAGGAGGCAAGGGTGACTCAGACAGAGTTGGCAAGACGTATCAACTCTACCAAGTCATATATCTCCAAGGTAGAGAATGGAATAATCATTCCAAGTGTTGGTGCGTTCTACCGCATCATCAATGCGCTTGGAATGAGGGTGGAGGTAGTGAAGACCATAGAGTAATTTTCAGACACCGTAAATCGTGTGTTTTCATGCTGTGATGTCAAATGTCCGTTTTTGACAAAACGTTACTTTTTGCCCCGTTTTTGTGACACTTTGCTTTTTCGAGACTGTCGGCTCCGCCTTGCGTTTTAGAGAGCGCGAGGCACGTTTTTCATCCCTTTTGCGGCCGTTGGATGCCGGTCCGAGAGTAAAAAGATAGTGATTGGGGTGCTATTTGATAGAGATTACACTGCTAAAGCTATCCTTTCACACAGTAATCTCTATCAGATTACTATGTAATATCTATGCTTTTAGGGCGCTTTTATGTGTATTTTAAAACGCTAAAAATCGTAACTGTAAGAATGTTAGCGGATTAGCGAAAATGCGGAGAATGCGCTGTACGCGTCCGTAGGGAAATAATTTTCAAACACCGCCATTCTCCGCGAGTGCCGAAAATCAAAGTGTCAGAAAAAGAGGGACTTTTCTGACACTTTGTAAAATGTGTCGGAGGGCGTTCCGCATGATACGCCCCCCAATTCTTTTCCATCAGTGTTTACTGATGATAACTTATCATTCACAACTTATAATTGATAACTAATCACTCATCATTCATAACTCACAACTCATAACTAAGATACAGCGTCTACCGGTTCTGTACATATATGTAGGTGCCGTCGTAGGTTATGCGGTAGCGTAACAGCTTCTGTCCCTGCTCGCCCTCTGATATGATTCCGCCGCCGCTCACGTTGTACTTGCGGCTGCACTTGGGACATTTCAGCGTGTTCCCGTTGTCCGCCCACGACAGGGGTGCGGCCGTTACGCCGCTTGCGGCATAGCAGTTGGGGCACTGTCTGTCAAAGGCATAGAGCGTCTGGTCCATTGATGAGCGCCCTATCACCAGCCCGTTGGACAGTCCGAGTATGTGCGCGCGCTGCGTCTCCATCTCGTTGGTGATGTGATCCTCGCCGTCTGCCGCGCCGTATATTGATGTCACCACGGTGTAGGCCTTGCCGCTGAGCGGCTTGGTGGTGACGATTGCGAACGTCTCGTATGAGTTTACTGCGTTGATGAGCTGCGACGCGTTGTGATAGGTGCAGTTGAAGGAGAAGTAACACTCGTGGGTGGTGAACTCGTCCTCCGCCTTCTGGCATGACGCCATGAAGAGGAGGGCGAGCAGTGTCAGTGTTATGTGCTTTATTCTTTCCAATGTCTTTTGGGGGATTGCGGTGTTTAACATTGTTGGAGTCCGTAAGCCGGCCTACCGTCCCGTAGCGAGCAGGGCCTGTTCCGCCTTGTCCACCCTTTCAAAGTGGAAGCCTTCCAGTATGCTCTGCATCAGTGTTGCGATGCGGTCGTTGCACAGATTGCCTATGGAGCCTTCGTGAGTGTGGTGTATGTTCTTGTCCGGCGTGAAGTTGCCTGCCTCGATGTCGAGGCCAACCTTCTTGTACGCGTCGCGGAACGGCATACCGTTTGCGGCGAGTCTGTTCACCTCCTCCACGGAGAATATCGCGTCGTACATCGGATTGTCAAGTATGTCCTTCCGTACCTCAATCCTGTTGATGATGTATGCGCACATCTCCAGACAGTCCTTCAGCTCATCGAAGGCGGGAAGGAACACCTCCTTGATTATCTGCAGGTCGCGGAAGTATCCGCATGGCAGGTTGTTCTGGATCATGGTTACCTGCACGGGCAGTGCCTGCAGCTTGTTGCACTTGGCGCGTATCAGCTCAAACACGTCGGGGTTCTTCTTGTGTGGCATGATGCTTGAGCCTGTTGTGCACTCCTTAGGCAGCTTGACGAACTGGAAGTTCTGCGAGTTGAACATACAGGCGTCAAAGGCCAGCTTGGCCATTGTGCCTGCCAGTCCCGCAATGGAGAAGGCAACGTTGCGCTCCATCTTTCCTCTTCCCATCTGGGCGTACACCACGTTGTAGTTCATGGAGTCAAATCCCAGCAGATCTGTAGTCATCTGGCGGTTGAGAGGGAATGAGGAGCCGTAGCCGGCCGCTGATCCGAGAGGGTTGCGGTTAGTCATCCGGTAGGCAGCCTGTAGATATAGCATATCGTCAGTAAGGGATTCGGCGTAAGCGCCGAACCATAGCCCGAAACTTGACGGCATGGCAATCTGCAGATGGGTGTATCCCGGCATCAGAACGTCCTTGAACTGCTCCGACTTTGCTATCAGTTCGTCGAACAGGGCCTTTGTCTCATTCACCACCTCACGCAGTGCGGCGCGCGTGAAGAGCTTCAGGTCCACCAGCACCTGGTCGTTACGGCTGCGTCCGGAGTGTATCTTCTTGCCCATATCGCCAAGGGCGCGTGTGAGCATCAGCTCCACCTGCGAGTGCACATCCTCTATGTCGTCCTCTATGCGGAAGTCCCCCTTCTCGCATATATCATAGATGTTGCGCAGCTCCTTGAGCAGTACCGGCAGCTCGTCATCGCCTATCAGGCCAATGGAGTTAAGCATTGTGATGTGTGCCATGGAGCCAAGCACGTCGTACTTGGCAAGGTATAGGTCCATGTCACGGTCGCGCCCCACGGTGAAGCGCTCTATCTCCTGGTTAATGGAATAGTTTTTCTCCCAGAGTTTCATGTCTTTTCTTGGTTGTGGGTTGTAGGTTGTGGGTTGTAGGTCTTTAGGTCGTGGGGCGTGTTGGTTATTGGTTGCAATCTTAAAAAGACCTACAACAAATAACCAACAGCCTAAAACCTAAAACCCACAACCCACAACCATATAACCATTAGTTGTACTGTATCATCGCAAGCATATCCGCGAAGGCGTCAATGCCTTTCTCTATCTTAGAGCCTATCATCATCTTCACCATGGGGTTGAGGTCCGCCTTCAGCGTAAGGCGCAGCTTTGACGTGCAGTCCGTCACTGGCAGCACCTGTATCCATAGGTTCGCCTCCACTGGCGACTGCTCCGTCTGGAACTTTATGCACCTGTTCTCCTCCAGGTCCACTATCCGCAGCGCCACCTCTCCCACCATCGGCGCGGGAAAGGCTATGCGGTCCGCCGTGAGGGAGACGTCCTTCAGGCTGTCAAGCTGTGCAGGGTCCTGTCCGGCCTCGCGCAGCTTCTCCCTTATCATCTCGTTATCCTTGAGCCCTTCCAGCATGGGACGGAAGTTCTCAAGGTTGCTTAGTATGGCGTAGACATTCTGAACGGGGGCGTTTATCTGTTTAACCTTACTTTCGTATTTAGCCATTATCGTAACTTCTTTGGTGTTTCTGTTTCCCTGTCAGCCCTTTTATTGCTGCTTCCATGTGGATGGTGACTTGCGCCACTCGGCGAGAACGCTGAGGTCCTCCTCCTTTATGTATCCCGTCTTTGCCGCTATTGCCGTGGTGTGCTCATAGTCCGAGAGGGTCACGAGCCTCACTCCAGCCTCCTCAAAGGCCTGCTGTGCCACGGGGAAGCCGTATGTGTAGCTTGCCACCATGCCTACAACCTCAAAGCCGGCCTTGCGCAGTGCGTCCACAGCCTTCAGTGATGAGCCGCCGGTTGATATCAGGTCCTCTACCACCACAACCTTTGAACCCTCGGGGATGGTGCCCTCTATCTGGTTACCCATGCCGTGGTCCTTCGGCTTCGGACGTACATAGCAGTATGGCAGAAGCAGTTCGTCGGCCACCAGCGCCCCTTGCGCTATGGCACCTGTAGCCACTCCGGCCACAGCGGTGGCCTCGGGGAACTCGGTGTGTATGAGGTGCACCAGCTCCTGCTTCACGAATGAGCGCAGCTCTGGATATGCGAGCGTCTTGCGGTTGTCGGTATAGATGGGTGACTTCCATCCCGAAGCCCATGTGAACGGGTCGTTCGGCTGTAGTTTGATGGCCTTTACGGCGAGCAGTTTCTCTGCGAAAGCGTTTTGTATTTCCATATCTTTATATATAATTATGTTGTTCCTGATTGGTGTCATGACGGCCATGGCCCTCACGCCATGTCCTCCTTGATGAATGCGAGCAGCCGTTCCACGGCCTCGTTCTCCGGTATCGCCTTCTCCACGCATACCTTTCCCTTGTACAGGGAAATCTTGTTGGGTCCGGCACCCACATATCCGTAGTCCGCATCGGCCATCTCTCCCGGTCCGTTCACTATGCATCCCATTATTCCTATCTTTAGGGTTGCGAGGCGGCTGTCCTCTTCCGCCGCCCTCTTTACGGCCTCCTTGATGCGCGCTATGGTGCCCTGCAGGTCGTACAGCGTGCGTCCGCAGCCGGGACATGATATGTATTCCGTCTTGGTGAAGCGTACACGCGCCGCCTGCAGTATGCTGTCGGCCAGCGATGCCAGCTCCTCCGCGGTGCCGCATCCCTCGTTCTCTATCACGAGGGCGGTGGCCTTGCGGTCTATCAGCAGCGCCCCTGCCGCCATGGCCGCCTTGAGCTGCAGGTCCTCCATGCACTCCTCGCGCAGCCTCAGGTGCAGAGTGCCGTCCGTTATGTCGGCGTTCTCCCTCATCTCGGCGCACTCTTCCGTGAACGCCACAATCTTTTTAGCTACGGGTATCTCGCATTCCGGCTCCTCGGACAGTGACACGCGTATCGTGTCGCCTATGCCCTCGGTCAGCAGCGCGCCTATGCCCACGGCGGACTTTATCCTTCCGTCCTCGCCCTCTCCGGCCTCTGTCACTCCAAGGTGCAGCGGATAGTGCATCCCCTCGTTGTCCATAGCCTTGACAAGCAGGCGCACTGACGTCACCATCACCACGGTGTTGGAGGCCTTTATGGACAGTACCACATCGTTGAAGTCCTCACTGCGGCATATCCTTAGGAACTCCATGCACGACTCCACGATGCCCTCGGGGGTGTCACCGTAGCGTGACATGATGCGGTCGGACAGCGAGCCGTGGTTCACTCCTATGCGTATGGCGGTGCCGTGTTCCCTGCATATATTGAGGAAGGGCACGAAACGCTCCTCAATCTTCTTCAGTTCGTCGGCGTACTCCTCGTCCGTGTACTCCAGTTTCTTGAAAGTCCTGGCCGGGTCCACATAGTTTCCCGGGTTGACACGTACCTTCTCGCAGTGGCGCGCGGCTATGTCGGCCACGTTGGCGTTGAAATGGACGTCGGCCACCAGTGGGGTCGTATACCCCCGGGCTCTCAGTCCTGCCGCTATCCGGGCCATGTTCTCCGCCTCCCTGCGTCCCTGCGTGGTCAGTCTCACCAGCTCTCCGCCCGCGTCGATGATGCGTCCGGCCTGCTCCACGCAGGCCTCGGTATCATTAGTGTTGGTGGTAGTCATGGACTGCACCCTTATCGGGCTGTCACCGCCTATGGTCAGCGTGCCGACGCGTGCCGTGGTAGATTGTCTGCGTATCATCTCGCCCCGTGGTATTTAGTTGCACTTGAAGTCATACCTCACCTCTGCCAGCTCCCTGTTGGCCTTTTCAATCTTCGCTCCCAGTCCGGCCTTGTAGTCCTTCAGCCTTGCCGCGATGTCATTGTCTGTCAGTGCCAGCATCTCCATGGCCAGTATGGCGGCGTTCATGGCCCCGTTCACTCCCACTGTAGCCACAGGTATGCCCGGCGGCATCTGTATTATGGAGAGCATGGCGTCCAGTCCGTCCAGCATACCCTTGATGGGCACGCCTATTACGGGTAGTGTGGTGCTTGCCGCTATCACTCCCGGCAGCGCCGCAGCCATCCCTGCCGCCGCTATTATCACGCGTATGCCGCGCCCCTCGGCCGAACGGGCGAAGTCCTCGACGGCATCCGGCGTGCGGTGAGCAGAGAGAGCGTTGACCTCGAACGGTATCTTCTGGTCGTTAAGAAACTGCATGGCTTTCTCCATGACGGGCATATCACTTGTGCTGCCCATGATGATGCTTACTATAGGTGTCATTATCTGATGAATTATTATAAGTTACTTAAACTTGGCAAAGTTAAGAAAAATAAGTGAGAAAAGCAAGTTTTAGGCATGAAAAGTGGTTACGTTGCCTGTAAATTGAACCAAGTGCCGTGTTTTTGAAAAAGAAGTGATGGAGGAAAGCGGAATGATGCTAACGTTTTGTGCGGTACATTTGGTCCGGACTTCTTGGATTCAGGGGGTATTTCCGGCTCACCTGAAAAAGTGTGTGGATTAAGCATACAATCTTGTTAGTCTGAAGA
>JAUNOM010000005.1 GCA_030531085.1 Prevotellaceae bacterium | reverse complement strand
CTTCAGACTAACAAGATTGTATGCTTAATCCACACACTTTTTCAGGTGAGCCTTTGTTCTGGTTCGAGTTTGACACCATCGCTCAGTGGCTTGGCTATGCTGATGAAGAGCATTTGGAAGCAAACATCAAGCAAAAGGATGTAGAAGAAGCTCAGGAATGGGCAGAAGACACTTCCACAGACTATACTGCGTTGTTTGCCATCGCTCATTTGAATATCAATGACTATGCTTGTACCAACGAGGATGGTGAAGAAGGCTGTGATTGGGACCAGGCTACTGAAGATTTCATGGATTGGTGGAACGGCATGGACGACATTGACCAAGTTGAAGAATATCGTAAATACCAGTAACTATGAATCAGCAAGAGTTTATTGACCGTATTATAGAAATCGCGGAAAGCCAAGGATTTTCCGTGAGCACTGAGATCAATGGTGACGATGTTGAGTTTACTTTCTCCCAGTACACCGATTTTGGACAAGACTTTTGTTTCTGGGCTACGATGCAAAATTATGACATCTATACCCTGATTGAGGAAGTTGATAACTACTATGAAGGGTATGACCCGGACGAGGAAGCTATGCTTTGGGTCGGCCCTGATGGGCATGGCAAAAACGGAGCGCCGTATCGCCTTACTGATGTCGTGAAAGATATGGAGCAGTGCGAACAAATGATAAAGAATTTGTCCGATGCCTTGTCTGAAGCGAATAATAAAGAAATACTTTGGGAACAACCAAATTCTTAAAAACATGGAACAGACATTTGAACAATATGTAATTAACTGGTGGACAAAATACATTAAAGACCACCAGGATGACTCAAAACGCCTGATGGAGTTATTTATCGGCGAGGAAGAAACCATTGAGGATTATCTTGATGAAGGAGAAACACCTTACGATTGGTTGATGGCTAAGGGTGAGGAGGAAGCGGAGGAAATTTACGAGCACTTCTTTGGCTATCGTGCAGACCGTTCTATTCTTGCTGACGACCTTCCAGACACTGAAACATTCTTGATTGGCATGTTTAAGCAAGCATACACAGAAAAGTATGATTTTGTGGATGAGCTTATCGAAGATATGGCTGGCCATGCTGAAGGATATGATACACCGTATGGATTTTTCCATGACCTTTCTTACGGTGGCTGCTCCTCCGGCATGATTGGAATGTTTATTTATAATTCTGATTGCAAACGCTTCTATATCCAGCATATTGATGATTTAGAAGCGTTTGTAGAAGACTTTGAAGAAGAGATTGGTGAACCTGTTCGCAACGATAAGCATCTGCCTCACTATGTATTTATATGCTGGTTCTGTTATGAGGAACTTGCATATAACGTCGCCAGAACCCTTTATCCTGAAAGTTTTTGAATTATGAGACTGGATTTAGAAGTACCCAACTTTACCGGTTTTTATCAAGGTATCTGGGAGCAGGGCGAAAATGAATGGACGGAAATCCATGAAATGAAGTATGGTGAGTATGAAGATTTTGAAAGTCTGAATCTCATTGATGATTGGGGCTTTGGTCCTGATTATAGAGATAAAGTTGCAAAACTATTTGCTGATGATTATGCTGAGATAATTAAAAATTGTCTTGGTGTTCCGATGGAATATGTTGGTTGCTATGTCAGCTCTCCAAAAGAGTACAATTTCACTACTGACCGAATTTTCGCAACCTTCGAGGTTCCTGATTACGATGCACTCGTTAAACGCCTGAAAGAATTAGGAAGTTTGCCGGAGTATCGCACTGAACTTGCTGCTCTAATTAAGAAGTATCATACGAGTTGCAGTGGTTTTATCTCCTTTATGAGCAATGATATTGAAGAATGGTTTGAACTGATGCAAGACCCGTCAAACGATCATTACACCAGTTATTTTCTTGGTTATTTGCTCAGCCTGATGGCTCCAGAAGAAATTGAAGGCTTGAATGAGTCCATCTATATGTATGTTGAAGAAAACACTGACTATCATTGTGTAGAACCAGAAACGGACGAGGCAAAAGAGGAATGGGAGATTTATCTGAAATATGGTTCGCTCTACACCGATTATGCTACAGCACATCCTATGCGATATGAAAATCCCGATAAAGGCAAAGGGCCTTACTGGATTGTAATTGATTGGGATGATTACAAAGAACAGTTCCTCGATTATGTCGAGGAGCATGAAAAAGAACAAAAACGTAAGGTTGCGATTGCTGCGATGCCTGTAATTCCTGGATTATTTAACTAATGAAACTTTTATTTCCCTTGCCTAACGGAGAAGAGCTCGACTTGTTGGGTGATGGGCCGGACGACATGGAATACGTGTGTCTGGTGTGTGGCGAGTTTGAAACTCCCATATCTGAGCTCATTGAAGATTATAAATTTGAGCCTAACAATCTCCGACGTCAGGCTATAGCCGATGAGATTCGTGACCAAGCATATTATTTTGCTGGTGAAACGGCTAACTATGACGAAGACCTTCAGCAAATGATTAGCTGGGATGATCTCGGAGAACAAATGTATCAGGCTCTTATAACATTTGCAAAAATATGAGAACAAAAGATTGTTTTGATGAAAACGGATGGCTGAAGGATGAATACCTGTGGTCCCTCCGTCAACAAATAACACTCGGAAGCATTTATGTTTCTGATTATGAGAACAGCTTTGGCATCCAACCTAAAAAGGTTTGTGATTTCTTCACTTCCTTTTGGGATAGTTATTGTCAAGAACTCGCTAAAGAAGATGGTCTATGGGAACAGGCTGTAGTATTAGCTAAAGAACGTCTTATCAACGAACCGGACGCTTCTGAATCTAAAGTTAGTCACTATCAGCAGGATGCCTATCTTGAATTGCAACGTAAGAAATACGACAACGAAGAAACTCTTCTACAATGGTACGGTTGTTTTGATGGCGAATGTCCATTGCCTCCGACCTATGTAAATGTGGATATTCATTGGGATTTTGCTCGGTCAATTCAAGTTATAGCGGCTTCTGAGGATGAAGCATACGACATCGTAGATGAGATGATGCGAAAAGAGGAAATTCCCAGAAACACATTTGAGCCGACCGGTGACTATGAACTTGATACAAATTGGCAACCCGAATAAATACTGTGAAATGAGTCAACTTACTGATGAGCAGTGGCAGGACATCTTTACGAAGTTCTGCCACGATTGTTTTATGTACTGGAAACGTGAAGGGTGTTCTGTTGCCGTTGCGTTTGATAAAGCGCGGGAAGAAACTTTGAAACTCCGGTACTATCCATTTGCACCCAAAGGCCCGGAGGTCAATTATGATTCCCTCAGTAAATGGGGTGAGTTGTATAGCCAGACCGTTGTTGAAATTCTTTATTCTTACGAACAAGACGATGCTTTGGACGATCTACGCATCTGTGAGCATTGTGGCTTTCCAGTTTTTGATGGTTACTACATCGCTGGAAGCTTCTTTTGCTGTGAACAATGTGCAATTAAAGGCGGCTACGATGGAGATAAAAAGCAATTTGAGCAAGACCTGAAAGAAGGTGATGACCCTCAAAATCCCATGTGGGACGAAGTTTATTGGTCCCAATGGCATTACCCTATAAACGATTGAGATTATGAACATAGACCATTTGAACAAGCGTTGGTTCTCATTAAAAGAAGATGCCAACAAAGCATTGCTGGATGCTATCAAGGCTCACGGCGGTGCATATTATTTTGTCGATGAAAACGATGAAAGCCTTGCCGAGATTGATGACCTGAGTGAATTAGAACTTCCTCTTGTTGACGCTTACACTTACTACAAAGGCCGGCAGGGTTCTTTCTATGTGACATCGGTTATCCTTGGCAATCATGGCATCGAGTTTTACGGCATAGATGAATATGATTGCATAGACCTCAAAGATGCCATCCAGCTTGACCATGTTTCGTTGGGAGGTATTCTTGATATACTTGAAAATTTACCAGACCCAAATATAAAATGAGACATTCAAATTTTTATCAACAGTACAGAAAGCTTGAAGCCTTAGAGCGAGAGGAACTTAAAAAGGCTGTTCTTGCCCACGGAGGCGAATTTCGCTTTCAGACAGAAGACGGAGAAAACGTAGAAGGAGTTCAAATGCCAATTGTGATGGCCGGAGATAGTCATTGGGAGTCTAACTGTGATTGCTACATCACTCGTGTAGCGGTAGTAGATGGCATCCTTGAGATTTACGGATATGATAAAGAATATGGCAATGAAGAAATGCGTCTTGATGATGTAGAGTTTGGACATCTTAGCTATATCATAGATGAGATTCCAGAGACCAACGATGTGAAAGATGTTACTACAGAGCCGCCTGTTTGTGAGGTGCCAGTAGTAAGCTTGTGTCGAGAAGATATTTCCGATGCCGGCTATGATCCGGAAATTTCTGATGGCGATTTTCAACAGGTTGCAAGTAGAATTGGAAAATATCTGGAATGGCAAGACTTCTTCCCTCAGTTCCTTGAGAATGTTAGAGAGGCTTGTGCTTATTTAGAAATTCCTACTCTGAAAGAAGAGAACGAATAATTTATTATTTACAATTAAATTCAAATTACAATGGCAGCAAATCTTACAGAGATTCAAAAGCTCAGAATGGCTATCGTAGCCAACCTCAACTTCGATGTTGAGAAAGCAAAGAAAGTGTACAATTTCGTAACTGGTGATGAACAAGCTCCGGCTTCATTCCAGCAACAGTTCTGGTCAGACGGTGTGTATTACGTCTTGGAGGGTGGACACCTCACATCTACTGACGACCCGAAGTCAATCGCCGACAAGGTAATTGGCGTGGCTGTCAAAATGGGTGATAAAATCGCGACTGTTGCGCTTCACGACGCAGCTGATGGTGAAGAGGTTGCTCTTACCGCAGATGGAATAAGTGGCACTCCAGAGTTTTATCACTCAGACTTCTTCGATGCAATCACAGACTGGGATGGTGAAGCCAATACCAAGGACTATGGTGAGGCATTGAATCCGAAGATTGACCTGAAAGAAGGACAGTATATTCCATCTCTCGCCCAGTTGCATCTCATTCTGCTGAATATAAAGGAAGTCAACAAGGCGCTGGAGGCTGTTGGTGGTTCTCCGATGAGAAAAGAGTGGTACTGGTCTTCCACTGAGAACAGTGCCTACATCTCGTGGGTCGTGAACTTCTACAGTGGTTACAGCTACGGCAACGGCAAGTGCAACACTCACGTGGTTCGCCCTGCTGTAGCCCTATCAGTTTAATCTTTAATCTTTCTGCCGGGCCAGTTTTTCTGGCCCGGCTATAATAAATTTCAATATGGAAAGTAGAGATATTTATCTAACAGTGCGTGTAGATTTGTCTGTACCTGACAACTATGAGTTATCTAACGGAGAAATCGCAGAAGAGCTTGAGTGCGCACAAGTAGAAATACAACTTCCGCAAGACTGCCCATACATTGTGGATAATGTAGAAGTTTGTGGTGGAAATATTAACAATCAGATTGTATGAAACATACATTAGATACTTTGTATTGCCCGGAATGTGGCGGTACCAATGTTCAAATAATGGCATGGGTGGATGCAAATACGAACAAATACTGTTCTGATGTAAACACTCCGGCTGAAACGGAAGATACATGGTGCGAAGATTGCGAAGACCATACCGGCCTTGCCACTCTTTCTGAATTGTGGGAACGATTTTCTGAAATTCCAATCAACAATGATGATGAAATAGAAAAGCCGTTTTTGTGTTTCCCTGCCGGCACTTATCGTTTTGATGTTTGGCATTGGTTTGATGAACGATGTCCGCATAATCTGCATGACGATTTGCTTAATAATGAAAAAATATAATTATGCACAGTTTTATTTATGAAATAACTCAAGACGCGGTTCACCCGGATGATTGGGCAGATGAGAGTAATTTTTATGATGATGCGAATGTGGATTATACCACACTATTAACAGGTCAAGAACGCACTAATGCTATCGAAGAGTTATATGACTATCACTGGTTTAGAAGTTTATTCTATCGTGGTAAAGAACCTGATACAATTGTGTACAATGGTAACATTGAAGCTGTAAAAAATGAGTGGCACCAAGCGTTACAAAAAGAGTTAAAATTATTCATTGAAGAAAGACATTGTAATACATACAGATTAAGAGAATCCATTGACTACCCCTTTGCCAAATATATTCTTTTTTGTCTTTCTGATTGGGCTGGCGACATGACATGTAAACCAAGAGTGTTATTGGAACTATTAGAAGATATGAAGGTTGGAACCGTTCTTTATATTAACAGCGTGTTGGATTATCATTTCTAATTATGTCAAAAGTATCAGCAAATATCATAGTTGAACTTGAACAATGTATTCCATCGATATTATCTCTTTACGGGTTGAAAAGGGGGCGTGATTATTCTTTAAGCAAAGGCCGGCTGTTTCTGAAAAAGGCAGAGTTGAAAAACAAAATTATCATTGCATTAAGAGAGTTTTGCCCAGAAAAGAATTATTACTGGGAAACTCCTCGACTTTTGAAATGGTTTTAATTGAAAATCAAAATGGAAGATATTATATTAGAAAAATTTTTTGAGTTTCCTCGATGGGAATATGCTATTGATAAGGGTGTCGGCAAAGACATAAACCGACGAGACCTTTGTAAATTAGCGAAGCCCGAAGTGAGGGCTCAAATGTATCAGGCTATCAAGAATGGCAAATATGAAATTGCCCCTCCTCATACGGCTCAAATACCCAAGGACAACGGTGAGTTCAGAACGGTCTATATCAACGAACCGATGGACCGCATACTTCTTAGTATTGCCAACGATCTCCTTTTTGAATTGACTCCAGATATGGTTCACAAAAGTTGTAAGTCCTATCAGAAAGGCACTGGTTGTGGAAAAGTAGTTCAGGAAGTTTCAAGAACGATATGCGGGACTAAGGGTGATGTAATTGGCTGGAAGTCTGACCTCAGCAAGTATTTCGATAGCGTGCCCATCGAATTTATTGATAAGGCATTTGACATGGTAGAGTCTCAATATGGTCACTCTGCACTGATTGATGTGCTAAGAAAGTATTATCACAGCGATTATTACTTTGACCCAGACGGCAACCTGTTGCAAAAATATCAGTCATTGAAGCAGGGCTGCGCTGTCGCCTCGTGGTTAGCCGATGTCCTTCTATACCATATTGACTCCAAGCTAAGTCAATTGGATGGCTTCTATGTCCGTTACTCCGATGATATGCTTTTCGTTGGCCCCGAATACGAAAGAGCGATGGCGATTTTGACAGATGACCTTTCGCTAATGAGTATGAAGCTCAATCCGAAGAAAGTGGAATACTTGACTCATACACATTGGTTCAAATTCCTTGGTTTTTCTATAAAAGGGGCTGACATCTCATTAAGCGGGTCTCGAATAAAAACTTTCCAGAAGGAAATTGAGCACCGTACAATCAAACAACGGGGAATCACATTAACCAAGGCGGTCAATTCTGTCAATCGTTATCTTTATAAGGGCAATGGCGAGTTTAGTTGGGCCACACAAGTTCTCCCTATTTGCAATGTCAACAAAGACATTAACGAACTGAATAAATTTGTCATGGATTGTCTGAGGGCTGTGCAAACCGGTAAGAAGAAAATTGGTGGTCTTGGCTATGTCAAAACAAAGTCTGAAGGTTGCATACAACGCGGACAGGGCAGAAATGTCAAAAGCAACCGAAACAAGACGGAGCAAGAAATTCCCGGCTATTTAACCATTGGCTGCATGAGAAACGCTCTTCTGACGAGCCGTGAAGCTTATGCGACATTGGTTGAGAATCTTTGATAGTGCAATACGCTGGAAGAAGAGCACTTCTTTCAATTTAGACGCCATAATGCTGTCCAGTTCCAGCTCAGACTTGTAGTCGTACCCGACTCCTGCGCCGGAGCTTCCAGCGGACAGAATGGCGTCCCAATATCGAAATGATTACAGAAATGCACCATAAGTGCTGACTTTCAGCAACCGAGTGTACGGTTTGAGAGGAATGGCTTCAAAATTCAATTAAGATCATCTTTAACTCTTGATTCGTTTCGTCTTGAGTGTACCACCAAGACTGTCAGAATCAAGACAAGATGATCCTAATATCGACACCATTAAAGTATTACACAGTAAAACCTGACTTCTCTTCTGAGTATGCAGAATATGATTGAATAGCGAATACTTCAGCGTGATCTCCTTAACACTCGATAAGGTCCGAGTCTGTTACACATCCTGGACCGTTATCGATGAAGCAGATCACGTACATCGAAAAGATTACAGAACCATACAAAAACGCTTGACAATCATAAAACATTTGGGCATCTGCACAAGATAGATTATGAGATATAAAATTTAATTCTGAAGACTCAAACCAGAATCGACGGGCTTTTGGAGCGGTGATTACCATCTCCGGCCAGCCCGTCGATTCTGGCGAATCTTCTTCATATTGACGCCAATATAGTTATGTGCAATTATATCTTGGTAATCTCGGCAATACAGCCGGCCAGGTTCAAGAAACTAATGTTCAGCTTTGCGGCCAGAATCCACCGCGTGAGCCGGCGCACTCCGTTCATCTGGCCGCACACATCGAAACGATTGAAGTAATGTATCGCAGTTTTGAGAACCAAAATTCTTTCAGCACAACTTCGGCCAGTCAAGGCAGCACCTTTATAAGAGACTGGATTTGAACGAAGGCTATCCATCCAGGTTTGAAACCTGGATTACTCGCCTTCGGCATCCAGCTCTCTAATCGAAACAAATATAGAAATGTGCCAAACTGATGAGACTGACTATCAATACAGCACAGTATCAATTATGCAAGTGGCTTTAATTCAGCGCGGCGGGTACACACACGCGTGGTTCATCTCAAATATGAGATGACCTACGCGTGCCAAACCCGCTCTTCGCATCGGCTCTAATATAGCAATGTGTCAATTAGCCTGAGCATAATTAAAACAATGTAACGTAACATCGGATGTATAAGGGATTTGGCTTTAAGTAACAGGTCACAATCATCCGGGTTCTCTCAGGATTATATCCTGACCTCACCCGGATTCAATACCTGTTATGTATCGATTCGATTAAAGAACTACGTCACAAATTTTGAATACGTCCTTTTTAATTGACATTCAATGGAAAATATTTGGAATGAAGCGCAAGAAAAAGTCCATAATGGTTCCACCTTCAGAATCAATTTGGAGAAGCGTGACCTTGTAATTGATGGTAAATACATCATCAAGGATGGTCAGTATGAAGGATGTCTGGGATATGACACCAACTTTCCTGTCAACGATCTACTTGTGATGGTAGAAGGGTTTTACTGGCAGTATTGTCGCAGCGTCCCGTCCGCTCGAAGTGAAGCGAGATACAGACGTTACTTCCGAGCCTTACCCGAACACGAGCTATCTGAAGATGATATGCTCTACGGCGAAAACCGTGAACTTGCTCAATTGCGTTTAGAGCTATATCTCTTAATCGCAATTCTCAATAGCGACTTGATATGGGATGAGTTTGCCAAGGGTTATTGGTTTTGGCAATCAGACAAGTATAAATCACTAATAATATTAAGACAATGGATAATATAGAGATACGAAAACCATACGATTTGAATGGGCTTTCAGAAGTAGAGCGATTGCGTTTAGCTATTCAAAAATTTAAGGAGTATGACATTCAAAGAAGCAAACAATACAAACTACTTCAGACGGAAAACAAGCAATTGAAAATTGCAAATCAATCGCTTAATACCAAAGTTGAAGATTTAAGAGAGTATATTGATTCGATTATATCTAAAGTAACAGAAAATCCAGATTGTAAAGATACTAAAGATTTATTTGAATCCCTTACACATAAAGTGTTGATGCAAAGAAATGCGCTAAAACAATATCAACAATCATTTAGTAGACTAAAACAAAAGTTTGAAAAGCAAGAGCAAGAACTATTACAAATTAAAATTCAGCAATCATTAAATAAGTTATGAAAGAAACAAAAGTAGTATGCCCTAAATGCGGCGCAAGTATCGCAATTCCTGAACATGAGTCATTCACAGCAGGTATCGCTATCGGTAAGGATAGCGGTCTGGGAACTGTTACGCTCCCGCTTGAATCAGAAAACAATTCAAATTCTAAAAACAGAATAGCAATGAAAGCATCAAAGAAGATTGAGGCGATGAAAGCCGCCGGTATTGACGTAACAAACCTTTTCGCAGTAACAAACGCAGAAGGAGTTGAATCTATCGCCCGTCTTGAAAACGGCGGTCTGACGATCTTGGCAGACAACGACCCTATTATTATCGCCATCTTCAAAGGCGGCACTGTACCCAACCGCCGCTTGTTCCGCAGATGGGTTATGGCACAAGTGTTCCACATGCTGACTCAGAAGAATTGGAAAACCGGTAAGCCTGTAGGATTTCTTAATGCGCTTCAGGCAAAGGGCTTCCGTTATAGCTGGGAAATGCTGATTGAGGAAATCCGCATACAGGCTAAGCTGGAGGTGCTTGACCAGGAGAATTTTATCCAGCGCAATCGTTGGTTTAATAAGAATGTAGCCAGTGCAATGGCAGCAGACTATCTCAAGCAGCTTAACGAGCATGTTGAACAGAGAAAGAAGAAATGTAAGCGTTGTAAGGGCAATCCTTATATCACGCTCAACGGCAATAACATCTTCGTTGATGATTTGCGCAAGAAAGTGTTCAATCCGCTGGAAAGATGCGCCCGACAGATTAAGGATGCAAAAAACATGACAGACCTCTACCGTGCTGTCGTCGGATTCTACCAGATTGTGAAAGAGATGTATTCACCTTACAGTCTCGTGATGAGCCCGGCGTTTAAGGATGCGTACAAGGGTGCTGGTGGCTACTTCACCATGCGTAACCTTATTATGTTCCACGGATGCAAAATGCTTAGCAGCAAGGGGAATCCGCTGGTAGAGTCGTCATCTCTCCGTGAGCTTGATAAACTTGCTGAAGTCTATAAAAATGGAGAAGGTTGGCGTATGTTCGGTGCTATGAAAGAGTTGATTGCTAACAATGGCATTGACATCGAAGCCAAGATGAACGAATGGCGAAGCAAATAAAATGAATCTGGGGCTCACCAAGTGCTTTAATAGCTGGTGGGTCCCATTACTAAACTCTCAAAATATGGACAATAAAAGAATAGCCGGTATAGGAGAAGTGCATTGGCATGACGGTCTGCCATATTTTCTATTCGGTCAAAGTGACAATGGCTTCATCTTCAAAGATGAGGAAGCCTATAAAAATGACTGGAACGCGCCATGCTATGTGCCAGAGTACGCAGCGGAAGATGCAGCGGTAGTGGTTGATGGCATAGAGTATGAATGTGGCGGCGAAAACTGTGATTATTACACCCACAATGACCTTCTTGAGCTTTGCTGTGGTAATCGAGAGTGGTGCGATGCCCTGTTCAATGATATTGATTGGTGCTATCCTGAAACAAGGATTGAAGAAGAGGATGATACAGACACATCTTATTTTTATCGCTTTATTAAACCCGGTGCCAAAGTTTGGTGGAATGATCCTGTTGGAGAAACGTCTGGTGAATATGAGGTTTTCAAGGTTCCTTTTAGCTTTAACGAGCAAGGCGAGCTAACCGGCGACCGTGATGATTTCTTCTTGGACGCAATTGTATGTATTGCATCTTCTGACAGCGAGGCCGAAGTCTATGTTCACGAGTTGACTCCAGTCTATCCTGATTTGATTACACCAAGCAGTATGAGATTTCAAGATTATGAATTTAACGGTACGACATATAGATGCCGTATCGTAACAGACAAAGACGGGGATGACCTTGTTATTGCCAGCACGAAGTTTTTAGATGCGCTACAACCCGGAAGTTTTGAAGATGAAAATGAGGGATTTGCGAGTAAAGAAGCGGAAAATATCTATGATGAGATATTTTATTTCACTGATGATACTAACCTTCAGCTTTCTGACAAACAACTGGTGGAAGTATTGAAAGAAGATAATGTAGAGTGGTTTGACTAAAACATATTGAATAATAATGATAGATGAACGCATTTTGTTTTATCAAGGGTTCCCCATTTTCTTGAATAATGGGTTATATCTTCAAAGCGTTGATAATAGCCGAAAAGAAGCCTATTATTTTTATCCTAAGCAACATGGTTGTTGGGGGATTGGTGCTTTCTTATTAGATAGCGGCTGTGTTAGATTGATGGGCGCTGGCCCTACATCACATTTAGCTGGTCGCATGTGTTATCCAACATCAGAAAAAGAATATCGAAAGATGTTTCACAATGAGAGCTTGGATTTTTTAACTGACGGCCAAAGCTTTGCGCAAAACATATTAGCTAATGCTATAGAAATTAAAAAATCAAATAATTATATGAAAAAGTATATTGGAACAAAAACAGTTAGTGCCACTCCTGCGTGGCGAGTAGATGGTAAAGTATATCCTAAAGATGGAGAGGTGCCTCGCTCGATGAATCGTGAAGACGGCTACAAAGTCGTTTATGAAGATGGCTATGAAAGTTGGTCCCCGAAAGATGTGTTTGAAAAGGCATATAAGATTGCTGAAACACCTGTTGACCGTATGCAGATAGAAGCCAGCGAAGTCAATGACAGATATATAAAGTTGGCTGCTTTCATAGACTCTGGCAAAATGAATGAAGTTGTGGATGACACGTACAACAAGTGTTTGCTGGAAATGCAGTGCTACACCATGTTCGACTATATACGCCTTCTTGACGCTCGCATACAACGTATGCAAGGCTCTGATAGCGCAGAAGTGCGAAAGATGAATTTTGGCATGGCTATCATGGCTCTCAAAGCGGGTTATCCAGTTCGTAGAAGCGGCTGGAATGGTAAAGGCTTGTGGGTCATCAAACAAGTGCCGGCTCATATTACTGAGGAAATCATTCCCAAGATGCAATCTCTGCCTCAATCCGCAAAAGGCCTTATTCTAAAAGGCAAAGGAACCATAGATTACACTTCCCAGTGCCTTATCTATAATGAGAACACTGGTCGTGCTGATTCATGGGTGCCGTCTATCAGTGATGTGTTTGCTGAGGATTGGGAGATAGTAATGTAAGATCATTATGAGTAAAGAAGAAAGGATTAGAAAATTACTTGTTTCTATGCTTGGAACATTAGCTAAATCTACAGAGGGCATGGAAACTGAAGACATGGATTGCGGTACATTGCATTTCCCGGTATTAAAGTACATTCCGACATTCGAGTTCAGTGATGAAGACATCCAGCTTATCAAAACGCTTGAAGAAGAGGAACTGGAAGATTTCTCAGCACTAACGGAGATTTAGCTTATGGACCAGACAGAAACTGAGGACAGGCATTGTAGCTATTGTAAATACTATTCGTGTTTACATTCAAGATTCATGTATTGCTCAAAGTTGCGACATAGGATTAAGGCATCACGTAAAAACGGATGCAAGTATTTTGAACAATTTGATAAAAAGTGAAGATATGAAAATTCTAAGAAGTAAAAAGTTTAAGAATGGCATTGTATATTGTCTGCAACTGACAGATGGTATGCTTGTTGAAACGACAGACACATTTTTGCCGTTCTACACAAAAGACGCAATAGGGCGCAAGCAAAACAAATTGGATAATACCGATTTGGGAAGCCGCTCTGAACGATGGATGATAGGTGTATCTACGATGAGCGGATGCCCTGTCCGTTGTAAGTTTTGCGCCACAGGGAACATGAAGCGATACCGCAACCTAACAGCCGATGAGATTGTAGAGCAGGTTGAATTTGCAATCAGTCAGTCGGGGTGCAACCCGACAGAAGCCAAAGAGTTCAAGATAAACTATACTCGCATGGGTGAGCCATTCTTGAACATCGAAGCGGTAAAGAAGGCTATCAGTCGCATTACGGAGAAATACCCGAACACACATCATTACGTTTCCACAATCGGCATAAAACATAGTGACTTCTCTTTTGTCAAAGGAAACGTGACATTACAGATTAGCCTGCACTCCTTTGATGAGGAAAAGCGAAACTGGCTTATTCCATATTCAAAGCAAATGACGATTGAGGAACTGGGGCAGATACGCACGGAAAGCAATCTTAAAACGACAATCAACCTCACGCTTGTAGACGAATCCGATTTTGATGCGGAGAAGTTGCAGCAATACTTCGACAAGGATTATTTCTTTGTGAAGCTATCTCCAATCAACCCAAACAACATTTCTGACAAGAATAATCTCGGCAAAGGAGTTGTCGAGGGTATAAATTTAGTATAAACCTTTTAAAATTAAAAAACAATGGAAGCAATCAAAAATCAGTTGGAAAACCTTGGTTACGATTATGCAGTAGCCATAGCAACACAGGCAGAGATTGAGAACGGTGCAGCTTGCGGTCAGTTGGCAATTATTAGTGAATGACGCTAAGCGACAGAGGGGTATTCACCCCTCTGTCATTAAATCTATTAGACTCTTTATGATTATCAATATAACACAACACTGTACATTACGTTGCCCGCACTGTATGCAAAATGCCGGGCCTGAACGCAGCGAAATGATGAGCAGAGACACGTTTATCCAGGCTTTGCGATTTGCAAAGAATATAGGGTCAAAGGTTGTCATGCTTTCTGGAGGTGAGCCGACATCTCATCCTGAGTTTTTTGATTTTCTGGAACTCCTCATAAACAGTGATTTCATATCAGTTTCGGTGCTATCAAACGGCACGTTCATCAGAGACCATACATTCACTGAGAAATTTGCTCAAATGGTGTCAAAGCGGCAAGGATTCTTCTTGCAGATTTCTTCATTCAAAGGCTTATATGCTAACTATGACGAACTGCATAAGCCCAATTTGAAAGCTTTGCGTCTGTTTGGCAATAAGGTCGCGTTATGTGATAAATACAGTGACATCCGAATGAAACCTTTGGGTCGTGCTTGCAGTGGTAAATGGTACGATGAAGCTAAATGCGTGAACGGATTCCCCTCCTGCATCAACCCATCATTGATATTGGCGCAGACAAAGGTTCTACACAGAATCGGTATAGGTGCATTGATGGAGTATCATCAGCGTTTCTGCCTCCCTATTGTAAGTTGGGACGGCAGTATTCGTTTGGGTGAGTCTGAACAGTGCAAAGTTATAGCTAATATATCCGAGCCGGTATCTCATATCACCCGGAAATTGCTCGGTTTCCGTCCGTGTGGCGGTTGCGATTCATATAAGTGGCATCTTCAGTGTCCCATTACTGAGCAGGAAAAGCAAGTATGCTCTATATTGTGGAGCACCTCCAATTCAACAGATAAAAAGTAATGACTATGGCAATTATTGCAGAACTAATAGCGTGGGTCGCAACATTATTTCGAGGTGCTGGGATGCTGGCCAAAAGCGCTAACACTATTAAATACCTTGTGAGTGCCGGCAATCTATTTTGGATGGTTAATGGCATTATGACACGAAACACTCCTCTCATAGTCAGTAATGGATTTTGTTTGGCGGTAATGCTTTACGAAATCATAAGCAAGAAACTCAAAAATGGATAACAAGATTAAGCAACGACTAATTGATTGGGCTGGACGATATGAATCTCCAGCCTTTATCATTGATGACCCGGTGCAATTCCCCAGAAAACATTTTGGAAAGCGGGTTGAGATTAGTGGCTTTATCACCTCTTGGCTTGCTTTCGGCAACCGCAAGGCTATCCTCAAAGTAGCAAATTGGTTAGACAAAGATTTTTGCGATGACCCTTATTGCTGGGTGATGACGAAGCAGTATAACTTTTATTATAACGACCACAGGAAGTTTTATCGTTTCTTGTCTTATGATGATTTGTACAAGCTTGGAGACCGTTTGCGGAGGCTTTACAGCGATTTTGAACGTATGGAGGATATGATTATCGCCCAACCAAATAAAACGCCTGTAGAAGCCCTGTGTAACTATTTTAAGGGAATCAATGGAATCCCGGATTATAGTAAAGGTTCTGCATGTAAGCGGCTTTGTATGCTTTTGCGTTGGATGGTGAGGGCTGATAGTCCAGTTGATATGGGATTGTGGCACAAGTTGAAGGCCGACGACTTGATGATTCCATTGGACACTCATGTACATCGTATGGCGCTGGAGCTTGGCTTGACAAATAGAAAACAGGCCGATATGCGAACCGCTTTGGAAATTACCAAGGCAATGAAAGAGATATTTCCTAATGACCCGGCAAGAGGTGATTTTGCCTTGTTTGGGTATGGTATTGAACATCAATAACGAGAAATGAAAACAGCAGCAAAAGAATATGCCCAAGCGACAATCAAATCATTCGGGCGCAATGGCGTTCCCTGCGGCACCTCTGACATTATGCAAATGATTGCTGAAGGGTTCATTGCAGGAGTCAAATGGTACAAAAAGAATCAATGGATAAAGGTCGGCGAAGGTGAGCGTCTTCCTAAAGATGGAATGTACATACTTGTCCGGCGACACTATAAGAACCGGGCAGGGCAATTAGTTACAAAAGTGACACAAGAGATGTATTTTACGGATTTTGGGTTTAAGCCAATGTGCAGCAAGCTATGTAATGAGCGGATTACACATTGGATGCCTGTGCCTCAACCATAATTAAATAAACATGAAAGCATTACTTAAAAGCACAAAAGAAATCATCGATGTTCATTGGAACGACGGATGGATTAAGGACACCGAGCCAAAAGCCTGGCTGAACAGGAATGAATTTGACATATTGGGATATACAGATGAAGAAGTTCAAGAGCGAATTGAACGGGCTGTTAAAACCGATAGACAAGAACAACTGAGAAAGGCTTTAGAATCTCCTGGTGTTATCACTGTGACTTCAGAAAACATTGATTGGGAACATCGTAAATATGAAATTGCCAAAAGTGCAATGGTTGGCATTTTGGCTTCACCAGTTATTCCCGGCGTTGACCCTAACCCAAGTGTTGAATGTGTGGCGCGTCATTCCATGTTGATTGCCAACGCTCTTATCGAAGAACTTAAAAAGAACGTAATATGAATATAACAGAACTTCGTCAAAAACTCCGTTACGAAATAGAGCACCCAAAATGCAAACGATGCGGCAAGGAGTTGCATATTCCGATGCCGCCAGAAGAATTGCAAAAGCAATGGGGCATTTTTGCGTGGACGGCTTTTGTCAAGCAATATGCAAAGCATCATGGTTGGTATGAACTTGACAATCTCAACAAGAATATAGTTTGTAACAATTGTCTGAAAGACACGGATGTGCCTAACAGTATTAGGTTACAAAGTTACAACCAATGGATAGAGAAATACAACAAATGGAGGGCCGAGCATGAAAAGGAAACGCAATAAGGTAATACCAAAGCGTTTAAGGCGCGGAATGTATGTGCGGCTATCTGATGGCTCAATTGAATTAGTGACTGCTGTTTTCAGATTGCCAGCTAATACCAAATTTCGTAAGAAAGGATGCGTCGTATTTCAATCATCTGAATGGCTTACTCATCAAGTCTATAATAATGATGTGGAAATTTTAGGATTTTCAAAATAGTTCAAATATGGAAGCAATACTCAAAAACGCGAAAGAAATAACAGATGATTACATTAAGATTCGCAAGTCTGATTTCGGTTTGGTACAGCGAAAATACAAACTATCTCCAACTGAAATTGAGTTGTGCGGTATAGAGCTGGTAAAGCAAAATATCGCTGTTGAAATAGGCTCATACTTGCTCAGCCAAGGGTTACTTAATTTTGAGCAAGACGGCGATATTCTAATCGCTGATTTGTATGTAGTAAAACCACCCAAAGGAGACAATAAATGACACAGAAAGAATTACAAGATACCGTAATCGTTACGGGGTGGAAATCGGCTTACATCGCCAAGAAAAACAAAAGCAAAGATTTGATGAGTCAAGTTAGACGAGAAATTACTGAAAACGAAATCCTCGGTCTAATGGTATGGTACTCTCAGCAAAAATTTGATGCAGACAATTGTGATGAATACACAATCACTGACAGTCACGGCAATGTTGAACTGACAATTAAAAAGGGCAAATAATATGGAAGCACAAGAAGTTATCCAAATCATCGAATCCCAACTTACTGGGGATGAGCAACAGTTACTGAAAGATACTATCAACTATGGCGCTTGGGGCGATACTGACATGGAGTTTCGCAATGACGCCGGAGACATTGAAACTGTTTACGCATGGGGCTATTGTACAAATGACGCTAAGAACGCCGGCCATTTTAGTGGCCGTAAGGTTGCGACAATGTTCAAATCAATCTACAAAAAGCTTTGTCCAGATAACCACGCCGGTCGCTTCTTGAGCCAGTGCAATGATTGGTGGGGCGACGGAAGCGGAGATATGCTCTTTATTCGAGGCGAAATTCATAATTATATTGAAGAATGGGCAAGCAAGTAACATGAAAGCATCTGAATGTAAATGTATCGTCTGTGGCAAACAAGCCGTCGCCTTTTGGCCCATGATTGACCCTGACATTCCGGCTGAACCTTATTGCCGGAAATGCCTAAATGAAGCGAAAATTCAAGTCCTTATGAATTGCTTTGGAAAATCTGAGAAAGAAGCGAAGCAATTCATAAATCATCAAAACAATGAAACAGAATGAAACTTTTTAAGAAACAAATAACGGATGTCTATGTGCAAGGCATGTGGAGTTCACAATGGCGTCGTGATAAATATGTAGTTTGGATGAAACATGCCAAGGTATTGTTTGGCATTAAGTTCATGGAAAATACGGAAGTAGCTGCAATTTTCGACACAAAGCAAGAGGCTCGCAAATATGCTAAACACATGAGGCACAAACACAATGTGCCTAAAAAGTATGGTCAAAAGCATTAACTGACTATAAATCCAAATTGACATGGTGGCTCCGGCCACAATAATTCATCTAAATCATTTAACAGTTATGTAAATGAAATTTTTTAATGCTATTTGCAATTGGCTGAAGCGTATCAAAGAACGCTCTCAGGCCGCATGTCAAAAACGTCGAGCTAAGCAGCTGGAGAACATAAGCTGCAAGAGTATCAACGTCATCGAGTTTAACGGTCGTCTATACATTGCTCACGATGGGGTGCCTATCGTAAGAGTAGATGGCCTTAAAACCAAAGCGTCCGATGTTTTGGCTCAAGCTCGTGAAGACTATTTGGCATGGAGAGCAAAATTTAACGCATAACAGCAATGGTAACAGCAAAGTTCAAAACAAACGATCGAGTAACAATTGTGAGCAACAGCCTTCAGCCCCAATACAAGGGGAAGGTTGGTAAAATCAAGAAGGTCTATGCCTCTTTCAGCGATAACGATGCGGAGGAACGCAAGTTCTTCTATCGCGTTGAAGTTGACAACACCGTTCTAAAAGGAATTGCTTGCGATTCAGACTTACAGCCGGCATAAGATAGGCGTAAGTCAACTCACCGGTTGATGAGGGTTGGGGTACTGGCATATTCTGGCCCTCATCTTTTTACACCGCAAATTTACAAAAATAATCAATAAAAACATTACAGAAATGGCAAAAACAAGTAAGAACACATCTAAAAATGAAGTACGTGAGGTTCGCCCAACAGATTATCAACCTCAGCCTGGCAATAAAGCAATCCTCAGTTTGGCAGATTTTAGTGACGACAATCTATTTGGCGAACTCCGTCGTCGTGGTTATAACGGAGAACTCAGACTCGTTAAAGTGATCAATGTATGAATGACAGGCTTAAACAATTTTGTAGCAACTGCCATAACAAGAAAGTCGTTGGCAGAAACAGGTGCCCGTTTGAACAAAAGCACATGTGCCCGGACTATGCTGCTTTCAAAGCTTCTCTGGTGCTGGAAGATGACACCACAGCTCAATTGGTTCCAGTGGACCTTTTGCTGAAAGCGTTGCGTGCTCATGGCTATGCCGGTGAACTTCGTAAGGCTATAACCGTAACAATTTGAGCTATAATGGTAGAATTGAGTTAATAGTTGTACAAAGTTTACAGGAAATCCAATGATATTTTGTAATTTTGCAGTGGCTTTAATTGCCGAATAAGACATATTAGAAAAGTGCCTCCTATTCGTTAAATCGCCAAATTAAACAAATATACACCAGGCACGGAGACAGCTCATACACAGTGGGCTGCCTATCCGTGCGTGTATATAGGTGTTTGGCGATACCTGCGAATTAGTACGGATGGCAGCCCACTTTTCTTGTGTCCATGCAAATATAATTGAACAAGTATGAAACAAGAAAAACGAGATAATATAGACACTGCAATGTTGATGCTTATAGGCTTTGGAGCTGGGGCATTGCTATCTGCGGTATTCTTTCTTTTCTTAGGCGTATTTATCGAGGCTGGTGAAAATGAAACATGGTCACTGAAAGCTATATTGTCGGGCCTGATGAGCATGTGTATCAGTGTCATCGTCGGAATAATCGCCTTGCTATATTGGAAACTTATTGCATCTAAAACAGGCGTATTGTTCCCCAAATTAAACGGATTTAAGTTACTGCTTGCTTTTGCATCTGTGGTGCCTGGAATGGCTTTGACTATAGGGCTGGCTTATCAATTTATCATGTAACCAAAAGAAGGGTATGAATCGAAAGAAATTGTTAATTATTGCCAAAATCCTGATAAATGGAGGAATATTGTGCTTGTTGCTATTGTGCTTACCAGTATTATCATACTGGGTGGAAAACAACCCATGTATCGTATTGTTCGCTTTGGCGCTCATATTGATAGGTTGTTTTCAATGTATCATAGCGAATAAAAACTTCTCTGAGAGAGAGCCTGAAGATGATCATCCAAAACGCTTTCCAATGATATGGTACTTCAAAACTATAAAATGGATTTTGATTGTTGCTGTTGCATTTCACATAATAGCAGCGTCTATTGTTCTGTTCTTTTATTGCCTAAAGCATGAATTTGAAGCCACTTTGCTGGTTACGACGTTTGCGGGAATTGCTATAGGTCTTATATGTGAGGTGGCTATACCTTATTACAAAAACAGCAAAGATAAAACAAATTGATATGAATTGTACAGAATTATGCGAACAACTGGTTAAGCAAAAAGATTGTGCGCATGTCTGCTTAAAAGACAGCTTGCCATACATTTTGCAATTATCAGCCAAGAAAATAGAAGCCATTGAACGTGGCTTTGGCAGTTTCAATGTTAATGATATGATGCTTTACATTCTTATGTGTAAGGCATCTTTTATATTAACCGGTCAGGAATACTGGATAATCAGCACGGTTGACGATTTGCGTGAGTGCATTAAGCGAGAGCGTGAGTTTGCCGGAATATCGTCCAGACAATTAGCAAAAAATGTCAAGGTACCCATAACAGTAATAGACGCTTTTGAAAACCGTGATGGCGGTTTGAGAATTGAAAGCTTCTTGGACATCATCAATGCTTTGGATATAGAAATACAATTTGAATAATATATGAATAAAGAAAGAAGAGAAGAACTATTGGACGTAATCGATTTGCTGGAAGAAGCAAAAGATAGAATTGGCGAAATCCGAGAGGAAGAAGAAGATGCCTTGTATTCCCTTCCAGAGGGACTTCAAGAATCTTCCAGAGGATTTGCGATGCAAGACGCTATGGACACTCTTGATGGATTTACTGATTCAATAGACAAAATACAATGCCAAATAGAAGAATTTGCACGTCCTAAGAAAAAACAGAAAAACAAAAAGCCATGAGACGTTTTCAATTTACCGACGACGAATACAATAAGCTTTCTGCTGTAACCGGATTCCCGGCAATTGACCTTCAGAAACTTGACGCCTTGGGTCTGCTGGCGAATGATGTGGCAGTTCGCATGGTGCTGGAATATGAATATCAAACTCAGCGAAAAGCTACGAAAGCGTTACCAAAACTCGTCCTTCAGGCTATAGCAAATAAATACGGCTTATCCCCTCAAAAAGTGAGGGGATTTTTGTTTCATAGAAAGCAGCCGGTTTATTATTGCTCAAAATGCCGTAAAGAGATTTCTCGCAGTGAGCATAAAAAATTTGATGGTCTCTGCGAGAACTGCGCAATAGATAGTATTAAACTATAATTCTTATCGATATGAACGTAAAGCAAATTGAAGTGCATGACTATTATAAAGCATTGCACCCAAAAGCGCTCATTCTTTATCATATTCCGGGGCAATATATGGTTCTGGGGAATGACGTTGATCGAGCGTTAAAATCATTGTCAACTATCCGCGTGTTAGAATCTGGTGTAGGCGTTATGCCTGATGGCTTATCTGTCCTGTCACTCTTCGGGAGAGACGGTACTGAGATATGTATCATTGATTGCCGAAATGAGAATGGGGCACTTGATTTGCCAGATATAGAACGCATAAAAGCAGAAAAAGAAATGGATTATTAAATTTTTTCATCATAACAGGAATTGAGATTGCTGTTATCTGTCTAACAAGTTGAATTAAAGCAAATAACTCCAATTCAAACGGCAACTTACTTATAACACGAAACAGTTGAATATCAGTGTTTTGTAAAAATATTTTGTCGTTAAAAACAGCTTAAATCCAACTTTTATAAACTAACTTTGTACCACTGGGTTGCATCATTTGCGGCTCGGTGGTTTTTTATTTTGAATAATCATAACAACCGCAATGGAACAAGACATCAATAAAATCGAGACAACCGGAGCTGGTGTAGAAAAGGTTCACACGAAGCTCAAATTCATCAAATCTGAGAAGAACGGAGCATTTATCAGTTTCGTTTCCCAGAATCCTGTAAATGGCGTAGTATGTGGAGTTCGCCAGGACTCCCCGTACCCTAAAAAGATTGTCATCATCGACCGGGAAATGTCAAACAACATACTGCCTAATGTGCTGTATGACTGCACTCTCATTCCGATGACCAAGACCATCAATAAAAAGACTGGCGAGGAACACATTCCAGGCTATATTGCAATCGAAGCCAATGCCGTCCAATTTAAGGCTACTGTGACCACCAAATATGTTCGCGGTTCAATGTATCAGGTAGAAGTCGCTTTCGGCAACAAAATCATAAGGTTTGACCCCTTCCACGGACAGAAGGAAAGCGTGAAATCCCTACCGGCTTGTCTGGCAGTTCTGGAAAAGCGATGTGACGTCAAGGATCTGATGTATATCGTAGAGAGCTTCAACACCGCAGCTATCGAACTGGTAGAGCAGATGAAGCAGGATATGCGTGAAATCCATAACAAGAGAGGCAAAAATGAGAAGGCCGGTCGAAGGAATCGCCACTGATGCGGCCCATTCCATGAAGAATGGAAAGACGGAGTATCAAGGTATAAACTTAGCGACCAAAGAACAGATATTTTATAAGGATTTGGGGAACCAAACCACTAATATAGGAGAATTTCTTGCGGTTGTCGAGGCTGTGAAGTTCATCATTGAGAATGACTTCCAGCCTCGAATCATTTATACCGACTCCATGACTGCAATCGCATGGTTCAAGGCGAAGAAAACATCATCTACAAAACCGTGCAAAGACCTGATCCGTGCAGAAATGTTCCTGCGGGCACTGTCATCGGACGTGGACACAATTGAAATTTATCACTGGGACAACAAACGCTGGGGTGAGACTCCGGCAGATTTTGGGAGAAAATAATCATCTAAATTATGAATACAGACAAATTTCATCTATCATCAACAGATTTCGACAATCTCTTATGGTGCGCAACACGGTACTGCATTGGTCGGCACTCCTATGTGAGTGGCTACGCGCAGGACTTTTGGCGCATCATTCAGCGCAATCGTGGATTATTGAAAGGAGACAGATTAAAGTTCTTTGCCCGTGATATTCGGGCCGAAATTAGTGACCGCATTAACCGTTATGGTAATATCTCAGTTCACAACGCCGATAACCACTGCATTAAATATGATGCGTTAAGCCTTCTTGCAAATTATGTACAGAACCACCCTGAACAAAAAGAGGGTGAAACCTTTTATGAAATTGACTGCATAACTGGAGAGATTGAGACTTCTTCATGGGCTATTGAAAGCCGACGTTCAGCTCTTTTCCCATTTTATATCTGCAATGAATTTGATTTGCCATATTGGGCATTGTTGGCAAATTGTATTGACCGGCAGTATGAAGTAACCTTAAACTGTAATGGCAATGAACGCAAGGAATTGTGCGTTAAACACCCAGTTATAGGTGGCGAATATACTGTTGTAAGCAATTGGAGCACATGCGTATGCAATCAGTTTATAGTGGATGTTAAACCTCTTTTCTCAGAGGAGGACGACAGATGAAAAAACTATTTGCGATTTGGCGAATACTGTGGGCTGATAAATTCGCCCTCTTTACATTTGAGAACGTGCCAGATGATTCGGAATGGCAAACCTCCTCATATTTCAGATGGAGGTTGTCTCACGATGATGGGTATTTTCTTCAATTGATAAAGGACGTATTGTTGAATATTGAAAAAGAACATAAATGATATGGATGCAGTGGAAAAATTACAGGTTCTTGGTAAGGACTTTGAAGACATGATGCGCAATGGTCGCAGTCACAAAATCAAAATTATGAAGCCGATTGGTTATTTGAGACATGAGCCAACCAACACTTCTATAACTGTTTATAAGCCTATATCACGTTTCAAGGCGCTGATGCTTCGTTGGTGCTTTGGACTTAAATATGAAAAGTTATGAATATTACACAACCAATCTTAGATGCTTGCTGTGGCGGCAAGATGTTCTACTTCGATAAGCAAGAGACTCGCGTGTTATTCCAAGATATACGTGATGTTGAGACAACCCTATGCGATGGACGTAAGTTTGAGGTGAAGCCAGATGTAAAAGCTGATTTTACCAAAATGCCATATCCTGATGAGAGCTTTTCTATGGTTGTCTTTGACCCACCACATCTGAAATATACAGGCAGCAAGAAAGAAAAATCAGGCTACCAAATGATTAAGTATGGCTGTCTTGAAGGAGATTGGAAAGATATGTTGTCCAAGGGCTTCAAAGAATGTTTCAGAGTTCTAAAACCCGGTGGCTTTCTAATTTTCAAATGGAATGAGACAGACATAAAAGTGTCTGAAATTCTTAAATTAACATCAGAAAAACCTATTTTTGGACATATATCCGGCAAACGCGCCAACACTCATTGGATTTGCTTTATGAAAGGAGAGAAGGCATGACACCGAAATTCACAACACCATGTTTCATACATAAGAACACTCCAGGACTTCGTAAAAAATTGGAAGCCCTGGGGTATCGGCTGAATAATGGCAAATGGATGGGCAAATATCTTGCAACATTCCGAATTAAGGAAACAAAAGAATGGCGGTATGTTGCATCACCAGAGTGGGATTTACAAAACAACCCTGACATAGGGTGCTCTATTGATTGTGGTACTAATGAAGAAAAATTTCTTGCTATTGCTGGATTGAGAAATGATACAGATATATACCAATGGTTTATCTCACCTGAAGGCTGTTGGTGCTATAATAAGGGCTATGATGATATATCGGAAGTTTCCCTTAAATGGCGTAAAGCCACAATAGAAGAAGTTGTTGAACATTTCAAAGATTAAATATGAAAATTATTTACAATAACATCATCCCATTTAAGGGATTCCTGGCAATCAATCTCTTCGGTATTTTGTTTGTCAGAGGTACAGAGCGTGACATCAACGATATTGTGCTCAATCACGAAAGAATCCATACCGCCCAGATGAAAGAGCTTGGATATATCTTGTTCTACATAATATATCTGCTGGAGTGGATTGTGCGTCTCTTTAAGAAAGGGAACGCTTATCGAAACATTTCTTTTGAGCGTGAGGCATACAAGCATGAAAGAGATTTGAATTACCTCTCTACACGCCCCAAATGGGCTATGTGGCAGAAAAACCACAATAAAAAGGGATAAAATAAACCTTTTATCGGTTTACATACTAATCTATAATGTAACCGATAATATCGCGGGGTGGTAGCAGTGGGTAGCTCGCCAGCCTCATAAGCTGGAGGTCGCAGGTTCGAGTCCTGCCCCCGTAACAATATGGGTGCGTAGTTTAATGAAGAACAGCAGGTGTTTCATCTGAAGGTGCTGGATCAACTTCCGGCGGCGCCCCTCCCATTGAAAGCGCAAAGCAATTTGCTATTTTTTCTTTTTACATACGAAACACTTTTGCCTCTGTCATTTGTGAAAATCGCAGAGGATTTTGGAAGGTGAAGCAGCAAGGTGCTGCAACGGTCTTGAAAACCGATTGTCCTGTATAGGATTCTCTTCGATTGGGATGCCTTCCGCACAATGAATCAATTTATCTTATATGAAAAAGTATTTCAAATGGCTTACTGAAAGCAACCGTCCCAAACACATTCTTGTCGGCTTCTTTATTGGCTTAACTCTTGGTGTTGTTGCAGCTTTTACCGCCGCTGCTTCTGCCGAAATGAAAGACTGGCTTTGGAACGGCAAGCGTGGCGGTACTTTCGGTTGGATCAAAGGTAACGGTTTTGATTGGCTCGATTTCATCGCTACCATGATTGGTGGAATTGCAGGAGCCTTGTTCCGTTATCTTGTTTTATGGCACGTCCATTTGATGAAGTGAAGTGTGGAATTGAGTCCCGGTAGTCTTGTTTTGCTACCGGGACTTTTTACATTTATGTCGCAGCTTTCATAAACGCCATCTGTAGTCTCTGCTGATTCGTGATGCTGTCCCCATTATAATAATGCTCTTGGATCATCTCTATGCTTGTCCCTGCCGCCATTGCAATATAGGAAATGGGCAAGCCGCTATCCAAGGCCACAGTGATTGCCGTATGGCGAAACACATAGGCATACAGGTCATAGTCCACACCCAGCTCTTTTCCGACTGATTTAAGCCAGATATTGAGCTTTTCCCGAAACTTTTTGAATGTATAGTCTTTGGTCTGGTATGTCTTTTCTTTTTCATCGTCCATGATTGGAAAGACATATCCATCTGTAGTTGTCCCTCTGTATTTGGAAATGATGTTCCCCATTACTGGAGACACAGGAACTTCAACCAGTTGATGTGTTTTCTTGCGTCTGGTTCTGATAGTGTTATTGCGAGTAAGTTCCGAGTATTTCAGTTTAATGACATCACATGGAGCGAAAAAGGAATGGAACATGAATATGCAGAAATCGCGATACAGTTCGACTTCTTTCCGGTTTTTGTATTGCGGAGTGAGTTTGGACAAATCCGCATTGATGAATCGTCTCAGTTGCTCTTGCGTTAATATGTCGGGAGTTTTATTGTCAGCGCAGTTTCTTTTGGGATTATATTCCGCGAACTTGAAGTCGCCTATCTGGACCAATGAGAATGGAACATCCTTGTCTTTGCTGGCCTTGCCCAGTAAGTTTCTGAAAGATTTTGATGTTCCCTTGTACCCGTCATATTTTGCAAATGTGTGGGCCAGTTGAACGCAAGCCTTATAATCGAGCGACTGGAAAGTCAAGGATGAGAATCCTTTGATGATTTTGCGGCACTTGCTTAGCAGTTTGGAATAGGTCTCAAAATTGCAGCCCAACTTTGCCTTCTCCCGCAAGATAACCTCTTCCAGATATTTCTCAACAAAGTTGAAATCGGATGCTGCTACAGTATTTCCCACCGGTCTTTCAATGACTTCACATTTGACTTGCTTGATAGGCTGGAAGTATGATGCCACCTGCCTCGCCGTGAGTTCGGGATGCTCAAGCAGCAACTTTATATAGGGGCTCTTGAACTCCTCCAGAATCTTGTTATTTTCCGAGTATGAAACGGCGTTGGCTGAGAAACGCTCTTTGTCCGCGTTCCAATGCTTCGCTAAATTGGGACTGCCGGCCAAAAGGTGTTTGACCGATTTGTAGTATCTCTCTTTCCCCTCACTTATTCTCAGGACGAGGGAACTATCCTTTATTATGAATTTTAGTTTCACCATAACTCTTTGTTCTTGCTTTGCATTTAAGAATAGAAGAATGATGAACCAATAGTTGTAACCGGATGTGACTTTTCCAATGTACACCACAATGTACACCAACCGGGTCGTTCCCTTTTTTGAATTTTTCGTTATAACAGAATTGATGTTAGTTGAATGTATGTTTAATTGACATGAAATCAACCACTTACAATCTACAAAACAACAAATTCAATATAACAAAAAAGGAAGCTGATTATCTCAACTTCCTTTTCGAGTGGTGCCACCAGGAATCGAACCGGGGACACAAGGATTTTCAGTCCTTTGCTCTACCAACTGAGCTATGGCACCATTTGCAATACAAGTTCTATACACTGCCCTTTAACACCCCTATGTTAGTGCATTTCCCTTGATTGCGATGCAAAGGTAGACATTTTCTGCGAACTGGCAAAATTTTTACGGGAGTTTTTTCATTCTAACGCCTGTTTTCTTCTATATAAGTTACAAAATATGACATTTAGGTTACGGGAACATTGCTTTGACAATACAATTTTATAGAATGTACATCATAAGCCACACATTGAGTGCCTACGACCTTTCTTCTGTATTATCAGATTGCAATATATGTATGACAATCCCGTCGTTTTAACCCCTCCGGCATAAAGTTATTAGTGAAATATGCTATTTTTTATTCAAAACCTTTGCTTATTTCAAATATTTTATCTACCTTTGCATCCGATTTCGGTAACAAGGCCGTAATCAGTCTAACGGCATCGGGGTGTAGCGCAGTTGGTAGCGCACTACGTTCGGGACGTAGGGGTCGCCAGTTCGAGTCTGGTCACCCCGACAAGAAGTTGCTAATTTAGACGCCATTTCCCTGTGGGTACTATCCATACCCGCAGGGATTTTTTATTGTCTTCACCTCAACAGCAATGATAAAACAGTGTGTTTTTGGAAAAATATTCACAGAACAAAGAAATTTTATAGCATAATATTTGCATATCTACATATTTATTTATAATTTTGCAGTCTACTTTTGAATAATTATCCATGCGTAAGATAACCAAGAATGACAGGCTGGCGGCATTGAGACTGATTGTCACCTCCAGTGAATTGAGTTCACAGGACGAAATAATCAGGGCCTTGGCACGTCAGGGCATAGAGACAGCGCAGGCCACTTTATCGCGCGACATGAAGCTGCTGAAGATAGTGAAGACTGCCAATGCGGAGGGCAGGTATGTGTATGCCATACCCAATGAGACAGCCTACCGCAGGGTACACCGGCCACATACACCGGCTGACATACTGCCCGCACCCGGCTTTCAGTCCATTCAGTTCTCTGGAAACATGGCTGTCATACGCACGCGGCCGGGCTTTGCCAGCAGCATTGCGTCAAACATTGACTCCGCAAACCTGCGTGACGTACTTGGAACAATAGCGGGGGACGACACCATTTTCATCGTGATACGCGAGGGGGCGACACACGTTGACGTGGTGGACCAGCTGTCATCAGTCATTCCGGACATGGTTCTGTAACACAGGATACACATTATTTATATATAAGGAAAACAAATACAATAATATAAAATGAAAGATATCAGAATTCTTGTAGCCGACGCCGAGCATGAGAAATACGTTGACGAGATACTCGACACCATACGTGAGGCGGCTAAAAGACGAGGCACAGGCATCGCGGAGCGCACACATGAGTATGTGGCTACGAAGATGAAGGAGGGCAAGGCGGTCATAGCCCTTGACGAGAATGACCGCTTTGTAGGCTTCAGCTACATCGAGACATGGGGCAACAAGGCGTATGTCACCACCTCAGGCCTCATAGTACACCCCGACTTCCAAGGCCTTGGCGTCGCAAAGCGCATCAAGGACTACACGTTCACGCTGGCACGCGTCAGGTGGCCGCACGCAAAAATATTCTCACTGACATCCGGAGACGCCGTGATGAAAATGAATACCGCCTTGGGATACGTGCCCGTGTCCTTCAACCAGCTTACTGATGACGAGGCTTTCTGGCGTGGATGCCGCGGCTGTGTCAACCACCCAATACTGGAGATGAAGCAGCGTAAGTTCTGTATTTGCACGGGTATGCTGTACGATCCAGAGACACACAAGGGGGAGCCTACACCTGCCGAGGTGTTCCAGGACGTGGTAAAGACACTGACAAGGAGAGGCATTCCATTCTAATCAGATAAGGGAGAGGGAGCAACATCCATAAAGAAGAACAAATAAATATCATACAACTATGACAAAGAAAAAAGTAGTAGTAGCTTTCAGTGGAGGCCTTGACACCTCCTACACAGTGATGAAACTCGCACAGGACGGTTATGAGGTGTACGCAGCGTGCGCCAATACCGGCGGTTTCTCAGCCGAGCAGCTCAAGACTAATGAGGAGAACGCCTACAAACTCGGTGCAGTAAAGTACGTTACACTTGATGTTACGCAGGAGTACTATGAGAAGTCACTCAAATACATGGTCTACGGCAATGTGCTCCGTAACAACTGCTATCCGATATCAGTATCATCCGAGCGCATTTTCCAGGCTATCGCCATCGCGCGCTACGCCAATGAGATTGGCGCCGACGCCATTGCGCACGGCTCAACGGGTGCCGGCAACGACCAGATACGCTTTGACATGACTTTCCTTGTAATGGCTCCGGGCGTGGAGATCATCACCCTTACACGTGATGGCAACCTGTCACGTCAGGAAGAGATAGACTATCTCAACGCGCACGGGTTCTTTGCTGACTTCACAAAGCTGAAGTATTCATACAACGTAGGCATCTGGGGCACATCAATCTGTGGCGGAGAGATTCTCGACTCCAAGCAGGGACTGCCCGAATCTGCATATCTTAAGCATCCTACAAAGGAGGGTCCGGAGACTCTGAAGCTCGGTTTCGAGAAGGGAGAGCTGTGCACTGTCAACGGCAAGCGCTATGACGACAAAATCAAGGCCATACAGGCTGTGGAGGAGATAGGCGCCGCTTACGGCATAGGCCGTGACTGTCACGTGGGCGACACAATCATCGGCATCAAGGGACGTGTGGGCTTTGAGGCCGCTGCCCCAATGCTTATCATCGGCGCACACCGCTTCCTTGAGAAGTACACACTGTCCAAGTGGCAGCAGTACTGGAAGGACCAGGTGGCTAACTGGTATGGAATGTTCCTGCATGAGTCACAGTATCTGGAGCCTGTAATGGCGGACATCGAGGCGATGCTTGCGTCATCACAGCGCAATGTCACCGGTGAGGTGGAGCTGGAGCTGCGCCCTCTCGGTTTCCAGACTGTGGGTGTGGACTCACCGAACGACCTTGTCAAGAACAAGCTCGGCGAATATGGCGAGACAGCCAAGGCATGGTCGTCAGAGGATGCCAAAGGCTTCATCAAGGTATCATCAACAGCTCTCAGGGCATACTATCTAGCTCACCCCGACGAGAAGAGATAAGTCATACCGCATAAAGAGAATAACGACATAGCATAATGATAAGAGTAGGTATATTAGGAGCGGCAGGCTACACAGGTGGAGAACTGATCCGCCTGCTTGTCAACCATCCCTCCGTCGAGATAGTATTCGCAAACAGCGAGTCAAACGCCGGCAACAAGGTATGCGAGGTACATGAGGGACTCATTGGAGACACCGACATTGCATTCACATCTGAAATGCCTTTCGATGCCGTTGATGTGGTATTCTTCTGCTTCGGGCACGGTAAAAGCGAGGCTTTCCTTAAGGAGCACACCATTCCTGACAATGTAAAGATAATCGATCTCGCACAGGACTTCCGCCTCGCAGGCAACCATGACTACGTATATGGACTGCCGGAGACACACAGGGAGGCCATAGCCGCCTGCCAGCATCTGGCCAATCCGGGGTGCTTCGCCACCTGCATACAGCTCGGTCTGCTGCCTTTGGCTAAGGCAGGACTGCTCACTGACGACATAGCCGTGAACGCAATAACGGGCTCTACGGGCGCAGGACAGAAGCCAGGAGCCACAACTCACTTCTCATGGCGCAACAACAACTTCTCCGTATACAAGCTGTTCACACACCAGCACCTGCACGAAATCACGCAGACTCTAAACGAACTGCGTCCGGAAGGGGCTCCACGTGTGGTGGATACGCTGAATGACGGCTACGAGGTTGCAGACAACGAGATTACTGTTGACTTCATACCATACCGCGGAGACTTTGCAAGAGGCATCTTCTGCACCGAGGTTGTCAGGCTGAAGGAAGCTATGTCAAAGGCTGATGTGGACGCTTTATATAAGGAATATTACAAGGATGCCGCCTTCACACACTACACAGAGAAGGCTCCAGACATGAAACAGGTAGTCAACACCAACAAGGCTCTGGTGCACGCGGAGGTCTTCGGACGCAAGATTGTCGTGACATCAATGATTGACAACCTGCTGAAAGGCGCCGTAGGACAGGCTGTGCAGAACATGAACATCATGTTCGGCATAGACGAGAAGGCCGGACTGGGCCTCAAGGCATCAGCATTCTAAAACAAAAAACAAAGACTGTTATGAAGACATTTGACGTATATCCCCTGTTTGACGTGAACATTGTCAAGGGAAAGGGATGCAAGGTATGGGACTCCAATGGACAGGAGTACCTGGACCTATATGGCGGTCACGCTGTAATAAGCGTGGGTCACTGCCATCCACACTATGTGGAGAAGATGACCGAACAGCTCAACAAGCTCGGTTTCTACAGCAATTCCGTACAGAACAAGCTACAGGTGGAGCTGGCAGAGCGCCTCGGCAAGGCCTGCGGATATGAGGACTATCAGTTATTCCTGATAAACTCCGGCGCCGAAGCCAACGAGAACGCGCTGAAGCTCGCCTCTTTCACCAACGGCCGCAAGCGCGTGCTGTCAGCCAGCAAGGCATTCCACGGCCGTACATCACTGGCTGTTGAGGTAACAAACAACCCCAAGATTGTGGCTCCTATCAACGACTGCGGACACGTAACGTTCCTTCCTTTGAACGACCTTGCAGCGTGGGAGGCGGAGATTGACAAAGGGGATGTCTGCGCAGTGATACTGGAATGTATTCAGGGCGTGGGCGGAATACAGATGGCTACGGCCGAGTTCGCACAGGGACTGGCGGCAGCCTGCAAGCGCAACGGCACCTTCCTCATCTGTGATGAGATACAGTGCGGCTACGGACGCTCCGGTAAGTTCTTTGCACATCAGTGGCTTGGCATCAAGCCTGACATCATAACCATGGCCAAAGGCATAGGCAACGGCTTCCCGATGGGCGGTGTCCTTATCTCTCCGGAGTTCAAACCCGTCTACGGACAGCTCGGTACCACATTCGGAGGCAACCACCTTGCCTGCACGGCAGCACTGGCAGTGCTCGACATTATGGAGCAGGAGAACCTGCTGCAGAATGTCATTGAGACCGGTGACTACCTCGTATGCCGGCTGAAGGAGCTACAGAAGACACAGCCACACATAACAGATGTGCGTGGCCGCGGACTGATGATAGGCGTGGAGTTTGACGTGCCTCACGCTGAGATACGCCGGAAACTGGTTTATGACTACCACTGTTTCACGGGCTGTGCGGGCACTAACCTGCTGAGAATACTGCCACCTCTCTGCCTCACCAAGGCGGATGTGGACGACTTCATGGAGCGTCTCACCAAGGTACTTGCAAGCATTTAACAGTGCCAGACATCAGAACACAACACTAAACAGAACACAAAGATGAAGATAGCAGTAATAGGTGCCGGAGCAATGGGCGGCGCAACCGTCGAAGGTCTCTTAAAGCAGACGGTGCAGACACTAAGCATCTCGGTCGCTGACCCTATGGCCGACCTCTCACGTTTCGCCGAGGCCGGAGCGGAGACATCCACCGACAACGCACAGACTGTAAAGGGTGCGGACATCGTTATGGTATTCGTCAAGCCATGGCTTGTGGAGAAAGTGCTTACGGGAATAAAGGAGTCGATGGACTATGACAGGCAGACCCTCGTGGTGATAGCCGCAGGTGTGAAGAGCAGCAGCATCCTTGAGTGGATGGATAAGGACGGCAGCCGGCCGCAACTGATGCTCTGCATCCCCAACATCGCCATAGCACAGCTGGCAAGCATGACGTTCCTTGTGAACATCAGCGCCTCCGACAGCGGTGTGAAGACGGTGAAGTCACTGTTCGACAGCATGGGACGCACCATCATAACTACAGAGAATCTGCTCGGCGCGGGCACCACACTCGCCTCCTGCGGCATAGCATACGCCATGCGTTACATACGTGCCAGCAGCGAGGGTGGCGTGGAACTGGGCTTCAAGGCTCACGATGCGCAGGAGATTGTGATGCAGACCATGAAGGGGGCGGTTGAATTGCTACAGGCAAGTGGTATGCATCCCGAGGCAGCCATTGACCTTGTCACCACCCCGGGCGGTGTAACCATCAAGGGACTGAACGAGATGGAGCACGCAGGATTTACAAGTTCAGTGATACGCGGCCTGAAAGCCGGCGCGAAATAAGACAGCCTGCAGTGGCAAACAGTGTGAGAGGTGAGGAGGATACGCCTCCCACCTCTCACATTTCATATTCATAAAGACAAACATTCAGTAGATGCGCATAGTAATAAAGATAGGCTCTAACGTGCTGACCCGTACCGACGGCAGGCTCGACCTGACGAGAATGTCACATCTGGTGGACCAGATTGCAGAGCTGCGCGGCCGCGGTGTGGAGGTGATAATGGTATCATCAGGAGCCGTGGCGGCAGGAAGAGCGCTGCTATCCACGGACAGACAGCTTGACAGCGTGCAGCAACGGCAGCTGTTCTCGGCTCTGGGCCAGGCCAAACTTATAAACCATTATTATGACCTGTTCCGCGAATACGGCCTCCATGTGGGCCAGGTGCTGACGATGAAGGAGAACTTCGCCACGCGGCGTGAGTACCTGAACCAGCGCGCCTGTATGCAGGTGATGCTGCAGAACGGTGTCATTCCCATCGTAAACGAGAACGACACCGTGTCCGTTACGGAACTGATGTTCACCGACAATGATGAGCTCTCCGGTCTCATAGCCGCCATGCTGGATGCCGATGAGCTGATAATCCTGTCGAACATTGACGGCATTTACAACGGCTCACCTAAGGATCCGGACGCGTCTGTGATACCTGTTGTGGAGCCGGACCGTGACCTTAGCGACTACATACAGACCGAAAAGAGCGGCTGCGGACGCGGAGGCATGATAACAAAGTGTAACATTGCCCGTAAGGTTGCGGACGAAGGGATAAAGGTAATCATAGCTAACGGCAAGCGGGACAACATACTTCTGCGCCTGTTCGACGCGCCATCGGACACGCTACACACGGAGTTCACTCCACGACCTGACGCCGTTTCCACCGTAAAGAAGTGGATAGCCCACAGCGAGAGCTTTGCCAAAGGCATAGTACGTCTCAACAGTCCTGCCGTAAAGGCACTGTGCTCCGGCAAGGCCGTAAGCCTTCTCTTTGTCGGTGTGACCGACATTGAGGGTGACTTTGAGGAGGGTGACATCGTGAACATTGTCACTCCGGAGAACGACCGCATTGCGGTGGGACGCAGCGCATACTGCTCTGAAGAGGCGAAGGCACTGATAGGCAAGCACGATCTGAAGCCGCTGGTACACTATGACTATCTGGCTATGATGTAAACGGACAGATTTTAGGTTTTGGGTTATAGGTTTTTGGTTTTAGGTTGAGAACTTTACCTTTTCTTATAACCCATAACCTACAACCAAAAACCATAAAACCACAACAAAAAATGTTAGAACAATTTTCCATAGCAAAGAGTGCTTCACGCACCCTTGCACTGATTCCTGACTCAAGACGCGACGAGATACTCCGCAATGTCGCTGACGCCATATCACAACATGAGTCCGATATCCTTGAGGCCAATGCCATGGACCTCGCACGTATGGACAAGAACAACCCGTTATATGACCGTCTTCAGCTCACACCGCAACGTCTTGCCGACATAGCATCGGATATGCGGCACGTGACTATGCTGCCTTCTCCGTTAGGACGTGTGCTTGACCAGAGGACACTTGACAACGGTCTGAAGCTGCGCCGTGTGTCAGTGCCGTTCGGAGTCATCGGTATGGTGTTCGAGGCACGCCCCAATGTGGCCTTCGATGTATTCTCTCTCTGTTTCAAGAGTGGCAACGCCTGCGTGCTTAAGGGCGGACGTGACGCTGAATGCTCCAATATCGCCATAGTAAACATGATTCACAGCGTGCTGGCCGCAGAGGGTGTGGACACTGGAGTGGTACAGTTGCTGCCTGCCACCCATGAGGCCACAGCCGAGATGCTGTCTGCCGTAGGCTTCATCGATGTGTGTATACCGCGCGGCGGACGCAGGCTGATAGACTTTGTGCGCGACAATGCCAAGGTACCGGTGATAGAGACGGGCGCAGGAGTGGTGCACACATACATGGACAAGGATGCGGACACGGAGATAGCCACACGTGTTGTGAACAACGCCAAGACCAGACGCGTGTCTGTATGCAACGCCCTTGACTGCCTCATTGTACATTCTGACCGTCTGAATGACCTGCCCGTAGTCTGCGAGCCACTGAAAGCGGCCAGCGTAAAGATATATGCTGACGCGGAAGCCATGACAGCGCTTGCCGGACATTACCCTGCCGAGCTGCTGATACCTGCCACAAAGGAATCCTTTGGCACAGAGTTCATGGCCTATACCATGGCGATAAAGACCGTGCACACTGCCGGCGAGGCCATCGAGCACATTGCCAACTACGGCTCCGGACACAGCGAGTGCATCGTAACAGAGAACAAAGACACCGCCGAGAGCTTCCAGAAACAGGTTGACGCTGCCTGCGTATACGTCAACGCACCAACCAGTTTCACGGACGGTGCGCAGTTCGGACTGGGCGCGGAGATTGGTATATCAACCCAGAAACTCGGTCCACGCGGCCCAATGGGACTGGAAGAGATCACCACATACAAGTGGCTGATAGAGGGCCGTGGACAGATAAGGGGCTAAAACGGAACATAAAAGAAGGAAAACATTAAGTCCATCAACACCAATGTCTACATTATATTCACTATTCTTACAACACCCTGTCATCACAACAGACAGCCGTGACTGCCCCGCCGGCAGTATCTTCTTCGCGTTAAAGGGCGAATCCTTCAACGGCAACGCATACGCCGCAGCGGCTTTGCATCAAGGTTGCGCGTACGCTGTGATAGATGAGGAGCAGTATGCCACTGATTCGCGCTGCATACTGGTGCCCGACGTGCTGACCGCACTGCAGCAACTGGCTAACGAGCACCGCAGAGCACTGGGCACACGCATCATTGGAGTGACAGGAACAAACGGCAAGACAACCACAAAGGAGCTGATAGCGGCCGTATTGCAGAAGAAGTACAGGGTACTGTACACGCAGGGCAACTTCAACAACCACATAGGCGTGCCCAAAACACTGCTGCGACTGACGGCAGAGGATGAGATCGCCGTCGTGGAGATGGGCGCAAACCATCCCGGAGAGATAAAGACTCTGGCGGACATCGTTGAGCCTGACTGCGGTATCATCACCAACGTGGGCATGGGGCATCTTGAAGGCTTCGGATCTTTCGAGGGAGTGCTCAGAACCAAGGGCGAGTTGTACGACAAACTGCGCAATACACGGGGAAGCTGTGTATTCATTGACGCTGACAACCCACACCTCGCCGGCATCGTCGGAGAGCTTCCGTCAGTGAAATACGCAGTGAACACAGACGCGGACGACATCACCGTGAAGGGAGAGGTCATAGACTGCGCCCCGTTCCTGCACTTCCGCTGGAGGAACGCAGGCAAGGAGCACGAGGTCATGACACATCTCGTGGGCGCGTACAATATATATAATATGCTGGCGGCAGCCACAATCGGCCTGCACTTCGGCGTGACGGCACAGCAGGTGTGCAAGGCTCTGGCAGACTATGTGCCAAGCAACAACCGCTCACAGCTGACAATAACGGAGCATAACAAGCTGATTGTGGACACATACAACGCCAACCCCACCTCAATGGCAGCGGCTCTCCACAACTTCTGCATCATGCAGGTGGAGCCAAAGATGGCTATTCTCGGAGATATGGGCGAGCTTGGAGCGGTAAGCCATGAGGAGCACCAGAAGGTAGTGGATTATCTCATGTCCAACCATATAGATAATGTGTGGCTTGTGGGCCACAGGTTCGCCATGACCGACTGCACTTTCCGCAAGTTTCCGGATGTGGAGGCCGTGAAGAAGGAGCTGAAGTCCTCCCCTGTCAGCGGCCAGTACATACTCATTAAGGGCTCCAACGCCAACAGACTCTTTGAATTGCCGGAACTGCTATAGGCACCTCCTACCCTACTGGCAATAGGTTGAAAATACAATACACCGCACAATCAAAAAAGAATGCAGCCGCCCTTTCGGGCAGCTGCATTCTTTTTATATACATATAATCCGGCCTTTACATCCCAAAGGCTTAGAATGTCCAGTCCACTCCGATACCTATCACGCGGTTGGTACGTGTGAACTTGTCCGAACCGGAGAAGTCTGTCTTCTGTATCTGTCCCATAATGCCCTGCATTGCGGCATTAAGCTGTGGAGCATTGAGGCCTGCAAGCTGTGCCAAAGCCTGTCCCTGCGGTGTCTGCAAGCCGTCGGTGAGAGTCTTTGTGATACCACCGGCAATGCCATTGATGGTTGCGCCCACGTTGTTGTAGTCCGTCTGATGGCGCTCATAGTCCTGATAGAAGGTCTGGAAGTATGCAATGTTGACGTCAAGGTTCTTCGCCACCTTCACCTTAGCGCCAAAACCCAGGGATGTGGAGCTGACATTGAATGATATGTCATCCATATAGCCGTCCGCCAGGTCATACACTGTACGCTGACCGCCTGCGCTGACCGTTATGCGGTCACACACATCCCACTCCGCACCGAACAGATACTCGTTGGTATCACCGCCAAGTTTCTTCTGCATATCGTCGTGCTGATGTCCGTCCTTGTCAAAATAATGGTGCCATCCTGCATTCAGACGCACATTGGGCAGCACGCTGTACTGCGCGCCAAGGGTAAGGAGAGCAGGACTATCATCAGCGTTTATGCGTCCGTCCGCAAAGCGTTCAAGCTGTGGTATGTACTTTACAAGCTCACTGTTTGAGGCGCGGTTCTCAAGGCGCATACGTGTCTTGAACTCATACTTGGCCGCAAAGTTGAACTTATCGTCCATCTTATAGTCCACACCTATTATGGGAGCCACGCCGTAACCGTCCTGGTCACAGTTCAGCTGTATGCCCTCTTCCAGCATCTTGTCAATGCCACCGACCATGAGAGGCATAGCCGCATCAAGCAGCTCGCTGTTGGTTACGATGTTGCCCAGAGCCTGTTTCACAAGCTGGCTGTGGTCTGTCACCCACTTGCCGAGGTTCTCTGTCGCTGCGGACGGGAACATTCCGCTGCCCTGTGTGTGCAGCTGTATGTTCCGGACATAGCCATAATAGTTCGCAGTGCCATACAGAAGCCTGAGGCCGCCGTACACGGACCAGTTGTCATTTATCCTGTATGCCGCTCCGAGGGTATAGCCATAGTAATACTGCCTGCCACGAAGGTAGGTGTCCATGCTGTACACATTCTGCGTGGGGAACAGCTGCGCGCCGCCTGCCGCACTGTTAAGCGTGCCGCCGAGAGCGTTGAACACTCCGGGAACAAGTGACACGAGGCTCTCGATAGAGCCGAGACCGTTGTCGAAGGTGCACTTGCCACCGCCGCCCGTGATGGCGAAGTTGAACTGGAAAGACCACTTCTTCCAGTTCTTGGCCACCTGAACAGAAGGGATTACCGCTACATCCGCCTCGCCCTTGAATGTCTTTGATTTCTGTCCAAGATTGTTCACATTGCCTGCAAAGCCCGCGAATGTGGACTCTATGGTACGTGTCTGGTGCGCATTCTGGAAGTTAAACGACGCGTACCAGCCCTCGGGCATGAACGCGACGCCTGCCGGATTGCTGTAAACACCATCTATGCCGATGGCGGCATCGCGTGCCGGATTGCGCAGGAACGCCACGTTCTGGTTGGTATTGGTAAGTAGGCCGCCAGCACTGGCATCCATTGTGACTGCTATGGATACCACCGCAGCCATTAATGCTTTCTTAATAGTCATTTTAATAATCTTTAATTTGTTAGTCGCCTTTTTTGCTTTATTTTACAGGTGCAAAGTTATCAAATTAATATATTATTACATTTGATTGTTCTATATTTCTGTTTTAAATTAATATTCATTAACAAAATTATCTTTAAGTGTAACGGAAAGTTTTGCCATTTGACATTTTTATTGTAACTTTGCATACATAGAAACATCATAAACAGAAAGATATAGAACGGATGAGGGCTGTAATACAACGCGTGTCCCATGCCTCTGTCACCATCAACGGCACCGTAAAGTCACGGATAGGGCACGGGTATCTGGTACTGCTTGGCTGCGCCAACGATGACACACAGGAGGATATAGACTGGCTGGCAAGGAAGATTGCGGCGCTAAGGGTGTTTGATGACGAGGAGGGTGTCATGAACCGCAGCGTGACAGACACGGGCGGCGAGGTGCTTGTGGTGTCACAGTTCACGCTATGGGCCTCATACAAGAAGGGCAACCGTCCGAGTTACCTCCGCGCAGGCAGCCATGAGGTGACGGTACCGCTGTACGAGAAGTTCGTGAAAGCCATGTCCGAGCAGCTGGGACACCCCGTGCAGACGGGCGAGTTCGGTGCGGACATGAAGGTGGAGCTGCTGAATGACGGGCCGGTGACAATATGTATGGACACGAGAAACAGGGAATAGACAGTACATTTCAACACACATTATTAATAATAATACAGACATAGAATATGGAAAACAGAATTAAACAGATATTCGGGATAGAGATTCCGGTGATAGCCGGTGGCATGGCGTGGTGCAGCGGATGGCGGCTGGCGGCGGCAGTGAGCAATGCCGGCGGCCTGGGACTGATAGGCGCAGGCACCATGACAGTAGACTTGCTGCGCGAGCACATACAGAAGCTGAAGGCGGCCACCGACAAGCCGTGGGGCATCAACCTGCCATTGATGTATCCGCAGATAGACTCTCTCATCGACATGATTATAGAAGAGGGCTGCAAGATAGTGTTCACATCTGCCGGAAGCCCCAAGAAATACACGCAACGCTTTCATGATGCGGGCATGACTGTGGCCCATGTGGTCAGCTCCTCCAAGTTCGCAAGGAAGTGCGAGGAGGCTGGTGTGGACGTGGTAGTGGCCGAAGGCTTCGAGGCCGGCGGCCATAACGGACGCGAGGAGACCACGACTATGTGCCTGATACCGCAGGTTCGCCAGGCCACCTCACTGCCACTGATTGCGGCAGGAGGCATAGCGTCCGGCCAGGCCTGTCTGGCAGCACAGGCATTAGGTGCTGACGGCGTCCAGATAGGCACGCTCTTCGCCCTGACCGAGGAAAGTTCTGCCGCGGACGCGTTCAAGCAGCGCTGCACAAACCTGCAGGAGGGCGAGACAATGCTGTGCCTCAAGAAGCTGGCGCCGTCAAGACTGGTGAAGAACGCGCTGTACGAGCGCCTGGCGGAGGCCGAGGGACGCGGAGCGGACGGCCCTGAACTGCTCAGCATACTTGGCGAGAAGTCCACAAGGCGCGGCATTTTCGACGGTGACATCAACGACGGAGAGCTGGAGATAGGACAGATTGCATCCGCAATAAAGAAGATAGAGCCTGTCAGCGTGGTAATGCAGAGACTGGTGGAGGAGTACAACACCGCACGCAGACAGCTGTTAGGATAAGGAGAACGGGATTCCGTTGTTTAGCAGTTTTGTTGTCTGGTGGTTTAGTTATTTCATGGTTGTGGTGTTTTAGTGGTTAGTACAGTCCAGAGACATCCATGACTCCAGACCTTAAACCATCAAGACAGCATCGTCATGGCAGTGGAATCATAACATGATAAGGTAAATGGAAGAAACACATCACTCCATCCTGCGCAGCGAGGGACTGAAGAAAATCTACGGCAAGCGCACGGTTGTAAACGATGTTTCGTTTGAGGTAAGGCAGGGGGAGATAGTAGGTCTCCTCGGTCCGAACGGCGCCGGCAAGACCACTTCGTTCTATATGACGACGGGACTGGTGGTGCCCAACGCCGGACGTGTGTTCATTGACGACAAGGAGATCACCTCGATGGCGGTCTATGAGCACGCGCGCAACGGTGTGGGATACCTGCCGCAGGAGGCCTCCGTATTCAGAAAGATGTCCGTTGAGGACAACATCCTGTCCGTACTGGAGATGACGGGCAAGCCAAGGGCATACCAGATGGAGAAGCTGGAGAGCCTGATTACGGAGTTCAGCCTGCAGAAGGTGCGCAAGAACAATGGCGACCGCCTGTCAGGAGGAGAGCGACGCCGCACGGAGATAGCGCGATGCCTGGCCATAGAGCCGAAGTTCATAATGCTTGACGAGCCGTTTGCCGGCGTGGACCCTATCGCCGTGGAGGAGATACAGAACGTGGTATGGCACCTGAAGCACAAGAACATCGGAATACTGATAACCGACCACAACGTGCACGAGACGCTGAACATCACCGACAGGGCGTACCTTCTCTTCGAGGGAAGAATACTGTTCCACGGCACACCGGACGAGCTGGCCGCCAACCAGACGGTGCGCGAGAAGTATCTCGGAACGAACTTCGTGCTGCAAAAAAAGAAGTTCTCCATGCCACAGGGTGTCATCTAAGGGGAGGAAAACGCATATCTGACAGGGAAAAATGCAAATAAGCGCAGATTTTCTTGCTGATATGAAAATATTTTCTTATCTTTGCGCACAACACCGTGTTATCGCACATAACCACCTAAACAGAACATTACAACTATGACACGAAAAAAGATATTCGCCATCGCATCAATGCTGTGCGCATCCGTCACGGCAATGGCCGAGACAGGTGCCGCGGAAGCCTCCAATATGCTGTACATCGCACCTGCAACGATACAGGCCGGCGCTACAGGGCAGCTCTCCGTATGTATGAAGAACAGTGAGGACGTACAGTCACTGGGACTGCACTTCCAGCTGCCTGAGGGCATATCAGTGCCCGATGACAGCGATGGCCTCATCATTAAGACAAGCGACAAGAGGACAACAGCGGCACAGCACACCGTGTTCTCCAACTATCTGCCGGAGCAGAAGGAGTACAGGGTGGGCATACTGCAGAATGACGGCAGGCCATTCAGCGGCACGGACGGCGAGGTGTTCACCATAACAGTGGCCGTATCTGAAGACATCGCACCTGGAGACTATGCCCTGCGCATGAGTGACATAGAGCTGTCTGGAATGCCACAGGCATGGCATGAGGTGGCTGGAACCGTCAGCAGAGGACTGGAATGCGAGGGCATGATAACGGTGACGGCACCGACTGGCATCAGCGATGCGGACTCCGCACTGCAGAAGGATGAGGACATCAGGATAGTGACTGCCGGAGGCGTGGTTACAAACAGCCTGCAACCGGGTCTGAACATCATAAAGAAGGCGAGCGGAAAGGTTGTGAAAGTGATGAAATAAGGCTGACGCCACCACCCGTCACACAGATACACCAAAACAGCGATTGTAAGTTAAAAGGCCATTTTACTTACAATCGCTGTTTTTTGAACACCTGTCTCCACCACACGTTTTAGAGAGACGGAAGCCTGTTTGCACCTTCTAAAAAGCAATAAAAATGCTCTTGTGGTGCAATATGATAGCTTTTACCGTGTAATCTCTATCTGATTACCCAGTAATTTGATAGAGATTGCATCGTTAAATGATAGTGATTGCAGCATGAAAATCCCCCGAAAAGGGCACAAAAGCGCCACTTTTCGGGGGATTTCGCATCTCTTCAGACTCGCACATAATGCTAACTCCAAGGCATTCAATATGTTAACAAAATCCATTCAGATTGCGCTGTACGCGTCCGCGGAAAGATATTTTTCAAATAAGCGATTCTCCGAGGGGTGCGAAAAACGCGATTGTAAGTAAAAAGGCCGTTTTAGTTACAATCTGTAAGTTGGACGAGTTTGGTTGTTTAGTTGTTTAGTCGTTTGGTGGTTTAGTTGCTTGTGTACGCTGTTTAGGGATATTTTGGGGTATTAGTCGGTCTCTTACAGAAGCAAGCAACCAAATAACTAAACCACCAAACGACCAACTTCCTAAACAACTAACCAAATAACTTAACTGCCAAACTACTAAACCACTAAACAACTGCACAAGCAACTAAACCACCAAACGACTAAACCACTAAACAACTTAAACTCATCTGTACCCCTCAGGCACCTCATCCTTCCAGTTGGGATATGGGTCTGTCAGCAGATGTGAGTTGTAATAATGGCGGTTGCCTGTGACTTCCGGGCCGAGGAACGGCGGTTTTGAGAAACTCTCATCCTCACTGCTCAGTTCAACCTCGCAGAACAGCAGGCCCTCATTGGCCCCATGAAACTCGTCAACCTCAAAGATATGCCCCTCATACGGAACCAGATGGCGCGTCTTCTCTATCAGTCCGCCGCGGCACAGGGCCAGCATCTCCCTGGCATCCTTCACAGGTATCTCGCGTTCAAACTCATAACGCGACACTCCACCGTCGTACGACGGCCCCTTAATGGTTAGGTATGCCCTGTCATCACGCAGACGTATGCGCACCGTCGCGCCCCTCACGTCCATATAACCCTGTGCTATGGACGAGGAGGAGCGCACCATATCGCGGAACGCACCGTCGCGTTTGACGAGGAATTTACGCTCTATCTCCATTCGTAATGAATACGGTGCCGGCTCTATCCGAGTATCAGCATGGTGTAGACAGCGTATATCACTCCGAGCAGCACAAGCACCCCGAAAATCCAGTTGATGATGCTGCGGCCCTCTTTCTCCTTCTTCTCCGCATAAGCGGCACGCTTTGCGTTAGCCTTGACTTTGTTCTTGTTCATATTCTTAATTTTTATGGTTATAGTTTTAGATAATGATTACTCCTTATTGTTTATCTCCATGAGGTACGCTTTGATAAAGCCGTCGAGCTTACCGTCCATCACCGCGTCCACGTCTGATGTCTGATAGTTGGTGCGGTGGTCCTTGACACGGCGGTCATCAAATACGTATGAGCGTATCTGGCTGCCCCATTCAATCTTCATCTTGCCTGCCTCTATGGCGGCCTGCGCCTCCATCCGCTTCTTCATGGCGCGGTCATAGAGCTGTGACTTGAGCAGTCGCATGGCGTTCTCACGGTTCTGCTGCTGCTTGCGGCTCTCGGTATTGGCAATGAGAATCTCCTCCTCCTCACCCGTATCAGGGTCCTGATACATATACCTCAGCCTGACACCCGTCTCCACTTTGTTAACGTTCTGGCCGCCGGCACCGCCTGAACGGAATGTGTCCCACGATATACGCGCGGGGTCCACCTCCACTTCTATGGAGTCATCAATAAGCGGTGTCACGAATACAGAGGCGAAACTCGTCATGCGCTTGCCCTGCGCGTTGTAGGGACTTACACGCACCAGACGGTGCACACCGTTCTCGGACTTCAGATATCCGTATGCGTACTCGCCGCCTTCAATCTGCATTGTGACTGACTTTATGCCGGCCTCGTCGCCCTCAAGCAGGTCTACCACGGTCACCTTGTAGCCACCTTTCTCCGCCCAGCGCATATACATACGCATCAGCATCTGCGCCCAGTCCTGCGCCTCGGTGCCTCCTGCGCCGGAATTTATCTTCAGTACCGCGTCCATAGGATCCTCCTCCTGTCGCAGCATATTACGCAGCTCCAGCGACTCTATGGCCTTTATCGCGCGGTCATAGGCCTGATCCACCTCCTCTTCCGTAACCATCTCGTCACGGAAGAACTCCATGCTCAGCTGAAGCTCGTCGGCCGCCGTCCGCACCTCGTCGTATCCCTCTATCCATTTCTTCAGTTCTCCGACCACCTTCATCTGCTGTCGCGCCCTGTCGGGGTCGTCCCAGAAGTCCGGAGCCTGCGTTCTCAGGTCCTCTTCCTCGTATGCTATCCTCTTCTGGTCTATGTCCAGATAACGTGCCAGGGCGTCGGCACGGTCCTTTACATCCTTTAATTGCTCCTGTGTTGTCATGTGTTCTTATTCCTCGTACATTTTCTCTATCACCGCGGCATAGTTCTTTATTATCACCGGGCGTCTTGTTTTCAGTGTGTTTGTAAGTTCTCCATTCTCCATTGTGAAGGGTTCCGGCAGCAGAGTGAAGCGCTTTACCTGCTCGTATCCGGCCAGTCCCTGCTGCAGGGTGCTGATTCTCTCCTCCAGCATCTTCATGATTTTAGGGCTGCCGCACAGGTCCTCGCGGCTGATGAACGTGATGCCGCACTCACGCGCATAGTCCTCCAGGAGGCTATATGTGGGAACTATGAGCGCGGACACGAACTTGCGCCCGTCGGCTATCACCGCTATCTGCTCTATATACTTGTCCACTAACAGCTTGGACTCCACCGCCTGCGGCGCCACATACTTGCCGTTGGAGGTCTTGTACAAATCCTTTATGCGCTCGGTAAGGAACAGCTCACCGTCCTTTAGGTAACCGGCATCACCGGTACGGAAGTATCCGTCCTCTGTGAATGCCTCGCTGTTAAGATGCTCGCGCCTGTAATATCCTCGGGTAATGGTGGGGCCCTTCAGCAGTATCTCGTTGTTATCGCCAATCTTTACGTCAACGCCGTTTATCACACGGCCCACAGATCCCACGGTGAAACCCCTCTCCTTCTGGTCGCAGGACACCGTGGCGAGACTCTCCGTCAGTCCATATCCCACAATCATATTGATGCCAAGGCTGTTCACGAAGGTCTCCACCTCGGACGACACCACCGCCCCTGCCGTCGGGAAGATGTTGGGATGCTCCAGTCCAAGCTGCTTCCTGACAAGCGCAAGGACAGTTCTGTTCATCAGCTTGTACTTCCATGCCAGCGCCAAGGAGGGCTTCCTGCCCTTTGATCTGCATTCCACGTTGACCTTCCTGCCCACCTCCAGCGCCTCGCGGAACAGCCTTTTCTGGAACGGAGTGGCGCTGTCTATCCTGGCCTGGACGCCAGCGTACACCTTTTCCCAGAACCTTGGCACCGCAGACATACACGTAGGCTTCCGCTCACGCATAGCATTCTGTATGTTATGCGGATTGGTGTTTATTATCAGTGTGGCCCCTTCGGTCAGCGCCAGCACGTCCCATCCCCTCTCGAAGATATGCGTTATCGGCAGGAATGTTATCACACGGTCCTCCTCTCCGATGGGGACACACTCGTCATTAGCCTTCAGCGCCGCCGCGAACTGCCCTGCTCCAAGCATCACTCCCTTAGGCTCTCCCGTGGTGCCGGAAGTGTAAAGGATGTTGACAAGGTCGTCATCGCACAGCCCGTCATGGCGTTCGCGCAGCACAGTGTCATCTGTCATACCGTCGGCAAGCTCCAGGAAGTCGCTGAAGAACATGGTTGTGGTGTCATGATCCGCAAGGGTCACGGTGCGGTCAAACACGATTATGCGCTCCAGAGTGCTGCAAAGGGCCTGCACACGCCGCGCCTTGTCATACTGTTCCTGCTCTCCCACGAACATGAAGCGTATGCCCGCGTCGTTGATGACATACTGCAGCTGGTGCTCGGAGCTTGTGGCGTAGAAGGGAATGCTTACCGCCCGTATTCCGAAAGCGCCGAAGTCGGTGTAGATGTACTGCAGAGCGTTCTGCGAGAAGACACCTATGCACTCCTGTACACCTATGCCTATGCTGAGCATTGCATTGGACACACGCCGCACACTCGCTGCGAACTCTGTCCAGGAAGCGGTCTTCCACGCCTCAGAGCCAAAGTCCTGATACTCAAAGACGGTCCTTGTGCCGTACTTTTCCGCCTGCTTATACGGCAGCAGGCCTAAATGACAGACAGTCTGCATAATCCTTGTAATGGCTAATGATGTTGATGGCATCGGGAAATGCCGTGTTAATTTCTGTTGCAAAAATATCTAAAATTTCTCAAACCGCCAAATTTTTCGGGCTTTTTGTGTTGTCCGTTCCAAGATTTATTGCTACCTTTGTTGCCATATAATCATTTTCCCACACTTGAAAACACTGCTTCACCATGGCAACAAAGATACTAAGCGTTGATGACGAGCAGGACCTTGAGCTGCTCCTAAGGCAGTACTTCCGCCGCAAAATACGCAATGGGGAGTACATATTCCTATTTGCGCACAATGGCATAGAGGCGCTTCAGGTCCTCGAGGAGCATCCGGACACCGACATAGTGCTTAGCGATATCAATATGCCGGAGATGGACGGGCTTACATTATTGCGCGAATTGAACAGCAGACACAACCCCGCGCTGAAGGTAATCATGGTAAGCGCATACGGAGAGATGGGCAACATACGCTCCGCAATGAACAATGGAGCCTTCGACTTTGCCACAAAGCCCATTGACCTGGACGACCTGCAGCTCACCATTGAGAAGGCTATACAGGAGATAGAGTTTGTGAAGCAGACGCAGAAAGAGCACGGACAGCTCAGAGATATCAAGGGAGACCTCGCCATGGCGGCGGACACTCAGCTGGCCATACTGCCCACCACATTCCCTCCCTTCAGCGACCTTACAGGACAACTGGACATCTTTGCATCCATGAAACCCGCAAGTGACGTCGGCGGAGACTTCTATGACTTCTACAGAATAGACGAGAACCATATAGGATTCACCATCGCCGACGTGTCTGGCAAGGGGGTTCCGGCCGCAATCTTCATGGCTGTAAGCCACACTCTGCTGCGCTTTGCAGGCAGGAAGACCCTCGATGCCGTGTCCGTGATAAACGAAAGCAATGACATACTGGCCTGCGAGAGCTTCGACTCCATGTTCGTGACACTGTTCTACGGTGTATACAATGTGCGCACCGGCGTGATAACGTATGTCAATGCCGGACACAATCCCCCATATATACTGCGCGCCGACGGCAGCATGGAGACACTGCCGCTGTCACCGAACATAAGCCTTGGAGTGGTGGAGCGATACTCCTACAAGTCCGCGACAGTACAACTGAACCACGGCGACAGCATTGTGACGTTCACAGACGGTGTCACCGAAGCCTGCAACGACAGCGGAGAGCTGTACGGCGAGCAGCGTCTTGAGGCACTGCTGGCATCATGCCGCGGCATGGACGCGCAGCGGACGGTGGAGAGAATAATCGATGCCGTGCATGAACATACCGGCAACGCGGAACAGAGTGATGACATCACCATCCTGACACTAAAACGACTATAACCTGAACCTGTACAAATGGCACCCCTACCCAAAAGAAATATATGGAGAATCATAGTGGCGACACTGCTTGTCCATGCCGCTGTCACAGCCGTGGCAGGCAGTCTGGGAGTGCCTTTCGCGCGACATTACAGCGCCACAGAGTACAAAGCCCACAACCGTAACTACGATGTGGCCTGCGACTCCTACGGTTCAGTGTTCGTAGCCAACTACGATGGAATACTATATTATGACGGTGCGTCATGGAGAAGGATACAGACACCACGCAAGAGCCGTGTGACGCGCGTGGTAAAGGGACCGGACGGACGGATATGGACAAGGGGTCCGAACGTGTTCGGATACCTTGCGCCGGACATTAACGGCCGTCTTAAACTGCACACCATACCAACTGACGGCCGAGGAGGCGCCACAATGTCACCACTGCAGCAAGCCATGGCAAGGCGGACGGCACGTGCCACGGACACAAGACTTAGGCTGAACGCCACTGGAACGACCGTAATCACACGCGTTTCAAAAGGGGTGGAGCTGATACAGGACGGGCATCACCTGCCATTAACGAAGAGGGACGGACTTGGCAGCAACAGCATCAACGCCATAACATACAATGGCGACAACATGATATGGGGCGCTACGGAGCATGGAATATTCGCCATTGAGGCACCGTCACCATTCACCAGGCTCACAGAGGCGCAGGGGCTGAACGGCGAGGTGTACTCCTTCGGGATGACAGGACAGACCATGTACATCGGCACCATGCAGGGTATATACCGGATGGAATGCGGAAACGCCGCCCTGATGCTTGACTCTCCGGCCGCCTGCTGGCAGATGATACAGGCTGACAACGGCGGTATCATCGCCGCAACAGCCAACGGTCTGTACAGCATCACTGCCGACAGCGTCTCCAGAATGACCGAAGGCAACACGCTATCGGTATGCCAGGGGCCGGGCAACACACTGTACACAGGGGAGACGGACGGCATATACGAGGTGTCAACAGACAGCAGCCGGCACGTGATGATTGCCAGGATAGAGAAGTGCGTGAAGGTAAAAGTGGTGGGAACAATGCTGCGTGCGGAGACACTGTACGGCGAACAGTGGAACGTTCCGTTAGGACACGGGGGGACACTGGAGCGCATAAACACGGGAATAGCTTCAATAAGGCCCAAGGTGGAGCTGTACGACAAGGCCGGACACAGATGGTTCACGGACCCCGACGGCAAGAACCTGCAGGCAACCATAGGCGGAAAGGCCGACATAAGGCTGTCCGCATGGCTGCGGCCAATGGCAGGACGCACCATAAACGCGATGTTTATGGACAACAGCTACTCTCTATGGACAGGCGGAGACTTCGGTGTTGTGAACTACAACCTGCGGCATATAGAGGAGAACAGGAACGCCATAGCCAGACCGGAGCTGTACATACGCCAGATAGTGGCATTCAACGACTCCGTGATATGGGGCGGATACAGGGCTGACGGACTACCACCCATAACGCGGACAGATAATGTCAGGCTGCCGTCAGACTGCCGCAACCTGACGATATACTTCTCCAATGCGGACAATTCGCTGTTCATGCCCGCCAGATACAGGTACAGAATCAACGATGACAGATGGAGCGCATGGTCCGAAGAGACTGTGGTACACTTCAACAATATGTCCTACGGACCTACAAAGATGGAGATACAGAGCATGAATATGTTCGGTATCATCAGCAACACAGCGTCAGTGGAGTGGTACCGCCAGTTCCCTTTCTACCTCAAATGGTGGTCAGTACTGATATATGTGTTCCTGATTATAATTGCAATAAGGCAGATAGCCGTGTACAGGGTGCACAAACTGGAACTGGCAAAGCAGAGACTTGAGCAGACAGTGACGGAGAGAACAGAGGAGCTGAGCACCGCACGCAGCGACCTGGAACGCACTCAGGCCGACCTGATGAGGATGGAACGCACCGCCACAGCCGGCAAACTGACACAGGGACTGATAGACAGGATACTCAATCCTATAAACTATATCAACAACTTCTCAATGCTTACCTCACGTCTTGCCAGTGACCTGCAGGAGGATATAAGGTCAGAAAAGGGGAACATGGCGACGGAAACATACGACGACTGCGAGGAGATCATAAGCATGATGAAAACCAATCTCGCAAAGATAGAGGAGCACGGCGCCAACACCACACGCACACTGCGTGCCATGGAGGCCATGCTGAAGAACCAGATAGGCACACTGCGCAGCGTGGACATGGTGGAGCTGTGCCAGCAGACCATGGAGATGGCAGCCAAACAGTACAGGGACGACATCAAAGCCTGTCATATAAGGCTGCGCAAACAGCTGCCATCCAAGGGCTCAATGCCACGCATGGTGGACCCGACATCACTAAGACGCGCCATAATGGCCGTGCTGTCAAACGCCATATACGCCGTGACGAGGAAGTACCAGCGCCAGCCATACGACGCGGAAGTGACAATGTCACTGGCACCTACCGATGACGGAGGAGCGAGAATAGTGGTGCACGACAACGGCATCGGCATCGAGGAGGCGATAAAGGACAAGATTTTCGACCCCTTCTTCACCACAAAGCCGACGGGAGAGGCTTCGGGAGTGGGACTCTATCTCGCACGGGAAACCATACACGACCACAACGGCACCATATCAATGCAGACGGAAAAGGACTCGTACACGGAGTTTACCATAACGCTATAGCGGCACCGCCAGACCGCAAGGGAGCAATACACAAACCGGTGCGGACACCCGCGCCAAACATCAAAGCCTATGGATGAGACACAGACAATGAAAGAGCAGATGATACAACTGCAGAAAATGGCGTCGCTCGGAATGCTGAGCGCGGGCATAGCACATGAGATTCAGAACCCTCTGAACTTCGTGATAAACTTCTCGCGGCTGTCTGTTGGACTGGTAAATGAACTACAGGAGGCCATAGACAGGGTGAAGGGACTCGTTGACGAGGATGCAGCAGCCGACATACAGGACATCACCGACAGCCTAAGACTGAACATAAGCAAGATAAAAGAGCACGGAGAACGCGCGGCAAGTGTGATACAAGGCATCCTGCTTATATCCAGAGGCAGGGAGAATGAGCGCGTGCACACGGACATAAAGCATCTGCTGCACGAGTACGTATGGCTGTCATACCACGCCAAACGCGCCAACGACAAGCAGTTCACAGTAACAATCAGGGAGAACTACCAGCCCAATATGCCTCACTGCATGGTGATACCGCAGGACTTGTCACGCGCTGTCATAAACATAATGAGCAACGCCTGCTATGCCGTAAGGCAGAGGGCGAAGAACGAGGCGGCCAAGGGCACGACGGATTTCCGGCCCACCATCAGCGTGGAGGCGGCGGTACAGGACGGCAGACTGGTAATATCCATAACCGACAACGGCACGGGCATACCCAACGCAGTGCAGGAAAAGATATTCCACCAGACCGTAACCACGAAGCCAGTAGGTGAGGGCACCGGCCTCGGAATGCAGATAACCCACAACATCATAACGCAGAGCCACAACGGAGAGATTGCCATAACATCGGCAGAGGGGCACGGCACCACCGTGACATTCTCCATACCAGTGGACGACTGCAGGGAGAGACAACAGCAAACAGCACAACAACCTATTTAAAAATACACAATGAACAGATATACAAACGATGCGGTGGAACTGCTGAAACGTCTCATAGCCACCCCGTCTGTAAGCCGCAGCGAGAGCGATGCGGCCGACATCATGCAGCAGGCCATGGAGGAATACGGCTTCACCCCACACCGCGAGGGCAACAACCTGTGGATAATGTCCTGCCATTGGGACGACAGTCTGCCCACACTGCTGCTCAATGCGCACATAGACACAGTGAAACCCGTAGCCACATGGCAACGGAACCCGTTCATACCTATAATGGAAGGCGACAGACTCTACGGCCTCGGGTCCAACGACTGCGGCGGAGGACTGGTGGCACTGCTACAGGTCTTCAGGGCCATATCAGCCAGAATGGATGAGGACACCGCCACGGGGCGGCCGCCATTCAACATGATATACCTTGCGTCTTGCGAGGAGGAGGTCAGCGGAGCCGGCGGCATCCGCGCCGTACTGCCACTGCTTCCAAAGGTGGACGTGGCGATAGTGGGAGAGCCGACGGGTATGCAGCCGGCCATAGCGGAGCGTGGTCTGATGGTGATAGACGGCGTGGCGCACGGAAAGTCAGGCCACGCGGCGCGCAATGAGGGCGTGAACGCCATATACGAGGCACTGGACGACCTGCTGTTCATACGCGACTACCGTTTCGAGAAGATATCTCCTCTGCTCGGACCAACCAAGATGCAGTGCACAGTTGTTAACAGCGGCACGCAGCATAACGTAGTGCCTGACGAGTGCCGCTTCATCATTGACGTGCGTACCAATGAGCACTACACCAACGAGGAGGTGTTCGAATTCCTGCAAAACAAGCTGAAGAGCAGTCTGAAGGCACGCTCCTTCCACCTGCACTCATCATGTATACCGGAGGAGCACCCACTGATACAGCGCTGCAAGGCGATGGGTATGCAGCCGTTCGGCTCCCCCACCCTGTCCGATCAGGCCTTGATGCGCTTCCCGTCCTTCAAGCTCGGCCCGGGACAAAGCTCACGCTCACACAGCGCGGACGAGTTCATCTGCATATCAGAGATAGACGATGCCATCGCTAAATACATGAGACTGCTGGAGGATTGACGGCAACCCGTCATGGGAACAGTCCAAAATCAAAGTGTCAGGAAAATGGCTTTTTTTCTGACACTTTGATTTTTTACGCCCTCGGAGAATCGCGTGTACAAAAATTATCTTCACGTGGGCGCGTACAGCGCATTCTCCGTGCAGCGACGCAAGACACTGATAATCTTGAAGTTGGAATTTTTCATGCTTTAAAAGCACTCTAAAAGGGGAGTGAAAGGGACGCCTTTGCGCTGCAATCAGATAGATATTACACTACAATCTCTATGCTTTCACAGTGCAATATGATAGAGATTGCAATGCAATCACATAGCTTTTGCACAGCAAACACTACAAATTGCGCCCAAAGGCATTAAAAACGCCATACAAAGGGATGCAAAGTGGAGTCATTTCTCTCTAAAACGCAAGGTGAAACCGAAAGTCCCCAAATAGCAAAACGTAAGCAAAACAGCCGTTTTTGTGACGTTTTGTCAAAATGGGCTTATCGCGATTTCAGCCGCATTTACACTTTTTAACTACGCGATAATTGGCTGTTTGAATATTTTTTTGTACCTTTGACCCAAATTTGCATTACGAAACAACACTGCACATAATCTATTAACGGAAGACGACCTAACCAGAATACAGGCTAAAGCTATTAGAATACTACCAAAATATCATAAGATACACAATGAAAAGAACTTTACGACTATTCGCTTCATTACTTCTTGTACTGATTGGAGCGACAAGTGCCATGGCTCAAGGCTATGACAACGTCAGCGGAACCCTGTCATGGGCCGTGGGCGATGAGACTAATGCCACAGTGACTGAAGGCATTTCAGGCGCTGTACTGGAAACAGGCGTGACCGTAGGCACGGACTTGGTCAAGACACATAATGCGGCATACTCCAGTCTGGAGATAGCGGCCGGCACGTATGTGACATACCAGCCGGCGACAAGCAACCCCGGTTGCGTGGCGACAGACATGATCGAGTACACGGTAAAGATGAAGAAGGGCATCACCTTCAAGCCTACCGGTGTGGCGTTTGACGCTGTCAAGGAGGGCACCGACGGTGCATACTTCTCATGGAGCTACACCATTGACGGCAAGGAGGGTGCCATCACGGCATACAGTGACCCGAAAAATCAGATACGCCGCAACAACAACGCCAATCCCAGTGCGCCAATCACCCACGAGGAGAGCGTGAGCGGCGACGCAGGCCGCGTGTTCACGCTGCGACTGTACATCTCCAACGTCGCCAACAACAAGAAGATGAGCATCGGCAACATCAAAATCAACGGCGTGGTGAGCGGAACAGAGGAGGCACGCGCATTCAAGGACTTCAAGATAAACTTCCGCAATGACCCGTATACCGTAACAGAACCGGAGGGAACGCTCCCTGAAGGCGTTACGGTGGCAGGCACATTCCACGACGCGCAGCACGGATACACCGACGCAACGGTAACGATACCCGTTGACGGACCTGTGAAGCTGACACTGGGCGGATGCCAGTACAGCAACCAGGCTACAGTAACGGACGCTGAAGGCAACGTCCTCGCCACACTGGACACAAGGGGTGCGGGCTGTGACACTAACACATCCACAGACCATGTAGTCACATGGGTGTACAACAGCGAGACACCTACCACGCTGACAGTGAAGTGCGGCTCCTACTGTCCGTTCATATACGCCGAGGCAACAGAGCTGCTGCCTATGGTGGATGTGAAGTATTACGACACCGATGGCAAGACACTCATCGGCACGGAGAAGATACAGGGCGGCTCAGCCCTGACATACAAGTACGGCAGTGGGGACATAAAGGTGCCGGAGGGCATGGCTTTCCGCGGATGGTTCAACTCCGCACAGGCGTCAGCGCTGAAGGTTACGGAGGGTACAGCGGTGCAGCAGGAGCTGTCACTGTATGCCCGTGTCACCGCAGTGGAGCAGGCTACCCCGACATCACGCTTCGTATTCGATATAAACAAGCCATACTTCTATGACGAGGACCACGAGGTCATAGACATGACAGGCTCCTTCCACGACGCACAGCATGGCTGGGCGTTCAGCAACGGACAGAGCATCAAGGTCAAAGTGGCCGGCAAGGCATACGTGTCTGTAGGCAACTGTCTGTACAGTGCAGGCGAGGCCAACGCCACTGTAACCACCGAGGACGGCACTGTGGTGGCTACTTTCCCGACAAAGGCCGACTCAGACGGTGCGGAGCACTCATTCCAGTATGACGGAGACGCCACAACACTCACCATAACCTTTGACGGTGTGACATATATACATAAGGTGTCTGTGTACAATGTGGTGGACTTCGTGAAGTATGACGAGGCCACTGGCTACTACAACATAGCTGCCGGTGACGTAAGCAGCTTCCTGCTTGCGCTGACATCGGCCAACAGCACGGGCAACAAGAAGATATTCCTGCCCAACGGTGTGTATGACCTCGGCGAGACTGCACTGACAAGCATCTCCGGGAAGAACATCTCAATCATCGGAGAGTCCATGAACGGCACCATCATCAGGAACGCCCCACCGGTGGAGAACGAGGGCATCGGCACCACAGCCACACTGCTCAACACATCTGACGGCCTGTACATACAGGACCTTACCATACAGAATGCGCTCGACTACTACGCCACCGGCGGCGCCGGCCGTGCGGTATGCCTGCAGGACAAGGGTGCGAACACGATATGCAAGAACGTGAGGATGCTGTCATATCAGGATACTTACTATTCTAACAAGGCCTCCAACTTCTACTGGGAGGACTCCGAGATACACGGCACCGTGGACTATCTCTGCGGCGACGGCAACGTGGTGTACAACCGCGTAAGGCTTGTTAACGAGAGCCGTTCTAAGGATGGGAAGGTTGGCAGCAACGTTATATGCGCGCCAAACTGCACCGCCACCACTGCGGACCGCTACAACTGGGGCTACGTGTTCCTTGACTGCACGGTTGAGAGCCTCTGCAAGGACTTCACCTTCGCACGCTCCTGGGGCGGAGAGTCAAAGGCCACATTCATCAACACCAAGGTATTGGATGGCTCACTGAACGCCTCACGCTTCACAAAGGGCGGCATGAACATTGCGGCAAGCGCATTCAAGGAGTACAACACCATGGACGCCAGCGGAAAGGTAATCTCTCCGGCAAGCAATGTGATGACCTTCACGCACAGTGCGGGCAACAACACATACGAGACGATACTCAGTGACAAGGAGGCAGCGGAGTTCACCGTTGCAAACATATACGGAGAGTGGGCTCCGGACGTGACAGCGGCACAGGTACAGGTATCCTCCGCCACGGTTTCTGAGGACAAGCACACTCTGACATGGACAGCTGTCGAGGGCAGCGCCGCATATCTTGTAAGCGTAAACGGCAAGGCTGCCGTGCTGACGGACGCCACTTCACTGACAGCGGACGAGGACATCACAGCGGCAACCATACGTACCGCCAACGGACGCGGTGGCTTCGGACCGGCTGTGAGCGTGGACCCTACAGGCGCCAAGAGCATCACTGCCACCGTAAAGGCAGACAGCAAGACAAAGACATACACACTGAACGGCATACAGGTTGGCGATGACTACAAAGGCATCGTAATCAAGGACGGTGTGAAGACTATAAGGTAATGATGTTAGGTTAATAAAGATTGGATTGGATACCACCGAGGACAGAGGTTCTGTCCAAGGTAACTGCGGCTGCTTTACCCGTGAGGGAGAGGCAGCCGCAGTCTGTTTCTATTGGTTTTTGGTTGTCGGTTTTAGGTTGTGGGTCTGTCCCCTTTTGGGTTTTGCGTTGTAGGTTCTCGCGGTGCGAGGGTGTTTTTCTCTGCTATTCACGGCCAATCCATTCAGGCAAAGCCACAACCTAAAATCAAAAAGAACAGACCCACAACCTAAAACCGACAACCAAAAACCACATAAGCGACAGACCCACAACCCCAAACCTACAACCAAAAACCACAAACCCCAAAGGGTAATTCCGAATTAAATAGGGGGTAAAATACAGTCACAATGATTTTTTATCATAATAAAAATGCAGGTTATATATAATTATTAGTTAACTTTGCAGTCAAAATGCTAAAACCATTCAATTAAATTTCATAACTAACAACAAATCTACAAACAATGAGAAGAAGTATCAATACCTTCCTGGCACTGCTCCTGTCAACGGCAGGGACGGCAGTGGCATGGGCTGACGGTGCAGGTGCGGGCACAACCTACACCAAGGAGCCAGCCAAAGTGGTGTTTGCCATGAGCAATGCCGCCGCGGAGAGCGTAGGCGCGTACACCGCCACGCCGACAGACGGCTTCAGCACCGTGGCGTTTGACTATGGCGACTGCACCATCTCGGGCACCACAACCATTACAATGACCGACGGAACGTCAACGGGAGTGACGGCCGTGAAGTTCAAACCGGCCGGAACCACCAAGCAGCTCAACTGGCTTGTGCGTCCGGCAAGCGGACTGACATTCACACCCACCAAGGTATCAGGTTACGTTAACCGCTGCGGCACAGACTCCGGCAACGGCATTGTGCTGACAGCACACAAGGCGGACGGCGCCAATGTGGAGTTAGGAACATTCACCGCATGGAGACAGGGCAAGTCAACGTCAAACAAGGACTATGACAAGACGGCCATATACAAGTATGAAGTGACGCTGACAGAGGCCCAGCAGGCGCAGCTCGCAGGCGGCGAGGGCTTCTATCTCACATCTGCCGTAGGCGTAAGTGCCAACAAGGACGGTGCTTTCGGCGAGGTTGTAATAGAGGGAACGCTTGATGGAACGGTGGCACAGGTAAACAAATACACCGTATCAATACAGAGCGCGCCGGCGGAAGGCGGCAGTGTCAGCATACATCCGAACTCTGAAACATACATAGAGAATGACGAGGTGGCGCTGACAGCGACGGAGAACTTTGGCTATGACTTCGTGAACTGGACCAACAGCGCAGGTGATGTGGTGTCAGCGGACGCCAAGTTCACATACACTGTGACAGCAAACGAGACTCTCACCGCCAACTTCAGGAAGGTGAACACATACTCACTCGACATCAATGTTACTGGCGGAGCCAACGACTACATGGTGAGCCTGTCGCCGGAGCCGACCGTTGTGGACGGAAAGAATATGTACGAGGAGGGCACAAAGGTGGGCATCACGGCGTCAAGCAACGCCATACTGACCTTCACCAACTGGGACAACGGCGAGACTGCCGCAGAGATGCCGGTAAGAATGACCAAGGATATGGCATTCACCGCAGCGTATACCGCGGCTGACTATATCGCCGGCTGGGACTTCATAAGGCCCGGCGGAGCCGGACGCGCGTGCGACTTTGCAGCCGCTGACAATGATGCCGCAAGCCTCGTGATGCGCAATGACGCAGGCGAGGAGCAGGGATGGCTGGACAAGAGTCAGCAGGGTGCCGGAGGATACGAGGGCAGACCGGCCGCTGTAAACTGGAGGACAGGCAGCGGCAATGGCGATGTGGGCCACTATTACTGGCAGACCAAGGTGAATGCGGCCGCGTTTACGGACATAAAGATAGTGACGGCCATGATGTACAACTACAACGCGTACACCACACAGCTGGTACAGTACTCGCTGGACGGCGAGACATGGACCACGGCAGGCACCATAACCCTTGAGGGCGCGAAGAAATGGACGGACGAGACCGTAAGCCTTCCGGCAGAGGCCAATAACCAGAGCAGTCTGTTCATACGCTGGATAAGCGACAGGAACTCTGCCATTGCCGGCACAGCATCAGCCAACGACGGCGTGGCACTGGGCGCCACCTTCATAACAGGCACGGCAAAGCTGATCGATGACGGCACTGCACCGGTGCTCGTAAGCAGCGTTCCGGCCAACGGAGCAACGGGAGCGTCCGCCAATGGCAAAGTGGTGCTGACATTCGACGAGAAGATTAAGGTCACCGAAAAGGCCAAGGCCACGATAGGTGGCATGGAGATGACACCCGTAGCAAGCGGCAAGACCGTCATCTGCGAGTACAAGGGACTGGACTACTCGGCAGACGTGCAGTTCGTACTTGCGGCAGGTTCTGTGGCAGACCTCACGGACAACGCCATCAACGAGGACATTGTGGTGGACTTCCAGACAAAGGTAAAGCCGGCGGTGGAAAAGGCTGTGTACGATTTCATAGTGCCTGCCGACGGAACAATAACGGAAGCGCTCGCGGCTGCCAACAAACGCGGCGAGAACGCTACAGGACGCTTCCGCATCTTCATTGCGGACGGCAACTATGTGTTTGACTGTAACGGTACGACAAAGGGCGGTGACGGCAACACATACGATGACCCGCGCTCCTATCTCACCTCTCCTTACGTGTCAATCATAGGACAGTCCATGGAGGGTGTGGTCATCACGAACAGGACTCCGGCCGCCACATGGGACAACGGCTATGGCCTTGCCTGTCCACTTGAGGGCATAGGCAACGGTGACGTGCTCATAATCCAGGGCAGCGGACATGACGCTTACTTCCAGAACCTCACTATGAAGTCCTCAATGGGTGATGCCCACGGACGTGACATAGTGCTGCAGGACAGGTCAAACAGGACCGTATTCAAGGATGCCTGCCTGTGGGGATACCAGGATACCTACGTGTCCAACAACGGCAACGGCAAATATTACTTTGAGGGCGGCGTGATACGCGGACGCACCGACTACCTGTGCGGCAAGGGTGACGTATATTATAATGAGGTGACCCTGCAGCAGTGCGGCACCGGAGGATACCTCGCCGTACCGTCAGCAGCAAAGAAATACGGCTACGTCTTCAACAACTGCTACATAAAGAAGGAGACCGCCGACGTGACTTACTACCTTGGCCGCCCGTGGGGCAGCGGCACTCCGATAGCCTGCTACATAAACACGAGGATGGACGCTAACGCCCTCGGCAACGGATGGGCAGACATGAGCGGCGGATGGCCTAAGCGCTTCGCCGAATACAACTCTTCCCTGACAAGCGGCACAAGCGTGGACCTCAGCGGACGACGCACATCATGGACCGACAAGGAAGGCAACGACCATGCAAACGACCCTGTACTCACCCTCGATGAGGTGAAGGAGATGAGCCTTGCCAACGTGATGGGACAGGACGATGACTGGGATCCTACAGCACTCACGGAGCAGGCATCCGCGCCAACCAACGTGACTATAGACAAGGAGACCATGCAGTTGCAGTGGGACAACAGCGACTACGCACTCTGCTGGGTAGTGTTCAAGGACGGCAAGTATGTCACAGCCACCACTATGACAACTTTCACCATTGACGATGTCACCGCCACATGGACCGTACGCGCGGCCAATGAGATGGGAGGACTCGGCGAGGCCACCACAGCAACTGTCACAACAGGCGTGGAAAGCGTCAAGGCTGACGCGAAAGGCACATCAGGAGCCACATACAACATCGCTGGCCAGAAGGTGAGCAAGAGCTACAAGGGCACTGTGATAAAGGATAATGTGAAGTTCATACAGTAACATTACGGCATAAACACACACTGCAAACTAAACAGACAGGGTGCACTCCATCATTGAGGAGTGCACCCTGTCGCCTTTATGACAGACAAAAAAACTGCCACGCCCATTACAGACGCGGCAGAACAAAACTAATACCTTGGTGTAAATGCTCTCTTGCACATTATATATTAAGTTAGTATTATGGTTTCATCACTTCATCTCACCTCCAGTACCGGCAGGATATCATTCAGCGGCTTCTGCGGCAGAGTGACGCTAAGTCCTTCCGCTGTCATGGTGAACTTCAGGCGTCCGTGGCCTAACAGCGTCACACGCCTGACCTTTGTTCCAGCCATTGAGCGCACCAGCATCTTGCCGTCAGCGGGCCATCCCATCGGCATGGCATAGACCACAGAACCCTTTTGCGTGAAGCGTATATCCTCCGCCGAAAGGTTGTTATACGCCCCTTCGTTGAATCCCTGCGCATTCAGGTTGATACGTTTCTCCGCCATCGGCCCTTCTCCGAACACCTTCCATGGACGTGTACCCACGATAGCCTGGCGGTTTATCCTCATCCACGCTCCGAACTCGTCGAGTATAGCCTTCTCCTTCTCGTCAAACGTACCGTCGGCACGCAGCGGCACACTAAGCAGCAGATTGCCGTTCTTGCTGACTATGTCCACAAGCAGGCGCGCTATGGTGCCGGCCTTCTTGTAATGGTTACGCTCATAGATGCCAGTATTATAATGCCAGCCGCCTATGCACGAGCAAGACTGCCACGGCTCCTTCATAATCTCATTGGGAGCACCGCGCTCCACATCCCACACCAACGCCTTGCGCTGCTCCGGAGTGAGTATCTTGCCGAACATCACCGCTGTCAGACGGCCCTTGTTCGCAGCCATGTTGTGGTTGTAGAAGTGCGCGGCAATCTTCAGACCGCAGTCACTGACAGGATAGAACGGCAGTGCCGTCACGTCAAAGTACAGCAGTTCGGGGTTATAACGGTTTATAACGTCAAGCGTTCTGTTGTAGAAGTTCGTGACAAACTCCTCTGACGGCACCGCGGCGCCATTGCCCCACGCCCACTGACTGTGTATCATGCCGTCGGCCCACGACCCTTTACTCATCTCATGGTTCTGCGCGTACAGCTGCTGCGGGTCCATACCGTCCCACCATTTGCCCTTACCGTCAGCCTTGGTGAGCTTTCCGTCGTACGGAACACCGGCCTTTCCGCCGTTGCGGTCATAGCGTTGAGCCGGCTCATACCATGTCCACGCATGGTCGGCGTGCAGACTTACGCCAAAAGGCAGGCCCTGTTTCCTGGCTGCCGCAGCCCATCCGGCCAGAATGTCACGGTGCGGCCCTATGTTCTGTGAGTTCCACGGCTGGTACTTGCTGTCCCAGAGGTCGAAATTGTCATGATGGTTGCCGAGGGCAAAGAAATATTCCGCGCCAAGGCTCTTATAATAAGCCACAAGCGAGTCGGGATTCCACCGCTCCGCCTTAAAAAGCGGCAGGACATCCTTAAAGCCGAACTCTGAGGGATGGCCGTAATTCTTAACATGATAGTTATAGGCTCCAGAGCCTTCCATATACATCTCACGCGCCATCCAGTCGCCTGAACCCTCAACGCACTGCGGTCCCCAATGCGCCCAGATACCGAACTTGGCGTTACGGAACCACTCTGGAACGTCATACTGGCCGAGTGACTGCCAAGTAGGCTTGAACTTGCCCTGCGCCATCGGCTCGTCACGCTCTGACACCGGCACATCATAGTCCTGCGCCACGACAGTACCCGATGCGAAGAGACACAGCATGGCCGTAATAATAGACTTCTTCATAACGTATTTGCTTACCTTATATATCGTTTAGGCCTCGTCATTGTTTTACAATTGCAAAAGTAGGACAAAATACAAAGAAACGGTTGTACAATAAAGGACAACTATAGGACATTATCGACAATACGTGATTAATTACACGTTTTTTAAGAAATAGTTATTATCTTTGCGATAAAAACCGTCACATCACATACATCATCATGAGCAAACCCATAGACCTGTTGCGTCCGCTGGTGCTCAACGTCGGACTATCACGACATGAGGCCAACTGGAACTGGAAGAATGTGAACAGTCCGTTCATGCGTCTGTTTCTGGTAATGGAGGGAAATGCGCGCGTACACATGCCGGATACCACCCTCGACCTAAGCCCCGGGCACCTGTACTTCATCCCTGCCTTCGTGACACACAGTTACGAATGCAACGGACTCTTCACGCACTACTACCTACATCTGTACGAAGAGGACGGCAATGACACACGCCTTCTCAACGACTGGCAGCTGCCATACTGCGTGGATGCAGGCGAACTGGAACTGCTTCTGATGGAGGAGCTGTGCAAGGACAACCCGGAACTGCGGCTGCCTGCCTCCGATCCCGACACATACGACAACAGTTCCACGCTGATGCAGAACGTAATGCTCAACAAGAGCCGTCCGTTAAGCCGCAAAGTGCAGTCGAGAGGAGCCGTACTGATACTTATGTCACGCCTGTTGCAACACGCGCGCCCCGTAGACACGGACATGGACAGGCGCATTGCCGCCGCAATAGAATATATAATGGTACACACGCGCGAGGAATTGCCAGTGGAGGAGCTTGCCGCCAACGCGTGTATGACAAAGGACTACTTCATACGCCTGTTCAGAAAGCATACAGGCCAGACTCCGCAGCAGTACATAATACGCAAGAAGATGGAGCGCGCACAGCTGCTGCTGATAACCTCCGACGCCCCGATAAAGCAGATAGCGGAGGAGTTAGGATACTACGACCACTCATACTTCAACCGCGTGTTCCGCAAAAATGTAGGCACCACCCCGATGCTGTACCGCACAAAGACCAATATGGTGTAGATGCAGAATTTCAAATTGTCACGAAAAGGCGGCTTTTCGTGACAATTTGTCAAAATCGCCCCTACCGTTTTCCGATGGTGTCAGACCCACTTTTCAGGCGCAGGTACCTGTCCTTCCACCACATTGTCAACATATAATAACAGCTGTGAGAGGCTGGAGATTCTGCACGTTGGCACACTGCCGGCCGCGCAGGCGGTCCTGTCATCGAAGAGAGAGGCACTGCCGACGGTGACGGGACTAATCCACACCGTCCTGAAGCCAAGTGATCCCGCAGGCACAATATCCTTCTCCAACGAGTCGCCTACCACTGCCACCCTGTTTTTGTCAGCGTCCGTAACCGCAAGCCTGTCCGCCGCCAGGGCAAATATACGCGGGTCGGGCTTCCTTATTCCCACCTCCGCCGACTCAATGACGTGCTCAAACAAGTCATCAAGCCCCATCTCGCACAGCACGGTCCTTATGTTTCCATAGAAGTTTGACACCAGCGCCATGCGCAGGCCGGCGGTTCTAAGCGCCATCATAACGCTACGCGCAAGGCAGGTGTTACGCTTAGCCTGCTGATAAAGCCCTCCTACCACCGCCTTGTGCAGTGTCTCCAGCTCCGCAATGCCCTGTTCCACGCATCCATGCTCATAAAGCCACCGCTGTTGCAGCCTTATCTTCAGAGAAAGGGTTTCGTGAAAGGTGTGCGAGGGCAGCACCACCCGACTACCGCCAAGGTACCGCTCCACGGCAATGTATGCCTTTCTGAAATCCTCCATCGCCACATCCAGCCCGTGTTCCTTATAAGTTCTGAATATCATATCCGCCCAATGCACGCCACCAGTGTCCAATGTGCCGCCGTAGTCAAATATAACATATTTCAAATCCATCGGTCTACAATCTGACTTATTGCCTTGCCGGCCTCCTGTCTGCACGGGGCGAACGAAGGCCAGTCATTAAAATCTATCAGCACATAGGTGCCATCCGCCCTGATTATGGCATCTCCGCCAAACACGCGTATTCCTATATGCTCCGCCATCCGCCTCATCTGCCTCTCGAAAGCAGACACATCGAACTGGAAATGGCTGCACTCTCCGTTGACAGCCTCAAGCCCGAACTTCGCGTGACCTGTCTCCGCAGGGTAAAAGCACCTGAAGAAAGCGGTACCGCCCACGCCATAGAACTTCAGAAGGTCGCCTGTCTCGTGTCTTTCAACTACAATGTCGCTGATGCCACGGCTGTGCAGACCTGCCACGGCAGCGCTGTAATCCTCCAGCGACGCACAATAAACGGTGTCACCGCTCACCGTGGTTGTCCCCAGAGCACGCTTCACCCACAGTCCTTTTCTGATGTCATCCTCCGATGGGCTCTCCATCATCTCCGGAACCCTTATATCCAGCTCCGCAGCTCTCCTCGCCACCTCCCTTCTGTCATTGCACACCGCAGTCCCTTCAGGGGCGTTCAGCACGTTGCGTCCCCTCAGTCTTGACAGTATCTCCCCGCTTCTTGCCATTGATATATAAAGCTCCGCCTCGGGAAGTCCCTTACCTCCGGCAAGAGACTCCTCGCTGACCGTCGCCGTCTCATATCCCCTTGCGTGCAATTCCGCCATCACCTCGCGCAGTATCATCCCGTCCCTCTCCACACTACGGGGCGAGAAGCGCCTGGCTCTGCATATTCCCAGAAGCCTGCCCTTCAGCAAACGCTCCGCCTTGTCTATGTCAGCGGCGTGGTCTATGTCTATAATCTTCGAGAAACAGTGTACCCCCAGACGGCAACCGTCACGTATCAGGACGCGCTGGAAATTCCTCATCCGGCTCTGTCCCTCCGCTATGCAGCGCCTCAGCGTGCCGAGTGTCTCCGGCACAAGTGCATAAATCCCGCCTGACACGTACCGGCACTCATGATTGTCGTCACGGTCCATAAAGTCGAGAACGGTCCCATCCGCCTTCACATACAACGGCTTCTCATCGTCAACGAACTCCGTCACGCCCATCAGACCATCCATCCCGCAGTCCAGCGCACGCCTGAAGTCATTGACAAAGGCCCGGAACTCCTCCTCGCGGAACACCGTGTCAACCGTTGTCATGATAAAAGGCGCGCCGGACAGGAAGCGGCTGATCTCGTAAAAACTGTGCATTGAGCTCGGAGTGGCCCGTACCACCTGCCGAACAGGAATGCCCTCCACCTGCCGGACGGGCAATTCCTGACGCGTGATCACCACTATCTCCTCCGCGTCATTGTCAGAGAATATCCTGACAAGCCTGTCAACGAGGGTCTCTCCATGAACCGTCACGAGTGGCTTTGGCACAGAGACGGACTCCCCCGACAGCCTTGTGCCCTTTCCTGCCGCTATGATAGCATATCTCATCGTTACACCTTATTATATATATACACTGCGGACAGGTTGCGGCAGAAACGCTCATGAACGCCAATCATGTACCTGCACAGCAGTCCCATCAGCACTATCTCGAAGACAAAGTACAGCCATGGAACATCGGCCAGACAGCACACGTAGAGCATTATGGCGCGAGTGTTGAATGTCAGGATGTTGGTATACTTCATCAGTGGCCGTGACTCCTCCAGGAACCTTGTCCTGACAGTCTCCGGAACATCCCCTATACTGCCGTATCTGTCCATCAGCGCCCTGTAGAACCTTTGAAACTGCGGTGTCCGCCGCTCCTGATTACGGGTATAATTCACATACGTCCACAGGAATGCCTTCCACACAACGTTGCCTTTCCACGGCGTGCTGTCATAGAGACCTCGTTGCCTTACGGAGCTGTCCAGCTCCCCTCCCTCCTCACCTTTAAGGAAGAAGAGGTGAATCTGCCTGTAATAATCCGCCATGGCGCACTGTCCCGCATGGCTGCAGAAGCCGGAATACAGCACGCAGGCGAGGACGCACGAGGTGAACAGCGCGGTGTTCGTGCCGTTATCCTCTATGGCAAGGAAGGCGAACTCCATGCCGTGGTGGTGCCACATACGCGCCACCAGAGCCAGATAGATAGGTATAAACCACACTTCACTCGCGGCACCGTCAAGGATTCTGCCAAGGCGCGTCTTCCTTCCCGTCATGCGCGCCAGCTGTCCGTCCGCACTGTCATAGAAGTTAGCCCACGCCAGCAGCAGGATGCCCGTCACATTCATGGCCAGTCCGTACCATCCCTCATAGCGGTAAGAGCCATGCAGGAAGAATATGGAGGCAGAAGCCCCGGTAATCATGGACAACACCGTCACCATGTTAGGGTGAATGTTCAGTGACTTGAAGAACAATGCCCACAGATATCCTATGGGGCGTGTCCATACCTTGTCCAGCCACTCCTCCGTCTCATCCGACTTATATGTAGAACGCACCTTGTCTCCCATCTTGCAGTAATGTTTAACCTACAGTCCCTAATCCATCTCCTCGTCCGCATCATATCCTCCCATCTCACGGATGGCGTTCTTCAGCATGGTGTACTGCTGGTACAGGTGGTTCACAGCCTCCTCTCCCTGCGTGTAGTCATGCATCGGTGACTTGAGATAGAAGCTGAGGAACCTCTGTATACCGTATCTGCCGGCACGCGCCGCAAGGTCAGACAGCAGGCACAGGTCAAGGCACAGCGGCGCGGCAAGGATGGAGTCACGGCACAGGAAGTTTATCTTTATCTGCATAGGATATCCCATCCATCCGAAGATGTCTATGTTGTCCCACCCCTCCTTGTTGTCATTGCGCGGAGGATAGTAGTTTATGCGCACCTTGTGGTAATAGTCCGCGTACAGCTCCGGCTGCTCCTCTGGCTTGAGTATGGTCTCCAGGGTGGACAGCTTGCTGACCTCCTTGGTACGGAAGTTGTCCGGCTCGTCCAGCACAAGGCCGTCCCTGTTGCCAAGGATATTGGTAGAGAACCACCCGTTCAGTCCAAGGCAGCGGGTACTGATGATGGGTGAGAAGCCGGACTTAACGAGAGTCTGTCCCGTCTTGAAGTCCTTGCCGGCTATCGGCACCCTCATCCTCTCGGCAAGTTCCCACATCGCAGGGATATCCACCGTGGTATTGGGCGCGCCCATGATGAACGGGGCGCCCTCCGCCATGGCCGCGTAGGCGTAGCACATGGAGGGGGCGATGTTACTGACATCATTATCCCTCATGGCCTGCTCAAGATGGGCGAGAGTGTCATGCACCTCCATGTTCACAGGAACATATATCTCCGTGGAGGCAGCCCACAGCACCACTATGCGTGAGCAGCCGTTAGACTCCCTGAAGGCACGTATGTCCTCGCGCAGGGCGCTCACCATGTCCCAGCGTGTGGCGCATTCCTTCACATTATCACCGTCAAGGCGCCTGGCATAATTCCGGTCAAAGGCGGCCCTCATGGGGACTATCCTCTCCAGCTCGTCCCTTACGGGCAGGATATCCTTCTCCTTGAGCACGCCGGCGTACATGGCGCTCTGAAAAGCATTCTGCGGATACACGTCCCATGTGCCGAAGACAATGTCATCGAGGCGGGCCATAGGCACTATCTCACTGTAACGGAGGCGCCTCATGCCCTCTCCCCTGCCGACACGTATCTTGTCATACTGTGTCATACTGCCGACCGGCCTGGCCAATCCCTTACGGGCCATAAGCACACCGGTCATGAATGTCGTGGCAACGGCGCCATTGCCAACTACCATAATACCGAGTCTTCCAACTGCGGGTTTAACGGATGTCTGTCTCATTGCTATAAAGTTTTAATAGTATTTGTCACTGATATGGGCAGGGCCTTCCAGAGGTTCCGCATACACAGGAATGTGCCATGCCGCCTTTCCGTGTGCAAAATTACAGAAAAAACAGGCTAACTGCGGTGTTCTAAAACGACAGTAAAATGTGAAAATATTCCTCCACGCTCCCCAAAAGGAACATTTGAACCACATAGAGGAATTTAAGAACACGCCCATTACGGAACAAAGGACTATCTTTGCAAGGAAAATAAAACAGACAGACGAGGCATTATGGACAACAGGGACTACATACGGCAGATAGGATTCGCCCAGATAAGGGACATGGGCAGAACGGACTACATGAACGAGGACATCGCCTTCTATACAGACATAAGGGAATTCCCCGTAGAGACCGAGGCGCTGAGGACGGATATGCTCATCATCATAGCCTGCAGCACAGGCAGGATGCAGGTGGAAGTGAACACGACCGTGCACACGCTGCGGCATAAGGAGGCGCTGATATGCCGTCCTAACGACATAGTCACAAACTGGATGCTGAGTCCAGACTTCAACGGAATAACGCTATGTATGACACAGAAGAAGATGCTGGAGCTGTTCTCGGAAAGCAACCTGTGGGACAAGGCGTTCAGCCTCACTGAGAATCCGATAATACACATCAGTGATGACAGCCTGTCCATGTTCAATCTGTACGGCGAGATACTAAGGCACAAGACGAGGATGGACGCCTCCTTCTACAACACAGAAATCATAGTCTCCATAATCCGGGCCATAATGTGCGAGCTGATGCTGAACGCCGACAGCGGCAGAGCGGCCTCCTACGGCAGCGGACTGAAGAACCAGCGTGAGATACTGTTCAAGCGCTTCATCAAGATGCTTGCCGGGACGCAGATAAAGCCACGCAACATATCATGGTATGCGGAGCGGCTGTGCGTCACTCCCAAATACCTCTCCACGGTATGCAGGCAGGTGAGCGGCGACACTGCATTCGAGTGGATCAACAAATACGTAACAATGGACATACGGCACTGGCTTAAGAACTCCGACAAGTCGATAAAGGAGATTGCGGACACACTCGGATTTCCAAGCATATCGTTCTTCGGCAAGTACTGCAGGACACATTTCGGTATGTCACCCACTATCCTGCGCATACAGCTAAGGCAACAGTCCGACGGGAAATAGAGAGACAGCACTTGCCGGCAGACCATGCACAGAGGCGGTGGAAACACCTGCCTGCACCGGCATACGGGCACATCACCACGAAGAACGCACCCGGAAATCAAAGTGTCACAAAAGTCCCCCTTTTTCTGACACTTTGATTTTCCAAACTCTCCGAGAATCGTTTATTTCAAAATTATTTTCCCACGGGCCCGTACAGCTCATTCTCCGTGTTTTTGCTAACCACTTGACTGCCTTGCAGTTAGTCAAAAACGTGTTTCAAAAGCTATGTGAAAGCATAGCAAAAAGGCCCTAAAACCGCTGTTATCACATAGCTTTCACCCTGCAATCAGATAGAGATTACAGGGTAATATGATAGCTTTTGCACTGTAATCTCTATCATATTGCGCCCGGAAGTGTTGTAAACAACATTTCAGAGGCTATAAAAACGAACACTTTCTTTCTAAAACGCAAGGTGAAGTCGAAAGTCCCGAAAAAGCAAAACGTAAGCAAAACGCCCGTTTTTGTGACGTTTTGTCAAAATCATATTTTGAGGTGCTGACTCTTATTGCTGGCTGTACCATAGCGGTTCACGTGTCCAGTCCGTTGATGGAAATCCCATTGCGTGTATGTCAACCATAGGGTATCGCCCAAGCAAGTCCATCAAATCCTGTTTGAACGAATTGCCTTCCCACACAATATCAACAAAATGTTTTAGAATACAAAGTGTGAAAAATATCCGACCTTGTCTGACACCGTCACTAATCCACGGCCTCAGTGGTCTCGTCATAACAAGAGTGCGCAGAGATAGATAACGGTTCCAGAGTCTGGCATGATGACAACAAGAATTACGTGTTAATGTTATAACTGTCATCCACGACATAAACACCGGTACTGTCAATCCAAAAGACTTTGCAATCCTTTTACGTATCTTATTATCTGCAATGTTTTCATACACCCTTGTCAATGTGCCAAGAGGCAGTATTTCTGTAAGCATCCATGAAGGTGGATATGATTCCTCGTAAGTGTGTTTAAAATGTATTATAAAATCCTCGTGAGTACTCTGCAGTTCCTTGTCAATAAGAGATATTGTCCTGTCAAATTTCTCGGTATTTACAAAATGCTTTCTGTTGGTCATCCAAAATATATCGCCTGTCTCCTCACAGATTATGTTTGCAACAGCACTTCGTACAGCTATCTCTATACGCTCTATTTGGTTTAAAACAAGCAATCTAAGTTCTCGATCAAATTCATATAGACTCAAAGCATTTCCAAATGTACTCCCTTTTTTATATCGATGCTCTGACTTAGGTGCAGCAAGTAATGGGTACAGATATCCAGAAAGACGATAGTAACCAATCGACCAAATAGCGGCTTCCGCATTATCTACATCAGAAAAGTCTAATCCGCGACGTTTAAGAAGTTCTACTAACTCTGCTGGAGATGAATATTGTTTAGTGTATTTCATAAAATAAAACGACCCGCCGATTTAAGCATCGTTGAGAGGCTTGGCGGGTTCTTGTGGTGCAAAGATACTAAATATGTTTAGACTAAACAAGAATTAATATAAGAAACACATTATCCCAACGGTATATTTAACATTTATTAGATGTCTTTTTCTATAAAATGAAACTTTTAAGAGAAAGACATTATTTTGAATTAGGCAATTTATAAAAACATCCCCTCTCCGCCTCTTATCGACAAGAAAGGGGATGCTTATATAAAAATTACTGTTAATTTGTCATAGACATAATGCCATCTATTCCATGTAGCGCTGCAACAGTCCAGCCGTTCACTGTTAATGTAGGTTAAATGCTTGGTGCATCCTTGAAATTATTGTAACTTTGCGGAATAATTGCATTATAGTGCGCTTTTTTGACGGTTCTCTGGCAAGTGGAGGGCCGTGTTTATACGTATATATATGTCAACAAAAAAGAAATGTAGAAAAAGGGGTGGCAGCCGTGGTCTGCAAGTTGTCACACTGTGCATCAGCACTTCCATGGTGCTGATACTGCTTGGACTGGTGGTGTTCACTGGCCTGACAGCGCGCAACCTGTCCGCCTACGTCAGGGAGAACCTCACCGTCACGGTGATGTTCGGTGACAATGTGTCGAACCGTGAGGCTGCAATACTGTGTAACAAGATGCTGCGGAAGCACTATGTCACCAAGATGGAATACATATCACGTGAACAGGCGCTGAAGGAGCAGACAAAGGCTCTGGGCACCGACCCGTCCGAGTTCCTCGGAATGAACCCCTTTGTACCGTCAGCAGAGCTGCATCTCAAGGCGGACTGCGCCAATGCGGACTCCATGAAGTGGATAATGCAGGACCTGAAGAAATACCAGCAGGTGGCGGAGGTCATCTATCAGAAGGATCTCATGGACAGTGTCAACAACAATCTGAGCAAGGTGACCCTCATCATGCTTGTCGTGGCGGCGCTGCTCACCTTCATCTCCTTCTCACTCATCAACAATATGGTGAGGCTCAATGTCTATGCGCGCCGCTTTAGCATCAACACCATGAAGCTGGTAGGCGCGTCATGGTCCTTCATACGCCGTCCGTTCATAGGCATGGCTGTAGCGGAAGGACTGGCAGCAGCCTTCCTGGCTGACGCGGTGCTGGCGGGAATAGGTTATGCGCTCTATGACTTCGAGCCGGACATCGTAGAAGTGGTGACCTGGCAGGATGTCGCCATAACGGGCTCCGCAGTGCTGGTGTTCGGCATAATAATATCGACAGTGTGCGTGTTCCTGTCCGTTAACCGCTATCTGCGTATGCCAACCAAGAGACTTTACAGGGTATAGCGGAACAGAAGGAAATAGATTGAAAAACAAAAACAAGTAATACATAAATGAAGAAGAACGACTTTGCATTCGGCAAGACTAACTTCCTGATGATAGGCATCAGCATGGTCATTGTAATCATCGGCTTCCTGCTCATGACAGGCGCCGAGTCAACACGTGAGACCTTCAACCCGGAGGTCTTCTCACCAATGAGAGTAAAGATAGCCCCGGTAATATGTCTGGTAGGTTTTCTGTCAATCATAGCAGGTATAATGTATAGACCACGCAAGAAATGAACGAGATACAGGCATTGATACTGGGCATTCTGCAGGGACTGACAGAATATCTGCCCGTCAGCAGCAGCGGACATCTGGCCATAGGCTCCTACCTATTCGGCATAGAGGGCGAGGAGAACCTCGCGTTCACGGTTGCAGTGCACGTGGCAACGGTGCTAAGCACCTTCGTAATACTGTGGAGCGAGATAGCGTGGCTGCTGAAAGGCATCTTCAAGTTTGAGATGAACGACGAGACAAAGTATCTGCTGAACATCATCGTCAGCATGATACCTATCGGCATCGTGGGCGTATTCTTCAAGGACAAGGTAGAGGAGATCTTCGGTTCGGGGCTGCTCATCGTGGGCATCATGCTGCTATGCACCGCCACACTGCTGATATTCTCGTACTATGCCAAGCCACGGCAGAAGGAGAAGATAAGCCTGAGGGACGCTTTCGTGATAGGTCTGGCGCAGGCTGTGGCCGTAATGCCGGGTCTGAGCCGTTCCGGCTCAACGATAGCCACGGGTCTTCTGCTTGGCAACAGGAAGGAGAATCTGGCACAGTTCTCATTCCTTATGGTGATACCTCCCATCCTCGGCGAGGCTCTTCTTGACGTGCTGAAGGCCGTAAAGGGTGACGAGGCCTTTGGAGGGATAGACACCATGCCGCTCATTGTGGGCTTCGTGGCCGCCTTTGTCAGCGGATGCCTGGCGTGCAAGTGGATGATTAACATCGTGAAGAGGGGCAAGCTGGTGTATTTTGGCATATACTGCGCCATAGCAGGTGCCATTACCATCGTATGCAACTTCCTTTAAACAGGCTGTCCCACCTTATTATATATAATACAGTAGGATAAATGAACTTTCAGGAAGGCGAGATACTCTATATCAACAAGCCGTATGGTATGTCCAGTTTCGGTGCTTTGGCATACGTGCGCACACGTATCTCAAAGGCGGCAGGTGTCAAACGCATCAAGACAGGCCATGCCGGCACGCTCGATCCGCTGGCTACGGGGGTGCTGATACTATGCACGGGCAAATGCACCAAGCAGATACCGGACCTGCAGTATCACTCCAAGGAATACACAGCCATGCTGCAATTTGGCGCGACCACAGCGAGTTACGACAGGGAGCACACGGTAAACCACACCTATCCCACCGCGCACATAACGGAAGAGCTGATACTTAAGACGCTGAAGCAGTTTGAGGGGGACATAATGCAGGTGCCACCGACATACAGTGCCGTAAAGGTCAACGGCAAACGCTCATACGAGCTGCGCAGAAAGGACAAGGATGTGGAGCTGCAGGCAAAGCCCGTACACGTGGAACGCATAGAGCTGATAAGCTTTGACAGGGAGAAGATGCAGGCGTTCATAAGGGTGGAGTGCGGCAAGGGCACATACATACGCTCCCTGGGCAGGGACATTGGCAGGGCGTTAGGCAGCGGTGCCTTCCTCACCTCGCTATGCAGGACACGGCTGGGCGATGTGCGCATAGAGGACTGCATAACACTTGACGACTTTCCGCAATGGCTTGCGAAGGCGCAGGCGCAGAAGTGACACGACAAGGGGGCGCAAACACCGCAGCCATAGATAATAGAATGAAGAATTATACAGAGAACAATACGTAATATACATATATGAAGTTATCACAGTTTGACTTTAATCTGCCTGATGCACAGGTGGCATTATATCCACACAGCATAGAGCGCACAGTGACAAACGACAAGGGCGAGAAGAGCATATTCCGCATAAAGCGTCCTGATGAATGCCGGATGGTGGTGGTACACAAGAAATCACAGACAATAGAGTTCTTCAAGACTGACGAGAAGGGAAAGCCCTTAAAGGGGGAGTACCTCACACTGGTGGATATCTTCAAGTACTTCAATGAGCACGACACCTTCATCTTCAACAATACCAAGGTGTTCCCGGCACGCCTTTACGGCACGAAGGAGAAGACTGACGCACAGATTGAGGTGTTCCTGCTGCGTGAGCTCAATCAGGAGATGCGTCTTTGGGACGTGCTTGTAGAGCCCGCACGCAAGATAAGGATAGGAAACAAGCTGTTCTTTGATGAAAGCGGCTCGGTCGTAGCGGAGGTTATAGACAACACCACATCCAGAGGACGCACACTGCGCTTCCTTTACGACTGTCCGCACGATGACTTCAAACGTGACCTCTTCGCCATAGGTCAGGCACCACTGCCACGTTACATCATAGACCACAAGGACAAGGACGGGAACAAGGACCGCCCTGTAACAGAGGAGGACTTTGACGACTTCCAGTGCATATTCGCCGAGCACGAGGGAGCGGTGACAGCCCCGTCAACAGGCCTGCACTTCACAAGGCAGATGATGAAGAGGATGGAGATACACGGCATTAACTCCGCGTTCATCACAATACATACCGGCCTTGGCAACTTCAACGACATCGAGGTTGAGGACCTTTCAAAGCATAAGATGGACTCGGAGGAGATGCATATAAACCACGAGACCTGCGAGCTGGTTAACAACACGAAGAAGAAAGGCAACCATGTCTGCGCCATAGGAGCCAGTGTGCTGAAGGCAACGGAAAGCAGTGTGGGTACGGACGGGCTGCTGAAGGAGTTTGACGGATGGACAAACAAGTTCATATTCCCTCCATACGACTTCGGACTTGCGGACAGTCTTCTCGTGAACCTGTATCACCCCATGTCAACCATGCTCATGTCAACCTGCGCATTCGGTGGCTTTGAGCTGGTGATGGAGGCGTACCGTGAGGCATCAAAGAACGGTTATATGTTCGGATGCTTCGGTGATGTGATGCTGATAAAGAATGACTAACGCTGTCAGCAATCACGCGGAGGGCACGGGGATGTCACACATAGTATACCTAAGCCTTGGCACTAACCTCGGTGACAGGGAGCGTAACATCCTTGAGGCGTACCGCCGCATAGGACAGTCGGTGGGGACTATCACGAGAAAATCATCACTGTACCACACCGAGCCCTGGGGGTTCGTGTCTGAAAATGGGTTCATAAACACCGCCGTATGCTGCTCAACCACGCTCTCACCCCACCAGCTGCTCTTGGCGACGCAAGGCATTGAAAGGGAAATGGGCAGGAAAGTGAAGTCAGGAGACGGAGAATATCATGACCGTATAATAGACATTGACATCCTGCTGTATGACGATATCACCGTTAATGAGCCGGACCTGCACATACCACATCCATTGATGCGCCAGAGACAGTTTGTCATGGAGCCGCTAATGGAAATCATGGACTGTACTAAACAACATAATATATAAAATCATGAAGAGTATTCTATCATACATTGCGGCACTGCTATGCACCACAACTGCCATGGCCGCAACGAAGACAGTCACCGTTACGGTGACGAACCCTTCTGCGTTTGAGCGCAAGGCGGTACCGGTAGTAATGGAGGTGAACGATGATGTGCGCTCCGCTACAGTGAGACTGGACGGCAGGGAGATACCATGCCAGCTGGATGATCTGGACGATGACGGCGAGTTTGACGAGCTGGCATTCCTGACCGACATGAAGAAGAAGGAGAAACAGGTGTTCAGGGTGGAGCTGTCCACTACAGACGAGCCGCGACAGTATGATAATATCACTTACGGATACATTGGCATACGTGACCGTGACAAGACAGCCAAGAAGCTGAAGCATCAGGAGATAAAGTCTGTTACGTTCCCTAAGGAGACCAATCCGTACAACTATATCTTCCCACATGGAGCGGTTATGGAGAACGACATGGTGGGCTTCAGAGTGTACTGCGACCACCGCCAGTCCATAGACTATTACGGTCACCGCACACTGAAGGCCGACATAGCCGAGACAGGCTTCTATCCAAGCAAGGAACAGAAAGAGGCAGGCTCCGGAGATGATGTGCTGTACACTGGCAGCACATACGGATGCGGCGCACTGCACGGCTGGAACGGCAAGACGGCCGTCATGTTTGAGAATGTGCGCAACCGCACCCAGACTGTAGTAACAGACGGACCGGTGCGCTGCATACTCGACATCAGCAACAAAGGCTGGAGACCTGTTGAGGGACGCAAGCCTGTTGACATCACGACAAGGTACATCCTGTACGCCGGCCACCGCGATGTGGAGGTGCAGGTGGACTTCTCACGTGATGTGGCGGACATCCCTTTGTCAACGGGCATCGTGGACATAGTGGAAGGATCGGAAGAGTTCACGGACAAGGCGGGACTGCGCGGATGCTGGGGAACAGCGTGCGCCGGGAACAACCCGAAAGTGTATGACATACACACCGTGGGGCTTGGCATCTCCGTACCCAAGAAATACTACAAGGCGGACAGCCACTTCACTGACGGCAAGGAGCGTCTGCCTAATCAGGCTTACGTACAGGTGGCCGGTACAGACAGTGACAAGCTGAACTACTGGTTTACTGTTACCTGTGACATGGAGAGCTTTGGCTTCAAGGACTCAAAGGAATGGTTCGCATACCTCAAGGAATGGAAGAGGCAGCTTGACACCCCTGTCATCATAAAGAGGAGCAACGACTGAAAAAACTTATACATAGTAAACACAACTAACTAACAACCTAATTTAAAGAATTACTCGATGGAAGCGGTATTCTCGTACATCATCGGCCTTGGCGCCGCAGTTATGATGCCTATAATCTTCACCATCCTCGGTGTATGTATCGGCATCAAGTTTTCAAAAGCTCTGAAGAGCGGTCTGTATGTAGGCGTGGGCTTCGTAGGACTCGGTGTCATCACCGGCCTGCTCACTGCAAGTCTTGGCCCGGCACTGTCGCAGGTCGTGGAAATCTACGGCCTTGAGCTGAATGTTTTTGACATGGGCTGGCCGGCAGCGGCATCTGTTGCCTACAACACCACAGTGGGCGCCTTTATCATCCCCGTATGTCTTGGCGTAAATCTGGTGCTGTTAATCCTCGGATGCACACGCACCGTGAACATAGACCTGTGGAACTACTGGCACTTTGCATTCATTGGCGCTGTGGTATACTTCCTTATGGACAGCATCGCATGGGGCTTCTTCGCTGCAATAATCTGCTATATAGTGACACTTGTCATGGCAGACCTTACTGCAAAGAAGTTCCAGAAGTTCTATCCCGGCATGGATGGCATCTCCATTCCGCAGCCTTTCTGCCAGGGCTTCACACCTTTCGCTATAGTAATAGGTAAGGTACTGGACAGAATACCGGGCTTCGACAAGCTGAACATTGACGCTGAAGGCATGAAGAAGAAGTTCGGTCTCTTCGGCGAGCCGCTCTTCCTCGGTGTAATCATCGGTATAATAATTGGCTGTTTGGCCAGCAAGAACACCACAGAACTTGTTGACAACATCCCGGCAACACTGGGACTCGGAATAAAGATGGGCGCTGTGATGGAGCTTATCCCACGCATCACAAGCCTGTTCATTGAAGGACTGAAGCCTATATCAGAGGCAACACGCGAGCTGATAGCACAGAAGTTCGGTGCGGACAAGGAGTTCTACATCGGTATGTCTCCCGCCCTGGTCATCGGTCACCCCACAACGCTCATAGTAAGTCTGCTGCTTATCCCCGTAACCCTGGTACTTGCCGTTGCATTACCGGGCAACCAGTTCCTGCCACTCGCATCACTGGCCGGTATGTTCTATGTGTTCGTGATGGTATTGCCATACACCAACGGTAACGTGGTGAAGTCATTCATCATCGGTCTTGTTGTCATGGCTATCGGACTGTACTTCGTTACCCTCATGGCAGACAACTTCACATCCGCCGCACACGAGGTGTCCGCAGCACATCCTGACGACAAGGCGGTGCAGGTACCTGACGGTTTCAGTGCAGGAGCGCTTGACTTCGCGTCATCACCACTTGCATTCGCCATCTATGCAGGCATGAAGTATCTGTCATATATCGGTGCCGGCATACTCACAGTGCTCACACTTGCACTTGTTGTATGGAACCGTATGCGTATTAACAGAAAGTGATAATAACCCAACTACAACTATTACAACAGATATTATTATGAAGAAAACATTAGCAGTCGCTGCACTCGCAGTAGCAGCGCTAAACATCCAGGCACAGCAGAATGTAAAGTACCAGACTGCCTGCCATCCCCGTGACGTCATGCATTATGACACTAAAACCCTGCGCGACCGTTTCGTAATGGAGAAAGTAATGTCACCAGACGAGATAAACCTGACATACTCACAGTATGACCGCTTCATCTTCGGCGGTGCGATGCCTGTTAACAAGGAACTGAAGCTGGAGAACTTCACAGGTCTTGGCCTTTCAGTGGACAAGACCATCAAGGAGCCGTACTTCCTTTATAACCGTGAGATGGGTATCATCAACTGCGGACAGGGTGAAGGCTCTGTCGTTGTGGACGGAAAGGAATATGTGCTTGGTCCAAAAGAGGCGCTGTACATAGGCCGCGGACACCTTGACAAGGACAAGGATGTAAACAAGGTGGTGGCATTCCGTTCAAAGGACGCCAAGAACCCGGCCAAGTTCTACATCAACTCTGCCACAGCACACAAGCACTACAAGACACAGTGGGTGACTCTCGACGGCCGCAAGGGCTCACTAAAGGCTGCCATCTGGGGACCGGTAGGCACAAAGGAGGAGGCAAACGGACGCACTATATACAAGCTCATAGTACGTGACGCGCTGCAGGAAGGCCCATGCCAGCTGCAGATGGGACTGACACAGCTGGAGCCCGGTGCTGTCTGGAACACAATGCCGCCTCACACACACGGCCGCCGCATCGAGGCATACTACTATTTCAACCTGCCTGAAGGCCAGACAATATCACACGTGATGGGCGAGCCGCAGGAGACACGTAACGTATGGCTGCATAACGAGCAGGCAATCATGTCACCGGAATGGTCCATACACGCTGCCAGCGGCACATACTACTACACATTCATCTGGGGTATGGCCGGAGAGAACCTTGAATACAATGACAAGGACGTGATACCTGTAATTGACATCAGATAAAAAGCGACTGTATTCCTATACATTATATAATAGGAACACACGGACAACAAATAATATAACTGTTCATGCAGAGCGTACTGACTGCTCTGCGGAACAGTTATCTGTTAATAGCAACGCGCACTTGGCGTTCTGATAAAGTCACACCACACTAACCATCCCTTATTACTCACAGTGAAAACCTCAGACTTTCTACGGAAATTCACAAGCCGCTACCTATGGCTTAACCTCCTCGCCATGGCACTGCTCATAGTGCTTATAGTGATAGGGACAGGTGTGGCTATGGACATCTACACCCACCATGGAGAGACCATCACAGTACCTGATATGCGGAAGCACTCCTATGAGGACGCGCTAAAGACGCTACAGGACTTGGGACTGGATGTGGAGGTGAACGATACAGGCTATGTCAAGAGCCTGCCACCAGGCACTATACTCAACCAGCTGCCCGCTCCGGGAACGATAGTAAAGAGCGGTCGCACCATATACCTCACCCTAAACGCCACCGACTCCCCTACTCTTGTGCTGCCGGACATCATTGACAACTGCTCGCTGCGTGAGGCAATGGCGCGCTTGCAGGCCATGGGCTTCAAACTGGGACAGACACAATTCGTGGCAGGAGAGAAGGACTGGGTATACGGAATCGTTGTCAATGGCAAGGAAGTGTCAGCAGGTGACCGCATATCAACAGAGAGTATACTGTTCATACAGGCCGGTAACGGACAGCGTGATGCTGCTGACTCCATTTATATGACGGATATGCCGGATGACTATTACGATGATGGCATAATAATAGAGGAAGGAGGCGAGACGGGAACAGATGTTTCTGGCGATAACGAGGACGACTTTGAGATTATTGAATGAAAGAGCAATACGACATAGAAGACATTGAAGACCTGGAGCTTGACAACGACCTGCAGGAGGAAACAGCGGAAGATGCACTGTATGAGCACTTCCGTTGCGAGGTGGATCTTGGGCAGGTTCCAATACGCATAGACAAATACCTCTTTGAACGGATGCAGCATTCGTCACGCAACCGCATACAGGCGGCTGCGGAAGCCGGATACATACAGGTCAACAACCAGCCTGTCAAGTCAAGCTATAAGGTGAGACCCGGAGACGTTGTGACACTGATGCTGCACCAGCCAAAGCATGATACCACTATACATCCGGAGAATATACCGCTGAACATAGTCTACGAGGACGACGCACTGATGGTTATCAACAAGCCGGCCGGCATGGTTGTGCATCCCGGTGCGGGCAACTTCAGCGGCACTCTCATCAATGCCGTGGCGTGGCACATGAAGGATGTGCCAGACTTTGACCCTAATTCGCCCGAAGTAGGACTGGTACACCGCATAGACAAGGACACCAGCGGACTACTGGTAGTGGCAAAGACCCCAGAAGCCAAGTCGGCATTGGGCAAACAGTTCTTCCATCACAACACGCACAGGTCATACAACTGCCTCGTATGGGGGCATTTCACAGAGAGCGAGGGACGCATTGAGGGTAACATCACACGTGATCCGAAAGACCGTCTGCGCATGACCGTGGCGCCACCGGACTCCGGTATAGGCAAACCCGCCATCACACACTGGCGCGTAATGGAAAAGTTCGGTTACGTAACCCTCGTGGAATGTATCCTTGAGACTGGCCGCACACACCAGATACGCGCCCACATGAAACACATAGGCCATCCCCTCTTCGGTGACGAACGATATGGCGGAAGGGAGATTCTGCGCGGACAGCGCTCATCAACATACAAGGCCTACATCCAGAACTGCTTCAACATCTGCAACCGTCAGGCACTGCACGCCCGCACATTAGGCTTCGTGCACCCCATAACAGGCCAGCAGATGGACTTCACAAGCGAATGGCCCGATGACTTCGCAACACTCATTGAGAAATGGAGGAAGCTGACACAGAACACAAACATACAGTAATCCCCCATAACGGTATATACAATCAAGGCAAGGAACGTAACAGTTCCCTGCCTTTTTTCGTACTGTATGATGCTCATAAAAAATGTTTCCTTGTGTGAATTATTATCTTTTCAAAATCAGTATCCTAAGCTATCCGCCGCTGAAGGCAAATCTGAATAAATGAAAAGAAGAAAAGGTGCTATATTAAAAAATACGATATCGTATATTGAAATAGAAAAAAAATGCAAAGCGGCGCACTGCTCTTTCCTTACTTTCCCAATTGTTTTCTTATCTTTGTGACAGGAAAAGGAAGTCAGGATGTATCCCTTTACAGGACGAGATACTGTAAAATGTAAATTTGTAAATAACTATTAATTGGTATAAAAATGAAAAAGACAATGACAAATTTAGAGAAAGGAAAGGTTTTCCACCCCAATGCAGTGATAGACTATGCCGATGGCGGCATAGTCTGCAAGGAGTTCATCCACACCAACGGCGGCAGCGTCACGTTGTTCTCGTTCGATCAGGGCCAGAGTCTGTCAGAACATTCCGCCCCCTTTGACGCTATGGTGACGGTAACAGACGGCGAGCCGGAGATTTTCATTGACGGACAGGCGCACTATCCCAAAGCGGGCGAGATGCTTGTAATGCCTGCCAACCATCCTCACGCTGTCAATGCCAAGACGCGTTTCAAGATGATGCTAACCATGATAAGGGGATAACGCCCCGTCCTGGAATACATATTCAGGCACTTTTCTACAGGATAACAACAATCAAGTAAATACAATCAAAGACTATGAATATAAAGAATGTACACGCGCGAGAGATACTTGACTCACGAGGCAACCCCACCGTAGAGGTGGAAGTGACACTGGAAAGCGGAGTGACCGGCCGTGCCTCGGTGCCCAGCGGTGCCAGTACCGGCGAGAATGAGGCTCTGGAACTGCGCGATGGCGACAAGGCACGCTACAATGGCAAGGGAGTGCTGCAGGCGGTGGATAACGTAAACAGCAGAATAGCTCCCGCAATCGCCGGCATGAGCACACTGGAACAGCGCATGATTGATGCCAGAATGCTTGAAATTGACGGAACCGCCACCAAGAAGAACCTTGGTGCCAACGCCATACTCGGCGTATCCCTGGCCGCAGCCCATGCCGCAGCCAACTACCTTCACCTTCCTTTATACCGATACCTCGGCGGCACCAATACCTACATCCTGCCTGTTCCTATGATGAACATAGTCAACGGCGGCGCCCATTCTGACGCCCCCATAGCGTTCCAGGAGTTCATGATCCGTCCCGTCGGCGCCACATCCGAGAGGGAAGGTATCCGTATGGGAGCCGAGGTGTTCCACAATCTCGCCAGACTGCTTAAGGCCCGCGGTCTCTCCACTGCCGTCGGTGATGAGGGTGGTTTCGCTCCAGACTTCAAAGGCATCGAGGACGCTCTCGACACCATCATGGAGGCCATCCGGACAGCAGGCTATGAGCCGTGGAAGGACATCAGGATCGCAATGGACTGCGCCGCATCCGAGTTCGCAGTGCATGAGAATGGCGAATGGTTCTATGACTACCGCCAGCTGAAGAACGGCAAGAAGAAGGACAATAACGGCAAGAGGCTGTCCGCCGCGGAACAGATTGACTATCTGGAGCAGCTTATCACCAAATACCCTATAGACTCTATCGAGGACGGTCTGGACGAAAACGACTGGGAAAACTGGGTGAAGCTGACGGAACGCATCGGTAACCGGTGCCAACTTGTAGGCGATGACCTGTTTGTCACCAACGTCAAGTTTCTGGAGAAAGGCATAATGATGGGTGCCGCCAACTCTATTCTAATCAAGGTCAACCAGATTGGCACGCTGTCAGAGACTCTCGACGCCATAGAGATGGCCCACCGCCACGGCTATACCACTGTTACCAGCCACCGCTCGGGTGAGACAGAGGACACCACTATAGCCGACATAGCCGTCGCTACCAACTCCGGACAGATAAAGACAGGCTCACTAAGCCGCACAGACCGCATGGCCAAGTACAACCAGCTGATACGCATTGAGGAGCAACTCGGCAAACAGGCACGCTACGGCTACATTAAATACAAGTAAAAAGATTATTATTATGGCAAAGCAGATTACACAGAAGGTCAGCTGGGTCGGCAAGGTCGACTGGGAACTGACACGATTTCATGGCGATGAGTACTCCACGCACCGTGGCTCAAGTTATAACTCCTACCTCATACGCGACCGGAAGGTGGCGCTTATAGACACCGTCTGGCAGCCATACGACAGCGAGTTCGTGGCAAAGCTGAAACGTGATATGGACCTGAGGATGATAGACTGCGTCATCATGCAGCACAACGAGACAGACCACAGCGGAGCACTGCCGGAGCTGATGCGCGAGATACCGGATGTACCCATATACTGCACCAGGAACGGCGAGGCCATAATCCGCGGTCACTACCATCAGGAGTGGAACTTTGTGAATGTAAGGACGGGCGACACCCTATCACTTGGCGAGACGACACTGACATTTATCGAGGCCCCAATGCTGCACTGGCCCGACACCATGTTCACCTATATGGACGGTGACGGCGGCATTCTCTTCTCGAACGATGGCTTCGGGCAGCACTTTGCCACAGAGTCGCTCTACAACGATGCCGTATGCGAGGCGGAACTGATGTACGAGGCAGAGAAATACTACGCCAATATCCTGAACCTGTACAGTCCTATGGTGACAAAGAAGATTCATGAGATACTCTCCTTGAACCTGCCTCTATCGCTAATCTGCCCCAGCCACGGCGTAATATGGAGGCACAATCCGGCACAGATCGTTGAGAAGTACCTGCTCTGGGCCGACGCCTATCAGGAAAACCAGGTGACAGTGCTGTATGATACCATGTGGCAGTCCACACGCAAGATGGCCGATGCCATTGCCGGAGGCATCCGCGAGGCGCGGCCTGACACCACAGTGATAGTAAGAAACATATCACACGACGACAAGAATGACATCATCACCGAGATATTCCGCTCGCGCGCCGTGCTCATAGGCTCGCCTACCATCAACGGCGGACATTCCTTTGCCGTAGCAGGACTTCTGGAAATGGTCTGCGGTCTGAAGTTCAGGAAGAAGAAAGCCGCAGCATTCGGCAGCTACGGATGGGGCGGTGGCGCCGTGAAGCAGATTAGTGCCAAGCTGCAGGAGGCCGGTTTTGAACTGGTGAACAACGGTCTCTCCAAGCCATGGGTGCCGGACACGGCCACACTTGACGACTGTGTGGAGTACGGACGTGAGTTCGCCCGGGCGCTGTAATGCAAGAGCCATACAAAAATACCATGGCTGTAAAGGCGAAAAAGGCATGAAAAAGACACACGAGGAACCCATATTATGACAGGCTCTTCGTGTGTCTTTTTTCTTGTGCAAAGCAGTTCTTTTCCATGTTGTATCTGATGCCACCGCAAAAGCTATCAAATTACCTTGTAAAAGCTATCAAATTACACGGTAAAAGCATAGAGATTACCATGTAATTTGATAGCTTTTACAGTGCCCCTTCTTAGCTATTGTATTTCAACAAGTTACAGAGCAGACTCCCTCATATCCCATTATGCGTTGTACGCCTGCTCATGCACTCCTGCCACAGCACGTCCGGAAGGGTCGTTCATGGTCTTCCATGCCTCGTCCCATTCCAGTGCCTTGGCCGTGGAACAGGCCACACTGGCCTCGTGAGGCACCGCACGCGCGGCGCTGTCACTGGGGAAGTGCTCTTCAAAGATGCAGCGGTAATAATACTCCTCCTTGCACAACGGGGTGTTGATTGGGAAGCGTTCCGCCGCATGAGCCATCTGTTCGTCGGTCACAGCCTGTGACGTTATCTGCTTCAAGGTATCAATCCACGAGTAGCCCACACCGTCCGAGAACTGCTCCTTCTGCCTCCACGCCACGCTGTCGGGCAGCATTTCCGCAAAGGCCTCGCGCACAATCTTCTTCTCCATCACCGTTCCCGGACACATTTTGTACTCTGGATTGAGTGCCATCGCAACGTCAAGGAACTCCTTATCGAGGAAAGGCACGCGCCCTTCAACGCCCCATGCGCTCAAGGACTTGTTGGCCCTGAGGCAGTCATACTGGTGGAGTTTGCCCAGTTTGCGTACCGTCTCCTCATGAAACTCCTTCGCATCAGGCGCCTTGTGGAAATAGAGATAGCCGCCGAAGACCTCATCCGCGCCCTCTCCCGACAACACCATCTTGATGCCCATGGACTTGATTACACGCGCAAGGAGGTACATTGGCGTTGACGCGCGCACCGTTGTGACATCGTATGTCTCTATGAAGTATATCACATCACGTATGGCGTCAAGCCCCTCCTGTATGGTATAGTTTATCTCATGATGCACGGTACCGATGTAGTCAGCCACCTCGCGCGCCTTGGCAAGGTCGGGAGCGCCCTTCAGTCCCACCGCGAACGAGTGCAGCCTCGGCCACCATGCCTTCTCCTCGCCACCGCTCTCTATGCGTCTTGCGGAGTACTTCATGGCTATGGCCGACGTGACACTTGAGTCAAGGCCGCCGGAGAGCAGCACGCCATACGGCACATCACTCATCAGCTGCCGCCTTACGGCATCCTCAAGTGCCCTGCCCACCGCCGACACACTGTCGCTGTACGACATCCGGGCCGTGGCGCCCGTGACGCCATCGCAGTCCTGTGGCATCCTGTCCATCCAGTCACGGCTGTACCACCGCTTCATGATTCCCTGTCTGGACCAGTAGTAATGCCCCGGCAGGAATGGCTCATACTCGTCACAGAAGCCCTCGAGAGCCTTCAGTTCCGATGCCACGTAAACGCGTCCCTCGCTGTCATGGCCAATGTAGAGCGGTATCACACCGATGGGATCACGCCCTATCAGGTACTCGTCCGTCTCCTCATCATACAGCGAGAAGGCGAATATACCGCTGGCTTTCTCGAATATCCATGACGGATCATCACTGCCCGAGGCCTTCCACTCACGGTACAGGGCGAGGAAAACCTCACAGTCTGAACCCGTCTGGAAGTCATACCGCCCCGCATACTCGGCGCGCAGCTCGCGGTGGTTGTATATCTCGCCGTTCACCGCAAGCACCTGTCGGCGGTCCGGAGAGAAGAGTGGCTGCCGGCCAGACTCCGGGTCTACGATGCTAAGCCGCTCATGTGACATGATGGCAGAACCTCCAACATATATGCCGCTCCAGTCCGGACCGCGGTGACGTATCTTCTGGCTCATCCTAAGAGCCTTGGTTCTCAACTCGGCAGTCTGCTGCCCTACGCTGAAAATACATGCTATTCCACACATAATGATCTATTTCTTTAGTTTTACCGGTTATCTTGTTTAAGTTTGTCCACTCTCTCCCTATGGTCCACATACATCAGTTATAGCAAGCCTCTCCGTGCTCATAGACATCCAGTCCCTCCTCCTCGATGATGAGGTCGCAGCGCAGTCCGTGGGTGTACTTTATCGCAGAGAAGAGCGCAAGGCCGCAGATGAATGAGAAGGCAGCCACCGCAAGCGCTCCAAGCGCCTGCACAGCGAGAGAGGATTCAACGCCGTCGATGGCAGGATCGGAGAATACTCCAACCATTATCGTTCCCATTATGCCGCCCACTCCGTGTACGGAAACCGCACCTACAGGGTCGTCTATCTTGCACACCTTATCTATAAAGGCCACGGAACCGCACATGACAAGGCTGGTAAGGACACCAATGATGGCCGCGGCACCGATGCTCACACAGTCGCATCCGGCAGTGATGCCGACCAGTCCGGCCAACACTCCGTTGCAGACCATTGACAGTGACGGCTTGCCGTCAACCACCCATGTGTACAGCATGGCCGCTATACCGCCTGTAGCGGCCGCCATGTTAGTGGTGACAAAGACGTGAGACATGCTCACTGCGTTGTCGTAACCGGTGGCGGCGACAGTAGAACAGGGGTTGAAGCCAAACCATCCCATCCACAGACAGAACACGCCAAGGGCGCAGAGCACCAGGTTGTGACCCGGAATGGCACGGCTCTTGCCATCCTTGCCATACTTGCCGACACGGGGACCAAGCACCATGGCGCCTGCCAGGGCAAGCGAACCGCCGCAGAGATGCACAACCGTAGAACCGGCAAAGTCATGGAAGCCCATCTCGGAGAGCCAGCCGCCACCCCATGACCAGTGGCCCTCTATGGGGTATATCAGGGCGGAGATGACTATGGAGAACACCAGATACATGGAGAACTTGGTACGCTCTGCCATGGCGCCGGAGACTATCGTGGCCGCAGTGGCGCAGAAGACAGTCTGGAAGATGAACGTGCATTCAGCAGGAACATTGGAGTCACTGCCTATGAAGCCGAAGCCCTCCCATCCGAAGAAGGAGTTGCCCTCACCGTACATGATGGAGAAACCGGCTATCCAGAAGAGCACTGAGCCGAACATGAAGTCCACAAAGTTCTTCATAAGGATGTTGGCCGTGTTCTTGGACTGCGTCAGGCCGGCCTCAACGAGGGCGAAGCCCGGCTGCATCCAGAATACGAGTATGGCTCCAAGGAGCACCCACAGTGTGTCAAGACCGTTCACATAATCCTTTGCCTCCTCGACAGTAGCGGCGAGGGGCGTTACAAATAGCATATCAGTCATAATGCTTTTCCTTTCCTAATTATTTGTGTTTGTGTTGTTGTCGTTTATTCTCTGTTACTGTGGCACCGTCACTTCTTGTCGGCCAAGACAGTGTCACCATGGTCACCTGTACGTATTGAGTAGCAGTCAATGACGTCACTGAGGAAGATACGGCCGTCACCCACATTGCCGGTATGCGCGACATTCATTATCACCTTTATGGTAGCATCAACCAGTATCTCACGACATACAATGGTAATAGCCACACGCTCTATGACATCCGTTGAATACTGCACCCCACGATACACCCTTTCCTGGCGGCGCTGGCCTATACCATGCACGTCATGATACTCAAACCAGTCGATGTCCGAGTTAAGTAGGGCTTCTTTTACATCCTGAAACTTCGTCTTGCGGATAATAGCCTCAATCTTTTTCATTACTAATCCCTTTCTTTTTAGTGAATAAATATGTATGTGTTGTTGTCTCCTTAGAGAAATGAAAATGTCATTATTTTAGCTAATTTTATAACACTTTGCTAATTTTTGATGCAAAATTACAACATTTTGATATTTTACGACAGAATAATTAACAAAACGTCACATTAAAACACAATTCACTTTCAATCTGTAAGCGTTATGACCTGCAATGCTTTCAATTTGCTATAAAAACGGCATCATTTGCTTACGATTTGATATTTTCTCGACTTTTTTGTGATAGTTTGATAGATTTTTCATCGTTTTTCCAACGAAAAGCAGTAATTTTGCAGCAGAATTAAGAAAGAACAAATCACAAGCCGCAATGAAGACAGCACAACATACCATAAGGTTCACCAAGATGCACGGCACGGGCAATGACTATATATATGTCAATACATTATTATATAGCGTGCCGGATCCTGCAAGGACCGCCATAGAATGGAGCAGGCCACACTTCGGAATAGGCTCTGACGGCCTGATACTCATTGGAGCCGCCACCGAGGCAGATGCGGATTTCTCCATGAGGATATTCAACAACGACGGCTCCGAGGCCATGATGTGCGGCAATGGCACACGCTGCGTGGCGAAGTTCCTGCATGACAAGGGCCTGACAGACAAGAATCCGATACGCCTGCAGACCCTGTCCGGGGTGAAGGTGCTGAACCTGCACCTTGACAACGTGGGCAAGGTGGAGAGCGTAACGGTGGATATGGGACGGCCGGAGATGACAAGGCCTGAGCAGTTTGCCGCAAGCTGCAGCGGAAACGCAACCCACCGCGTCGGGGCCTGCGGCAGAGAGTTCCACGGAACGTTCGTGTCAATGGGCAATCCGCACTTTGTCATATTCCTCGATGAGGACGTGGAGCGGTTTGATGTGGCACGGTATGGAGCCGTACTGGAGCATGACAGCATCTTCCCACAGCGGTGCAACATCGAGTTTGCTCAGGCATTGCCCGACGGCACCATACGCATGAGGGTGTGGGAGCGTGGCAGCGGCATAACACTGGCCTGCGGAACAGGAGCCTGCGCGACAGCTGTAGCGGCCAGACTGACAGGACACGGCAACGGCAGCAGCGACATAATAATGGACGGCGGACGCCTGAACGTATGCTGGAACGGCGGCGACAGCCATGTGATGATGACGGGACCGGCCGCGATATCCTTTGAGGGGGAGGCGGCACTGCCGTAGAATCACACACAAGAAAGCAAACTTAAACGGAAAGACAACACAATAAGAGAAAGGATGAATATATGGCTTTAGTTAATGAACACTACCTGAAACTCTCAGACAACTACCTCTTTGCGGACATAGCGAAGAAAGTTAACGCCTACAAGGTGTCACACCCTAAGGCAAAGGTGATAAGTCTCGGCATAGGAGACGTTACCAGACCGCTGGTGCCTGCGGTCATAGAGGCCATGCACAAGGCTGTGGACGAGATGGGAAGCAAGGCGTCCTTCAGGGGATATGGACCGGAAAGGGGCTATGACTTCCTGCGCGAGGCCATCATAAAGAACGACTATCTGCCACGGGGGATACACCTTGACCCGGGAGAGATATTCATCAACGACGGCGCCAAGTCCGATACGGGCAACATAGGCGACATTGTGAGGTGGGACAACTCCATAGGCATGACGGACCCGATATATCCTGTGTACATAGACTCAAACGTAATGTGCGGCAGGGCCGGCACCTTCGAGAACGGATCATGGAGCAACGTGAACTATATGCCATGCACTGCCGAGAACGGGTTCGTACCAACAATACCGGATCACAGGGTGGACATGATCTACTTATGCTACCCTAACAACCCGACAGGCACCGTCCTGTCAAAGGAGGAGCTGCGCAAGTGGGTGAACTATGCCCTGCGCAACGACACGCTAATACTGTATGACGCCGCCTACGAGGCCTTCATACGCGAGGAGGGGATACCTCATTCCATCTACGAGATAAAGGGTGCGAGGAAGTGTGCGATAGAGTTCCGCTCCTACTCCAAGACGGCCGGGTTCACAGGTGTGCGCTGTGGCTACACGGTAATACCCAAAGACCTCACGGCAGCGACAATAGACGGAACGCGGCGCATAGCCCTCAACCACCTGTGGGACCGCAGACAGAGCACCAAGTTCAACGGTACAAGCTACATATCACAACGCGCCGCCGAGGCGATATACACTCCGGAAGGCAAGGCGCAGACAAAGGCCGTCATAGACTATTACATGGATAACGCCACGCTGATGTACAACGAGCTGACGGATATGGGCTTCAAGGTGTTCGGAGGACGTAACGCCCCCTACCTGTGGGTGCAGACTCCCGACAACACCTCGTCATGGAAGTTCTTCGACCAGCTGCTGTACAGCGCAAGCATAGTGTGCACTCCGGGTGTGGGCTTCGGCCCGTCGGGCGAGGGATACGTGCGGCTGACATCGTTCGGTGAGCGCGAGGACTGCGAGGAGGCAATGAGACGCATAAGGGAATGGATGCAGTGCTGACAGCAGAAGCCCTCCACCACCGGCCGAGATAGACAGAGACACAACACATTTACATATACACAAACACATCATTAACTCTTTATTAAAGAAAGGAAACAAGACTATGAGAACTATCAAGGTACTGGCTATGGCAGCCACAGGAATGTTATGCAGCATGACTGTCAATGCACAAGACAAGGTGGAAGGCTCTGTATCAGCAGACATCGTGTCACGTTACATCTGGAGAGGCCAGGCACTGGGCGACGCGGCGGTACAGCCAGGAGCCTCACTGGCATACAAGGGCTTCACTCTTGGGGCGTGGGGCAGCTACGGTTTCGTAAAGAGCAGCGACACAAAGGAGTTCGACCTGTCACTGTCCTACACCTGCGGAGGGCTGAACATCGGCGTGACAGACTACTACTTCTCATACAGCGGTATGGAGAACACATACTTCGAGTACCGCAGTCACAACACCGCCCACGTGTGGGAAGCCAACGTAGGCTATGACTTCGGACCCGCATCACTGCAGTGGTACACCAACATCGGCGGTGCGGACGGCGTCAACAAGAGCGGAAAGAGGGCCTACTCATCCTACGTCCAGCTCTGCGCGCCATTCAAACTGGCCTCATGTGACTGGACAGCGACAGTGGGAGCGGTGCCATACGCCACATCCTTCTACAGCGACGCCGACGGCTTTGCGGTGACAAACCTGTCGCTGCGCGTCACCAAGACACTGCCCGTATGCCGCAAATGGGGCATACCCGTCTTCATGGAGGGAACGTGCAACCCAAGCACAAAGAAAGGTTACCTGACCGTGGGACTGACAGTAGCGCCATGATAACGGACAATCACACAGCCATTTTCACCACTTTCAAAAGAAAAAACTTGTGTGAATACAGAAAAAGCACTACCTTTGCAGAGCAGACTTAGACATCCCTCCGCAAGGAGAGTGCTTACAAATAAAAAAGCAAACCAACAAAAAGATAAAATACAATGCCAAATTTAAGATTTCAAGTTGTAGCGGAGGCTTTCAAGAAAAAGCCCATTGAAGTGCCGACACCTGACGTCCGCCCTTCAGAGTTCTTCGGAAAATACGTCTTCAACAAGCAGAAGATGTACAAATACCTTCCCAAGAAGGTCTACACAAAGATGCTTGATGTCATTGACAACGGTGCGCCTCTGGACCGCGCCACTGCCGACATCGTGGCCGAGGGAATGAAGAAATGGGCCATGGAACTGGGCGCGACACACTGCACACACTGGTTCCAGCCACTGACGGACGCTACAGCCGAGAAGCATGACGCATTCGTGGAGCACGACTGGAAGGGCGGTATGATAGAGGAGTTCGAGGGTAAGATACTCGTACAGCAGGAACCTGACGCCTCATCATTCCCATCTGGCGGCATACGCTCTACCTTCGAGGCGCGCGGATACTCCGCCTGGGACCCCACATCACCCGTCTTCGTCATTGGAGACACGCTGATGATACCGACCGTATTCATCTCATACACAGGAGAGGCGCTTGACTATAAGACTCCATTGCTTAAGGCCCTGCACGCCGTTGACGTTGCAGCGACAGACGTGGTGAAGTACTTCAATCCGGAAGTGAGCAAGGTTGTCTCCAACCTTGGATGGGAACAGGAGTACTTCCTCGTTGACGAGGGACTGTATTCCGCACGCCCTGACCTGCTGCTCACAGGCCGCACGCTGATGGGACACTCATCAGCCAAGGACCAGCAGATGGAGGATCACTACTTCGGAGCTATCCCCGAGCGCGTGGCAGCCTTCATGAAAGACCTGGAGATACAGGCTCTTGAACTCGGCATACCATGCAAGACACGCCACAATGAGGTGGCTCCAAACCAGTTTGAGCTTGCGCCAATCTTCGAGGAGACCAACCTTGCCATCGACCACAATATGCTTATCATGTCGCTTATGAGGAAAGTGGCGCGCAAGCACGGCTTCCGCTGCCTGCTGCACGAGAAGCCTTTCGACGGAGTCAACGGTTCCGGTAAGCACAACAACTGGTCTCTGTCAACCGACACAGGCATACTGCTCCACGCTCCGGGCAAGGACGAGATAAGCAATCTGCGCTTTGTCACGTTCATCGTCGAGACCCTTATGGCCGTATACAAGCACAACGGACTGCTGAAGGCATCCATCATGTCGGCCACAAACGCACACCGTCTGGGAGCGAACGAGGCGCCGCCGGCCATCGTCTCCTCATTCCTCGGCAAGCAGCTCAATGAGGTTCTCGACCATCTTGAGAACTCTAACGACGACGACACAATCGCCATCAAGGGCAAGGAGGGCCTGAAGCTCGACATACCTTCCATCCCTGAGCTGCTCATTGACAACACCGACCGCAACCGTACGTCACCGTTCGCCTTCACAGGAAACCGCTTTGAGTTCCGCGCACCGGGCTCCGAGGCCAACTGCGCGTCCGCAATGATAGCCCTCAACGCCGCCGTTGCCGAGGCACTGGTTAACTTCAAGAAGCGTGTTGACGCACTGGTGGCAACGGGCAAGGAGCTTCACGCCTCCATCATCAGCGTGCTGCGCGAGGACATCAAGACCTGCAAGCCTATACGTTTTGACGGCAACGGATACTCTGACGAGTGGGTTGCGGAGGCTGAAAAGCGCGGCCTGGACGTGGAGAGGTCATGCCCTGTCATCTTCGACCGCTATCTGGACCAGTCATCAATTGATATGTTCGAGTCGCTGAACATCATGACGGCGAAGGAGCTTGAGGCAAGAAACGAGATAAAGTGGGACACATACACCAAGAAGATACAGATAGAGGCGCGCATCTTCGGCGACCTGTCCGTCAACCACATCATACCTCAGGTGCTGACTTACCAGACAAAGCTCGCCGAGAACGTTGCGGCTCTGAAGAGCATACTGCCTGAAGACGAGTTCAAGGTGGTGGCCGCAAGCAACCTCGCACTGATATCAGAGATATCACAGCGCGTGAAGACCATAGAGGATGGCTGCAAGGCACTGACAGACGCGCGCAAGGTGGCCAACAAGATAGAGTCTGAGCGCGAGAAGGCCATAGCATACCACGACACCGTAGAGCCGAAGATGGAGGAGATACGCCACCACATCGACAAGCTGGAGTCAAAGGTTGACGATGAGGTATGGACTCTGCCTAAGTACCGCGAGCTACTCTTCATCAGATAAGAAACAGGAAATACCGAAACAATCAATCTATTTCTTTTATTGGTTGTTTAAGTTTGCACGGTGGGCACTTGCGAAAGTGTCCACCTTTTTCATTCGCAACCGCAAAGCATCATTTTGACAAAACGTCACAAAAATGGCCGTTTTGCTTACGTTTTGCTTTTTCGGGACATCCGCCCTGACCTTGCGTTTTAGAGAGAAAACACTCACTTCACTCCATCCAAAAGTGCGTTTTGCACGCAATATGGCAGCGCCTGCACCGCGAAAGCTATGTGATTGCATTGCAATCTCTATCCTTTCGCTGTGTAAAAGCATAGAGATTATAGTGTAATATCTATCTGATTGCAGCCCAAAGCATACATATTGTGCGCTGTTTTTGAATATCCTTTCAGTACAACAGCAGTTAACCACCAAACTATCAGCCATTTACCAAAACTCGCGGAGAATGCGCTGTACGCGCCCACGTGAAGATAATTTTTGCACACGCGATTCTCCGAGGGTGCAAAAAATCAAAGTGTCAGAAAAAAGGCCATTTTTTTGACACTTTGATTTTTTGCATAACGTAACCAATATGTTGTTACACTTATCTTTAAAATTGGGAAATGACAATTTTTTCACAACAAAAATGCAGGAATATCAGAGAAAAACATTAACTTTGCAGCATAGTATGTTATTCCTATAATCAATGAATAATAAGATATATTTTCAAGCAAACAATCTTACGGCTCATAGCTAATGTTGCGCAGCCAATATAATCTATTAGAAGAATATGACAAATATAATCACTGTATTGGCCTTTATCATTGCTGTAATCACATTGATAAGGGAAATCATAACACACAAGAAAGAGGCAAAGCGCTCTGTGAATAAGGCAGAGACACGACTTGCTATGCTTTCAGATTATGACATAGTAGCGGAGCGAACAAAAGCCATTGAGACAGAACAACAAGAGAACGCAGGCGAACATTTTAGGGATGAGACTGTATACCTTAACAGGGCAGAGGCAATACGCTTAAATTCAAGGTTCTTTGATTATGTGAATGGCAAATAAGCACATTAGCCTATATCGAAGAAGAAAAAGATGAAAGCCGACGATGATATATAATCACAGTCGGCTTTATTTATTTTTCCATTCGTTTTCTACAGAACTTTTTTGCACGACCGTGCACTTTTGTTCTGTAAAAGTACACTTTTTACTTCATTCCACCAAATAAAACACAGAAAAAGATATAAAAAAAGAGAAAAATAAATACCTAAACGCTTTGCAGTTACAGAAATAATCATTAACTTTGCAACGCATCCATGTATGTAACACTGCGGACGCAATGCATATCATGGATGCGCACATACATAAAAAGGCGTTTACTGCGCTTTTGTTTTGACTACATGAGAACTTCGCAACTTCTTCAATTCGTCACAAACAAAGCAACAGTGAATACCTCTATGATGGTATATACACTGTCCATCCTCCCAACAGGGGCGCGCAATGCTGCCGTGTTGGGGGATTATATGGATTATTATATACTCTCGTGTGGGGTTTTCGTGTTGCTCGTTTCGACGAATTGGGCAATGCGAAGGCCTTCATGTGGGGAACGAGCGACAGGATGGCTCCACTTTTTTATTATGATGCACTCCACTTACATCACTAACCTACCTGCCAAAGGAGCCTTGCAGGAACATTACCTTTATTCTTACTTATGAGAAGAACCATTACCCTAATCGCCGCCTTGATGGCTATGGGCACCGCAATGGCGAAGGACAGGTCTGCATTGCAGATTACCTTCAACGACGGGAAGGTTGCGACCATCAGAACAGAGAATGGCCTGTTCTTCATGAGACGTTATGACTTGGAGAACAAGGAGTTCTATCTGGAGGTGTATGCAAACTCTGAAACGACCACTTACCAGTTCAAAGACCTGAAGACATTGAGGTTCATAGACACCGCCACGGACGTTTCCGCACCGCTGGACGATGCCGCCACCGCAGCAGGACTGGCGTTCTCCATCAACGGCAAGACCGTTACGGTGAACGGAGCAGACACTGACGGCATGGCCGTATACGGCATTGACGGCACCAAGCAGGCCGCACGCGTCACGGGAGGCAACGGCATGGTGACAGTAGACCTCACATCCTGCCCCGCCGGTGACTATATCATCAAACTGAAGTCTAACTCCATTAAAGTAAGGATAAAATGAAGAAACTGTTAATATCACTCGCCGCCATGCTCACATTGCCGCTCCTCGGCAACGCACAGGAGACTCTGCGCATAGGCGACAAGACATATAACGTGGCGGACGTAGAGGAGATCACCATTGCAAACACACGCCCCACGGTGGCCGACGTACTCGCACGACACACGGAGTACAGCATCTTCTCCGAGGCGCTGGAGGCCACAGGACTGGCGGACACACTGTCAATAAGGAACAAGTTCAGGGTTTATGAAGTATCGAACCATCTCTGGGCTGGAAGCACACCGTATGACTCACCAACAGAATGCAAGGTAAAATTCACACTCTTTGCGGTTGACAACGAGACATTCAGGACTATCGGCATCACAGACTTCGCATCATTGAAGGAGAAATGCATAGAATGGTATGGCAATGCAGGATGGTATAATTATCCGGGAATGGACAAACTGTCTATCAGTACAGGCGATGACTACACATATACGTACAATGTTGTGAATATGTTTGTGCGATACCACATACTGAAAGCAGGCATGAAATACAAGAAACTGGTACGTTGCTATGATCCGGAGGATAACAATTGGAACTTTGCCTTTGGCGGAGAGCCACACAGCTATTATGAGACCCTGCTGCCAAACACTATTGTGAAGATATGGCAACCACTGTACCATAACACAGGTGACAGCCAGAACATCTGGGTAAACAGATACCGCATGAACAACACCCTTACCAATCAAGTGGGCACTATGGGGTCAGAAGCTATGCACCCTCTTATGGACGAGGGAGCACTTGTGCGCAAGGAGAAGTCTGACATATATGCCTTGAACGGATATATACACAACGTGAGCAAGCCATTGATATACAACCTTGACGCTGCTTATGGTGTATTCTATGAAAGAATGAGGATTGGCATAAACGATATACTTCACGAACTGGCAAACAATGACCTGCGGTTTGCAAAGCAAAATGAGGTAGACTGGTTGAGTTCAACGAATAACAACAGCTTTGGCAGCGTGTGTGCGATAATGCCAAACGATTATTTTGACAACCTCAAAACAAATACAGAACGAACCTCTATAGCTGTATTCTCATCATGGCCATGGCGTCTTTGGAATAATGAAGACTTTGGTTTGAGTAACAATGCGGATGTATGCCTGCGTCTGCCGTCAGTGCCTACAGGCAGATACGAGATAAGACTGGGATATCCTATTCAGATAACAGGAGGTAAAATACAACTGTATTTGGGCACTACTAACGACCCGGAAAAGATGTATGAGTTTGGAGATGTCTTTGACACGCGTTTTCCTGACATAAGCATTAAGGAGGACCGCGACTCTATTGGCTACAAACTGCTGGAGGAATATGATGACTATGGAGTGGCTTCTGACATGGAGATGCAGACCCACGGCTATATGCGCGCACCGGCAAGCTACGCATACGGAACATATAATACAATAAAGCAGCCTGTAGGCAGTGCTGACGAGCTCATCGCCAATCCAAAGAACAGTTGCAGATACGAAGAGGGACACAACATCATGACGATAAGAAAGGCTGTAGGTATGACATATTTGGAGCAGCAGAATGACTATTGGCTGAGGATAAAAGTAATAGGAAACGACAATCCTGATGCAAGAAGAGCCTTGGACTACATAGAACTGGTTCCAGAAGGAATTGTGAACAACACCAATTACACGGAGGACTGGTATTAAGGAAACCATTAAAACTATTCTGAACAGATGAGAAACTTATTATTAATAATAATGATGCTTGCCGCCTCAACGGGCATACAGGCACAGAACCGCGACATACCCGCACTGGTGATAACACTAAAAGACGGTTCAAAAGACACTATAATGGACGAGGAGGTTTCTATGTATGGAGTGGAGATTCCTACTGGCGATGACTTTATATCAGCAGGGTTCAGGTATAAAACAAGCTATTATATGTGGACTCTTCCGCTTTATATGAACATAACAGACTACGGAAAAGAGGGGGCTTGGTACGGCAAAAACAGTGGATGGTGTGGTTTTCTGATTTCAGACTACCATATAACAGACTTCTCTGTACCACTGGACAAATACAACTATACATGGGATCCAGCCACAGATTATTACATCTGCCTACTCGGTGACAATACAGAGAAATGGATTTACGCACATCCTTTCAGCAACCACGCAAATTTTAACCTGCAAGACACGCTGCTTACACCCGGAACAACATATTATTGCAGGGGATATTACATTCTCGACGGTAAGACTTTCCTAACAAAGGAAACGGAGATGAGAATAGACAAGACCATTAGCAATGTCATAAATTACAACAGACTGCACATTACATACGGGGCAGATATCCCTATTGTATTTACAGGGGCAACGGATATCTATGCGAAACTGACAGAGAAGTACGGAGAATCACGCTGTCTGCTATACGACCTTATAAACAAGAAGGTAAACGCCTATGCCGCTTCTCTGACAGAGGAGCAGGTGAAAGCTATGGCAGATAGTACAGAGGTGTGCGACGACGGCAGCATATACTTCATTAATATACCTGACAATATAGTGGAGGAAGTCATTGCCCAGATAGAGAAAGAGGCCAACGAGCCTTTCTATGTACCGGCTAATATGGAGACATTGCTTCCTTACGGAAACGACAAAGCTGCATTTGTAAACTTCTGTCCCACTGAAGCGTATTTTCCACGACTTATAACCTGTGATCCCAAATGGGGAATAAAGGACAACCAATATGTAACGACTTTCCTGCCAACGGCTAACACCTTTGCTGCTACTACTTTAGGTATAAGACTGAACCACGTCATGATGCCGGGCAAGGCGTATGACATCACCTTCAGCATAGCACCGCAAACTGATGAAAGCATAACGGACGAGCTGCCACTGAACTGCTATGTGGTTATGGCGGACGGACAGGATCAAGATCTGGAGGAGGACACATACAAACCTTTGCCAAATGGAAGCTCAACATGGCTTAGTAGGAATGCAATGGAGAACGTGGATGGTTCCGGAAGAATCTTCGTTGCTCCAAGCGATGCCGTAAGCACGTTTACCGTGAGATACACGCCGCAGACACTGGTGTACAGCCATGCCTTCAAGATAATGCACACCGTCAATTCGTTTACCACAAGTGCAAGAAGGAAACAAAGCCAGTACATACGCCTGATAGGTGTGGATGTGAAACCGGCTGAATAGACAACACTTAACATATAAAGAAGACAGCAGTAAGAAGCCTACATAGAGGCTCTTACTGCTGTCTTCTTTAGATATACAATTTTAGTGGTTTAGTTGTTTGGTGGTTTTGTGGCGGCTCATACCGCTGTGTTATCTATATATACAATGGGCGTATGTATGTCAGTCAAACTTCAGGAAGGGCTCCATACGGCGCAACTGTTCCGGCGTGAACGAGCGGATGAACTCCATATCGGCCATGGAACGGATGGGGCCGGAGGTGCGGCGCAGTGAACATATATCACGCGCCTGTGTATAATTTATCAGAGGATGCTGGTGCAGCTGCTGCAATGTCATGCTGTTAACATGGATTGGCGCAAAGTTCTGCGACACGGTCATGTATGACAGCGCCGTCTCGGGGAAGTTCCGTATTGCCAACAGTTCCTCTGTAGAGACGAAAGCGCCACGGTGCGCCCTCAGTTCCACTATTCTACGGGCAAAGTATGAGCCTATGCCGGGTATGCGTTTCAGCAGAATGGTGTCGGCAGTGTTCACATCCACCTTCTCATCGCTTAGCGTCAGCTTCACGGGATATGCAGAAACGCTGCTGTGAGCGGCTGTATACGGTTCTGAACGAGGCGCCGTCACAGCATGATTGTCACTGCCGCGCCCCACCACATCTGCCGCCATGACCTCCTGTTCTATACGTATGTAAGGCTCCAGCTTACGGTAATGCGCCAGCGTGAGGCCGTATGTGCGCGCAAAGTCCTCGGGACGGCGGTAGCGTCCGCCATGGGCACGGTAGCGGTATATGTTACGCACCATCCACGGCATAAGTCCAAGACGCAGCAGAGTGGTGCTGTCCGCAACATTAGGGTCAAAGGGGAAGGGTGTGAAAGAAGGGACACTCCCTGATGCGCGCGAGCCATCACCATAGCCGATGTCCTGTTGTGCATAACCATTATCCGCAGACTGGCGTGCGGAATGGCCGTCAGGACTGTAGCGGCTGGCCGCCTTACGGTAGTCATCATACCTTGAACCGCCGCGAATGTCAAGGATAACACCCACCGCAATCCCAGACATCACCATGAGTATGACAAAGAGCAGGGCGTAACGGTCGCTCTCGCGGAGAAAGAACAGCTTGTGCCAGAAATTAAATCTCATAAGGTATCACTGTTTATTGTTTTGACAAAGCGCCACCACATCATACTATGGGCAGCGAGGTTCCATTTAGTTTCTGATAGAAGTCCAGTGCGAACACATCTGTCATGCCCGAGATAAAGTCCACCACTGCCATGACACGTGTCTCAAGGTCACTGGAGTCTATCTCATACTGGCTGCTAACGCGGCGCAACAGCTGTTGGGAGTAGAAGCGACCAGGATTAACCGCCGCGTCAACCAGCTGCTCCATGAGTGTCGTCATAACACGGTAGCCCGCCAGTTCCACATCAAGCACGGGCTTGGAGCGGTATATCCTCTCCACGGCCACCTTCGAGCACCGCCTGTACGCGTTCCTCTGCCGCTCCGGGATATGTTCTATCAGCGAGCCCTTGAATGTGCCGTTCATGATGTCCGGCTCATTATTGATGAAGGCGGCGGCGCACTCGTTCTCCAGCTTGCCTATAACACAGGCACGCATATAGACCACCTGCTCATTAATGTCAGTGATATTCTCCGTCTCTATGCGCTGTAATATGTGGCGCTGCGTATCCTCCTCGAAGAAGTCAAGCAGCAGACTGCGCGTCTCCTCGAACGACAGCAGTTTCAGCTTGTGCGCATCCTCAATGTCCATCACCTCATAACAGATATCGTCAGCGGCCTCAACGAGGTAGACAAGCGGATGGCGCGCATAGCGCAACGGATCCCCTTCAGCGGAAAGGCGCAGCATACCTAAAGCGTCGGCAACGGTTCTGAAGATGCCAGCCTCTGTATTGAAGAAGCCAAACTTGCCATGGCTGCCTGCATACGATGACGCGAAAGGATACTTGACGATGGAGGCGAGCATGGAATATGTCATGACGAAGCCGCCTATGCGCCTGCCGGAATAGCGGTGTGTCAGCAGACGGAAGGCGTTGGCGTTACCCTCAAAGTGCGTGAGGTCGCACCACAGCTGCGGTGACAGCATATTCTCCAGACGCGCGCCCTCATTCTCCGTGAAGAAAGTCTGTATGGCCTTCTCGCCGGAATGGCCGAACGGAGGGTTGCCCAAGTCGTGTGCCAGGCAGGCGGTGGACACTATTGTGCCCAGTTCCTCGACACGTGTGCCTGCAAGTTCTGGCTCATTGGCAATGACATGGCGCGCCACGTCGCTGCCAAGGGACATTCCCACACTGGCGACCTCAAGGGAATGGGTGAGGCGGTTATGCACAAAGATGCTGCCAGGCAATGGAAATACCTGCGTCTTGTTCTGCAATCGGCGGAAAGGAGCGGAGAAAATCAGGCGGTCATAGTCACGCTTGAACTCGGAACGCTCATCATGCCTCTCCGTATGACGGCCCGTCTGGCCAAGGCGGCGGTTAGATATAAGTGTTTGCCATTGCATAATAATAGATGTTTTTTTATAAGTTTATACCTGCATAAAAAAGCGGACAGCGCTGTAATCAGCGGCTCATTACCGGGTAATGCCTATATGCTTACTCCGTAACTTACATCCGATTACAACGCTGTCTGCCTGTCATATTAAAAACAAAAGTCAGTCAATCACCTTCACAGCACTTCTAAACAAAACTGATGACACCTCCTGTATCGCCCGTGTCACCGGTATGCTTATCGTATGGGGCGGTGGAGTCACTCTCTGAAGAAGTGCCGTATCCCACAAGAAGCTGTGAAAAGTCCAGCAGCTTCTGACGTGTGCGAGAATATGTAGGGCTGTTCTCCACCGCTATTATCAGGTCCTCATTGTCCAGATCATTCGCAGGAAACAGGAAGATGTTAGGGCTGCGCTTCTGCGGCATATTGCTGCCATCCTTGCCATAGTACACCTCATAACGCTTGTCGTGCTTCTCCTTTATCTCCTGTTCCTCCGCTATACGCTGCAGTTCCTCTGCAGTATGCTTCTTAGTCATGCGGTCTGCCAGCTCCTCGTTCACGTCCTTCAGTCCGAAACCTGTTGCAAGTATGGTGACCTTCACCCTGTCTCCCAGCGTAGGGTCATTTGCCACGCCCCACTTTAACTCGAAGTTGTCCGCAAACTTCTCCATGAAGTCGTTCACATCATTCATCTCGTCCATCATAAGACCCTTGTGCTGTCCCTCATCACTGTGGAAAGAGATGTTAATGAGAATCCTCTTTGCATGGAACACATCATTATCATTGAGCAGCGGAGAGTTGAGCGCATCGTCTATAGCACGCTTCACACGTCCCTCACCTTCACCGTAACCGGTCGACATTATTGCCACGCCACCGTCCTTCAGCACTGTCTTCACATCATTGAAGTCCAGATTTATCTGTCCGTGAACCGTGATTATCTCCGCGATACTCTTTGCCGCCACGCTGAGAGTGTCGTCAGCCTTGGCGAAAGCCTCCATCATTGATATCTCACCATATATGCGACGCAGGCGCTCATTGTTGATAACTAACAGCGCGTCGACATTCTTTGCCATCTCCTCCACGCCGTCCAGCGCCTGGTTGATCTTCATCTTGCCCTCGAACTTGAACGGGATGGTAACGATGCCAACGGTGAGTATTCCCATGTTCTTGGACTCACGGGCAATCACAGGCGCCGCTCCCGTACCAGTACCGCCGCCCATTCCTGCGGTGATGAACGCCATCTTGGTGCCGTCGTCCAGCATACGGCGCACGTCCTCAATACTCTCCTCGGCCGCTTCAGCAGCCTTGGCGGGCCTGTTTCCCGCACCGAGTCCCTCAGAGCCAAGCTGCAGATGCACCGGCACGGGCGAGTCATTGAGTGCCTGGGCGTCAGTATTGCACAGCACGAACGACACATCATGGATACCCTCACGGTACATGTGGTTCACGGCGTTGCCGCCACCGCCGCCTACTCCTATTACCTTTATTATGCTCTTCTCCTTTACGGCCGGGCCGAAATCGAGTATGTTGTTATTATTGTCAGACATATTCCTATATGTATTTATCGTTATTTATTCCTCTGGCGCTGTAAATCCGGAAAGCCACTTCACTAACTTCGCACCCAAGCCGGGCTTCTTCTTTCCGCCAATATCTTCCGCTGCCTTTTGCGCAGCCTCCTCCGCAGCGGCCACACGGGCGGCCTCCTCTTCCTCTTTCCGTTTCTTTTCCTCGGCCGTTCTGCGTGCCGCTGCCTCCTTCTCCGCTGCTGTCGGCACCACTCCGGATGGCAGGGTATGCGGGTCGCGCAGTGTGACATCAGGAGCGGCGCTGTCACTTTCCGCCGCATTGTCCTCAAACATATCCTGCGGTTTCTTCGGTTCCTCCGCCGCATAACAGTTCTGGTCGCCCTTAGCCAGCAGACCGAGCAGGGTATTCATCGTGCCATCATGGGCGTTAATCTCCGCATTGGTGCTGTTGATGGTGTATGTCACGAACTTAGCCTGGCGCACCTTGTCTATCTTCAGTTGCTTGCGGAACGCCACATCCATATTCTTCATGTTGGCGGCACCGCCTGTCAGCACTATTCCTCCAAGTATCTTGTCCACGAAATCCTGCGGCACCTGGTTCCAGACATTGGCAATTATCTCCTGCACACGCGCCTCAACAATCTCTATAAAGCGTGAGCTTTCAACCTTGCGGTCACGGTCTATGTCATATTTCAGTGACACATCAATGTCCTCCGGGGCTGTGTATGCGGAGGCATAGCGCAGCTTCAGGTTCTCCGCATCGGTGTCCTCCACCTGCAAGGAGCATATATCCTTGGTGATATTGTTGCCACCAAGCGGTATCACAGCAACGTGACGTATGATATTCTTGTAATATACCATCACGGTGGTGGTGTCCGCTCCCATGTCAACAAGGACACATCCGCTGCGCTTCTCCACCGGTGTGAGCACAGCATCTGCCAGTGCGAATGGCGCAAGATAAATCTCCGCCAGCTTTATGCCAGCCTTGTCAAAGCATGAGTTCAGCTTCTGGTAGTGGCGTTTGCTCTGAAGTATGTTCAGGAAATTACCGTCCAGACGTGAGCACAGTATGCCAACCGGGTCTGTCTGCATCAGCGAGTCGGCGCGATATTCCTGTACCTCCACATCAAGAATCTCGATATCGGGATACTCCATGCCGCGGTTCTGGTCCATCATCTCCACTATCAGCTGCTGCGTCACAGGTATGCCGTTGCGTATCTCCTTCACAATCACATTGCGTTCAGAGTGTATGGACTGTCCGCCCACACCAATATACACGTGCTTTATATTGGCCTTGAGCTGACTGCGCAGTCTATGCACGATGTTGGTAATACACTGTACGGTCTTGTCTATGTTGTATACGACACCGTTTCTTATACATTGCCTGGCATCCTCACTGACAACAGCGAGCACCGCAATGCTGCCGTCAGACTTTTTCTGTCCGGCAATACCCTTGATCTTTGTTGAGCTGAGCTCAATGGCTACGACAAAATTCCTTGCTGGCATATTTCTTTATCCTAATTGTTTGTTTCTGATACTTAATCCTTATACTTATTATGTTATGGCTCCACGTCCCTTTTGCGGCATACTATCTGGTTGGCATACTCAAGGTTGATGTAGTCATACCTGCTCCATCCCGCATATTTAAGCCCTTCCTTATAGAATAGTGTCAGGCGTTTCATCTGTTTGGTAACATATTCATCTATTGCCGCACGTCTGGCAGCGTCCGTGTCAGCCGCAGGCAGCCGCCCTATATTAACAATGTGGTCCCCAACACGCGGCACTAACTCCACAGTCATGTCCGGCAGCATATTTATCTGCTCTATCTGGTTGCGCCATAGCGGGTCAGACATAAGCTGCTGTGCGAGCAGATAGAGATAGGTACAGGCGTAGTGTCTGGACACTCTGCCCGTGACTATCATCATGTCACTGGTGTACTGTGAGTTCGGCATCACTCCTCCGTTATCGTCTATATAGTAGTCATCACCGTTATCGCTCTTGACACGCACTATAGGCGTGCGCTGTGTGATAGTGATACACACGTGTCCGTCAACGGTTGTGTAGCATTGTGCCGTCCTTACGAACGGCATACGCATCAGGGCCTGCTCTATCTGACGTGGATTGACATCCTTCATCTTCCACGCCAGCGGATAGAGATGCCTCCTTTCAAGTAGCGACTTTATCTCAGCGGAGTTCAGGAAGCCGTTAACGTTGTCGTCAGCTATATTCACCACCACCTTGGTACACACGTCTCCGCTCCTGTCAGGCTCATTCCACGAGGTGAAAGCCATGACAAGGTAAACGGCCAGCAGCACATCAAGCGTGACGAGAAGCGTCTTCCTCCAGTTAATATTTATCTTCATACATATATCTGTGTGTACCTTTGCCGGTACTGGCGTTGCTATTTTGCCTCAATGATACGGGCTATCTCCGTAACATAGTTGTCAAGGTCTCCGGCACCGAGAATAATCAGCACGTCAAAGTCACGGTTCCTTACAAGGTCAAGCACGTCCTCCTTGTGCACCATACTCTTCTTCACACCGGGTTTCAGACGATCATATATCAGCTGTGATGTCACTCCCGGTATCGGTTTCTCTCTTGCTGGATAGATGTCACACAGTATAACCTCGTCGAGTTGTGACAGTGCCGCCGCGAAATCCTCATAGAAGTCACGTGTCCTTGTATACAGGTGTGGCTGGAATATGGCGGTGATATGGCGGTCATGGTACACCTCACGCATACTTTTTGCGCTCTGGTATATCTCCTTTGGATGATGCGCGTAGTCTGACAGCACCACATGGCGCGGTGTACGCAGTGCAAAGTCGAAGCGGCGGTCCACGCCCTTGTATGTCTTCATGCCATAACGCAGCTCCTCTGCCGTACAACCATTGAGCTGGGCCATAGCCATAGCTCCTATGCCGTTGTCTATATTGATAGGAACAGGCTGTCCGAGCGTCACTCCCGTCACATTCTCTATCGGTGAAACCATGTCAAAGGTTATCTCACCGTTCTCTATCCTCACATTCTTCGCATGGAAGTCGCCCTCCTCCATACCGTATGTGTACGTGCGTACACCCTGCGGCACGTCGGCCTTCATTTCAAGTCCGGTATGTATAATTAGTGCACCGCCTGGCTGAATGAGTGTCGTGTAATGCCTGAAGGACTCGAGATAGGCCTCCTTTGTGCCATAGATGTCCAGATGATCCGGGTCTGATGACGTTATGACTGTCATCCATGGGCGCAGCCAATGGAAAGAGCGGTCAAACTCATCCGCCTCTATCACGACGTAATCTGAATTATCTGACAATATATAGTTTGTGCCGTAGTTCTTGGATATGCCGCCAAGGAAGGCATTACAGTCCGCCGCCGACTGGTGCATTATATGAGCGCACATCGTGGACGTGGTGGTCTTGCCGTGCGTACCGGCCACACAAAGTCCCTTATGCTCACGTGTCAGTGTACCAAGAACCTGTGCACGCTTCTGTATATCAAAGCCTCCCTGACGGAAAAACTGCAACTCACTGTGCTCCTGCGGTATGGCAGGAGTATAAACGACAAGGCATTCCTGCGGATTACGGCAAGCCATCGGTATCAGCTCTACATTATCCTCATAATGTATCAGCATTCCCTCATGCTCCAGCTGCTCGGCCAGCTTGGACGGTGTCTTGTCATATCCGGCCACCACCATGCCCCGACGCATGAAATAGCGTGCTATGGCACTCATGCCAATGCCGCCCGCACCTATGAAATATACAGCTTTCATCTAATATTACTTTAAGTTCATTTTCATTATTCGTATCATGCTATTTCCCCTCCGCCAGTTTCAGCACTTCCGTAGCTATTATATCGGCAGAGTCACGCAATGCGAGTTTGCTTACTTCAAGCTCCAGCGCCGTTATGGCTGACGGGTCTGACACAAGGGCAATGGCCTCCTCCACCAGCGTCTTGGATGCGGCAGCATCCGGAACGAGGACTGCTGCGTTCCTATCAGAAAGGGCCTTGGCGTTCTTTGTCTGATGATCCTCCGCCACATTGGGTGATGGAACAAGTATAGCCGCCTTGCCCAACAGGCACAGCTCGCTGATGCTTGAGGCTCCAGCACGGCTTATCACAATGTCCGCAGCCTTGTATGCTGTCGCCATATCGGTGATGAAAGCCTGCGGACGCACCATCACAGCTCCGGCTTCACGGGCCTTGCGCGCGCAATCTTCCGCATAGTACTTACCAGTCTGCCATATAACCTGTATCTTTTTCTCCTCGAAACGCCTTATTCCGTTAGCTATTGCATCATTGATAGTGCGTGCTCCGAGAGAACCTCCGATTACGAGTATGGTAGGATATTCCTTACTCAGTCCAAGAGCCTCGCAGGCATCCGCCTTTGTCGCCGTGTTGCCGACAAGTGACTGCCTTACGGGATTACCCGTCTTTATAATATTCTCTGCCGGAAAGAACCTCTCCATGCCATCATACGCCACACATATCCTCGCAGCCTTGCTGGCAAGCGAGCGGTTTGTGACACCTGCATACGAGTTCTGCTCCTGTATAAGACAGGGAATGCCAAGTGCTGCCGCCGCATTCAATGTCGGTGCGGAGGCATAACCGCCAACTCCAACCGCCACATGAGGCTTGAAGTCCTTGATGATACTCTTCACCATGCGCTTGCTCTTGAAGAAGTCTATCATCACACCAATGTTTCTAAGGCTCCAAAGCGGACGTATCAGTCCGCGCACCGGCAGCCCCTTTATGTCATATCCCGCCTCCGGCACACGTGTCATCTCCATTCTTCCCTCCGCTCCAACAAACAGTATCTTCGCGTCCGGACGCTTTGCCATAATGGCGTTCGCTATGCTAACAGCAGGAAAGATATGCCCTCCTGTTCCGCCTCCGCTGATTATTACTCTCGGTTCTTCCATTAGTCTTATATATTACTATCGGTATTCTCCTTATATTTATATTCTGTACACCCTAAGACAGGTCAGCTGTCTATGCGGCCTTATGCGTCACCGCCGGTCCGTCACCATCCCTTCTCTTCGCCGTCCTGCTTATGCTGAGTATCACTCCTATATATATGCAGTTGATGATACTTGAGGTTCCACCCTTACTGATAAGCGGCAGCGGCTGACCAGTGACCGGCGCCAGGCCTACCGCCACGCACATATTGAACAGAGCCTGCACCACTATCATAAGAGCAAGCCCCATGGCGAGGTATGCCGGAAAGGTATTTTGACACTGGCGGGCTATGTACCCAGTGCGGAAAAGCAGTGATATATACAGCAATGCCACAAAGGCGGCGCCTATCCATCCCAACTCCTCAAAGATAATGGCATAGATAAAGTCCGAGAATGCCAGAGGCAGGAAGTCACGCTGAACGGAATTGCCCGGTCCTACACCAAGAAAGTTGCTTGAGGATATGGCTATATTGGCATGACCCACCTGTCCGTTCTTGTCAAGATCATATTTCTCCGGCTCCACATACTCCGTATTCAGGAAGTTACTCATACGATCTTTCCATAAGTCCAGACGGTGCAGCAGACTCCCACGGCTGCCCGTGGCACTCTCCTTATCCGCCTTTTCATGCACAACCTCCGTCAACTGCCGCTCCTTCGCCACCTCATCATGTGCAAGCTGGTCCTTGGACTTACCTAACATGAATACTGCCATCACGCTGAGCAATGCCACAAACACCACACCGGAGCACAGATAACCTATCTGCCTCATAGGCACACGGCCTATAATCATCATTATGAACACCACCACACCCATCAAGGCGGCAGTGGAGAAGTTCTCCGGGAATATCAATGCTATAAGTACTCCTGCTGTGATACACACATACTTGAACGCCTTAGGATGGGCACCGTTTGGTGTTTGCAACTGACTTAGAATATGAGCTGTAGCCAATACCATAGTACCCTTGGCTATCTCGGAAGGCTGTACAGGAATGACCCCAAACAGTTTTATCCAGCGCGCGGCGTCATTCTCTTTCGTTCCTATCAGATAGACCAGCACAAGCAGCACGACAGATAATGGCACCATGAGCGGTGTCATTATCTTAAAGTAACGGCATGGCACATTGAGCACACACACCATCACCACCAGTCCCACTCCAAGCAGGGCCGTATGATAGAAGGCGGCATACCAATAGTTACCCGTCTTGTATCCCAGAATTGACGAGGACGAGTACACTTCCAGTATGCTGATAACACACAGCAGGAAGAATATCATCCATATTATGCTATCACCTTTAAATATGTTACGTAGCTGTTTAAGCCTATCCATTTTTACTCCTTAAATATCTAATCTGAATCACGTTATTCCGCAGCCAAAGCCTTGAACTGCTCTCCACGGTCTTCCATGTTCTTGAACAGGTCAAATGAGGCGCAGCATGGCGACAGAAGCACCACATCGCCCTGTCTTGCAAGACTTCTGCACGCCTCGACGCACTCCTTCATGGAATGAGTGTCAGCAACAGGAAGCCCCAGACTGTCAAAGGCCGTATGCAGTTTCTCATTATCCGCACCAAGGTATACCAGTGCGCAGCACTTCTGACGGACCAGCGGCTTGATGCTTTCATAGTCATTGCCCTTGTCCTTGCCTCCGACTATAAGCACAACAGGACGGCTCATGGCCTCCAGAGCCACATGACAGGCATCCACGTTTGTTGCCTTTGAATCATTAATCCACAGCACTCCGTCCTTCTCCACGACCTTCTCCAGACGGTGCTCCACACCAGGGAAGTCGCGCAGGCAGCGCTCCAATATCTCCTCGTATGCGCACTGCTGTCCCATTGTGAGGTTCATCTTGGCCATAGCGGCACGCACTGCGGCACGCGCCGCCATCATATTACGCTGGTTATGCTTACCGGGCAGTGGGAAATCACTATTGGGATCAATATCCTTATCAGAGAAAGGCTCAAGAGTTGGATTACCCATAAAAGCCGGACGTGATGAAGGCGTGGGCTTTGGGAGATAGCCGTCAAGGCGCTTGCGCAGTTCATTGCCGATATATTCGTCCTCGTTCCAGTATACAAACGTGTCCTTGGGAGTCTGGTTCTGTATTATGCGCATCTTCGAGTCCACATAGTTCTGCATATTGAACTCATAGCGGTCAAGGTGGTCAGGGGTAATATTCATCAGCACGGAGACATCAGCACGGAAGTCAAACATATTGTCCAACTGGAAGGAACTAATCTCAAGCACATACCAGTCATGATCCTCCGTAGCCACCTGCATTGCGTATGAGCGGCCAATGTTACCTGCAAGACCCACATCGACACCCCACTTCCTCATTATATAATATATCAGAGAAGTTGTTGTGGTCTTACCGTTGGAGCCCGTAATACATACAGTCTTGCCCTTACTGTACCTCTTTGCGAACTCTAACTCCGCAAGGATTGGAGTACCCTGTCTGATAAGCGCCTGCACCATAGGTGCCGTATCAGGTATGCCCGGACTCTTCACGACCTCCGTAGCGCATAGTATCTCCTGCTCCGTATGGTGTCCTTCCTCCCAGCGTATGCCATTCTCGTCAAGCTTCTTCTTGTACTTCGCCTTTATGGTACCCATATCAGACACAAACACATCATATCCCTGCTGCTTTGCAAGGATAGCTGTTCCCACGCCGCTCTCGCCAGCTCCAAGAATAACTAACTTCTCCATATCTTTTTATTTATATTTTATAATCTCTCACTGCTTTGCCATACTGCCGCAATCCAGCCTATCTTATTTTCAGTGTCACAATAGCCAGAGCGGCCAGCAATACCGTAATAATCCAGAAACGTGTCGTTATCTTCGACTCAAGCCAGCAGCCTCGCGGCCAGTTGAGCAGAATATGCACATCGCTTCCTATCTGCCCGGGCTTGATACGGAACGCGTCATGTATAGGCGCACGCTTAAAGAAACGCAGCTTCTGTCCCTTGCGGTTACCATACTTGGCATACTGTACCTGAAACATCACCGATATGCTCTCCATGAAGAACACGAAGCACAGCAGCGGCACAAGCAGCTCCTTATGGATAATGATCGCCGTGACAGCGATAATGCCACCTATTGCCAGCGAACCGGTATCGCCCATGAATATCTGCGCAGGATATGCGTTATACCAAAGGAATCCTATCAGCGCTCCGGCAAAGGCGCACAGGAAGATGACAAGCTCCTCCGACTGCGGTATATACATTATATTAAAGTATGACGCGTATCCTATATGGCTCGACACGTATGCCAGCACGCCAAGCGCCACGCATATTATGGCCGAGTTGCCGGCACACATTCCGTCCATGCCGTCATTAAGGTTGGAGCCGTTGCTTACCGCCATCACCACAAATGTTGTCAGTACCACAAAGAATATCCATCCTGCGGCACTGCGGTGTGTACCCAGCCACGAGAACAGAGCATCCGTATAGTTAAGGTTATTGTCCTTTACAAACGGTATTGTTGTAGTGGTTGACTTCACGGGAGCACTCTTATGTATCACCACCTCCTGGTTATGCCTCTGCACAGAGACGTTCTCGCGTATCACCACATCAGGGCTAAGCCACAACGTAAGGCCAACTATCAGTCCGAGACAAGCCTGGCCTATCAGCTTGTATACCGGTCTCAGCCCGTCCTTTGTCACCTTCATCTTTATATAGTCATCAGCAAAGCCTATGGCTCCGAGCCACAATGTGGTGACAATCATCAGCAGCATATAGATGTTGCGCAGTCTGCCAAAGAGCAGACAGGGCACTATGGTGGCCACAATGATTATGACTCCTCCCATGGTCGGCACGCCGCGCTTCTCCACTCCATACGGGTCCACAGTCCTGTCACGCTGTGCCTCGAGCCCTCCATGGCGTCTCATCCACTTGATGAATATCTCGCCAAACCACACAGAGATGACAAGTGATAGAATCAGCGCCAGCAGTGAGCGGAACGATATGTAGCTCCACATTCCCGCTCCGGGAATGTCCCACTGCTCCAAAAATCTGAAAAGATAGTATAGCATATCCTTATTCTTTTGTTAACCTTATTGCTTTAGAAGGCCTTTCTGAGCTCCTCCTTGTCGTCAAAGTGATGCTTCACGCCCTTAACCTCCTGATAATCCTCATGTCCCTTGCCTGCCACAAGTATCACATCCCCTTTACCTGCAAGCATACAGGCAGTCTTTATCGCCTCCCTGCGGTCCACTATCACGAGGGTCTTCTTCATCTGCTGCGGTGTCAAACCAGCGAGCATATCGTCTATGATGGCCTGCGGCTCCTCGAAACGGGGGTTGTCACTGGTGATGATAACCCTGTCGCTCTGCCTGACTGCTTCCTGTGCCATCAGCGGACGCTTTCCCTTATCACGGTTGCCACCTGCTCCGCACACTGTGATTATCTGTCCCTTTCCATTGAGAACCTCATGAATGGCGTTCAGGACATTCTCCAGTGCGTCGGGAGTATGGGCATAATCCACTATTGCGGTATAGCCTTCCGGTGAGCGCAGCGGCTCCAGACGGCCGGAGACACTCTTCAGTGTGCTCATCACCACGAGTATATCATCCGGTTCCTTGCCAAGCATACGCGCCGCACCATATACGGCAAGCAGGTTGCTGACATTGAACTTGCCTATGAACTGCACGCCGACCTCCCTGCCGTCTATGTCAAGATACATTCCCTCAAAATGACATTCTATGATATGGGCCATAAAGTCCGCCATGGAACGTGTGGAATATGTCTTTACAACGGCCTTGGTATTCTGCACCATCACCATGCCGTTCTTGTCATCAGCATTGGTTATTGCAAAGGCAGACTTGGGCAAAGAGTCAAAGAAGGCCTTCTTTGCGTCACGGTAGTTCTCGAAAGTCTTGTGGTAATCCAGATGATCCCGCGTCAGGTTAGTGAACAGTCCGCCTGCGAATGTCAGTCCTCCTATACGCTTCTGCGCTATGGCATGGCTCGAACACTCCATAAAGACGTACTCACAACCTGCCTCAACCATACGCGCCAGCAGCCTGTTCAGCTCTATGGGGTCAGGTGTTGTATGTGTTGAAGGCACCGCCTCGTCCTCTATATAGTTACATACAGTGGACAGCAGTCCGCACTTGTGGCCCATGATGCGGAACATATTATATAATAATGTGGCAACAGTTGTCTTGCCGTTGGTTCCCGTCACTCCCACAAGTTTCACCTTTGCCGTCGGATTACCATAGAAGGTAGTGGCCGCCAGACCCACAACATCCTCACAGTTCTGCACCTTCACAAAGGTGACGCCGTCCGGAACGTCCGCCGGTATCTCCTCGCACAGCACAGCGGCAGCCCCCTGTCCTATGGCCTTTGGTATATAGTCATGTCCGTCAGTCTGCGTGCCGCGCATGGCAACGAACAGCTCTCCGCGCTTCACAAGACGCGAGTCGATGTTTATGCCAGTGATGTCTACGTCCAGTGTGCCTGCTACCTGCAGTGGCCTGACATTCTTTATGATTTCTGATAGTTTCATATTCGTATCAATCTTTATGATTAAAGTTTCACTTCTTGACGGTGTCCGGTATCAAAGCCCTGTAGTCCATCAGGCCAGTTCAAGCACGACCCTTTCCCCTTTGCGTATCTGGGCACCTGCCGGCTTACTCTGTATCTTCACCTTTCCACGGCCTCTAATGGTGACCCTCGCGCCTCGGCTCTCTATAAGATATACCGCATCACGCGCCCCCATACCCTTTACATCGGGCATCTTGCGTCCCCGTATCACGGTGGTGCGCCTTATAGCCGACGTGCGTGGCTTGCGTTCCACCACTCCCCACACAGGCTTTCCATCAGACTGCATACCGTTCCATCCGCCCTCACTGCTGAAGCCGAGCCGTGACAGCACATAGTCCGCCGCAAGCACATTGCCGGCCTTCACGTCCGGGATGAATGTAGTAAGGGAATCCGTAGCCTGCTTCACGTCATACTTAATGTTCTTGGCCATGATACCCTCCGCAATGTCATGGAACACCTGTCCGCTCATCAGTCCTCCGGATGCTGGCAGACCGGCCTTGTGTATACATACTATGCAGGAATACCGCGGTGACTCTGAAGGGAAATACCCACAGAAGGACAGCAGATAGTTCACCGTGCCGTTCTTGTAGCCTCCATTGCTTGCCTTCTGCGCCGTTCCTGTCTTGCCGGAGACGCTGAATGACGACGAGCCGGCTGTCTTTCCCAGTCCTATGCTCACCACCTGGCGCAGCATTGTCTGCATCTTACCGAGTGTCTGCTTGCTGCATATCCCGTTCTTCAGCACCTCCACGGGGTATTCCTTCACCACTTCCCCGTCCTTCTCCACTCTCGTCACGAAGCGCGGCCTTACCATCACCCCGTTGTTTGCTATCGCATTATAGAATGTAAGGACGGAAATCGGAGGCACATTGGTCTCATATCCTATGCTCATCCATGGCAAAGCCGTCTTGCTCCAGTTTGTCCACTGACCTCGTGAGTTCTTCTTCGGCATACGCACACGCGGCTTCTTGTATTCCGGGAAGGGCAGGTCCAGATCCTCGGCAATGCCCACACGGTGTAGCCCCTCAACAAACTTCTCCGGCTTGTCCTTGTAATTCTTGTCTATCAGGTAGCTGACACCTATGTTAGAGCTAACCTGCAGCACTCTTGGAACGGATATTACGCCGTAGCCTCCTCTGTGCCAGTTATGGTCTCGCATAGTGGCAGAATACATCTTCATCAGTCCACAGCCCGTATCCACTTTGTCCGTGGTGTCAATCACGCCGTCCTCCAGCGCCACCATGAAACTGGCCGTCTTGAAAACGGAGCCCGGCTCCAGGAAGTCCGCTATGGCATGGTTGCGTCCCTCACGGAAGCCTCCGGTGGAATCGCGGTCCACATTCACCATGGCCTTGATGTCACCCGTAGCCACTTCCATCACAATGGCCACGCCGGTGTATCCGTTCACCTCGCGCAGTTCCTTTATCAGCGCCCTCTCCGCAAGGTCCTGGATGCCCACATCGATAGTCGTCACGATGTCATTGCCGTCCAATGCCACGGAGTCAAGCATATCCACCCATCCGTTCAGCACCTTGCGGCGGTGCTTATAGCCCGCGCTGCCCCTCAGTATGGAGTCATACGCCTTCTCCAGTCCGGAGTAAGCGTCCCCTCCCTCACTATATGTGTCCCCGAGGATACTTGCGGCCATAGTGCCATACGGTCTCTTGCGCACCATGAACCTCTTGGCAACGAAGCCTCCAACACCCGGTTTCAGGCGGAATATCGGCAGGCTCTTCACCCTGTTGTATACGGTATACGTCACACGCTGCCTCACTACCGGCCAGTAACGGCTGCGTCTGTCATAGCCTTCCTTCAGATGCGCCAGGAAATCCGCCGCCGACTGCTGCGGAAATATCGCGTGCAGACTGTCACACAGCACACGCAGCGTACGGGTATCATTGCCTATCGAGTCGTGCCACAGGGTGTCCGCCTTGCTCTCCTGCAGCGCCACAAAATCCATATACATACGGTACTCCGGCAGATTGCAGGCCAGACGCTGTCCGTTGTCACTGAGAATGCAGCCGCGAACAGCGTCGACAGTGATACTGTCAAACTTCATCTTGGCGTTAACCTTGTTCCAATAGTCACGCTCTACGGTCATGATATAGAATCCCTTGGCAAGGACACCCAGGGCAAGCATTGTCAGCAATACGGCAAAGACCGTATATCTGAGCATTGACTTCTGATATTCAAACTTACTCATCGTCTATCTTCCGCGAATAACTGTACACTTCTCTACTCCTTAACTCTTATCAGGTACGGCGGCTCACTGGCTATCGTCAGTGTGGAGTCTCCGTAATCCGCCAGCCTCTTCAGTATATTACTCTCACGGCTTCGCTCCGTCAGTATGCTGCTGCACACCGTTGCCTTGTTCCTTGCATCCACTATCAGCCTCTCCACCTTCTCTATCTCCACCATCTTCTTCTGGCATACATAGCGGTTGTTTATATATATAATAAGGAATAGTGACACCAGCAGCACCAGGCCTATCTGCTTCTGGAACGCCCTGGCTATGATAACACCTCCCAGCGTCTTGGATATGGAGAACGGCGCGGACGTGTCCTGCTCCTCCTTGGCCTCCCTGCGTATCACCTCCTCTATGGTCTTGTTGCCAAGCACACGGCTTGACTGGACAGAAGCGTCTCCTGTCTCCGCAGTATTCTCCTGGAGTTTCTCCGCCGACTGCTGTGCCTTATCCTGTATTTCTTCCTTATCTTCCATTCAAGGTATATCTCCTAAATATATAGTTTCAACCGTTCTCCACGCATCTTTCCGCTATTCTGAGCTTCGCGCTCCTTGAACGCGGATTGGCCGTCAGCTCCTCTTCCGCCGGGACTATGACCTTATTGTTCACCATACGGTACGGTGTCTGCACCCTTCCGTAGAAGTCCGTGCACCGCCGGCCCTCCGCATTGCCCGTCTTCATGAAGTTCTTCACCATGCGGTCCTCCAGACTGTGGTACGTTATCACGCTGAGTCTGCCGCCCGGAGCAAGCACCTCCGTCGCAGCCTGCAGCAGTTCCCGCAGAGCATCCATCTCATGGTTCACCTCTATGCGCAAAGCCTGGAACAGTTTCGCCATGTCCTTCTTCTCACGCTCACGCTTGAAGAACGGCTCCACGGCCTGCATGAAGTCCTGCGTGGTCCTTATTGGCTGCTGCTGCCTTGTCCTCACAATGGCCGCAGCAATCTTCCGCGCTGCCTTCAGCTCCCCGTACAGGTAGAATATATCCGCTAACCGGGCCTCATCATACGTGTCCAGCACCTCCGCGGCGGTAATGCCGGCCCTTGTATTCATGCGCATATCCAGCGGAGAGTCAAAGCGGAAGGAGAAGCCGCGCGTCTCATCGTCAAAGTGATGGCTTGACACTCCGAGGTCGGCAAGCAGTCCGTCCACATGGCCCACATCATGATAGCGCATCCAGTTCTTCAGATAGCGGAAGTTACTCCTTACAAACACAAAGCGGCCTGTACGCTGCGCCTCCGCCAAAAGTGGTGACGACTGTACGTTACGTTCCGCATCCGCATCCTGATCAAATGAGAACAGACGTCCGTTGCCGCCGTTCCCCATGCGGCGCACCATCTCGCTGCTGTGGCCGCCTCCGCCGAATGTCGCGTCAACATACACTCCATCCGGGCTGATGTTCAGACCATCAACGCTCTCTTCTAATAACACTGGTATATGGTAAGCCTGCTCCTCCATCACTTTCTGTCTGTATCGTGCATCAGTTCCTCAAGCGCGGCCCCCAGATCACAGCCGTCCCCGAACGGCTCCCCGTCCCTTACGGCCCATATCTCGATAGTGTCTCCCATGCCGATAAAGCGCACCGTCTGCTCTATCCCTGCCATACGCTTGTAGCGGCTGGATATGAGAAAACGGCCGTTGCCGTCAAGCGAGAGCAGATCCACGTCACTTACAAACTGGCGGAATAACTGCTGCTGGCGGCGGTTCCATCGGTCAAGCCTGGCGCGCATGCTGTCCATCTGCTCGTTCCACACGCTTTCCGGATAGAGGACAAGACACTCCTCATGCACATCCTTGCGCATCACAAGCTGCTCCACGCCCTCTGTCTGCAGCACTTTCCTGAAGGCCGCAGGCAGAAAGACACGGCCCTTCATGTCTATCTTTGCCTCTATGTTTCCGAGAAAACGCACGTACGTTCTTATTTATTAATTCTTTTTGCAGGCAAAGGTACAAAAAATCCCCCACTTCGCCCCACTTTACACCACTTTTTTTTACAAATCTATGATTTTATTATTATTTAACAATTTTCAGATGTCTATTTCATTGCATTGCAGTACCTTTGCAAACGGAAAAGAAATAGAATTAAAACGCAACATAAAAATATGGCAAAAAAAGCTCTTTTGATGATTCTCGACGGATGGGGAATCGGCAAGCATGGTGCAGGAGACGTTATCTTCAACACCCCGACACCATATCTGGACTACCTCCAGGCAGTAAGCAGTGTGTCACAGCTACAGGCTTCAGGCGAGGACGTGGGCCTTCCCGACGGACAGATGGGCAACTCTGAAGTGGGACACCTCAATATTGGCGCCGGACGTATTGTCTATCAGGATCTTGTTAAAATCAACCGCGCCTGCGCTGACGGCTCCATCGTACAGAACCCACAGGTAAAGGAGGCATACGAATACGCCAAAGCCAACGGCAAGAAGCTGCACCTGATGGGACTGACATCAAACGGTGGCGTGCACTCCTCACTGGATCACCTGTTCAAGCTGATAGAGGTGGGCAAGGAATACGGCCTCTCACAGCAGCTGTTCGTACACTGCTTCATGGACGGACGTGACACGGACCCGAAGTCAGGAAAGGGCTTCATAGAGCAGGTTGACGCGAAGTGCAAGGCCAATGACGCCAACATCGCAAGCATAATAGGCCGCTTCTACGCCATGGACCGCGACAAGCGCTGGAACCGAGTGAAGGAGGCTTACGACCTGATAGTGAACGGTGTGGGCAAGCAGGCCACCGACATGGTGCAGGCAATGCAGGAGAGTTACGACGAGGGAGTGACCGACGAGTTCATCAAGGCCATAGCCAACGCATCCGTAAACGGAAAAATTGAGGAGGGCGACGCTGTAATCTTCATCAACTTCCGCAACGACCGCGCCAAGGAGCTGACACAGGTGCTGACACAGCAGGATATGCCCGAGGAGGGAATGAGCACCATACCGGGACTGAAGTACTACTGCATGACCCCATACGACGCATCATTCAAGGGCGTGGGAATACTCTTCCCGAAAGAGAATGTCACCAACACCCTGGGCGAATACCTGTCACAGCAGGGCAAGAAGCAGCTGCACACAGCAGAGACAGAGAAGTACGCACACGTCACATTCTTCTTCAATGGCGGACGTGAGGCACCATACGAGAACGAGGACCGCATACTGGTAGCGTCACCAAAGGTGGCTACATACGACCTGAAGCCGGAGATGTCCGCCTACGAGGTCAAGGACAAGCTGGTGGAAGCCATCAAGGAAGACAAGTATGACTTTATCGTTGTGAACTTCGCTAACGGTGACATGGTGGGACACACCGGTGTGTACAACGCCATAGCCAAGGCCGTAGTGGCAGTGGACAACTGCGTGCGCGACGTGATAGAGGCGGCAAAGGCCACTGGATACGAGGCCATAATCATTGCCGACCACGGCAATGCCGACAACGCCATCAACGCTGACGGCACACCTAACACGGCCCACTCACTGAACCCTGTGCCATGTATCTACGTTACAGACAACAACTCCGCCACAATAAAGGACGGACGTCTGGCAGACGTTGCGCCGACAATCCTGCACATCATGGGCATGGAACAGCCGGCAGACATGACGGGTGAGAACCTCATAACAGACTAATTTGTATTTAGTGTTCGCTGAATAATTCATATCACTCTGATATTTAGGTTTTTATAGCC
>JAUNOM010000042.1:0-10427 GCA_030531085.1 Prevotellaceae bacterium | reverse complement strand
TTCCTTTTTCTACATCAAACCACAACCACATCGAGAGTATCATCCAACAGAACTGGTTGTTTTCTTTCCTTTTTCTACATCAAACCACAACCACATCGAGAGTATCATCCAACAGAACTGCGTTGTTTTCTTTCCTTTTTCTACATCAAACCACAACTGTGCTACTACATCGCTTTCGCGGCTGCTCGTTGTTTTCTTTCCTTTTTCTACATCAAACCACAACTGTTACCCTATGCGTACTCAATGCGTCAGAGTTGTTTTCTTTCCTTTTTCTACATCAAACCACAACCTTTTTCGTCGGTTGCACTTTCAGGGACTTGTTGTTTTCTTTCCTTTTTCTACATCAAACCACAACATATATCATGTATTATACTGATTTATAGCTGTTTTTATAAATCAAAAGTCAATATGAAGTGGCATTATAATGTAGTTATATTGCAAAGGTACTAAAAAAATTCCAACTGCAAAGGGATTGACTTATGTTTTTTCTCTATAGCACCCCAAATATTTATTATATTCGAATATTGTTTGTCTGTTATGGTGATAATTGAGATGTGTCCTTTATCCGGTACAAAGCCACGCACACGTTTTATGTGTACTTGTGCAGATTCCAATGATGCACAATACCGTGTATATACACTGAATTGGTGCATAACAAAGCCATCCTTCTCCAAGTTCTTCTTGAACAAGGCTGCCTGTTTCTGGTCTTTCTTTAATTTTACAGGCAGGTCAAACATTACGAATATCCACATGACGTGGTAGGCGTTTAGACGTTCATAACTCATTGCAGTAATGGCAGGCAGAGTTTGTTTTCCTCTTTTGCGTAGCATTTGGCGAGACTTGCCGTAGTCATCGACAGTCCTACGCTCAAAGGACGGACAACTTTCTCAAAACAAGTGTCAGCGTATAATACCATTATCAAGTCGGCCTTTACCTCTTTGGTAAGGTCTGTCTTTCCCTGCATGACAAGGTCATAGACCACTTCGTCAACAAAAGGACGGTATGGTTCCATCATATCGTCCGCTAATGGGAATGCATTACTCCTGTTATGGTGGAAAATACCTATGGCAGGGAACAGTCCTGATGAGACAAGTGCACGGCTTACGGCGGCACGCAAGATGGTATAGCCATAGTTTAACAGTGCATTTGTGCCAGGAGCTGTCCGGTCCCGTACGAAGTCTGTGCCATAAAGTTGTTGGAAATAAAGTCTTGCAGCAATACCCTCTCTGTTGTCAGTGTCGCCACTTTTGACGTTTGAGTATAATGGTTTCAGAATATTCCCGTCTTGTCCTACTTTGTCCAGCAGTGCTGCCTGATTGCGTATCTTAGCTTCTACGATTTGTTTCCACAGTTGCTTCTTCAATACTTCTCCGCATGCCATCTGGTTTCGGAGAGTCTCTCCCTGCGTATTGTTTCCTTCAAGGTTCATCAGCATAGCCGAGGGCATACCTTTTTCATTACAGAACACCACTTGCGCATTATTAGCTGACAGGGCGTTCAGCAGGGGTATGGTGATGCTTACCTGCTGATGCTCTATCACCACCGTGCCGATGTCTTCTATTGGCACAGTGGTTTTCTCGTCCGGAGTGTCCTTATATGCCAATACCAGTTGCCGGTTTTTCAACGACAGGTACATGGGATTGGAAAATACGAGTGTGCGCTTTATCATATCTCGTGTGTCAGTTTTATTTCTCCAAGTGGTGTTATGATGAAGTCACGGCCTTCAACAAGGGCGTTGAACTGGGTATGAAGCATTATTATCGCAGAACGATGTTCTTCATTTGTTTTATAAGCTCCATTTTTTGCCTTTATATCTTTTGCCATTCTTGCTTCTTGATGATGACGTATGACTATTGTTCCATATCCATTGCTGACAGGAAGATAACTCAACCCTGTAATATAATACAGCCTCCTGCACACATCCGCATTGTCATTGAGGTCTATCTCCTGCGGTGAGTTCTCATACAGTATTACGTGTTGCCCTATCTTTAGTCTATACTTCAGGGGGTAACCTTCCTTGCTTGTTTCCGGTATCAGTGCAGGAAAATCATCCCTGTCTGTGCTTTGTTTGAAGAAATTGGCAGCCTCTATGGTCTTTACAAGTTCAAAGCCTCGCTTGCACTTTCCCTTTACAACACCCTCATATATGGCAAGTATATAGTTGCCTTCGTTCTGCACATGAAACATCCTTTTGTATTCCTTACGTGACACATCACGGTGTTGTCTTATATGGAGTGGATTTCTGACACTGTTGGCGTAGCACCTCACCTTGTTTATCCTTATCCCCTTCTCCTTGTTCATGTATATACCTTCGGCAATGGCTTCCTTGAATCCTTTTTCCTTGAAGGCGTCCATCACTATCTCCCTGACAGCATCATCCACTATGCTTTCCGCTTCGCTGGCTTTTTTAAATAAAGACAAGGCCTTACGCACTACATAGCGTATTTCACCGTCACGCTCTATCGCGCCGTAATATGTGTCATTGTGCAGCGCGCCGCGTACAGAGTCGCCTCCTGTAACTCTTTTCCCGTTAGGTGTCATCACATTCTTCTTCCACCTCTTCGGCAGGTTGTCGGGGGTGTCATGTACCACGAGTGTCTCTTCCGCAAGGGCATTGATGTCTTCCGTGAACGTTGGCCATGGTTTGGGGAATACAGGTCTTGCGGCTTTTGTCCGCTCATACTCCTCAAGCTGCCGGTAATATCTTGCCGTAGCGTTATAATCCCCCTGATCTATGCAGGCTATTGTTATCGCGTCTATGCAGTGGTGTATGTGATTGTCCCGTGACTTCTTCTCATATTCACCCTGTATGCCCCACATCTTTCTGTATTCAGCGGTGGTCGCGCCTTTTACCACTCTCACGTTGGTCCTTGTCCTGTCATCCTTCTTGTGGAATAGGGATTTAAGGTACAGTCCCGCATACTTGCCCACCAGACCGATACCAGCCCCCTGCCTGCGGCTGAAGCCTTCAGGCACTTCCTTCATTGTGAACCTTCTGTACTTGCCCTGCCAGTATTCCAGTTCCAACTGCAGCAGATGCCGCTGTTGTATCTGCGTGTCCTTCTGCTCTTTGGCCATACCAGAGTGCGTTCGCTTCTTGTCCGCTTCCCTGCGCAGTTTCTCTATCTTGTCCTTCCATCCGCTGATGCGCGCCATTATCTCGTCATGGTTTGCCAGCTCTGTGGGTATCATGGCTTTCTTCACATCACGGTTAAAGCGGTTTGAGCACAGTGTGAGGTTCTCCATGGTGCTGTCTCCTCCCACGCTGCGCGGTATGGTGTGCTCTATGTCGTATTCTGGATTGGCTCCTAAGAAGTCACTTATCCCAATCTGTTTGCCGGTGTATAGGCATACCCGTCCCTGTTCCTCCCATAACTGGAACTTCTGTATGTCCTCCTCTGTTGGCTCTATATTTGTTCCGCACTCCTCCCGGTAGAGTTTCCTTATCTCTTCCGCAAACTTCTTCCGTTCATCCTCGCGCTTCTTGTTCCATAGCGCTATGGCCTTGCGCTTGTTGGCATCGTTCAGCTCGCGGGCATATTCCACGTGTACCTCCGTGTCTGGGGTGACAATTCCATCACGCAGCAATGCGTTCACCACCTTACGCAACTGGTGCAATGAGCGCATGGCCATGGGGTTGCGTACGGCATTGGTGCGTGGTGAGCCTAACTGGTATATGCCCTGTCCGTTCTTTTTTGCATCTTCGTATGTCTCTATCATTGAAGGATGATAGAGTTTGTCGGCAGCTCCGGCAGGCAGGTTGAAATTGTTGACGAGATAGTCTTTTATACAGAACTCCAATGTACCCTGCAATGACGAGTCCTTGGGGTTAAAGTTGCCTATAAGGTTCATCAGCTCATCGGTGATGACGGCGTACTTTTGCCTCCATATTTCCTCACCGACTATGTCCGGCACCTTTGCCATAAGCACTGCATGAGAATAGATCAGCCCACGTTCAAGCCATGGCAGTATCCTCCGTATGGCGGAGAGACTGATTGACGCGAAGCTGTGTGTAAGACGTATTTTGGAAAAGCGCTCCGCCACATCGTCATCAAGTTGCAACTTGTCCTTTGCCCACTGTCTTAGGTTCTCCCTGTCAGGGAAACTGTAAAGCACATTCCACACATCGTCCACCATCATGCCTTGCGTCTTACCGGCCGACAGTGTGTAAACCTCTGCAATACCATGTCTGTAGTCCTCGCCGAATATGGCTTTAAGACTTGATATTGTAGGGCATCCCGTTACGCTCTGCGTCATGCGGTAGTTGAATTTATATGGCTTGTCTCCCTCGTCCTTTATGTGCTGATAGTTATTTCGCCCCGCAATAGCCTTAGCGATGTCCTCAAAGTATAACTGCTTGTTTGACTTGCGGTAGAATTTCTTTTCCGCCTTCTGCCGCTCCTCTTCATTCAGCGGTCGCAGACAGGTGTCGTATGGTCCCTGCACCTTTATGTTGTTCAGGAAGGAGAGCATCCTGAACAGTTCATAGTCAGGATGAGAGTCCGCGCATCTTGGTTTACGCTTCTCGAATGTACATCTGCCCACTCCCTGACGCTGGCTTTTCAGAGGACGCTGGAAGTAAAGGGCCTTCTCCAAGTCCGTTACTTGCTCAGGGGTAAGATGCTGCTTGTGGCATATAGCATGAAACTCTTTGCGGTAGTGCTCCTCACGGTCTGTGTATCTGTTGCGTATGCGCTTACCTCTCTTATATAGTGAATAGAAATAGTCACCGAGATACTCGCATCCCGCCTTCTCCATTTCCTGTGTCAGGTCGGATATGTCTTTTCTCACCTTTCCAGTCTCATTGTCCTCTTCCTCATTCTGCTCCAGCCTGTTGCTCACAAATCCCCTGCGCTGCGCGAGGTGATACATCGCCCTGCCCAGTATGAAGCGCTCGGCCTCATTGTCAAGGTCAAGCTCGTCATGCAGGCAGATGTGGCGGTAGGCGTATGGATTGCGGTCAAGACTCTCATCCGTCCGCTGCCATGCCATGAGGGCCTCACTCATGGGGTACTTCTTTTTAATGTGCCATTCATGCAGCGCCTCATCCGACACCTGTGGGCACATACCATACTTCATCAGTACCTTCAACGCCTTTATCTTTCTAAGGCGGCGCCTGAAATAATGCTTTCTTGAGGCGCGGTGCATAGTGCGGTCCGAGGCCTTAGAAGACTCATTGCCTTTTTCTATCTTCACCCCCTCCTGAAAGATCAGACTGCCTTTCCTCAACAGCTCGTAAGTGCCATCCTCATTCTTCTCCACGACAGCCCAGCCAAGACTGTTGGTGCCGGTATCTATGCCAAGTATCCGTTTCCCCATTATGTTCTTTAGGTTAGTGTTTCTTATATTTATGCCTTCAAAAGTACAAATAAATACATAAACTACAAAATTATTCCTGTAAAAATTTGCACGGATGAACAGAAAACACTAATTTTGCACATATAAGATTTTCTACATCTTATCACAATAAGGCTATATGCCGAAGGATTATATTCCTATACGCCCTCTTCGGAGGGCGTTTTTGTATTCCTAATACATAGTTGCACAGGGACACCCTAACAGCCCTCCCCTACACCGCCATTATCACGTCATCCCTCGGCACAAGGTTCCAGCGGAAGCTGTCCACCAGCTGCTGTGGGGTCACGGGGGCGGGCTCGGGCTGCAGACCTGCCATGTGCGCCAGACGGCCGATTAGCTCGTTGGCGGTGTAACGGGTGCGCAACACTCCCATGTCCATACTCCTGTCACGCTTTGAGAGGCGCTGGCCGGCGGCGTTGCACAGCAGCGGCAGGTGGGTGAAGCGGGGCGGCTCGAAGCCCAACTGGCGCGCGAGGTATATCTGTTGCGGTGAGGACAGGAGCAGGTCACGGCCCCTCACCACCTCGGTCACGCCCATCAGGGCGTCGTCCACCACCACCGCCAGCTGATAGGCCCATGCTCCGTCCCTGCGGCGCACTATGAAGTCGCCGCACTGTGTGGTCAGGTCCACCTCCTGAGGGCCGTAGTGTCCATCCGTGAAGGACACCACCCCATGGCCGGCCCCGGGCACCTTCATGCGCAGCGCAGCCGCTCCGGAGCGTGCTCCGGGCGGCAGGTTGCGGCACGTTCCCTTATAGACCACGCGGCCGTCACTCTCGTGCGGAGCCTGCGTAGCCATGATGTCGGCGCGTGTGCAGTAGCAGGGGTACACCATGCCGCCCTCCTGCAGCCGCCGCAGACAGTCCCCGTATATGTCGCCGCGTGCGCTCTGCACGTAGGGGCCATACTCTCCGCCCACACGCGGCCCCTCGTCCCATGCCAGTCCGAGCCATTCCAGGTCGTCCATTATCAGTTCGGCGAACTCGCGCCTTGACCTTTGCGGGTCTATGTCCTCCATGCGCAGCAGCCATGTGCCGCCCTGCGCCCTGGCGGACAGCCATGAGAGCAGGGCGCTGAACACGTTGCCCAAGTGCATTCTGCCTGTGGGCGAGGGAGCGAAGCGTCCCTTCACCTTTGTTGCCTTATTGTTCATGATGGTGCAAAATTACACACTTTTCCTGTAACATCCAAGTTTTTAGGCCGCAGACTTGTGTCATTGAAAAAATAGTGCTAACTTTGTCGGGGAATTAAAGCTATGCGCCGCCTGCCGTGCGGCATAACATGAATAAGAGTAACCATTATGTCACAGACCAGCAACAATACCGGCAAGAAGTCCTCTGCACAGTCCTCCATCTTCAATTCACGCCTCGGCATGGTGCTTGCCACTGCCGGCTCGGCCGTGGGACTGGGCAATATATGGCGCTTCCCCACCACGGCCGGCGAGAACGGCGGCGCCGCCTTCATCCTTGTCTACGTCCTCTTCACCCTCTTCCTCGGCCTGCCCGGTCTTCTCGGCGAACTGCTCGTGGGGCGCTATGGCGGCGGCAACGCGCTGCTGTCCTACACCAAGGCCGGCGGCAACCGCCTGTGGGGACTGACGGGCATCATGGGTCTGGTGTGCTCCATGATGATCTTAGGCTTCTACAGCGTGGTGGCCGGGTGGTGCCTCTACTATCTGTGGCAGGCCATCCTTGACAATGTGCTGGGCGGCAGGGACTTCATCTCGGAGGAGTTCACCGCCCTTGTGGGCCATCCATGGCTCCCGTCCGCGCTCAGTGTGCTGTTCATCCTCTGCACCCACGCCATCGTGGTGCGCGGAGTGCAGAAGGGTATAGAGAAGGCGTCAAAGGCCATGATGCCCCTTTTGTTCATCCTTATGCTCATACTCATCTTCGCCTCCTGCTCGCTGTCAGGCTCCATGCAGGGCATAAAGTTCCTGTTCCATCCCGACTTCTCAAAGATAACGTCCGAAGTGATGTACGAGGCCATAGGCCAGTCGTTCTTCTCGCTGAGCCTCGGCACGGCCTGCCTGTGCACCTACGGCGCATACTTCCAGAAGAACGCAGACATCCTCAAGTCCTCCGTGCAGATAGCCGGCATAGACTGCGGCGTGGCCGTCATGGCAGGGCTGATGATATTCCCGGCAGCCTTTGCCGTAGGCCTGCGTCCCGACGCCGGTCCGAGCCTCATCTTCCAGACTCTGCCCAATGTCTTCAGCCTGGCCTTTCCGCACCCCGTGGCATACGTGGTGGCAATACTGTTCTTCGCCCTGCTCACCCTCGCCGCCATCACCTCCACCATCTCCATGCACGAGATAGGCACCTCCATGCTGTCCGAGGAGCTGCGTATGTCGCGCCGCGCCGCAGCCTGCGTGGTCACCGTGCTGTGCAGCATCATCGGGGTGCTCAGCGCCATCAGCATGGGCCCCTGCCCCATGGGCTTCTTCGGCCAGACACTGTTCGACAACTTTGACGGACTGACGTCCAACATCCTTCTCCCGTTCGGAGCCTTCATCACATCCATCGTCGTGGGGTGGCGTATGCCCAAGGCCGCCATCATGAACGAGCTGACCAGCAGCGGACGCTATCCCTGGGCGCCATGGGCATTCAGCGCCTTCCTGTTCCTGGTGCGCTTCTTTGTGCCGGCCTGCATAATGATAATCATACTGAGCAGGTTTGAGATGATTTGATTGGTTGTTGGTTGGAGGTTGTGGGTTATTGTTCGTTTGGGTTGTGGGTTATAGGTTGTAGGTTTTGGGTCATTGGTATTGCGCACTGACCTAAAACCAAGAACCAAAACAAAAGCTATCAAATCACTCAGTAAAAGCTATCTGATTACAGGGTAATTTGATAGAGATTACTCGGTAAAAGCTATCTGATTACAAGGTAATTTGATAAAGATTACAGGGCAAAAGCATAGCTTTTGTTTAGTTGTGAGTTATTAGTTATTAGTTGTGAGTGTTCTGTTACAAGTGCTTAGCTGTTTGGTAGTCTGACTAAAGCTCATAACTCATCATTAATCATTTATAACTCATAACCAATAACTAAAAAAGCTAATAACTATTCTCTGTTTTTGGTTATAAATAACTATTGCAGACCCAGCCAAAACTCTATAACTTTGCACTGTCAAATTTTTAAAAGAACAGTTTATGAACACAAGGAAAATCATGGTATCAGTCATGACAGTGCTTGCCCTTACAGCCTGCACACAGTCAACAAAGGAGGTAAAAGGCGAGGCGTATGTCCCTGCATTCCATTTTCAGGATTGCGACTTAGAGTTTGGAGGCATCCGCTTCACAAAGATGATTAACAATGCGGACAGGGAAGTAAGCAGGACAGGCAATGTAATCCGTTTCACGGCTCCGGAGGGAACAGACCTATTCATTGACCCCAATGACGGGAAGCTGACAAAGGCCAGCGCAAAGATCCTGCTGACAGAGATTGACAATTCCAAACCTTTCACATTCACAGCCCGATTGAAACCGGGGTTCACCAAGGACGGCCTTTATAATGCGGCCAACCTCATGGTCGTGGCAAATGACACATTATGGCAGAAACTATGCTTTGAACAGGATGAGCGTGGAAAACACCGTGTGGTGACGGTGCGTACCGTAGGCACATCGGATGACAACGACCACGAGGTCATCAGCCAGGACCACATATATTACAAAATTTCATCTGACACTCACACCATAGCCAATTATTACTCACTTGACGGCAGACAGTGGCAGATGGTTCGTCTGTACAAGAACTGTTACCCCACAAGACTGTACGTGGGAATATGCTCACAGTCTCCCACCAAGGGCGAGTGCATCAGCGAGTTCAGCGAGCTGTCACTCTCTACCGACAACGTGGGTGACTTCCGCTTAGGAGAGTAACCCCATCGCCCTTGCCACCTTGCACGCTTCAATGGCATTGCCAACCTTCAACTTCTGCAAGATGTTCTGGCGGTGCCTGTTAACAGTATTAATGCTGATATACAGACGGCTGGCTATTTCCTTACTCAGACAGCCGTCTCCAATAAGTTGCAGGACAGCTCTTTCACGAGGAGAAAGAATGTTCTCATAATCATTGTTCGTCAATATGCGGCACTCTCCAGTATGCATATTGACGATTTTTGCTGTATCCGGACTGTCGTGACACAACGTGTAAACACACATATTCAACCAGTAGCTGCCATCAGATGTCCCAGCCAGTGGAAACATCCTGTGCCGCACCTGGCGCCATTCGCCCATCTTGTCACGGATACGGATCATGTCGCTCAGCACATAGTCCTTTCTCTCATCGGCATTCATTAGACGTGTATAATGTATAAAGGCGAGCTCATGAGCGTGCCTGTGCGCCAAGTCCTCCATATCCGCCCTGCTGAAGACAAAGTCCTCATAAAGAGAGGGGATGATGTCCCTGCGCTCCTCCATGGACAGCCCAAGGACATCCGCCAATCCACCATAGAAACAATAGCTGCAGTTCCTGATGGAATCGCCCATTGACACGATGGCCCTCTCCGTCTCGGCATACACCATGGCTACATGAAGACACTCTTCCAGTTTATCCTCATCCACTGTCTCTGCAAAAGTCTGGGACAGGTAGATTTTATTGATAGGTTCAAAATACTTGTCCATATACAAGTCATCCGTTATGTGTTATAAAAGTGCGCAGCGGCAAAACGCCATCTGTCACCAAGGACAAAGTTACACAAATTTTCCATATTGCGGATGGCTTCTGAAAAGTTTTTTATGTACAGATGAGAAATTTAATTATGAGTGATGAATTATGAGTGGTAAGTGATGAGTGATAAGTATCAACCAAACAACTAAACCACTAAACAACCAAACAACCATTCCTTTGCGCAAGTGAAGAAATGACAAAAACAGAAAAATTAATGGAATATGCGGCCTAAACACATGACATACTGTTAATTATCACAAATCCCCTTTGGTCATTTCAGAAAAAGCCCATAACTTTGCAGCAGTCAACACGTAGAGTGTGTTGGCACAAACACTTGTCATTAACCATAAATAGTGTTCGCTGAATAATTCATATCACTCTGATATTTAGGTTTTTATAGCC
>JAUNOM010000024.1 GCA_030531085.1 Prevotellaceae bacterium | reverse complement strand
TATAAAAACCTAAATATCAGAGTGATATGAATTATTCAGCGAACACTAATTACTATATATCCAGAAAGACACTTTTTTCACGCAATAGGCTTCGGCACCTAATGAAGCCGCTTTCTTTTTTTTGCTTTTCATAATGCGTGTGCAGCCTCTTCCATCTCAGCTTCCAACTGGCGTAGTTTTCGTATGTCGGGGAGGATGGGATTAGCTGTCCGTTCTTGGTGGAGTATATAGAGACGGGCGAAATTTTCCTGGTACTTGTAGATGCCGAGGGTGGTTGTGCGGAATATGGCTTCAAGCCCCTTGTGCAGTTCGAGATATTGGTGGTCTATGAGTCTGTGCACATCTGGATTGTATTGCCGCAGCTGTGTCTTGGCAAGACTCCTAAGAACACGCACACTGATACACAGAAGCGTGCGCTGAGACGGTTGCTGGAGGAACTGCATGAGCGTTACCCGAAAGCGTTGATTGTCAGTCATCATAATTTGGATCCGATGAAAATGTGCCCTTGTTTTGATGTTGCAAGTGAATATATGTTCAATTAAATCTCTTCGAGAAGCTCAATGGGGATTTCCGTGGAAGCATATCCGAGCATATTGATGCGGATGGCGAGCTTGGTCTTCCCCTTGGGCTCTTGTACGAGATAGCCTTCCATGCCTGCAAGACGACCGCTCTTTACACGCACCTTGCTGCCAACCTTTAGGCGGGAGACATCAATGGAGACAGGTGTCTCGGCATCGCCAACCATGCGCTGGAAGTCAAGCATCTGACTGTGTGGAATCATGGCGAAGTCTGCCTTACCAGATTCATCGCGCCGGGTTCTGTCCATCACAAAATGCAGGATGAACTTTGCCTGACATGCTATGGCGTAGCGGACATCCCTGCTACAATGGATAAAGAGGTAACAGGGACATATTTTTCTGTCAACCCAATGTCGTTTACCTGTACTGGGCCATTCATGCAATTCCCGTTGTACAGGGACATAGGATTCAAGTTTTATATCCTTGTTGTTTGCGAACAGCTTTTCGAGCTTGTCCTTACATGCTGTTTCCGTGTTGGGGGTAACTACAGCTATAAACCAGCTGTTTTCTTCCATAAGATTTGGACTAATTAAACGCCTACGGCATCGGCAAGTTTTGAGCAACTTGTCGCTATAAAATCGGTATTTTTGAGCCTTACCGCAGGCTTTGGGGAGGATTTATAATTTTTTATCACTCTACTCTCAATTTATGACCCACTCTTAGAAAGAGTGGGTAAATTTATGTAATTGTGTTGATTTTTAATACTTTATGAAAATATATGGCTCAAAATAGCAAAACATAGCGCCTGTAAAATTGTTAATTTTGCTAAACAAGCAGTACTTTTCTTGATTAAAATGCCAATAAGTGCAAATAAAATCGTACCTTTGCAGCGAATTGACTCACTCTTTCTAAGAGTGGGTAAATTTTGCTAAACATGTTATTGCCTTATAACTTGCTTAAAATGTTGTGGTTGGCTTGATCTATCCGTGAGATTTGGATGGAAGCCAAATAAATTTGTGTGGTAGCTTCGGAATCGTGCCCTATAGCTCCGCTGATGACGCTGACCGGCACATTTTCAGCATAGGCAATGCTTGCCCAACTGTGACGTGCCACATACAAGGTCAATGGAGTGGATATGCGTAGCAGTGAGGAAAGTTTTTTCAACTTGCGGTTTATTTTGCGTGCCATGACACGGTATTGCTGCATCTCTGTGCAGTCTTCATGCTGTATGAACGGCAACATGTATTGAGTGCCTGTATTGGGGTATTTGTCGATTATCTGTTGCATGTGCTTTTCCCACTGAATATTTATCTGCTGTCCTGTCTTGCGGCGGCAATAGGTGAGATGGCCATTGCTCAGGTCGGACTTGCGCAGGAATGCAAGGTCGATGGGTGCTATGCCGCGGAGATAGAAAGAGAGCAGAAAAATGTCACGGGCGAATTCGAGGGTAGGGCTATATGACAGGTTGGCATTCTTGATGCGTCTGATGTCGGCAAGAAAGACAGCACGCTTGGCGGTTTTATCAATGCCTGTATAAACGTGCTTGAACGGTTGCTGGTCAACGGTCAACTGTTGTTCTATAGCCTTGTTGTAAACGGTGCGCAGTATGCGCATATAAAAAGAGGTGGTGTTGCGGCAGAGGTGCGAGGAGTGCAGCCATGCCTCGTATGCAAGCATGAACTCCGATGTTATATCATCGAATGACAGTTCACGGTTTTGCAGGAACCTCATGATGCTGTTGAGTGTCTGCTGATAGGTGGCGGCAGTGCCTACCTTTCCAATCTGTCGTAACTGTGTGATTTGATTGCGGAAAAAACTGAATACAGTCGGCTGTTGTGCATTATTCTCAGTTTGGAATAAGCTGACAATATCGTTAGCCGTGTATTCTTCTTCTCTGTTACTCAACGTACAGATGATACCGTCTAATCTTTTATTTTGCCAGCGTATCTCCTCACGGATATGGTCCAGCTCTTTTCTTCTTTTATCTGAAATGCCCGGTGGGACGATAATTTCGCCTTCCCATTCGTCCCATTCTTCCTCATAAATATTGTATCCTGTACCCAATTGCCTTACCACACGGTCGTGAATGACCTGAAAATACAGTCTGCCGCCTTTATTAGACTCGGCAGCCCCATTGAATTTTAACCTTACAGAAGTCATGATTTTATTTTTTAATACCTATTTATATATAATAAAGGCAGAGACAACGTGAATCATGGCTGGTACAATAACTTCATCTCAACAGTTCTACGGACACGGATAGACTTTACAGCACGACCATTCCATTTGCAGAAGCGGAGATATAATGTCTTTATATCCCGGTCTCCATTTTCCAGTTTCCTCAACAAAAGACTTTTGGGGTAGCCATTTGTTCCGAGAAGCTTGGATGGTCCAATCTGATAGGCCAATGCCGTGAGCAGATAGGCATCCTTGCCGTAGCTTTTGAACATCCTGTATATTTTGCGCAAATCGTTCACCAGTAAGTTTTCTGCCTGTTTTCGTGTCAACTCGATTGGAAATGTTTCACCTGTCTGTATCTGATGACCATAGCCTATATATCCGGGCGTTGTCGATTGGGTGTGCCATCCTTCAAAGTACCTTGTGCAAAAAAGGAGTCGGCGGAACAGCTCCTTGTCAAGCTCCTGTCCTTGACAAGGTATGCCATATACATATATAAAACATACAAAAATGAACATCGCTCATTATATTTCTCTAATTATAGAGACTTATCATTAAATGAACAACATGAGTAACAAGACAATTAGAGAAATTTCGGTAGCTTGGAAAGAGTACAAGCGACCCTATGTGAAGCAGTCCACAATGGCGGCTTATGTGTTAATCTTGGAGAACCACATTATTCCTTGTTTCGGGGATAGTGATTCGCTCCATGAAAAGGAAGTGCAGGCTTTCGTCCTGCAAAAGTTAGAAAAAGGATTGAGCATCAAATCCGTCAAGGACATTCTGATAGTCCTAAAAATGGTGATGAAGTACGGGGTCAAAAATGAATGGATGAATTATTACGAATGGGATATAAAGTACCCAACGGCCTCTGCAAATAAGGAACTGGAAGTGCTGTCTGTAGCCCATCATAGGGCAATTCTGAACTATATCCAGAGTCATTTCACCTTTACAGGGCTTGGCATTTATATCAGCCTTAGCACAGGGCTACGCATCGGGGAAATATGTGCTTTGAAATGGAGTGATGTCAATGTGGCTGACGGCGCTATAACCGTCAGTCGTACCATTGAACGCATCTATATCATTGATGGAGAGAAGAAGCACACAGAACTTGTCATCAACACACCCAAGACCCAAAACTCTTGCCGTGCAATACCTATGAGCAAAGAATTACTCACAATGATTAAACCTTTAAAAAAGGTTGTCAATGATGATTTCTATGTGCTTACCAATGACGAGCACCCTACAGAACCACGTACATACCGCAACTACTACAACAAATTGATGGCCAAACTCGGCATTCCCAAATTGAAGTACCACGGGCTGCGCCACAGTTTTGCCACACGCTGCATTGAAGCCGGATGTGACTATAAAACAGTGAGTGTTCTGTTAGGACACTCCGACATTTCAACCACGCTCAACCTCTATGTCCATCCCAATATGGAACAAAAGAAGCGTTGCATTAGTAAAATGTTCAAATCATTGGGAAAATAGGAGTACATCTTACCTTTTACACAATACCCATAATGCCACCGCAAGATAACATAGGAACTGCACGGCGAACAGAATTTTGAGCCAGCGGTCAGAGAGCCAAATGCCTTCACCACTATGGAGGTATTTGGCCAATTTATTTCTATGCCTCTCCAAAAGTCCTTCCTCCGCCTTGATGTGAGCTGCGGAACATTGGTTTACCTTTTCCAGTTCGTCCGTGCTGACTGTGGCTTGTATAACGGTATGCCGTTCCGCTTTTACAATGGCGTTGCAGATGCCGTCCACAATATTGTTTGCACTGTCCTTGGCCGCAAGCAGGGCATTGAAGGCCGCCCGCTCCCGTTTGGCCGTGTGCATCAGGCTTCCGTGTATGCCGTGCAGTTCTTCCTTGAGTTCATTGATTTCCTTAAGCAAATTGCGTATGGCAAGGATTTGGTTGCTTACTTCTTGAAGCAGTCCTTCAAGCTCCTGCTTGTCCTTCTCCAGTTCCTGTCCGGGTGTATAATTGGCAAGCCGCTCACGTAGAGCGGACGTATCGGGTTGTTTCATTGTCTTTGGTGTTTATGGGGTTGTCATTTGCGTTTCATTCCTGATTTCTTCTGTATGCCGAGCCTGTGCAAAGCCTCCCGCGCACAACGACGCATGAACTCAATCTCGTCCTCCTCCGGATCGCGTCCCCATTTGAGTTCGGGCTGCGAACCGCCTCCACCGCCGCCGGAAACCTCCCCGTAAGGAGAAGCAACAAGCGTAAAAAAGGCCATCGCCAGATTTTGCAAAGCCTGCCAGTTGGCCACTTCCCGGTAGTCGAACTCGTCGTTCAGGCAGTCAAGCACCTTTTCGGGGATATAGCGGTCGTAGTTCTTTCCGTCATGCTCGAACTCCGTGCGCAGGCGGTCGGGTTGCCATGCGGTGTAGTCCTCGTAAACCGGATTGTTCTGCCCGGTATTGGCCTGTGGCTTCTGTTCGGATTCGGTGTGAACAGACGGATTCGGAGCCATTACAACAGGTCGCTTCGGTGTCGGGCTTTCCTGTTCGGCCTGTCCGGGATGCAGTTTATCCCACGTCCGCTCGATACGGGATGCGGTCAGGTTGCGCCCCTTTCCAAGTTCCGAGCCCTTGAACCTTGAACTGCCTTTGTGAAGCACATAGCCGCGTATCACGTCTTTCTTGTCCTTGCGCAGATGCAGTTCGTAGCCTTTGGCGGCAAGTTTCTCCGCATAGCCCTCCCAAGACCATTCGTCCAGTTCACGCAAAGCCTCCATGCAGTCCTCGCTGACTTGCGGAATACGGCTTTCATGTATGTGTTTGGCTGTTATCCATCCCCTTTGCCGGGCAACCTGTTCAGCCGCCCGATGTGCGCGGATGTGGATGGCGTGGTCGTTGTTGATGTTCCCGTTCTCGTCTATCCGGCATACGACGGCATGGAGGTGAGGTATGCCGCTGTCGGATTCCCTGTGCAGCCATACGGAAGACTTGCTGCCCGATATGTTGGTCGGCACGGAAATGACCTCGCCGTCCTCATTCAGAATTTCCTGATTGTCGAAAGCCGCCGCGAAGTCGTTCCACAGTTGCTGCCAGTCCTCGACCGTGAAATCTTCGGTATGCTCCATCGCCGGGCTTATCTCCAAGCGTATGACATTGTTCTTGATGTCGGGGCGGTCCATGGTGACGAACTTCATTTCCGTCCAGATGCCCGAAGCGTCCATGCCCTGCGGCATGAAGTTGTCGCAGATGCGCGTTATCTTTTCGGGGTGTTTCTTGTTCCTCGATTCGCCTGACACGTACAGTACCGCCCTAATGCCGTGACTGATGGATTTTGCCTTGGCTATCATACGGCATTCTCCTCTGCTTCTTCATCCGTTGTCCCTGCCGGATAGCTGTTCGCCTTCTGTGCGGACTGCAGGAAGTCGGTAACGTGGTCTGTCACCCGCGCCACCTTCTCGTACCATTCGAGCATGATGGGCTGATGGCGGAAAAGGCGCACCTTCTCGTCATCATTCAATCCGTGCAGGGCGTTGGCGAAGTTCACCATGTCCGTCCTGCACGCCGCAAGCAGCCTCAGACCGTCCACCTCTGCAACCGAAAGCCGCTGTCTCGGTCTGTAATTGAGTGCCCTTGCCCGTATGAAGTCGCTGCGTGTCATGCCGCACTGCCCGGCGGTGCTTTTAATCTGAGAAAACTCCTGTTCAGTGACTTTGGTGACCACCACCTTGTCACGCCTTATAACGGGCTTTTCCTGCCCGGATTCCTGATTGGAAGTATCTTCGTGTTTCATATAACTGGTGTCTTTGGAATAATCGTGAAACGGTATCTAAAAAAGGGAAGGTGCGAGCCTGCGAGCGGCTGGGACAACGACCTTTCGGGGCGTTGCGAGAGCGTCGTGGCAGTACCGTCCGAAGGCGGTAATACCTCGGCATATCTCGCAACTCAACGCTATCGCTCCATGCCACTCCTCCCGTCCGTCTGCCATTTCCTGCACGGGACGGATGCCGGTTGATGCCGGACTGCGGAACAACAGGAAAGGCGTTCTTTGCCCTGTCATTGTCTGGCACGGCTCTTATTCTTCCCTCTGTTCATTGGCAAATGGGTTGGTTATGCAACATCCGTCTGCCGTTCTCCATCCACGGATGCACGGGAAGGTCATCACGGATGCCACCCTTGAACGGCAAGTGTCGATAAGCCCCATGTCCGTGAGTGCGTCCAGCAGGTTGCGTATGCGCTTCCTGCCCATGTTCCATTGCGTGGAAAGCTGTTCTTCGGAATACTGCGCCTGACCTGCGGAAAGCGTGAGCGGTCTTCTGAATCCCTTGCCCTCTCCGGCTGTAAGTGCCATTCTCGCCAACAGGTCGCCAAACAATATGAAGTTTACTGTTTCCCTGCCGTCATCATCTGTCGTTGTCCCGCACAGCCATTGCAATGCCTTCTGAGAAAAAACTAATGACAGGGATGCGATACCTGTCGGGTACATGAATCTGTATGTTTCCTCGTCCATAAAACTTGTCTTTATAAAAGTGATATTTCTGTTTTTTGAAAGGGATGGAGCCGTGCAGGAATCGGTATGGAAATACCAAACTGCTTTCTTGTTGTACCCTGCACGGCTTCATTTTCCCATAATCGTGTGTCAGATGAAAAAGGGCAACGGCTGCTCGTGCGATACTCTGAATTGTTCCAATCTTGAAAGAAGGGAAGAAAAAAGAGGTTGTATGAACGCAGGTCAAATGCCTTCTCCACTTTTGCATACGGTTACTTGCCGGATCCGCTATTTCCGGTGTTTGCCTGTGTCGGTTGGACGGATGCGGGACGTTTGGCAAGGCTTGACACGGCACGGTTGATGTCCTCCGCGTTTACCGCAATGGAAAGCAATGCCCTGTTTACTGTCACTAACTGCTGCTTGTCGCAAAACTCCGATACACGTTCCAGCAACCCGAATGCACGGTTCAGCCGATGTCCCTGCGCGTTGTCCGTTGTCATGCGGTCGTTGTCCGTACTGCTGTTGAGATAGCGGTTGAGCGCGAGGCGGTCATCCGATGAAATGTTGTCTGCCGTCACCTTTCCGTCGGCGATGGCGATACTCACGCGCAAGGCGTCCGCCTCGTAGATGCCTACGTTCTCCAAGAACGTGCGGATGATTTGTGCGTCCTTGCCGCTCACCTCGCGTTTACGGTTCTCGTTCTTCTTCTCTGCCGGAACGGCTGCGGCTGTGCCGCCCTGTTCCATGTTCCTGTTCTGTTCCATACTACATTTGTTTTTTGATGTGAATAAAAAGGTTGTTTACTTCCGTTCTGCGATGTAGCGGTTGGCTTCCTCCGCGATTTCTTCCTGTGAGGAGATACGGACACCCGTGAGGAAAGCGTCCAGATCCTCTTTCTTGAAGAAGCACAGTTTGCCCGTCGGCTTGTACATCGGGATAGCCCGGCGCATCATCAGCTTGCGGAAATAGGAGAGCTTGAAGCCGCAATACTCGGCCGCCTCCCTGGTACTTAAAAGTTTTCTTTGCTCTGTCATGTGCGTATATTTTAGTGAATAATCTGCTTCGCCTTTGTCGTGGCGACAGTGCAAAGGTATGGCGAATTTTTCCTGAGGCAATTAATATAAATGTCACAAACAGAGAATTTTGTGGATTATAAATGCAACTATAAACAGGGCAGAAACGAAGTATAAGGGAACTATAAACCATCCATAATCCCGGATAATCCGTACATGGTAACTTATAAGTGCAGAAAGAAACAGGCCTGTTCACGGACGGGCATAAAAAATCCCGCCATCGGGTTACGGTGACGGGAACAAGGAAGAGGATTGTACGGATAATGCAGGTCAGACCTTCTTGAACTCTTCGAGGTCGTAGGTGTCGAGCTTCGGACGCAGGCGGGTCGCCTTGCGCAGCAGTTTGGCGATATGCCTCTGGTGTTCGGACGGGTTGTCCCTGTAGGCGGTCTTGAAGTTGCTTGCCAGCTGTGCTCCGTTGTTGAGCGGCCAGAACTTCTCGAAGATGACCCATTTGCCTTTCCTGATTTTGAGGGCGGCGCAAAGGGCACTGGCGATATAGGCGTAGAGTGTCTGGTTGATTTCGTCATCCTCCTTTTTCATCAGCGGCCGGAAGTCCGTATCAAGATAGCCGTCCTCACGGAACAGTACCAACAAAAACAGCGCATCGTTGGTCTGCAATGATTCGGGCAGTCTCCTTATCTGTTCCGGCTGCACCTTTGAGACAAGGTTGTCATAGTGCCTGATTTCATCCTCCTGTTTCATTATGGAAGGTGGCGTGGATGCTGAAAGCAAGGCTTCAATTTGCTTTTCTTCTGCTTCGTCCGTGTACTGTCGCTTCTTTGGAACAAGTCTGTTCCACCGTCGCATCAGCCATGATTTTATCTGTTTGCCGTATGCCATCCCGATGATGCAGGGCAAAAGGAAAACCACGGCAAGGAGTGAGACCATGACGATGCACGTGCTCCAGTCCGTATGTTTGTCGGGAGTAAGAATAAAGGCAAGCAGCAGCGATATGACGAACCATGAGGCGGTCAGGACGGAACGGTCTTTGGAAAGCCACTTGTCTATGATGATGTCGTACAAGAGGAAAAATTCCGCTACCAGTCCTATCCATCCGACTATCGACAAAGCAGAAAAAACAAATCCTGCCGTGGTCGCTCCCATGCGGAAAGCGACGGCGGCAACCAGACTGAATGCGGTTGCGGCTACGACTGTAAGCGGCAAAAGCATCGTAAGGAAATTATCGGAGATTCGTTTCATAATATGCGTTTATAAAAACGGGTAATTAGTTTGCCTCATGCAGCCGTTGTATTGCCAGTTGTATTCTCATAGCCGTCAGGAATTGAAAAGGTCATCCATCGTCACCTCACTGTGGACAATGCTGTGGTGTTTTCCTTCGCCTAATCCGAAGGTTGTCACAAAAGTATGAACAAGAGGTTTCCTGTTCTTTGTCTTCAAGTCAAAAAGCCACATGCGGTCACGCAATTTCTTTTCATAATCCGCCGAAATATTATACGCCTTTTGTGAGAACTTCATTTCACAAAGATGTATCAACCTGTCAGCTCTTTCGATTATCATATCTATTTGTGCTCCGGGAAGGTTTTCCTTTTCATCGGGAGAACACCGCCAGGTGGAGACGGATGTCGCCATGCCGGAAATTCCCAATGCCTTTTTTATCAGCCTGTGATGTCTCATGCAAATCAACTCGAAACACAAGCCCTGCCATGAACGGATGCCTGCATCGTCAAGATGATGACTCCACCATTGTTCATCAAGCTTGTGCTTATCGGCAATAAACTTGAAATAGAACAGAGTGTAAAAATCCACGAGACGGTAAACCATATTGCTTTCCCGCCCGAAAATTTCCATCTTGTCGATAAAGTCACATTGCTCAAGATTCTCCAGAACAGTGTTCAGGACTGTGCCGTTTATTTTGGTGTTCCGGACTATCTCTTTTCGTGTCATTCCGGATTTATGCTGATATAGCAATGTCACAATATTAATATAGTTTTCAGCATGGCAGAACAGAGCCGGGTACAGTTCGTTGAACTCTTTGCGCATCGGCCCGTTCTCGTCAAAGCACAACGCATCTATATTCTGGGCGACGCTGAGTTTCGGGTTAAGCAGGTTCAGATAATAAGGCACTCCGCCTGTCAGCATATAACATTGCAGGATGTCATACCTTGTCCAGTAAAAGTCCTGACTCTTGAAATACTCTTCTGTCTCTCCGAGTGTAAACGGTTCAAGATATATACGCCGTGTGATGCGGTTGTGAAGTCCTCCCTGGTTTTCTATCAGATTGTCTGCCATCCATGATGTGGCTGATCCGGATGCAATCAGCACAATATCATAGCGGCGGTTCGCCCAACCGTTCCAGAAGTTCTCCAGCGCCTCCACAAAAGTTGACCTGCTCGTGTCAATCCAAGGCATTTCGTCTATGAATATGACCTTTTTCCGTTCTGCCGGCAAAGTTTCAAGATATTCTTCCAACGCATCAAAAGCATCATACCAATCAGAGAAACGTGTCGGCCTTTTCCCGGAATATTGCCTGATTGCCTTGGCAAAATTACGTAGCTGGACAACGGTCTTTGCCTTGTGTACACCTACAAATGTAAAATCATATTCATTGTTGAAAAACTGGTCTACGAGAAATGTCTTCCCGATTCTTCTTCGTCCACATACAATGACAAATTCGGAACGGCTGGATTTCAGACTTTCCGCCAATTGTTCACATTCCCGTTGTCTGGCTATTAAAACTGGTTTCATACTTTATAATTTTGTGTGCAAAGGTACTCATTTTTTCTCATTGAGACAATTAAATGAGCCGAAAAGTGACCTACAAACGATATTTACTACTATTTTAGGTCACTTTTCGGGCTAAAAAATCTATATTGGAGGTCATGTATGGGAACACTACATATTCATGCCTTTTTCAATCCGTTCTATATCGGATTGCCTGTAGCAGTTCTTGCCCCCGACCTTGCAGCACGGCAGATAGCCGGAAGTGTTCCATCTCCACAGCGTGGCGCGGCTCTTGCCGAGACGTTTCAATACGTAGGCTTCATCCAGCATGACTTCTTTTTCTTTCGCGGTCCATTCTTCCATCTGCTCCGCCACCCATTGCCTGAAAGCGGACTTGAGTACCTCCACGGAAGTGATGACAACAGTATCGGGCAGGAGGCCGTTCAGTTCATTCTTGTATTTCATCATTATCGGAGACAGGCTTGTTGGCGATCCTCACGGCAAGACATTTGCCTCGCGCCTGTCCGGGCTTCACCGTGCCAGTGAGGCCTGAGACGGATTCGCAGGTGCAAAATTACAACAGGATGATACGTTTCTGAAATATTCTGGATTGTCATTGCCCGCCGACAACCGGGAGACATTTCCGTTAAAGGAATTAACAGTGAAACAGGGATTTATTGTGAGAAAAGAATATGGTTCAGTGCTTGTGAAAAGAAAAAATATAATGGCGCAGGTCTGATATTATGGTGAAAATTGTGTTCGGGCGGTTTACGAAGTGAACGACTTGATGCCTCTCCATAATTTGAGGAACAGCCCTTTTCGGGATAGTTGCTTGTCGGTGAATGTTATCCGTCCGTCACCCTCCTTTGTGTAGCCGATTTTCGTGCGGAGTGTTGCGATAGTGCGGTTCTTCTCCTTGTCGGTAAAGCGTTCATGGAGGTAATTGTTGTAGGCGGTCTTTGAGATATGCCTGAACTCTGTACTCACTATGGCATGGGCGATATTCCGCACAAGTCCTTCATCCCTTGCGCACACCATGACAAGTGCGGCACCCCTGCCGACTTCTCCGTCCAACAGGAAACGGAGGGTGTCAAGAATCCTGTCCGCATATTCAGGATAGAGGATTTCATCAATAAAGCGTGTCGGTCTGTCCTGGCACACGGCATATTTCCAAACGTTCATGAACGTGAGGACTATTTGGGGAGAAATGCCCTTGACATAGCTCCGCAGCAATCCGCTGACAAAATCATGCACCTCGTCATAGTGGTTGTGGGCGCGGATAAAAAGGTATTCCAGCACATTCCTTACGCGGTTCTCCCTGCAGATGGTTTCCCATGACAGCTCCGGCCTGTCCAACAGCAGGAGGATGGTCTTTGCCGCAGCTTCCTGAGAAGGAACGGGGATATTGTCATCCAACACGCCGTCCTTCATTCTTGCTTCAAGCAGACGGAGAACATAGGCGATGTTGCCGTCCATGTTCCTCTTGCCGTATTGGAGTTCGATGTCTGCGCTTATGTCTTCTATTGTTTCTTTCATGATGCTGTCCTCTATTTTTGTCCTGACTGTATTTTACAAATGGGGTGATTGCCGGTTCGCCAGTTCAAGAAGCCGTGCAAGCTGTTCCGATGACATGCTCTCGAACTGTTTAAGCAGCATGGACTTCACCTCCGCCTCGCTTTTTGCCTTGGCTACCTTCTTCGCTATGCCGGTGGCAAGTTCTATACCGCTGAGCTTGATGTAGTCATGGAATACGCTCTCTGTCTTGTGCCCGCTTATCGACATCATTTCGTGCGTGTCCAGTATGCGGCTGAGGTACATAAGGGTGATGCCCGTGCGCCTTGCAGTGTGCGAGGTCACAAGGTCATACTTGGGAATCAGCACCTCGCCACGGCTGTTGCGTTTGAAGGACACGCGTCCTTCACCTTCCATCTTGATTTGGTCAAGGCGCAGCCTTGTCGGTATTTCTTCTCTCAGGCTCGGCACGTTTTCCGAAAGTCTCCTGATGACATCCTTGATTTTCCTGTTCAGCGTACTGTTGTTTATAACAGGAAGGTCGTAGCCGTACTTTTCAAATATACTTATCAGGTTGTCGTTGAGTATCGGGATGGAGACTTCCGTGTCCGTCTTCTGCTGTGTCAGCGTGACGATGCCTATTCCGTCATGGAAACTGACATTGCTTTTCCTGATGCGTGAGTAGTCGGAATAACGCTGGCTGGTATAGCAGCCCACAAGGAATATGTCACGGGCAATATCCTCGCCCTTATCCTCCAACGGGAGCTCATACAATGCCTGCAGTTCGGCTTCCGTGAGATATATTTCCTCCACCTTGTCATCCCTTGTCACGTTCAACTTCGGGAAATGGCTCAGTACGGAAGTCTTGAAGCGGCAGCCGTCCTTGAAAGCGGCATTGAGCATGGCGGAAAGTGAGGCAAGATGCTTGTTCACGGACTTCTTCATGTAGCCGAGCTCCTCCTGATACTGCACATACTTGTCTATGAGCTGCTCGTCTATGTCTTCCCAGTTGAAGGGGTGTGTCTTGGCGAACGCTTCGAGGACCGTCTGCGACACCTTGTATGCGTGCAGCGTCCCTTTCTTGTAGTTGTTGCCTTTGCGCTTGATGTCACCGTTTTCCATGCCCCTTATACGCTTCCTTATATACTCCAGCACATCCGGTCTGTGGGCTTCCTGCAACTCCCTGACGAGTTCCGCATTGATTTCCGCCTGTTCCTTCTTCTTTGCTATGATGGTGGTGCGGCTGATTTCGGACGGGTTGACCGTCCTCACCGTCTCATACACCTCCAGAATGTCCTTCCTTGTCTGCGCTTCTTCCGGCAAAGCCATCGCTATGGCCGAGATTGAGGCAACGAAAGCCTCTATTTCCTTTTTCTTTCGGAGGAGCGATTCGCGAAGGGCAATGTTAAGTCTGCCTCGGGACGGTATCTTTATCGAGCCGTCAACGAAATGGGGCGGGCTTACCGAAACGGGAGACTTGAACTGAGGGCGGTTGGTGCGCGTTATGTCGAGCCTGACGAGTATGCGGCACTCGCCTTGGCTGTCGCTTTTCTTTGCGAGGGAGAGGGATGCTTTGGGCATGTTTTCTGTTTTTATCTGTTCGTTAATGGTTCAATTGCTCTGCAAAGATACAAAAACAATGTCACAAATAATGTCACATAATCGATATTTTATGAAACATTAATAAAACCTTCCAAAATTGCTGTGCGCTTGTAATACACTATATATTAATCTTTTATATTCCAATATTTTCCTTTGTTGTGATTTTATTTTCTCTCGTAAGGGGTATTAGGCTACCCCTCTTCCCTTATTTCCGAACAACGGGCAAGCCCGAAGTGAAAAACGGAGTGGCAGATGTGTGAAGCACGATGCCGTGTGCAAGTAATGCGTGTGTACACTGCTATTATAGGGCCGATTTATTTTCAGAGAGGGAAAGAGTCTCTGAGTCGGCAGAATCAGGCTTCAGTCGCATGGAAGCAACGACGAGGAACGGTCGGCATAGCGACTGGAACTGCGACTTGATGGCTGCGCTCTCGTGCTGCAAGGCAGGAGACCTGCCATCTATAGCCAACTCAGCAATGGCAACAGCTGCCTCGATGAACGATAGCCAGTCTCCACCCAGGTCTTTGTAAAAGAAGGGAAGAAGAGAAAGGCTGTTGCCCTTTGACTCATCATCGCCAAGCACCCGTTGGAGGGTGGCTTCACATATCACAGACAGAGCCTCCTTGCAGAAGGCACGCTCGACAGATTCAGGGATGTCGCCGCCGAAGGGTATTTTGCCGATGGGATTGCCACTCATATAGTCCTTCAGCAAATCGGCAGCATGAGTGACGGCCTGTGAGTAGTGTCGTTCACAAATGACGGCACAATCCGTGGCAGACATTTTGCCGCTTCGCCATTCGGACAATGCGGACTCCATCTTCTGACGGAACTCGACCAATGCTTCATCGATGGGCGATGTAAAGGATGTGGCAGCCAATGCCGGAAAGGTGATAACCTGACTCTTGGGAAGGCGCTTGACCTCGATAAGGTGCATCTCCTCCAACTGCTCGATGAAGGTGCGTACAGTGGCGCGGTGCCAATGCCAGCAGTCAGCAAGTTCGGTAATGGTGATGACGAACTGTCCGTCCGACAAGATGAACTCCTGTCTGCACAGGTCCTTTGGGATATACTGTACGGAAGCCTTGTCCACAAGGTCAAGATAGGCCTCAAGTTTTGACTGCCGTACCCCGGACCTTTCCTTCAGGAACTCCAACAATGCCATCTGTTCGGACATCCTGCCGGAATACGTTCTATTTTTCTGTTTCTTCATTTTGGGTAATCTGTTTGGTGAATACTATTTCTATTGCCGAGGTCCATTGTACAACAGAACCGGCACGATACAGGTAATACTTAATAGTAATATCCGACGAGTATGTCCTTGTCCTCTACAAGCACCTTGCGGTCATCCCTGTTGTCCCACAGTGACAGGATGGAGCGTGAGGGATAGAACAATGCCGCCAAAAGGACAAAGGACACGGTAACCGCCAGCGTGAACAGATAGGGAGTGAAGGCAAACACCACAGCCGACAGTGCGGCGGTAAAGAAGCATCTGCGGTCATCATGCAGGCGGTGAAGCCACTTGTCCACATCCATGAACACATAGAATATGGTAAAGGCTATGGTGGAGCCTACGACCCCGGCATCATTATAGTGTACACACAGATGGAGGAAGTGGAATACATACAAAAGGATAAGGAGCACCTGACGGTATAGCTTCCTTGCTGCCACAAGCGCGGTCATCCGCAGGCAGAACTTTGTCATGAAGTTCTTGTGACTTCTGTACAGAAACAGCGGCACGAGAAAGAATGCCGACATCATGATGATAAACAGTATTTTACTTGTCATAATATGTATAGCATGTATATAACGGTAATGGGCTGAGGTCGGGAGTGACGACACCGTGTGTGGCGGTTGATATGATACGCTCCACATCCTCCAATGTCAGTTCTCCCTTGGTCACTCTCTGACAGAATGCTTCATCCGCCCGCCGAAGGCTCTTTATTGCCTGTTCCATGTCGTAATCGGCTATCTGCCACACCTGCCCTCTCGTATAAGGAAAGTGGTGGTGCACGGCCTTGACCACAAGCACACGGCACAGTATGTCGGTCATTCTGCCGTTCTTGATGACCGTGTGCTTCCGGACAGTGTTTATGCTGACAATCTCCAGCCAGGTACGATGACGGTCGAGAAGATGGATAATCTTCATGTACAGTGTTTCCTTCATTGTTTTGTCAGGAGAATGTGATGGTAATGATACGGCGGATACGGACAGCGTAATACAATATGGCAGTGATATAATATAAACGCCTTATACGCCTTATGATGAATGAACTTTTCATATAAAGTCAAGCAGGACTTCCTCCTTTGGTTTCATGTACTTGAAAAATCCGTTTTTGCCGTGCAGGTCAAGATCAAGACAGACATCGGCCGACATGTATTCCAGCGACTCATAGACGGTCACTTTTATCTGGCAGACTGCGCCCCGCTCATTAGTGGCGGCATTGACCTTGAACATCCATCCGAAGGCAGGGTTGGAATAGGCGCAGCAGCTGTGCCCGAACTCGGTCTGACGGCTTGGAATGTGGTGATAGAGGATTATCATCTCCATCTCGTCTTCGAGGATGTCCATCACATCCTCTATTGGGCAGGGATTGTTCAATGTGAATGTCAGGAGCACATAGTCGTCATACCTGACCGGCTTCTCCATCCTGCGCTTGTCCAGCAGTTCCGGCAACTGCAACGGCATGACGGCAAGGAAGTCATCGCAAAACTGTTCTAACATAGTCGTATTCTTTGTTGGGGTGTTTATAATCGTGTAATGTAAATTTTCATCATGAGCATGGGCAAATCTGCTGTCCGCTTTTTATCCATGTGAAGTTGTCTGGCCAGATTGTCCGTCTCTTTCGGGAGGGCATCGGCTAACTTGTTGTAGTCGCTTTTGTCCTTTTCCGAGAGGACGCTTACCGAGAGGTCGTCCATGGACATGAACGGCTGCACCATCATCAGCAGGTAGGCATGCAAGACCTTCTCGGACTTCACTTTGCCGCTTTTCAAATCTTCGACAGCCGCTTGTGCATTGCGGAGCAGACGGAGGTTTGTGCGCATGGCGAGGTAAATCATCGCATCCTTATGGGACAGTTCTTCGACGGGCGAAGCGGCAGAACCGATTACCTTGTGGTCGGCGGCACGGAGTATCTGTACGCAGCACTGTTCGGTATTCCTTGTTATGTCGGCAATGTTACTGTCGGCAAAATCCGGCAAGTATTGCAGGAATGCCTTGAAGTGACGATGCTCCTCCATGATGAAAGCACGCAGGTCTTCCTTGCCGTGGATACCCCGTTTGACAGACTTTTGGAGAAACAGCCGATAGTGATTCAACACAGCCTGTTTTCCACTTTTATTATATACAGGCAGGCTGTCCAGGGACGCAAAGAACGGCTGTACCTCTTTCATGGTCTGATGAAGTTCCTCATCATGTGCGTATGGAGAAGTCTGTTCCCTGAGGTAAAACAGATCACGGTAACTGCGCTGTCTGGACATCGCCATACGGCACAGTTCTATGTGGATGGAGTCCTTAATCTCACGATATGCCGCAAATGGATATGAGTGAGAGAAACCGGCAGTGTCACGTGCCAGGCATGAGGCAACAGAGTCGTTCAACACACGCCATTCACTGATGGCCTTGGCCAATGACTGGACGGAAACCTTGTCGTCCTTTCGGAGATTGGTCAGAATAACCGTGGTATTCACTGATGGCTTCATCACTTGAACGGAACGACGTCATGCCGCTCCCGTCTGAACACGCTGTCAGCATGAATGCGGCAATCGCGGTGGCAATACATGCGGCAAGTCTGATACTGTCATTTAAGTTTGATTTTGCAGAACGATTATCCTGCTTCTTGCAATGAAGGATGACACATCCCTCGCAATGTTGATTTTTGTATGTCATACTATTAACTGTTTTGAGTCTGATTTTGAATTTGACGATGCAAAGTTAATGTATTTCAATGGCATTGATGCAATATTTGTTACAAGTTTAATCTTATTTGTGTATCATACTTACGAGTTTGATTTACAATGAAATCAACTGAAAGAAAACATGGAAATTTTCGTCTCAAAGTTTGATTTATCCTTCAAGTATGATAATTTCTCAGAAAAATCATGTACCTTTGCACTTGATTTCACCTTCGGGGCATTGTTGGCTGCGCTCGGCATAGCCAAAGCAAGCTTTACTCTGCTCCCGTTGGCACAATAATTCGTTTAATAGCGTACAACAGTATGGCAAAAGTAGGTTACATCTTTATCGCCGCTGATGGCGAAGACTATTCAGAAGAAAAGGCTTGGATGCAGCAGTACGGCTGTGTGCAGGTCATCGAGGAGTTGTCCGAACATGAGAGGCTGCGCCCGATGTGGAAGCAGCTTATATCAAGCCTGGAGCGTGGCGACGAGCTGGTGGTGTCAAAGTTCAGCAATGCCCTGCGCGGCACCCGTGAACTGGCGACATTCATAGAATACTGCCGTGTGAAGGTGGTGCGTATCATATCAATCAAGGACCGCATCGACACATTCGACGAGCTTTTTCCCAACACCAAGCCATCACAGGTTATTCAGATGATTGGCTCGCTGTCTGAGGAATGCGCCGTGCTGCGCAAAGCATCGGCCCACATTGTCCATCTGCAACAGAATATCAGACCGCCAAAGAAGACGGACAAGGCTCTGTCAAAGCTGGAGCGTGAGAAGAATATCGTGAACATGTATAACGATGGTCACAGCATCGATGACATCTTCGCCCTCAGCGGATTTACGAGCAGAAGCTCTGTGTTCCGCATACTCAACAAGTATGGTGTTACACTGAACCGTGGACCGCATAGCGGACCGCTGAAGAAAAAGAATAAAGAACTTTGATAACACATTTAGCCATCATAAAAATAAAATGGAACAGACAATAAAACAAAACGATATATATTCTGCAGTAAAGTATATCAAAGAAGCAATAATGCAAACTCGTTACAGAGTAATGCACAATGCAAATAGAGAAGCGTTGGCTTTGTATTATTCCGTTGGCGGATATCTGATGTCAAGCGTGGAACAGGCACAATGGGGCGACAAGGTTGTCGAGGCAATCTCGGAGCAATTGCAGCAAGAATTGCCGGGATTAAGGGGCTTCTCGAAGGCTAACATAAAAAAGATGAGAATTTTTTATGATAAGTGGAAAGACATATTTGGTTCGCTGTCAACGAACCAAATAGCGCACACAGGAGGCTGGGTTATTGAACCGCAAAAATCGGATAATCAACATTTTGTAATTGGTTCGTTGTCAACGAACCAATTTGACAAGGATACATTGGAGGCTTTTCTGACGGTACAGTTCACCCATCATTACGTAATACTCACCCATACGGACACCCTCGAAGAACGTCTGTACTACATACGCAGAATAGCAAAGGAATTTTGGAGCGTTGACAAGTTGAAATACAACCTGGCAGAACATCTGTATGAAAAGGAAGGATCTATGCCAAACAACTTTATTCGCACGTTGACTGATAAAGACCAGAAGGACAAGGCACGGAAAGCATTCCGCAAGAACTATAAATTGGACTTCATTGAAATCAACGATCCGGACGAATGGGATGAAAGACGCGTGGAGCAAAGCATTGTCCTCAATATCAAAAATTTTATTATGGCATTGGGGCGTGACTTCTCTTTTATCGGTAACCAGTACCGCTTGATTGTTGATGAAAAGGAATATTTCATTGATTTGCTTTTCTTCAGCAGACGGTTGAGGAGCCTTGTGGCTATAGAACTGAAATGGACGGATTTCCGACCTGAGTATGTCGGCAAGATGAATTTCTACCTTTCCGCACTCGATGACATGGTGCGTCTGCCTTATGAGAATCCGTCCATAGGCATCATATTATGTCGTGGTCAAAAGCAGAGAACCGTGGAATATGCGCTGCGTGACACGAACAAGCCAATGGGAGTTGCCACATACAGGGCTGCCAACGAACTGCCGGAAGAATACAGCCAGGCCCTGGAAGGACTGGAAGGACTGAAAGAACTGCTGTAATAATTATAATCGGTAAAGAATGTTTAATGATATAAAAGCCGTAAACTCATCCTATGCAGATACTCCTCGCTAACGCAAAGATAATGCTTAACAGGGCGGGAAAAGCGGCTTTATCCACTCCGCTCTTTCAGTCTGTAGCCAACGAATTGGCTGCCGAGATGGCTATGATGGATATTGAAGAGCTTGCCAGGCAATTGGATTGCAGCAGGAAGTTGGCTGCCGAGAATTGGAAACGCTATCTGAACTTCCATTGTGCAAACTCCATGCCCGCCATCCTTGCCTATAACGGTCAGGCCTACAAGCATCTGAAAGCGAACACGCTCACGGATGAAGCCTTGTCGTTCGCTCAGAAACATCTGTGGATTACCTGCTTCCTGTATGGATTGCTCAGACCGATGGACGCGATAGTACCTTATCGCATGGAGCATTGCGTCTGTTTGCAGGCGACAAACGACAAGCCTGTCCACCAATATTGGAAAGACAAACTGACCGGTGTGCTGATTGACAGTGTGAAGGCGGACGATGGTATCTTGGTACATCTGTCCACCGAGGAATATGAGCATCTTTTTGATTGGAAACGGGTGATGGAGGAGGTCAAGGTCATCCATCCATTGTTCTATGTTCGCCGGCCTGACGGAACACTTAAAATGCAGGCGGTATGGGCAAAGTCTTGTCGTGGAGCCATGGTAAGGTATATTCTTGAAAACAGGATTTCATCGCCAGAACAACTAAAGGCTTTTTCATACGAAGGGTTTGAATATTCACCCAATCATGGAGAAGAACTGTTTCCACATTTTGTCAGAGAATAAACAATGAGGACGCCTTCCGATAAAAGAAAAGCAGCAGCGCCACAATTACGAATGACTCCAGGCACTTATTATGTCTGGGTAGCCGGTTCCTGCGACTACGGTCACGAGGAGCGTTGCAGCGGAGGTGCTTACATCATGATTATGAACGGCGAGGTCATAGAAACGTATGTCGCACATGAAGACCACACCACAGAGTTCCGTATGATTCTGACCGTTATGATACATGCCATGGAAGCAATTCCAAACGGCTCTGATATTGTTTTTCTGACCAATGTGTCTTACATTCTGCAAAATTGGGATAAGGAGCCAACAGGCAAATCTGCCAACGCTGACCTTATCGGGAATTGCATCTCGGTCAGGGAAAGACATGCAAGCGTATCAGTGAAAATTGTTCCCTTCCACAAATATCGTCAGCTACAAGAGGCAAACAGTCTGGCTCATGAAGCGATGATTGAGTTGAGGAGTAAAGGGAAGGAGCCGGATAAATCCGTGGAAAGTGCAAAATATGCGGCATACAACAAATATGACTGCATTAAATCCAACGACAAAGACAACCGATAAAACAGGAATAACCATGACATACTATCATCATATAGTCAGTGTATATCTTCTCGCTGTCAACATCGTATCTTTCATCCTGTACGGCATAGACAAATACAAGGCTAAAAGAGGGAAATGGCGTATATCAGAGGCTATGCTGTTGACGATGGCAGTCATCGGCGGCAGTGTCGGGGCCTGGACTGGTATGAAAGTATGGCATCACAAGACCATGCACAAGAAGTTCACCATAGGTGTGCCTCTTGTGTTTGTCCTTCAGGTGGCTCTTGCGATATACCTCCATGTCAGGGCATGACTGTCTGCTGCGCTTTTACAGGAAAGTGCAGACAAAAGAGAATGATGCTAATACGGGTACTGACTGTCAGCGGTCTCTTCTGAAATCGTTTCGTCTCTCTCCTCCGAGCATAGCCTTGAAAACACAGTCCAAGACTCTGAACACGAAAAAGAACACGATGATTGCAATAATATCGTCCATAACTGTTTCTTATTTTAATGAATTATACACTATTATATAGGTTCACCACTTTCAGCCCGTTTTGTCCGGCTTTCTTGACAGTGTAGAACGTACCGCCCTTGTCAGTGCCATCATGGTTGGCAATGAGCCGTGAACTGTGGTTTACCATATAGTCGTTACGCTTTAGAAGGCAGCCGTTGTAGTACCGCTCGCTCAACACGACAATATCACCCACCGTGCCCAGGATGGTTTTATATTTGGCTTGCACCTCTATGCTCCAACGCTATGACTGATTACGGGATGGCACAACAGCTACTACCTGCAAGTCCTTCAACTCGCTTTGCAACGAGAGGGCGGCTTCTGCCGCCAACAGGTCAAATCCCATTGCCATGCCACAATAGAAACATCGGTAGCCGTCAGCGTATGCCTTGGCTATCTCAAATTTCAGATGTTGTTTTCGTTATTTATCGATTTATTTTTTGTATATTTGCAAAATAATTTAAAAGAAACTTGTTTTCTAACAATGTGCGCCAGCACGTTTGAAAACAAGTTTAACGATATTGTAATCGGCATAATAGATAAAAAGAAATATCATAATCATGATGAATAAGAAAGAATATGCACAGGCTAATAGGGAATGGTTAGCAGCTAAGGCACAGGAAGAGGGAGTGAAGCCGCTCCCAAAAGGGATATATTATAAGGTATTGGCAGAAGGTAAAGGCGACGGGAAACATCCTGCGCCACGTAACATCATCACTGCTCATTACACTGGGCGAACCATTAATGGAAAACAATTTGACAGCAGTCGTGACAGTGTACCGTTGGCTATCCGCCTCTGCGACCTTATTGAAGGGTGGATTATCGCTATACAACAGATGTGCGTAGGCGATAAATGGGAGGTGTACATCCCTGCCGAGATGGGATACGGAAAGTTCTCGCAGCCCGGCATACCTGGAGGTTCAACACTCATCTTTGAAATAGAACTTATGGGCATAGCATAGTATCCCCATACGGCAATAGAATAAAAGCATGAGGATGAATTATGATACCCTCGAAAGACATAAGTTTGTGATTATCATCAACGAATTTTACTGGCTTTTAGTGTTTTTATGGCAAATGACACCACGATGGGTGTGGACAAAAATAAGAATTATTATAACAGAAATGATACAGCAAAAAGAATTTTCCCTCTCTGCAAAAAGCAGAGGTTACCACCTTGTTACACATAAGATAATGGCGAACCTACCACTGCCACTGCCCAAAGCTGGATTACTGAACCTGTTCGTCAAACACACATCATGCGCCCTTAGCATCAACGAGAATGCAGACCCTGACGTACGATCGGACATGGAGAAAATCATGAACCATATCGTGCGAGAGAATGAACCCTACTACGACCATGTACTCGAAGGGTCAGACGATATGCCAGCCCATGCCAAAAGCTCCTTGTTTGGGGTCAGCATCACCATCCCAATTACCGACAGCCATCTCAATCTCGGCACATGGCAGGGCATCTATCTCTGCGAGTTCCGCGACTATGGCGGCCCACGTAGAATTGTAGCAACTATTTACAACTGATAGGAGACAAACGTTATAACAACATAATTTATACGACATTACCGTCATATTAGACATATCCCAAAACAAAGGCTATCAAATTACACCGCAAAAACATTGTGATTGCGATGTAATTTGAAAACCTTTTCAACCGTCCCCTTATTGATTACAGTGCATTTATCTCACATTGCAACATATTCAGAAAACGGGCGGCATGGGCTCCGTCCATCTGAGTGTGGTGGAATTGAAAAGACACGCATAGCGTTGTCATGAACCATTTTCTACGGTACTTACCCCATATCATGAAAGGGTTATTGAACATACCACTGTACATACCAACAGCACCGTCAATGTCCAATCCTACCAAAGCTGATGTGCCTATTACCATACTGTCGGTGATGTCATGATTCTTACATGACTTCGCCACTTGCTTTGTCAGACGCTGATAGTCCGCATTGAATGCAGACATATCCTTAGAAAAAGGTATGTCACACGAACTTACATCCCCTACCCTGTTTGCCACTATCGTATTCACAGCAATGCTGTCATACTGAACAATCCTGCCATTAACAGGAAGAAGATAGAACTCTTTCACCCTACTTGCCGCCCTACCTATACACCAGCACATCAGCATATTAAACTTCAAACCACACTTACGGCTCATTTTCACAAGGCGTGACACATCGAGTGTCTTGAAAAAAGTCACCATTGGCATTGGAGCCTTCATCCACATATCAAACGCATAAGCACGGGTTGTATCCGTGGGATTCACTTCCTTCATCATCTTTTTTAGTGCAAAATTATGCAAAAGTATTCATACCGAATAGAAGAAAAGCGACATTCTGCAATAAAACACATTTATATCATACCAAACGGATCGGTAAACAAATCTGAATAAGGACAGCATTCCCCTCCAAGACTCACCGGAGTATGTCCACAGAACTTTCTGAATTCACGGATAAAATGCGACTGGTCAGCATAACCACTCGTATATGCTATACCTGCATAATCCTCCCGTCCGTTCTGCATCAACCACAACGCCTTTTGAAAACGTACCACACGGGAATAATCCTTAGGCCTCATACCTACACACTGACTGAACACACGTTCAAACTGCCGTTTCCCAAGGCAGGCTATCCCTGCAAGTTCCGTCACCGTAGATGAAGGAACAGACATCAGGCTTCTTACCACCGTACCGATACGTGACAGGTCCTGTATAAAGCCATTATGCAGTTTTGTGAGTAGCCACTGTTCTATCATCCGCACACATTCACCATCATTGTCACTATTCAATATCCATGCCGCCAGATCATTCAGTTCCCTATTTTCTATATCATATCCGGAAATCTCTAAATTATAGAATGAGAATGGTGCAGTGCCAATGAACATCCCTATCGTATACGGATAGAACACCACCACTATCATTTCCGTATCACCATCAGAGCGTAAATGCGCAGGAAAATCAACCTGCCCACTGATGGTAAACCTGCTCTGTCTACTATTCAGTTCCGAAACAAACAGCGGCACACGCTTATGGAATATCATCTGCGTACAACCTACAGGGAAGGTTAATGCACTGAAACATTCATAGGTTCTAAGTACATAATAATAGCGCACATACTGCCGTAACAGTCTGTCCGGTCTGTAAAAATCCACCCTTCCCTTATTGTCACCAATGCTCCTACTGAAAGTTGGGATGTAATCACTCACTGCCATATCCTTTCTATTTTCTACTTGCACGATATTCCATTATCGTGTTGAAATTCTCACCTCCCCAGTTTATCAGCCCCTTTACATGAGGAAGTAAGGTCCTTCCTAATTCTGTAACAGAATATTCCACTCTCGGAGGCACATCCGGATAAAGCTGTCTGTCAAGAAGGCCATCAGTATACAACTGCCGCAATACCTCCGATAAAACCTTCTCGGATATAGAGGGGATATTCCTGTAAAGTTCATTGAAACGTACAGTACCACCCTCCTCTACTTTCAACAATACCACCAAGGCCCACTTATTGCCCATCCATTCAAGCACAGGAGCGGCCTTGCAATATCCATAATCTAATTTTTTTGCCATTTCTCTATATTTACAACTTATTTACCATCAACAAAACAAACTTTCCAGTAAGGGACTATCGCTTTGGTAAGTTATTGTATATTCAAAATTTATCATGTAATTTTGCAACACGAAATTCAAATAATAAACTACCAAAGCAATGAAGTATCCCAAACTACATTTCACAGGTCAGGTATGGCGTCCACCATACGAGGCCAATTCACAACTACTGCAACTGACATCCGGATGCACATGGCATAAGTGCAAATTCTGCAGCCTGTATCATGGTACAGCATTCAGAATATCTCCACTATCCGAAATAGAGGAAGATCTGAAAGTTATACGTCAATGGCAACCACGCGCCCGCAGAGTATATCTTACTGGAGCTAATCCATTCGCTCTAAGCTACAACAAATTGATTGACGTGGCCCTACTGCTCCGCACATATCTTCCACATCTGGTATCTTTCGGAATGTTTGCCCGCGTAACAGACATCACATCCAAGTCTGTTGAAGAACTACGAAATCTCCACCATCTAAAACTTGACAACATCAACATTGGTATCGAGACGGCTCACGATCCTACCCTTGAGCGTATGAACAAAGGCTACCATGCCTCTGATATACTTAAACAACTGTCAAAACTTGAGGAAGCTGGCATACATTACAATGTATTCTATCTGAACGGTCTTGGCGGTAAAGGTTATGGAATTGCGAGTGCGACAGCAACCGCAAACGTTCTGAACCAGCTTAATCCATGCATAATAAACATCGTTTCACTTACCATATTCCCAGAAGCACGACTGTATTCGGAAATAATAGACGGAACTTATGAGACGGAACCGGAAATAGAACGACTTGTGGAAACACGTACACTCATATCACATCTAAACATAAAGACAAACATTCTCGGTCATCATATATCCAACACTATACCCGTAACCGGAATACTTCCAAACGACAAGGCCGCAATCCTCGCTGAGTTTGATAAGGCTATAGCCTCATTTCCTGAAAAGGAACTTAAAGCATACCGCGACAGTATACGGCATCTGTAAATGCAATAACTACAGTATAACCTTATTTCCTTTTTATGGTCTGACACTCACGCTTAGCCATTTCCTCAGCAAAGGCCTGTTCTCCATACTCCCTGATATAGCGTATGCAGGCAGGACGGTCAGACCTAAAAAGGAATGCGAATATCTTTCCAATAAAATTAGAATATGTCCTGCATCCTGTAACATCCATACTACATTCTGCACAAGTATGAAAGTCATGCCGCCTGACACATTTCCTTATTTTGCACCATGAGGCCTTTTCATTCATACTACACCCCGGACATTTGCCGGTGATGTATTTCCTACACGCCCCACAATACAGGCCACACGCCGCTATCAGCTCTCTGTCCACTTTTACATTTCTCATAACTCTATATTATTCTTTCTGATGCAAAATTAATAAAAATCTATCATAAATCATTCTTATTTGATATCTTTCTTAAACAAATCAGACTTTACCAACAGCAAATCTGCCAATACAACAGCCGTCTGAGGTTCATCCTTTGGCGCATCTTTTGGTTTCCAAGCCACTATAAAACGTATAGTTCCCAACTTGACATTATATCCCTTCTCCTCCCATAATGACAATTTCCCTTGCATATTTTTAGACAATCGCGCAATAGCATTATTATCTACACATGAATATAATATATCACCAGACAAATATAACTTATCACCAGACCGCAAAGATAATATCTGTCTTTTTCTTTCCTTGAAAAAACCTAAATGTACATCCTTATGAGATAATTGCAGAACCACATCATCCGGCATTTCGTAATCATTGTTGTCTACAAGATAATAATCCGTTTTCAAACCATAAAAATATTTACTGTTACTATATATAAACAGTCTATTACGTGCTCGTGTCATGCCGACATACAGTCTCCGCATAAGAGCATTCGTCAATAGATAGCCCCCATCTACCAACATATACACATCATCAAACTCCCGTCCTTTAGCCTTATGAATTGTAGATACCACCACATCCGCACCTGTAACATCACTAAAATCCTCTATAGCAGATTCAAAGACATACTCTTTAAAGTCATTATGATATTTAGCACGGTTAATCCGTTCAAAAATCTCCAGGCACCTCTGTAAATAAGATAAACTATGACTGTGTTGGTACATTCTGAATGTCGCCTGTTTTGCATCATCCCACAATGTGTCCGTTATTAGAGGCGAGTTCAGCCTTGCACTAATATATTTCAAGAAGTACCTCACCTCTACCATATTATAAAATCTTATGCCATCCATACTCTGTATCAATTTACTCTTTAAACCATATTTGCGTAATAATGCCACAAGTATAACAGCCTCTTCATTTGTTTGAGTTAGCACACATATACTCCCTTCTCCTTTTTTACGCAACAAATCCTCTACAAGTGATTTATACATATATTGTGAGGAGTAAGATGTTACACAAACACAACCAGCATCATATCTTTTAGATATTATCGGTGTGCTTTTCATTCTACCAGTGATTCCCTTTACAAAAGAATTGGAAAAGTTCACCACATTCTGAGAGCTACGGTAATTCTCTGTCATCTCCACGAATTGTCCATGCGTCTTCTCTATCAACTGATGCATATAGCAGGAGTCAGCCCCACGAAATTCAAAAATGTTTTGATCGTCATCCCCCACTGCTATAACGCGCATTTCCTCGTTAGCCTCCATTAAAGCCACTACCAGCGCATACTCCTTTGCACTCATATCCTGTGCCTCATCTATCACTAACACAGTCTTACTTATTCTATTAGGTTCAACCTCCCCCTCTTTTATCATCTCCGCAGCCTTTGCCACGACATCATCCGCATCTTCCAGATTACCAACTTTGCCTATCAAGTCAAAACAATACGCATGAAAAGTTTTTATTTCCACAAAATGTGCAGCATTGCCTATCAACCCCATTAGTCGCTGTTTGAATTCTGTTGCCGCCGCACGCGAGAATGTCAACATAAGTAGCTGTTCATGCTTAACATCCTCTAACAGTAATAACGACGCCAGTTTATGCACCAAAACACGCGTTTTTCCACTACCTGGCCCTGCAGCCACCACAATACAGCGTGCTTCCTTATTCGAGATTATCTCCATCTGTTTCTCTGACAGTTGCCCGAATAGTTGGCTATACTTTTGCGGAGTCAAATTACGCTGTATCTCACAAAGACGTTCATCCTTAAAATATTTGGATATAAAGCGCTTATAATCCATCTGAAAATAATCCTGCACATATTGTATGGCCGCATTATAATCCTTCACCATCAGGTTGGCATATTCACCTACTATATGAATCTGCTGAATCTTCTGTTTATAAAATTCATTGAGCATACGATAATCGTCTTGTTTGAACCTTGATTTGGTTTCTTTTATACGGCGAATGCTCATTGCATTATATAGAACCAGGAAACCACCCTCCAGTTTTAAGGCTCCAATCTTTGAAAGATATAAAAGAGCCTCCTCTACATCCTCCAGTTGTATATTGTCCATAAAACCAAATAACGACTGTACATTCGCTTTGATATCGTTATACAACTCCACAACAGAAAATTGAATAGCATTATTATCCTTTTCCGTCATCGTATGAGCCTGTCTATAAAGCCATTCTACTGTAAATCTACTTATCTCCAATCGCTTCTGAAACCTCCGAATAGTAGCCTCCATATCCACAAGTCTCACCACTTCCATGTTATGATTGGCATCTTCTTTCTTACGCATATATCCTTTAATAGTAAGGAAATACAGTAAAGTACGAATATCCTTCTCCTTTGAAGTGGCAACACCATCCTTTTGCGCATTATCATTCAATTGTTTATACGAAATATGCAAAGCCTCATCGGGAATATTCTTTAAGATGTATTGTTCCAGTCTGGCAAAGCGATCCAATAACAAACGTGACTTACGTTCTGAATCTCCAGCATCCTGCAAATATGCTGATATATCCCTCGAGTCAGCCAATATTCCTTCCTGCCGCATTCTTTCCACAGCCGACACAACCTCTGCTTTAGTGATACCCAAAATGTCTGCCAGATAATCCACACGCGACTCTGCCTCTGAATCCACAGCCTTGGCTATATGTTTTTGTGAAATCAATGATTTGATAATTCTTACAGCGTTCTCTACATCATCTTTTGCGAACAGTACAGATTCTGTAATGCGTTTTCTGGCTTCATCTATATTTTTCACAGTGATACCTGTCGCATACACATGAGGCACATTATTACCTCTTTCTATATATCCTCCCTGCTCAAGAGTAGCCAAGGCTGTCCGCACACGTGTCTCTATATCATAAACAGTATCATCCCAACCGGCTGTCCGAGCTATCTCCAACGCAGAACAACATACCCTCGTCCGTATCTTTGTAAGTTGCTTCACAGCACTCCATACCTGCTGTATCTCACTAATGCTCAACTTTGTTTGGTTCAGCAATATAAAGTGTTTATCCAAATCATTATCACAATACAAGACGAAACAACGCGCCTCTAAATGAGGATCACGCCCTGCCCTACCAGCTTCCTGTACATAATTCTCAAGAGAGTTTGAAATGTCATAATGCACAACCAGTCCAACATCCTTCTTGTCCACACCCATACCAAAGGCAGAAGTTGCAATAATGACCCGGACATTATCAGACATAAAGGCATCCTGGTTAACTATTTTCTTATCTGCGTCCATACGTCCATTAAACGGAAGAGCTTTGTATCCATCACGTGAGAGTCTGTTTGCCAATTCTACAGTACGCTTAGTACGCGACACATACACTATTACAGGACATGATGACTCCGCTATCAGCGAACGTAGTCTTATATACTTTTCCTCATCCGTATCTGCGTGAATAACAGAATAGTGTAAATTGGTACGTGATGCGGACGAGGCAAACAGTTCAAGGTCGAGGTTTAGTGTCCGCTTGAAATAATCACAAATATCCTGCACCACTTTTTGCTTTGCTGTAGCTGTAAAGCAAGACACAGGAATAGCGTCCTTACATTTCTTTTTTAATTGATAATTATGAATAAATTTACCAATATAAAGATAGTCCACTCTGAAATCCTGTCCCCATGACGAGAAACAATGTGCCTCATCTATAACAAAACGTACTATATGCCGTGCCAGTAATATCTGTTCTATAGTCTTTGAGCGAAGCATCTCCGGTGCAATATACAACAATGAGGCATCACCACTCTGCACTCTTTGTATAGCAACCGCTCTGGTTATAGGATCTAACAATCCGTTTATAGTCACAGCTTCAGTAATTCCCTTATCGGACAGGTTGTCCACCTGATCCTTCATCAGAGACTGCAAAGGAGAGATAACCACGGTTAATCCATGAACAGAACGTCCTTCCATAAATGCCGGCAACTGAAACGTCAGTGACTTTCCACCTCCAGTTGGGAAAATAGCCAATAAGGACTTACCGTCTACAGCTGCCTTTGCAGCTTTCTCCTGAAGTGGTTCACCATCATAGGTCCTAAATTGTTCATATCCGAAGAAACTCTTTAGATTTTTAAAGATATCAAATGCAGAATTGCAGTAGTCACATCCCTCACTACATTGTGAATGGCGAAGTATCCTCACAACATTCTCAACAGCGGGATAGTTATACAGAACCCATGCAGGTGTAATTGAACGGTAATCCGTTGTGTCTATCAATGCTAATGCATAAGCAAGTTCACAAGGCCACTCTGACACAAGTCTCCCGACATCCGCATTTTGGCATATCAGACCTTTATATGTCACCTTAATCAAATCCACCAGAGCAGCCTTACAACATTCCGCACCGACCATTTCAAGAAAGCCATAGAATTCTTTTTGCCCCGACAATAATGAAGCGAATATAGAACGTTTTTCCTTTGGCAATGACTGCCAACGTGATATCTCATCCATCAGCAGGTCTCTTGCCTTCATACAATCGTTAACGGGATTATTCATCTGTTCACTCATCAATTTGTCATCCTTTACAAGCTTATGATAAGGATGTTCAGGAAACAATAAAGGTGACATATAGAGCGTATCTACAAATGCCCAATGTTGATTATTCTCTCCAAAAAGATAAAGGGAATCATGATGAATGATGTTATGACCGCACACATAGTCCACATCATGCAAAAACTCCATCAGCTTAACCTTGGACGACTCATGATACACTGCCCCATCCCAACGTAATGATCCTATGTCATGAACCTTATGGTCATTAATTCCAACCTCTGCATCAACCAATGCATAACGAGAGGCATCACGGGACACCTCATCATCACGGTCGCCAACATCAGCTACGCCAAAAGACTTTATAATTTTATTCCAAATAGACATACTTACACCAATACTTATCCAACAAATAAATTATTCGAACGGCTTATCATTTAGGTTCTCTGATACAAAATAGTTCTCCGGCCTTTCCTTTACTTGTCTTCCCGTTTTACTATTATGTACGCGACAAAATTATAAAAATAAACCGAGAAAACAAAACTTTTTCAAGCATTTGACTGGTATATACCATTTTTATGTCCTTTTTTGAATATGATGTCTAAACTTTACATTCCAATTATAATGAGGCAAAAAAATCAACGTGCCAGAAAAGGATTTCTTTTCTGACACGTTGTAAAATCGGTTCTATATGGAAACAAAACATTCACATCATCATCTAACCAGAGACTGCATCATATCGAATACCTCATCGGCGGAGAGTTCTGTGTGGCATGGGACGCTGTCAACCTGCTTGCGGGTTATATCACCATCAAAATACATATCCACTCCAAAACTCTCGAACAGCGTTGTCAGTTCCTTGGAGGACTCCTCTATTGACTTGTCGTATCCAAAGGCATCCATGTAGTATTTCCTTATATCCTCCCCATGATGTCTGCCCATCGCTTTCAGGAACCTTGGAAATACGGATGTCAGACTTCTACGGTATGAGCTCCCGAACAGCTTCTCGGGCAGGAACTCCAGTTCATATATGTCGTATGCGTAAGTCTCCTCCTTTCCTATACCCATTCTGGATGAAGTGGAGAGTGAGGCGCCCAGCATGATGACTCCCCTCGCATCAAGGTCGTCGGGGTTCTCCATCAGGGTCCTTGTAGCCTGAAGCACATTCCGGATATATAATATGCCGGCATCGTATGACATCCTGTTCCTGTCCCCGAGAATGCAGGCCGACAGCTGCACAAGTGTCACCAGTCCCGTGTATGCGGTCATCTTTCTGTCCAGTGTCAGCGAGTATTTCGGACAAAGGAGCGCATAGTCCGCCGCAATACCGTATGCCGTTCCGTAATCTCCCGTCCTTGAGTCCACCGATACAGCCCCCAGTCCGTTCTCTGAACCACTTGAAGGATATGTGGGTATCAGCGCAATCGGAAGGCGTTGCAGTCCATACGGGTCTCTTCCCTTGACATAGTCCCACAGAGTGTCCTCGTGATAGAAGCCGAACGCCATGAGCTTCGCACTGTCCATGACACTCGCTCCCCCGGCACCTATAATCATTGTCACCCCATTGGCCTTTGCCTGCCGTATGCCCTCCTGTATCTTACAGAGCTCCCTTGATGAGTCTCCGTACTCCACGAACGGGATACCGGCCTTTCCCAATGCCTCCACGATGTCATCATGACAACCGTTCCTGTACACGGAGCCTCCTCCATATACAAACATTACCTTATGCCCTCCTGATATCTCCGCAACAGTGTTCCTGATGTCATTACGGAAGAGGAGCTTCGTATCGTTTCTGAAAATAAAATCCTTCATATTCCTGTTCATTTTTTATTACTCACCTCATGTTCACCAATCACCGCAGAGGCTCAAAACTGGCTGTTAGCCATCTTTATGTCCATCAGTGACACGTGCTCATTACGGTATCTGGCGTTAGGGTTCTTCTCCCCGTTACGCAACAACGGGTCCTTCTCATTCTTCAAGAACTGTATGGCCTTCTGCGGACAGTTCTGTATGCAGGCAAAGCAGAACTCACAGTCCCCCTGCATCCTCACCCCCTGCGGAGCAAGCTCATAGTCACCATGGGGACATACCGACACACATACTCCACAGCCTATGCAGGCCTCCGTGACAGTGAAATAGTCCTCGCTCCTCAATGCGAAGCCTTTTTCCGCGTCCATCCCTGTCCTTTGCATAAATTCCTGATGCTGCTGCCGCTCCTCCTCTGTCACAGCCTCGTGCCAGCGCTTCTTCTCCGCCAGGTCTGCTGTTATCTTCCGCAGGTTCTCGGGAATGTGCTTGTCTATCAGCACCTGCTCGTTCATGTCGAAGTTTGGCAGCCAGTTATCCACCATGATTAGCGTACTGATATAGTCAAAACGCTTTCCTGCACTCCGGGATATGTCATCCCATATCTCCACCGCATTGCATTTCCTGTTGCCGTATGTCAGTACGGCAAACAGATAATCCGCCTTCAGCCGCGCCTTCCTGATAAACTGTCGCACCATGTTTGGCGGCATGTGCCCGTATATGGGGTACACTATGCCTATCTCGTCCGCCTCTATCTCCACCGATCCGCCCTTTTTCACCAGCTGCGGAATGCTCAACAGCTCGGCATCAGCGCCACCCAGCTGCCGCGCCACATACAGACAGTTGCCTGTTCCTGTGAAATAGAGCATGATGCGCCGTGCCTTCCCCTTGCCGCATGATGTCAGTGACAGCAGACCTGATGACGCCACCGCCGCACCCGTTATGGCCAAGCCCATCCGTTTCAGCGCACTCCTGCGCGTTATCTTCCTATCTTCTTCCATACTCCATCATTATTTCATGTCTCACATCCCTATCCTCTTCAGCCAGTTCAGTATGTCCTCCTCGGAATCTGGCACACGGTCACGGGCTATGGCATATCCGTCAAGGACTGTAGCCTGCTGCTCCATCTCGCGTATCGTCTTCACCGCATCCGAGAAACGGCTGCCGCCATGAGTGCAGAACGGTACAATGGTCTTGCCACAGAAGTCATACTCGTCAAAGAATGAATACAGGGACATAGGCATATCGTACCACCAGTTCGGGAAACCGACAAACACCACATCATAGTCCTTCAGGTTCTCTATGTGCGTAGCCAGTTCCGGACGTACGTTATCATCTATTTCTGTCTTTGCCGCATCTATCAGAGCCTGGTGAGAAGCTGGATATGCGTGCACCGTCTTTATCTCAAAGAGGTCTCCGCCTGTGGCCTTTCCTATGACAGAAGCCACATACTCGGTGTTGCCCACAACCTTTCCGTTTGAAATCACACGGCTTGCTCCTGAAGAAGCGTCCACGCCATCGGTCTCGGGAACGGAGAAATACACTATCAGTGACTTGCCTTCCGCCCCGCCTGCTACAGTCCTCACACGCTGTTCTGACACGGCACGCATGGCACCGGCCTCCTCCGGCGCATCATCACCACCCGAAGCCCAGCAATAGACTATCACTATGCAAGCGGAAACAACCAGCACGGCGGCCGCAATAATACCTTTCTTCCTCATCATATCATTCTATATTTGTTCTGTATAACGATTACTTCATAACACCAATCCTGCGCAGCCACGCCTCCGTGCCGCGTGCATTGCCCGGCATATCTATGTCCGCATCATCCGGTCTGCCCGGAGTCGTGATGTCATCGGGGTCAAGGTCCTCCGGCAGCGTGGCGGGAATATGCCTTGAACGGGGTGTCATTCTGTATATCTTTTGCATGGCCTCGTTCAGATAGCTTATAGAGCCGTACGTGAAGAACGGCACCACCACCTTGTCCTTCAAGTCGTATGCCTCAAGGAATGTGCACACCACCATGGCAGGCTGATGCCACCACAGCGGAGAGCCCACAAAAATGGTGTCATACCTTGCCACCATCTCCGCCGCAGGCATATCCGCCACCGCAGGGCGCAGGTCGTTATATGCCTCCTTCTTCACACGCTCGCTGTCGTCATACGGGTTCTTTGCATACGGCTCTGCAGCCTCTATGCGGTAGATGTCGGCCCCTGTCAGCTCCACTATACGCTCCGCCACGGCCTTCGTATGCCCCTCTGCGGAGAAATAAACCACAAGTTTCTTACTCGCACCGGCCATTGACGGTGCCGTTTTCTTCGTTTCCGTGCCGTCATCAGAGCACGCCGCCATGCAAGTCAGTGACAATAGCAGCAGCGGAACTAAAAACAAATGTTTCATTATCGTGTATATTTTCATTTACAGTGATTACATTTACATTACAACCCGTCCGGAATTACATCTTCGCATTGAAAAATTCCGTCAGCTTATTCACAGCCATATCCACATATTCGGGCACGTAATATGTCTTGATGTGCGTGGCTCCGGGAATAAGGAACAGCTCCTTGTCCTGCGTACCCATAGCACGGCTGAAGCACTGCTCCGTCATGTAGAAGGTATCGGCAATGCTGCCGGCCATCATCAGCAGCGGACGGTTTATCAGATACATATCCGCCGCCGCGTCAAAGGCCATCAGGTCCACAAGGCTGCTCTTGGTATAGCGGAACGTTGAGTTAGGATGCGCATGGCTCTGCAGGTAGTATTCATACCCGTCTCGGTACAGGTCAAAAGGCAATGCGGCAGCCTGCTCGGGAGTAACGCCGCTCATATCGCCCACATACTCGGGCGCTCCACCCTGCGCCTCACGCTGACGCGCGGCGCAGGCATCCTCCAGACGCTCCTGTACACTGCCCATCTGCGAGTCGAGAAAACCATTGCGGCGCACCAGTCCCGTGTTGAACATACTGAGGGTGGCTACAGCCTTGAACCGCTTGTCGGTCTGCGCCGCCTTCAGGGTGTACCCACCGCCGCCGCAGATGCCGAGTATACCGACACGCGAGGCGTCCACACCGGGATACTGCAACAGTATGTCCGCGGCACGGCGTATGTCCTCTATGCGGTTGGCAGGCTTGTCCGTACTGCGCGGCTCGCCCTCGCTCGCACCCTGATAGGCTGCGTCAAAGGCCAAGCAGACATACCCTTTCTCCGCCATACGCTGGCTGTAGAGCCCTGCCACCTGCTCCTTAACGCCGCCATTAGGATGGGCCACGACAAGGGCGGGATAGCCTTTCTCCGGATTATAGTCTGCAGGCGTGTACACATTGGCCGCTATCTTCAGCCCGTTCATGTCATACGTGATGGGATGGATGTTAACCTGCCCCTTCACATTCTCTGTAATGGCGCCGGAATACACCAGTCCCCAGGGGTTAGAGTTATGACTGTGGAAGTCATTAACTTCCGTAAAGGCGGCCTGTGCATTTGCCATACCGCTGCAGGCGGTCATCATCAGACCGACCATGTTCTTTGATAAGTTTCTCATTGTTCTATTTCTCTTGTTTTATTATATTCTGTTGCTTACATGAAAGCTATCCCCTGCCCTCGCTGCAGAACCGTGTACAATAGTTCAGCAGCAGCTCTATGTGCGACACGATGATTGTACTGCTGTAACGGTCTATGGCATGATGCAGCTCACGGTCTATCTCCCGCAGGCTGGTTGATATGATCCTGCGCTCACGCTCCGTCAGTCCACCGTGACACCTGCAGCGTGCCGGGTAGTCACCTATATGCCGTTCCAATGGAGTGTCGCAAAGAAGGTCGGGATGAAACAGCACACCTGAATAGCAGCCATCACCACCATGGGCCATGGAAGGCACCCTGAACATCTCTCCGGGACAGAGCAGACAGAAGGATGTGAAAGGCTCTACGCCGCCGCTATTGCAGATCAGGGCATAGAAATTACAAGGCTGGCACAAATCCTCATGCAGCCTGCCCGGCGACAGGTCCACTATCCCTACCAGAGGATGCAGTGTCTCCCGTCCCGTGAGCTTGTTAAACCTGTCTATCGTAATGACATTGTCCATATTCCTTTTCATTTCTCAAAAAGACATCACTCTCAAACCACGGTGCAAAATTACCACTATATTGCAGGATAACACATATCCAACTTACTGATTAAAGTGCAACTTTTACTTATTGAACGGGATTACAACAAAAAAAATGCGAAAAACAGCCTGTAATACAGAGAAATTCCGTAACTTTGCCACTTGTGGACAAACAGCGTGAATTACAGAACACATCATTTCATCAGACAAGCCTATGGACAAAATAGTAAACATAGAGACCGTAAAGGACTATAACGAACTTTGGGGCGTTGAGGACCGCCATCCGTATGTCAATGTCATAGAGGGCTCAAGGATTACCAAAGCAATACCCAACTGCCGCAAGAACTTCGGCCTGTACGTCATATTCCTAAAGGACGTGATGTGCGCGGACTATCTGAAGTACGGCAGAAAGGAGTATGACTATCAGGAGAACACCCTGCTGTTCATCTCCCCGGGACAGGTATTCGGATATCCTGCCGACGGCTCCACATACCATGCCAAGGGCTGGTGCCTGTACTTCAGCCCAGAACTGCTGCGCGGCACGCAGCTCGGCAGGCACATAAAGGACTACACCTTCTTCTCATACGACGTCAGCGAGGCGCTGCACCTGTCGCTGCAGGAACGTGAGACAATCATTGACTGCCTGAGAAAGATTGACGATGAGATAAACAACGGAATGGACAGGCACAGCAACACCATCATAGCATCTGCCATTGAGCTGTTCCTGAACTATTGCAGCCGCTTCTACGACCGCCAGTTCATAACACGCAAGAGGGCCAATAAGGACATACTGTCACGCTTTGAGGAACTGCTGGACGGGTACTTCACCTCCGGAAAGCCATCATCACACGGCACACCGTCAGTGGCCTACTGCGCAGACCAGCTGCATCTGTCCGCAAACTACTTCGGAGACCTGATTAAGAAGGAGACGGGCAGGTCCGCACAGGAATATGTTCAGCAGAAGATCATTGACACCGCAAAGGATATGCTGATTAACTCCAGCAAGTCTATCAGCGAGATTGCATACGCACTGGGCTACCAATACCCACAATATTTCAGCCGGGCCTTCAAGAAGAATGTGGGATGCACACCGAATGAATACCGTACAGCTGAATAGTTTGGGATTGATGGTTGGGGTTGTTGGTTGTTGGTTTGGGGTTGTTGGTTGTAGGTTGGAAAGTTAAAGGTTTTAGGTTATGGGATTGTTGGTTGTAGGTTATGGGTTAAAGGTTTTAGGTTGGGGGTTAGAAGACAAACAACAACACAAGTAACCAAACAACCAAACCACTAAAAAACTAAACAACCCAAAAAGCAAAACGTCACGAAAACAGCCATTTTTGTGACGTTTTGCTTTTTTGCAACTTCCGGCCTCACCTCGCATTCTGGAGAAGATGCAGGCCTCTTTACACATAAAACAACACTAAAAAACATGGACTGCACTGCAATAACATAGCTATCACCATGCAATCAGATAGAGATTGCGGTGTAATAACTATCTGATTGCATGGTAATCTCTATCTTATTGCACCGGAAAAACATCAAAAAACAGCCGAAAACAGCGTTTTTAATATACCTTTCACGTGTACCTTCGACTACAAACCACGATAACTCACAATCTATCAATAACTTAAACAAACACCTCAAAACTGCGCTGTACGCGCCCGTAGCAAAATAATTTCAGAGCAAAGGCATTCTCCGCAATCATGAAAAATCAAAGTGTCAGAAAAAGAGGCATTTTCCGGACCACTGGAAAAAGTGTGTGGATATCGTAGTACAATAAAAATACTATTT
>JAUNOM010000061.1 GCA_030531085.1 Prevotellaceae bacterium | reverse complement strand
CTTCAGACTAACAAGATTGTATGCTTAATCCACACACTTTTTCAGGTGAGCCCAATGTTGTTGAAGGATTGCTTACCTTGAAGTAGGACACAACTCGCAGGGCGCTTTCCTTAAAACCGTTCTCGGACAAAGAATCACTTGATTGATAAAGCAGGTCTTCACCCGATGCTGAACCATAGTCCAGTGGTTCAACACCTCTACCCCTTACGGCTTTGTCCTTGCTCAGAATGGCTCCGTCACCCTTGCGGCCGTCAAGAGCATAGACAACCATATCCTTGCCGATGGTTGCCAGTTCCGGTGAAAAGACACCGATGACGGTAGCCTGTGAGAGGTCGCCGTGCTTGAGGCTGGCACTCAGACTACGGAATCCGTCTGCGAGTCAGAGACTCGGATTGAAGTTGAAGTAATGGACTGAACTGTTCGGAAGAGTAAGTTCAGACTTGACGCCACGGCTGTCCAATAGCATCAGCCGTATGGAATCCCCAGAGAAATCCTGCCAACGGTAATAACCTTGCAGGTCTGAGTTCAATGGCGCAGTCTTGAACCACAGTTCGCTTCCGCTGACTCCTCCGGGCGTTTGTGCGAAACTGCCGATAGCGAAGCCTAACAGTAACAAAGAAGTAAACTTTCTCATGCGCTGTCAATTTGGAGTGTTTGAAAAATATAAAAACGTATGCCTCTGCCGCGCAGGGAGAGACCAGTGAGAGAGAACGGACTGTTACTACGGAGAAGAATTGTGATATAGGCTGCTCCGTAAAGTCCTATTGTCACGTGGCAGGCCAACAGGCTTTACCACCAAAATAATGCTGCAAATATACAAAAATAATCTTAATAAACAGATATAATCTTTAAGAAATTTGCTGGTTTGGTGTTTTTTTCTTATGATTTCGGTCGATTTTGCAGAAATCTTTTACATCTGTTGTATGTACTGGAGTTAGTTTGGCAAAAATACACAAATGGTCACGGCTTCAGTTTCTTATGTTAGAATGTAAATCATGGTTTGAAACTGTACACACTCGGGGTACAAATGAAAACACTATATGCTTGTGTCGGAAAGGTATATATGAGCTGATGGTAGAGTCGTCATCAACAACAATGGCCCTGATTTGATAAACTCAGCAGGAATACTTGCTATTCATTTTTTTATGATGGGGTTATGTCCGCAAGCGAGTTTACACTCGACATAACAATCCCGAAGAACCGAAGATTCTATCTGTCGGCAACAATCCCGACCGTCAGAATATTTATGGTGCGGCACTCGGCTTGTACAACAGCCGCATAGTGAAACTCATCAACAAGAAGGGACAACTCAAATCATCCGTTATCATTGACGAGTTGCCGACCATCTATTTCAAAGGCTTGGATAATCTGATTGCTACGGCACGAAGCAACAAGGTTGCCGTCTGCTTGGGCTTCCAGGACTTCTCGCAATTGGTCCGTGATTATGGAGACAAGGAGGCAAAGGTGGTTATCTATATGGTAGGTAACATCTTCAGCGGTCAGGTCGTTGGCGAGACCGCTAAGACTTTATCCGAGCGTTTTGGAAAAGTACTCCAAAAGCGCCAGTCTATTTCCATCAACCGTCAGGATGTTTCTACATCCATCAATACCCAAATGGACAGTCTCATTCCGCCGAGCAAGATTAGCGGACTCACCCAAGGAATGTTTGTCGGCTCTGTTTCCGATAACTTCAACGAGCGTATCGAGCAGAAGATATTCCATGCCGAGATAGTAGTTGATACCGAAAAGGTGAAGCGAGAGGAAAGCAATTATCAGCCAATCCCTATCATCAACGATTTCTTGGATGCGGATGGCAACGACTGCATGAAGCAGACCATACAGGACAACTACAACCAAATCAAGGAAGATGTCAAGCAGATAGTCAAGGATGAGCTGGGGCGTATCGCCAACGATGAGAACT
>JAUNOM010000023.1 GCA_030531085.1 Prevotellaceae bacterium | reverse complement strand
TCCTGCGGACGTTAGATTTTTTTCTGTGGACGTTAGATTTTTTCCTGAGAACGATGATTTTTCTTAAAAACATCGTGTTTTCAATGTAAAAATATGGTGTTTTTAACTCTGTGGATGGACTTTTTTAACACCCAAGCCCATCCACAGAAATTTCTAAAAAGGCCGATTCGTTTTTTGCCGCCTTACGGCCTCTCTGACGAGGTCATCCCGTTTGTGGCACAATGCTCCACGGACATTGATTTAACACGTTAGAATGAGTTTTCTCTATTTCCACTGTTTATTTCACGATGTTGTCCAGTTGGCAGCGTGTGAACTCCTGCTCGAACATGGGTGTGAACACTCCCTTGCCCATATTGTCGCGTATCTCCTGCATGGTCCAGTATCGTCCGCCGCTGGTCTCGGTGGGCGAGGGTGACAGCGGCGCGTCGCAAACGGCGGTATAGACATACACCAGCTCGCGCTCTATGCTGCTTTCGTACACATATTTTCTTAGGAACAGCGGCCTGTAACTTTCCGGCGCAAGGCCTATCTCCTCGTACACCTCCCTTTCCAGAGCCTCGTTCACGCTCTCTCCGTAATCTATGTGTCCGCCGGTTGCGGTGTCCCACTTGTCGGGCTGCACCTCCTTCCATACGGCGCGGTGTTGCAGGTACAGCTCGCCCCGGCTGTTGTACACGTGCAGATGCACCACGGGATGCAGGCGCTTGGTACCGCTGTGGGCCTCTCCGCGCGTCATTGCGTCGGTGATATTGCCGTCCTCGTCCACCACGGGGAACATCTCTCCCTTGGCATCCTGCCTTACAAGATGGCGTACAGTGGCCTTTTCTGTTGCCTTGAAGTTCTCGATATTCATAGTTGTGCGTTCTTGTTTTTTGTCAGATTGCCCGCGAAATTACAAAAATAATCTCTATGTGGCAAATTAATGTGCCATTAATGTACCGTATGTGGTATTTTTTCTTTAACTTTGTATGCCGCATCAGGCGTATGGCGTTACGCAGAATGGTGCGACCGTTCGTATTAATAAGAAACTAAACAAATAACACTAAACAAAAGAATATAATGAGAAATGTCTATCTAACCTTCGCCCTGCTGCTGTGTATGCTGCCGTTATGTACGGCCGCGCGGGGCGAGACCTCGGCCGATGTGCTGCGTACCATCGAGAAAGTTAATGACTATTGGCAGGCCAACAACACGCCGTACTGCCGCGGCTTCTGGGACAATGCCGCCTATTTTACTGGAAACATGGAGGTTTACCGCCTGACGGGCAAGCCCCAGTACTATGACTACAGCGACAAGTTCTGCCGCCACAACAACTGGATGGGCGCCACAAGCAATGACAAGAGCAAGTGGCGCTACAAGACTTACGGTGAGGGTCAGGACTTTGTGCTCTTCGGCGACTGGCAGATTTGTTTCCAGACATATATAGATATGTACAATCTTGTCCCGGCGGACTATAAGGTTGCGCGTGCCATAGAGGTCATGTCGCATGAGTGCAGCATGGAGGACAACAAGTTCTGGTGGTGGGCTGATGCGCTGTACATGGTGATGCCCGTCATGACGAAGCTGTATCTGCTCACGGGAGAGGTGAAATATCTCGACAAGCTGTACGAGAACTTCCTGTGGAGCGACAGTCTGATGTGGGACAAGGAGGAGCAGCTGTATTACAGGGACGGCAAGTATATATGGCCCAAGGTCACGACTTCCTGTGACGGAGGCAAGAGTTTCTGGGCGCGCGGTGACGGCTGGGTGCTGGCAGGACTGGCAAAGGTGCTGGCGGATATGCCGCAGGACTATGCCCACCGCGATGTGTTCGTGAAGCGTTTTGTGCAGCTGGCGGAGGGCGTGGCGCGCTGTCAGAGGCCGCAGGGCTACTGGAGCCGCTCGATGCTGTGCGAGGCTGACGCTCCCGGACCGGAGACATCAGGCACGGCCTTCTTCTGCTACGGCCTGACATGGGGCGTTAACCACGGATACCTTGACAGGGACAAGTACGCCGCGGTGATAGAGAAGGCATGGAATTATCTGTACACCACGGCCCTGCAGGATGATGGCAGCATAGGATATGTGCAGCCTATCGGCGAGAAACCGGACCCTACAAAGATTGTTGACGCGCATTCGCAGGCTCCGTTCGGCACCGGCGCGTGGCTGCTGGCCGCCTGCGAGAGGGTACGTTATCTTGATGGCACGGCATCACGGCAGACTCTCACGGGGAAACCGCGCACGGCAGGAGAGAAAAGCATGACGGTGACCGTGAGGAACAGCACGAACGCCAACAGGTGTGACGTGGTGGAGGTTCCTGCCGATAAGGTATTTGAGACGTTAGGGATATGCGGCGGCAGGCAGTTCATTGTGCTTGACGGGGATAATGTTGAGCAGCCGTACCAGATAACACGTGACGGCAAGGTGCTGGTGCAGGCTTTCGTGGCGCCACGCGCTGCGGTGACGTTCAAATTTGTGTGCGGACAGCCTAAGGATGCGCGCCTTGACTGCAACGGACGCATATATCCGAACCGTGAGGACGACCTGACATGGGAGAATGACAAGAGCGCGTGGCGTATGTACGGCCCAAAGATGCACGCAAAGGGCGTCAGCGGCTTTGACACCTTTGCCAAGAATGTGACATATCCCATTCAGGATGTGCTGTATCACAATGAGCTGACAAGCTATGCCGTCAACGCCAGGCTGAAGAAGCAGGGCAGGGGAGGCGAATGGGCGCAGATACACCGTGATGTGTACACCTATCATCGTGACCGCGGACAGGGAATGGACGCGTACACCGTGGGCGGTACTCTCGGGGCGGGCGCTCCGGCGCTGCTGAATGACGGCGCACTTGTGATGCCCGATGTCTATGAAAAGGCGGAGATACTTGAGAACGGCCCGCTGCGCTTCGCCGTGAAGATGCGGATGTATGAGCAGGATGGCGTGAGGGAGACGCGTGTGTTCCAGCAGGATAAGGGCACGCATCTGGCGCGTGTGGAGGTTACGTATGACGGCGTGGCGGCCGGAACGCCCGTTGTCAGCGGCATTGTGGTGCACAAGAGCCAGCCAGACGCGTATGTGATAGACAAGAAATGGCGCTATGTGGCATATTCTGACGCACTTGACACTCCGCAGGGACAGAACGGACAGCTGTTCATAGCCTGTCTGTATCCGAATAAGATGAAGTCCCTGCGCTATATGCCTCTCGCGGAGGAGAGGGCCGGCGGCATAGGCCATGTGCTTGGCGAGGCGCAGTATTCGGATAAGGCTCCATTCGTCTATTATGCCGGTTCAGCGTGGAGCAAGTATGATGTTCCGAGCATGGATGTGTGGAGAGCCGTGCTTCAGCATTACTCCACCTGTCTTGCCAACCCCCTTGAGGTGGCAGTAGGCGAGTAACGCCGCTGTCAAAGGCTTGTTAATAACGCGGAAAACGCAATCTCCCCCACAGTGGATGCTGTGGGGGAGATTGCGTTATTTGTTTGTCTTGCCGCGTGGACAGGGCATTATATCACCTGGGACTTATATGGTAGTCATGTTCTCCATGCGGTGTATGGCCATCTGCTCATATTTAGTTCCCGGCCGCCCGTAGTTGGCATAAGGGTATATTGATATTCCTCCGCGCGGCAGGAATATTCCCGTCACCTCTATATACTTCGGGTCCATAAGCCTGATGAGGTCTTTCATGATTATGTTCACGCAGTCCTCGTGAAAGGCTCCGTGGTTGCGGAAGGAGAAGAGGTACAGCTTCAGGCTCTTGCTCTCAACCATTCTGCGGTCAGGAAGGTACGAGATTTTTATCTCCGCAAAGTCCGGCTGCCCCGTTATTGGGCACAGCGATGTGAACTCCGGGCAGTTGAACTGTACCCAGTAGTCATTTTCCGGGTGTTTGTTCTCAAAAGTCTCAAGCACCTCCGGAGCATAGTCCGTGCGGTACTCGGTCTTGTTGCCCAGAAGCTGCAGTCCTTCATTCGAGCGGTCTGTCATATACGTTATATTTTTATGATAGTGTTGTTTCAGCCGTGTAGTTACTCGGCTGCCTCTTCCATCCTGTCGTCTACGTTGTCACCGTTGGTAGGCTTGAGCACTTCCTCAAAGTTTGTGATGCCAGCCTCGACAAGGATGTCATACCATTGCAGCAGTTTCTTGATGTCGCTGTTATGCACCCGGTCACGGTCAAAGTTAGGTACGAACTTGGCAAAGTAGTCCTGCAGCTCCTTTGCGGAGGCCTTGCGCCAGTTTATGCTTGCCTTCTTGCCCTCCTCCATGTCACGTAGCGCCACCATGACGTTCATCAGTGGGAGGTCTTCCTCCTCTGTGTACATAGCAATGTCTGCGAGAGAGGTTACACGGTCGCTTGCAAAGGCCGGCATACGCTTGTGTGTGCCGTCGAGAGCCTCGACGATAAGGCTCATCTTTGCGCGTGAAACGAGTTCGTAAAGTCCTGGTTTGCCAGAGATGGCGAGAATAGTTTTCTGCATTTTCTTTGTTATGTTTTTATGTTATGTCTTTGTTTTTACAGTGATGTCCTGTTGTACAGGGCCATCATCAGTCTGTCTATCTGTGTCTCGATGTCCTCACTGCCGTCATTCCTTATTATATAGTCCGCACGCTGCGCCACCATTTCCTGGTCTGTCTGTTTGTTCAGCCATTCCTGTGCGGCCTCCTCCGTCAGACTGTCGCGCTGCATTATGCGCCTTATCCGCACCTCCTCGGGCGCGGTGACGGCAATGACCCTGTCCACGTAGTGCTCAAGGTGCGCCTCATATAGTATTGCGCTCTCCATCCACTCATATCCCGAGTCATGGAAATGGCGCATGACGGCAGGGTGCACAATGGCGTTGACCTTCTGCTTGTTCTGTTCTGACTCCAGCAGAAAGCGCGTTACCGCAGGCTTGTTGAGTGTTCCGTCTGCGGTATATGCGTCAGGGCCGATGAGGCTTGTCATGGCCTGGCGGAGAGACTGTGATGAGTGGAGCAGCTTTTTCGCCTCGCTGTCGCAGTCATAGATGCGTATTCCCCTTTGCTCCAGTCGCCGGCATACGTAGGACTTGCCTGCCCCGATGCCGCCTGTTATGCAGTATCGCATTGTGGTTAGTGTCTCTTTATTCCTTATAAGTCTCTATCAGGTAGTCAACGGTGTTCTGCTTCATGAATGCCTTGACAATTCCCCGCGGCTGTGACACTATTTTCAGGTACAGCTTGTCATCGGGTGATGCCGGCAGCTCGTTATAGTCCGCCACCACATGAAACAGCTCCGGCTTCACTATGCCGCTGTTCCTCACGCCCACTGCCACCCTTATCTCAACCTGTGCTGGGAAAGTCTTCAGCGAAATGCCTTCCGGTACGTTCACTGTCTTTACCGGTACCTTGATGACTTCTTCCGTCAGCTGGTCCACAATCAGGCTCATGCTTGTCTGCTGCGTCTCCAGTTTCGCTCCCTTTATTCGCAGCAGCGGCACCTCCTGTGTGGTGGATTCGTCAAGATCCTCAATGTTTACCACGTCGGTGTATGCCGCCTTTATCGTGTCCAGCGCTTCCGCCTCCGCCAGTACCGTCACGCTGTCGGGAGTCAGTGAACTGCGGCTGATATAGTAGTTCTGCTTTGTCGAGATATTGCCGTTTATCAGAATGGGGATGCGCTTCTTGTTGCCATGGCAGTAATAGAAGTCCCAGTGCTCTGCCTTCACGGACACAATGACCGTTGACTCGTTCAGTCTTGGCCTTAGCAGTTTGTGAAGTTCCGACTGTGTTACGTTTCCCTTGTTCTTGTCCTTAGCGTATGCGGAGAATGGAAGTCTTAGAGGCCTTATGTTCTCCTTGAAAATATATTTCAGCAGGTTGAAGCCCTTGTCCCTCAGTGTGACCCTTATGCTGTCCGGCAGCGGTTCAGTTATCACTATGTTCTGCGGCACATCAGATATGGTGATGGGCACCTTTACTTCTTTCTCGTATGTGTCGTTCAGTGTGGTCAGGAACCAGAATGCGGTACTTACGGCGAGAAAGCACAAGAAAACCAAGAACTCCTTGTTCAGTAACCTTAACAAGAAGTCCTTGGTATCCTTATATTTATGCTGCCATTGGAGTGAGTCCATGTCTTGTTGTCGCTAAGGGCCTGGCTGCCGTTCACGGATATGTCACCGCATATCCGCAGTGGTTGTCATTACTTCTGCAGCTGTGAGGCTGCGTCTGCGAATACGTAGTTGCGGTCAACGGTGATGATTACACCTTTAGCCACTTCGAGTTCCAGTGCGTTCTGCTCCATTATCACGCGGCGCACTGTGCCATACATTCCGCCGGCCGTGATGACCTTGGTGCCCTCGGTTATAGAGTTCTGGAAGTTTCTGATCTCCTTCTGCTTCTTCTGCTGTGGGCGAATCATGAAGAAATACATGATGGCAAAGATGGCTACCATCATAATAATCATAGAGTAACCGCCACCTGCAGCTGCCTGTGCGGCAAGAATAATGTTTGTTGTCATTGTGATGTATTCTGTTTTTTTAGTTTGTCCTGATGTTATGTTACTGCTTCACCTTCTTCTCCGGCATCTGCTTCATCATCTTTCCGTTGCTGATGAGATGTCGGGCTATGGTGTCCAGCATTCCGTTAATATAGCCTCCGCTGCGCGGTGTGGAGTACAGCTTTGCCAGTTCCACATACTCGTTGATGGTGACATTGATTGGAATGTTCGGGAATGTGAGCATCTCGGCGATGGCCAGCTGCATTATCACCACATCCATGTATGCCAGTCTCTTGAAGTCCCAGTTGCGGCTGGCCTCCGTCATGTACCGCTGATACTGCTCGGCGTTAAGTATTGTGGCCCGAAACAGCTTCCTTGCATATTCCTTGTCCTCCTCGTCCGTGTATTCCGGAAGCAGCTCCTGTTTGTTGTTCTTCTTTGGATCAAAGCGCTTTATGGTCTTGAGCACGAAGGTGTCCACCACATCCTTGTCGTCGTTCCAGTACAGGCTGACCTCCTCCAGGATGCTGTCCAGCTCCGGATTGCCCTGTATGAACTGCTTGTATATCCTGCGCCATACCTCGCGGTGTGTCTCATAGTCATCGTCTTCCGATGCCATGAACTCATTGTATGTCTCGCTCTGCTCTATGCGCACAAAGAGATTCTTCACGAATTCGGTGCGGTCCTCCCAGATATCCTTCTGCTCCTCGGCAAAGGTGCGGAGTTCCTTGTTCTCTTCAAGCTGCACTGCGAACTTGTTGAAGGCAAAGCGTGGCGACGGCATCTCGCCCCCCTCGCGTTCCGCCTTGGCAACGGCGAAGTCATAATGTTTGCGTGACATCCGTGTGGTGGCGACGATGAGCAGCAACAGGTTGTTGTAAAGGTGATAGGCTTTTGAGAGAGAGAACAGCAGTTCTTTCTCCGCATTGTCTATTTTGTTGTTGCCGTTCTGAAAATAAGCGTAGGTTAACTGAACCGCCTTAATACGTATTAGTTCCCGGTTTATCATTTTATTCTTTTGTTAAGAGCGCTGTGTTAATATTGAAATAACGTCTGCAAAGTTATACAAAAAAGGTGGTTTTGCAAAGAACGTATGTGGTTTTTGATGCTTTTTTGTGTTATTTTATGCAAAATCTTGTGTATGTCAGGAAAAAACACTACCTTTGCACACGCTTTTGAGCACATAGACTCAGAAATGGTGATGGCGCTTTGGCGGTTGGAATGTCTTTCCTTTCAAAATCCAGGGACTTGCAGACCGAACGGCAATGCCGCCAATACATTTCACGGTGTGATGGCGAATTAAGCAAAAAGGAATTTATTAACAAACTTAATTTAGAGTAACACAAAAATGTTAGAAATTAATCTTTCAGGAAAGAAGCGTACCGAGATTGGCAAGAAGGCTTCAAAGATGATGCGTAAGGAGGGTCTGGTACCATGTAACCTTTATGGTGAGAAGAGGGGTGAGAACGGTCTGCCAGAGGCTCTCGCATTCGCTATTCCATTCTCAGAGCTTCGCAAGGCTATCTATACTCCACACGTATACGTAGTAAATCTTGACATTGATGGCGAGAAGCACACAGCCGTAATCAGGGAGATGCAGTTTGAGCCTGTTACAGACGCAGTGCTCCACGTGGACTTCTTCGAGATAACTCCAGAGAAGCCTATCGTTGTGGCTATCCCAGTCAAGCTGAATGGTCTTGCTGCCGGTGTGCGTCTCGGTGGACGCATGAGCCTTTCTGTACGCCAGTTGAAGGTTAAGGCCCCTTACACACAGATACCAGAGAAGCTGGAAATCGATGTTACAAGCCTTGAGATAGGCAAGAGCATCAAGGTTGGCAGCCTCTCATTCGAGGGTCTTGAGCTTGTAACTCCTGCTGAGGTTGTAGTATGCTCTGTGAAGATGACACGTGCCGCACAGGCTGCCGCAGCAGCTGTCGCATCTGGCAAGTAAGTTTTAGGGTTACGTTGCTGCGTTGATTGCGCTTTAAGCGGTTTATGATGCTTAGGTAACCCACAAACCACAAAACGACAAAACAACCAAGTTTAGTGGCAATAACCAAAACCACTAACCACAAAACAACCAAACAACCAACCAGGGGCACTCTTGATTACCAAGGGTGTCCCTATCCTTTTTACAGTTAGCATATATGGAAAAGTATCTGATAGTGGGTCTTGGCAATCCCGGGCCGGAATATCACGAGACACGACACAATGCGGGATGGATGGTGATAGACGCTTTCGCCAGTGCGCAGGGAGCCGTCTTTGCCGACAAGCGTTACGGATTTGTGGCTGAGACAAGTGTGAGGGGGCGTAAGATGTTCCTGCTGAAGCCGACTACCTTCATGAACCTCAGTGGAAATGCCGTGCGTTACTGGCTCGAAAAGGAGAACATACCGACGGAACATCTCCTTGTCATTGTTGACGACCTTGCACTGCCACTCGGCAAGATGCGTCTGAAGGGCAGCGGAAGTAACGGCGGACACAATGGACTGGGACATATACAGCAGCTGATAGGACAGAAGTACGCGCGGCTGCGCATAGGCATCGGTGCGGATTTCAACAGGGGACAGCAGGTGGACTGGGTGCTGGGCCGCTTCTCTGACGAAGAGAAAGCCACACTGAAGCCCGTTGTTGACACTGCCTGCGAGGTGATAAAGTCATTCGCACTGGCCGGTGTGGACATCACCATGAACCAGTTTAACAAGAAATAGCTTTCAGAGTGATGGAAGAGAAGAGACTGAAACTTCAGGAAACCGCGCGCCTGGACAAATGGCTGTGGGCGGCGCGCATATTCAAGACACGCACCATGGCCGCAGATGCCTGCAAGAACGGCCGCGTGACAGTGAATGGTGCCAATGCAAAACCTTCAAGAACGGTGAAGCTTGGCGAGACAGTGAGCGTGAAGAAGGCACCTGTGACTTATTCATTCAAAATCATAAACGCCATAGAGTCGAGGGTAGGGGCAAAGCTGATAGGACAGGTTTACGAGAATGTCACAGACCCCAAACAGTACGAACTGCTCGAGATGTCACGCATCAGCGGTTTCGTTGACCGTGCCCGCGGTACCGGCAGGCCTACAAAGAAGGACCGCCGTGCGATGGACTCGTTCGTGGAGCCCGTGCTCTTCGGATGGGATGACGAGGATGAGGATGACGAGGACTGGAACGATGACGACGAGTAGTGTCTGCTGTTTTGGTCACAGTGTAAATGTAGGGCAGGAGTGTTCCCGTAGAGTAGGGGTGAAAAATCAAAGTGTCACGAAAACCCTTCTTTTTCTGACACTTTGATATTTCGTGGTACTCGGAGAATCGCGTATTTGAAAATTATTTTCCTTCGGTTCAAAATAACGCAGTTTTTCGCTAAAATGGAACCGTCTGACTGTTAGTGTTTTATGAATATAGGCGATAAATAGGAGCGTGAAAATGCCACGAAATGGGCGTTTTTGCGCTCCTATTTGATAGCTTTTACCTTGTGAAAGGATAGAGATTGCAGTGTAATTTGATAGCTTTTGCAGTGTAATAGCTATCAAATTGCGGCCCATAGCATATTTCCCGTTCAGAAAAGTGCCAGAAACAGACATATCTCCTTTCTATTTTGCAAAGTAAAGTCGACATTTTCAAAAATCAAATTGTCACAAAAAAGGCCGTTTTTGTGACAATTTGTCAATTTGATGTTTTTGCGTCCGGAAGTGTCATGAAAAACTTTTTTTCGGCCAAAAGAAAGTTTTTTGCAGTTTTCTTTGATTTATTCAGAAATTATTTTTACCTTTGTTGCAGTTTCAATCGGCAGCCGTTGCCATAACGGTTTATGGCTGTGTGGACGGAACGATACATAATAATCAAGCGTCACTAACGCTTTGTCAGTGTAACTTTGAACGTAGGAAATTCAAAACAATAACACAAGACTAAGTGTAAGGTGAGTGCTGGCGGATATGACACTATGTTATCCGGAGTGTGCAGAGGGCAGTCATCATGCCCTCCTGCACGCTTTTCGGGTACGTGTATCATATTAACGTGGGCATACATCTTCTCGTTTATGTTATTGGGGTTTCCTACGACCTAAAGTTACAGACGAGTTAAGGTGTGGGCCCACGTTCTTTTTGTTGTGTATATCACAATTCATTTTATCTAAGCGATAGAGATGATAGGGTGGTTGTGTCCAAGGAAACGCGCTTAGGTGGAATGGAGGTTTATGCAAGTATATATACTATGGATCTCGGAGGGTTGTTTTATACATGGTAATGGGACTGTTTATGACCTGCAAGGGCGACGTTTAGTCAGTCCGCATTTACGTTCTATAATTATAAAAGGTGGTAAGAAGTTCTTTGTTAACGATGCTTATTGATGCCACTAAAGATGGTAGATGCCTTAGGGATGGGCAGACTGTAGATGTATAGCATAGCAATAAAGATGCCCGGGTTTTCAATTTGGAATACCCGGGCATCCTTTTTTCTTAGTCTTTAGCATGATGTCATGTCATATAAAGTATTTCAAAAAAGAAGTTGGTGCGGTTTTTGTTGATAGAGATGGTTATAAATCTTGTATAAGGGGCTGTGAGAATTAAATGGAAAGCGAAGTTCAATCAATATAAATATGGTGGATAAAATGAATGTTAAGTACGCAACGATAAGCAAAAAAGGCAGACGTGGAAACAATGAAGACGCATTTGGGGTTGTGGAACTGCCCGTTAATAAACGCTTCATGGGTATTGTCTGCGATGGTATGGGAGGTCATGCCATGGGAGAAGTGGCAAGTGAGACGGTTGTAAACATCATCACTGACTTCTGGAAGACGCAGGCAAATGAGCCTGATAGTAAGGAAAAGGTGGAAGAAGTCTGCCGACAGGCTTGTGCGGCTTTAGATGAACGGTCTCACTCTATGGGACATCTGGAGATGGGGACGACAATGGTTATGGCAAGCATAGAGGGCAATAGGGTGACTATAGCGTATGTCGGTGACAGCCGTTGCTACTTGTTGAGGCCTGGTGCGGGGCTGTTATATCAGACGAAAGACCATGTGCGTCTTGACTTTGGTTGGGAGGTTGTTACAAAATGTTTCTTCTCCTACCGTCCGGATGTTACTGTTCCTGATGTGGTGCAGTATGAATTACAGCCGGCTGACCGTCTGTTACTCTGCTCCGATGGCCTGCATAAAAGCATGAAACCGGATGTTCTTCTGTCAATTATGATGGACAACAAGTCTCTTGCGGAGGCACTTGATGCCTACGACTCTATTTGTGAGAAGCAGGGTGATGATAACTATACGGCGATATTGATAGAAGTCTAATCCATAAAGACAGCAAGGAACAAAGATGTCGCAACGTGAAATGCCTGGAGCTTTATGTGATAGGAAAGGAGGTATCAATGTCTCTGCGCAATAATAAAGGTATGTCGGCAAAAGAATTAATATTATGGACGAGAATAAAGTAAGAGACAGAGTAAGAGGCTCGCTCATAGGTGGGGCTGTTGGAGATGCCTTGGGGTATCCTGTGGAGTTTATGAATGACGTGGAAATTCATAGAAGATATGGAGCGGAGGGCATTACACGCTTGGACAAGCGCCAATGGTGGCAGGAGGGAGACAATAGTAACGGAAAGGCTGTCATCTCTGATGATACGCAGATGACGCTGTTTACAGCCTGTGGACTGCTGAATGCGAAGAAGTATGAAGTTCCCTTTCTGCCTTCAATATGCAGAGCTTACATAGAGTGGCTTCTTACTCAGACAGGAAAAAGAAAGAGAGGCTTTGACAAATGCTGGATAAGAGAACTGCCAGAATTGAATGTGCGCAGGGCTCCTGGCAATACCTGCATTACCTCGTTGAATGATATTCTGATGGGACGTGAGCCCATTAACAACAGTAAAGGATGTGGTGGGGTAATGCGAATAGCCCCAATCCCCCTGTATGGAGTGGTGGATGGCAGGCTTGATATCCGTGAGATTTGTCTGCTGGCCGCTGATGTTTCAGAGCTGACTCATCAGCATCCATTAGGTTACATACCGTCAGCTCTTGTGGCATACGTTATCTATAAGTTGGTACAAGATGAATCTCCGGAACGTGATAACTACAAGAATTATATTCGTGAGGGTCTCGGTGTGATAGCGGAATTGTTCCCCGGTAATCCAAAAGAGGTAATGGAGTTTTCCCGTCTGATAGATACTGCCATACGATTGTCTGACACCTCGGCTGATGATGTGAGAACTATTGAGGACGAACTTGGTGGAGGCTGGGTGGCAGAGGAGACTGTTGCCATTGCCATCTATTGTTCTTTGGCTTACTTTGACAACTTCGAGAAGGCCATGATAGCTGCTGTCAACCATAATGGTGATAGCGATTCTACTGGCGCTGTTACTGGTAACATTCTTGGCGCAGCCGTTGGGTATGATGCTATCCCACAGTTTTTCAAGGACGATCTTGAACTCCATGACGTGAGTCTGCATATAGCTGATGACCTATGGAGAGGCGAGACGACAAAATATCTATATCATAAACAGCTAAAAGAAAGAAGAGAACATGAGCTATAAAGTATGTTTTGTGTGTACTGGTAATGCCTGCCGGTCACCGTTTGCAGAGTGTGTGCTGAGGAAACTGTTGGCAGACGAAGGGATAAATGATGTCGAGGTGTTCTCTGTTGGCACACTGGACTGGGGCGAGAACCCTCGTGATGCCGCCATGGTAGATGTCGCTAAGGAACTGGGATATGAGTTATTGGGTTCTACTACGGTAATGACTCGCGAACGATTGATGACGGCGGATGTTATAATAGTGTTCGACGAGCGGCACCGTGATGCTGTGACTCGAGTCTTGGACTTCGGCCATTGGAACCGGATAGTGCTGTTCAACAGGATTGCACTGAATGAAGATGGCAATGTGGAGGACCCGCATTACCAGACGGCTGCTGTATATCGGAGAGTGGCGCGGCACATTGAGGACGGCTGCAAGAGACTGGTTGAGCGGTGGAAACAGAATTAAAATGATTTTATTTTGCTAAAAAAGCAACTTTTATTGATAGAAATGGTTACAAAAACCGTTCTATCTTCATATATAGATATATATTCTAAGTGTCATCGACATATAAAGCACTACTTATACTTCGATGTACGCATAGGGTAAATTGATTGTTGAACAATATAAAAACAGCAATAAATAGATGGAGAAGAGCCGAAATAGGAATAGCAATTATATAAAAGAGAGGGGCGCTCATCCCGTTCTTACATAGTTTGATTGCTTTCCTTGTTGAGATTGTCAAAAGAATTATGGTAATAATGTGTATGAGGAATGACTAAAGGTATGTCATTCTTACAAAGGTGGGGGCTGATACCAAGTTGTAGGTATCAGCCCTTTTTCTTTTCCTTGTTGTCGTCAAATAAGAATAGTAGCATTAAATAAAGAATACACCTGCGCTATGTTGAGGCGCAGGTGTATTCTTATTGTGAGTCGGGCACTATGTGATGATTGTGCCGATGCTTAGTTTTCTGGCTGTTTAGCATGGACGGGTCTTGGGGAGGTTGAATACGTCCTGTACCTCCTTCATAGCCTCCGGTGTCATTCCATCAGGCTCACTGCCCATGTTGCGGGCACACATATAGATGTTGGCAGCCTTGCAGAGTACGTCAGTCTGGTCGAAAGCGTCCATGATATCCTGACCTACTGCTACAGTGCCGTGCTTCTCCCAGAGCACTACATCGTGCTTCTTAATCTTCTCCAGAGTGTCCTTTGCCAGCTCTACAGATGATGGCAGGCCGTAAGGTACTATGCCTATGCCAAGCGGAGCGAATGCAAGTGTCTCGGGAATCATGGACCACAGCACGCGTGTCATCTCGTCACCACGCAGGAAACGCTCTATGTGTGACATGGCAACCAGCTCTATTGGGTGTGTGTGCAGTGTGGCCTTGTAGCAGGAACCCGTCTCAAGGAGATAGTTCTGCAGTGCGAGGTGTGTCGGTAACTCTGATGTTGGTGCCACTGGTTCGTCTGCAATGATCTCATAACTTGCGCAGTCATCGCATATACGAACTATGGAACCGTTCTGCATAGGCCATCGTGCGAGGTCGCGCATACGCTTTCCTGTGCCCTTACAGTAGAAGTATTTACCTTTAAGCATTGGCAGTGTCATGCCTATTTGCTTTACAGGAGCGATGGCAGGCATGGCCTTGCACTCGTCATCCATGAACTCTGTGACATTGACAGTGATGTTACCACCATTGCGCTCTGCCCATCCTTTTTCCCAAAGATAGCCTGTTACCTCGGCAATCTGGTTTACAACGGCCTCCAGTCCCGGGCGGCCTTTAAGTATACTCTTCATGATTATTGATTAATATTGATGTTTGTTTTTTGTTAATGCGTATCTTTATCCTATAAGCTGTGGCAGGAAGCTGGACACTATCAGCACTATGATACCGGTTATGAGTACCACAATTGTCTTCTGCGAGCAGCCTTTCCACTCTTTCAGTATTATGCCCCATACATTAGAGAACACCACATTCAGCGCCATCAGGATGCAGAAAGAGAGTGTCATGAGTGTAGGAGACTCTGTCAGGAAGCCCTTACCCATTGACAGACCGAAGAACTGGCTGTACCACAGTGCGCCTGCAAGAGCGCAGAATATAAGGTTGTTTGCCCATACATCAGTCTTCTTGTAGTCTCCCCATGTGTTGTTTTTGCTGTTCTGATAGAAGCAGTATATGGCGTTTGTTACGAAACCTCCAAGTGTTACGAGGAATGTTGCGGGCAGAGTCTTGTACATATCCGGTGTAAGGTCACCGAAGTTTATGCCCTTGCCGAACTCCAGACCAACGTTGAAGCATCCGCTCATGAAGCCGGCGAGTAGTGCTATGGCGAGGCCTTTGGGGAAGTTGAAGTCCTTAACGGCGGCCTTTTTCTCCTCTTCAGACAGTGAAGCGGCCTTCATTGAGCCTGCAATACCGATTATGGCAATACCCGCGAGTGTCACAACCACGCCGAGTATGACGGCGAAGGTTAGTGAGGATAGCGCGTCAAGTTCTGGGAAGAACACGTTAAGCAGCACCGGACCCATGATTGTTCCGAGGCCGGCGCAGGTGCCGAGAGCTATGGACTGTCCTAAGGCCACTCCGAGATAGCGCATGGACAGGCCGAATGTCAGTCCGCCAACTCCCCATAACACACCGAAGAGGATGGTCATCCAGATGTTGAAGGAGTTGTCAGCGCCGAACAGTTCGCACAGGCTATGGCCCTCAGGTACGGCAAGCAGTGCGCCGAGGAATGGCAGTATGAGCCATGCAAACACGCCCTGTATAATCCAGTATGACTCCCATGACCAGTCCTTTATCTTGTTTATTGGCACATAACAGCTTGACTGGCAGAAGGCGCCGATAGCTATTATTAAAAGTCCTATTATGATTTCCATTGTTATAATGTAGGTTTGAGAATGAACGTTGCCCGCAGGCAGATAAAAACAATATATGTTCTATATACCCCAAAATGCTTCCGAGGTATATAGAACAAATATAATGTGTTCGTAATATTAGCGCTTTGAAGTCACGTCTGCAACATACTTGTCGATGTCAGCGATGAACTCCTGACCTACAGGTACATTGTTGCGTACGCAGAACTCGTCGTATACAGCCTGCCAAGGCATAGCCTTCTGCTCCTCGATGAGTGCCAGTACCTTGTAACCCTCGCCTGCGAGCTCCAGCTTGCTGATGGCCTCACGTGGCTCAAGCAATGCGCGAAGCATACACTTCTGTGCTGCGCGTGAGCCGATAACGTATGCACCGATACGGTTTATAGAGCCATCGAAGAAGTCAAGACCATAGTGAACGCGGTCAAGAGCACCTGCGCGCACAATCTCGAAGAACAGTTCCTGCGTTGGATCGTCCATGATTGTAACGTGATCAGAGTCCCAGCGTACAGGACGTGACACGTGAAGCATGAGCTCCTTGAGGAAAGGTAGCACAGCAGAAACCTTGTCTGCCGGTGACTCTGTCGGGTGATAGTGGCCTGTATCGATAGTGAGCAGCTTGTCATTCTGTGCAGCATACGCTGTGTAGAAGTCGTGAGAGCCTACTGTGAAGGACTCAAGTCCGATGCCGAATACCTTACCCTCGATGCAGTCCTTCATCATTGGCTGCTTCTTCTCGAATATCTCGTCCAGAGACTTCTTCAAGGTGTTACGGTAGAGAGCGTGGTTTACAGACACGTCCTTGCATCCGTCGTGTACCCAGAGGTTCATGATACATGGGTCATTCTGCGCCTCACCCATGGCGTTTGCTATGTCACGGCAGCGCTTTGTGTGCTCAACCCAGAACTTGCGTATGCTTTCATCTGGGTTAGCCAGTGACAGACTGCCAGACTTTGGGTGAGAGAATGAAGAGGAATTGAAGTCAAGAAGAGTGTTGTTCTCCTTAGCCCAGTCAATCCAAGACTGGAAATATTCCACTGTAACCTCATCACGGTCCACTACCTTACCCTTGAAGTCACCGTATATCTCGTGCAGGTTCAGACGGTGGTTACCAGGTATGAGGCTCTTAGCCTTGAGAATATCCTGACGCAGCTCGTCGATATTGCGTGCTGCACCGGGGAAGTCACCTGTAGACTGTATGCCGCCGGACATGGCACCTGCCTGTACCTCGAAGCCTTTCACATCGTCAGCCTGCCAGCAGTGCAGTGAAAGATGGAAGTCCTGTAACTGTTTTAACACCGCTTCTGTGTCAATACCGATCTCCGCGTAGCGTTCTTTAGCTACTTCATAAGCCTTAGAAATAAGTTCTGCTTTCATTGTTTTTAAGATAGTTTTTATGATTATGTTTAGATAGTTGTATCTTTTCTTATCCTTTCCTGTTTACAATGTCAAGGAATTTCAGGTATGCCGCATCCCACTGCTCCTTGTCTGTCGGAGTGAAGCGCTTCAGCTCAAGGCTGTTCGCTATGACGCGGCGCATATCCCAAAGGTCCTTCACCTCGCCGGCCGCCTTTGCCTGTACCATGATGTTGCCCAGTGCCGTTCCCTCCTGCGGTCCTGCCAGAACCTCCACGCCAAGTGAATTGGACGTGAACTGGTTGAGATCATTGTTCAGAGAGCCGCCTCCGATAATGTGTAGCACATTGATTGGGAATGAGGCCATTTCTGTAAGATAGCTGAACACCTGACGGTAACGCAGTGCCAGGGAGTCAAATATACAGCGGCAGGTCTCCGCATATCCCTGCGGCACGTGCTGTCCAGTCTGCTGACAGTATGACTGTATGGCCTCCACCATGGATGAAGGGTTGGCGAACATTGCGTCATCTGGGTTTATAATGCTTTGGAAAGCGGGCTGCTTCATGGCCTCCGCTATCAGTTCCGGATGTGATTTCGGCGCGTCAGTCCATTCTTTACGGCAGCGCTCATACAGCCACATTCCGCAGATGTTCTTCAGGAAACGTGTAGTGCCCTCTATTCCTCCCTCATTTGTGAAGTTACGTTCGTATGACACCTTATTTATAATAGCGTCCTTCGTCTCTATGCCCATCAGAGACCATGTGCCGCTTGACAGGTATGCGAAGTTTTCGTCCTTGGCAGGTACGGCGGCTACCGCAGAGCCTGTGTCATGTCCGGCCACCGCAACCACAGGGATAGCTCCCAGACCAGTCTCCTTTTGTACTGCGTCTGTCAGTGTTCCCACGAGGTCACCGGGGTTCACCATACGTCCGAACTTGGACTGTGTCAGGCCGAGAGAGGCCAGAAGCCGTGGGTCAAGCTGCTTGGTGCGCGGGTCAAGCAGCTGTGCCGTTGATGCAATGGTATATTCGCACACCATGTTTCCTGTAAGCATATAGCTGAGAGCGTCAGGTATGAAGAGAATCTTCTGTGCGTTCTTCAGTGCCGAGTTGCCTGCGCGCTTCATGGCATACAGCTGGAATATGGAGTTGAAGTTCATGAACTGGATGCCAGTCACATCATATACCTTCTCCTTTGATATCACGTTTTCCAGATAATCATCCATGGCGTCAAAGGTGTGTGGGTCGCGATAGGCTATCGGCTGGCTTACACTTCCGTCCTCTGCTACGCATACAAAGTCCACACCCCAAGTGTCTATGCCTATGCTTGTGATGTCAATGTTCTGCTTTTTCGCAGCTTTCAGTCCCTTTATGATCTCGAAGTACAGTGCATAGATGTCCCAGTAGAAGTGTCCGTTCACCTCAATGAGGTTATTGTCAAAGCGTGTCAGCTCCTCCAGTTCAATCTTTCCGTCGTTAAGACCTCCGATAATGGTACGTCCGCTGGTGGCTCCCAGATCCACTGCGAAGAAATATTTCTTTCCCATAGTGTTTGATGAAGTAGTAGTTAGTTTTAGTTTTCCTTTTCCATACGCTCTGCATTCCGCGGTTAACGGCGGCCTGTGTGTTCGCATAGCATATTTCATAGGCAAAGGTACACTTTTTTTTTTATTTGCCAATAAATAATCATAAAAACTTTTTCATTTTGTGATAATTTTAGCCTTTATTGCTAAAAAATATGTTTTTTGAGTGTAGGTGTAGTGATATTTTGTTACCTTTGCATTTGAATGATGTCATTTTCGTGAAAAATGTCATTCATTGACAAGCCTAATAAACCATACATAATGATTGAGACTAACTAATAAAAACTAACTATAACTATTAAATCAACAGAATTATGAGTTTCTTTACAGCCATCTGTGTCGCTTTCGTCATCGGCTATGCCTTCATAGCGCTTGAGAGTGTCACAAAGATCAATAAGGCAGCAGTAGCCATATTGATGTGTGTAGTATGCTGGACCCTCCTTGCCTTGGGTCATGGCGAGCTTAGTATGCCGGGCTTTGAGCTTGGCGAAGCCATCGAGCGCAATCTCGGTGAGGCCGGTACCACGCTGTTCTTCCTTATGGGTGCCATGACAATCGTGGAGATAGTGGACCAGCATGGCGGCTTCAACTGGGTGCGCGGCGTGCTCAAGTCCAGGACCAAGCGCTCCCTGTTATGGAAGATAGCCTTCATGACAGCCATCCTTTCCGCGGTGCTTGACAACCTGACCACATCAATAGTGATGATCATGATACTACGCAAGCTGGTTCATGACAAGTCCGATCGCATCTGGTATGCGGTCTGTGTCATCATCGCCGCCAATGCCGGCGGCGCCTTCTCGCCGATAGGTGACGTAACCACCATCATGCTCTGGAACGGCAAGATGATAACGGCTCTCGGCGTTATCAAGGAGATTATCGTCCCGTCGTTTGTCGCTTTCATTGTGCCTACAGCCGTGTTGCAGATGCATCTCAAGGGAGAGCTGCCGCAGGTCGTCAGCAAGCGCGAGGAAAGCATCAGCGAAGTCACCAAGTTTGAGCGTAACATGATATTCGCCCTTGGCGTGGGCGGCCTGTGCTGCGTGCCCGTCTTCCATACACTCACAGAGCTTCCGGCCTTCGTGGGCATCCTTGGAGTCCTCGGTATCCTATGGTGTGTCACCGAGATTATATACCGCAAGAATGAGGAGCACGACCCCATGGCAAAGCGTGTCACCCGTATGCTGAGCCGTATCGATATGGCTACCATCATGTTCTTCCTCGGTATCCTCATGGCCGTTGCCACACTCTCGGAGATAGGCGTGCTTACCGCCATCGGACAGTGGCTCGATGAGACCGTAGGTAACAACTACCTCGTCACCGGAGCCATCGGTATCCTCTCCTCCATCGTGGACAATGTGCCTCTTGTGGCAGGCGCCATGAAGATGTATGTGATAGACCCTGCAAGTGCCAGCTTTGCCGTTGACGGCATTTTCTGGCAGCTTCTGGCATATTGTGCCGGTGTGGGCGGCTCCATGCTCATCATCGGTTCTGCCGCCGGAGTGGTGGTGATGGGTCTGGAGAACATATCCTTCGGATGGTATATGCGTAATGTCACGTGGATAGCCTTCGTGGGATATATCGCCGGTATGCTGTGCTACTGGCTCGAAAAGACAGTATTAGCCATGTAATATTAATATGTATCAGGAGTTTCTGGATAAAAGCTATGGACACACAACTGTTCTTCCTTGTTAACGGCCACCATACACTCTTTCTGGATGAGTTCTTCTATCTTGTCAGTCAGAAGGCGGTGTGGGTGCCACTTTATGTCAGTCTGCTTTATGTCGTATGGCGTAACTACTCGTGGCGCGGCGTGCTTACGGTGCTGCTCATGGTCGGTGCGGGCATGATTGTCACGGATTGGGCCAATGCCCACCTGCTCCGCCCGTATATAGGACGCCTTCGTCCCAGCAATCCTGATAACCCTATAGCCCATCTTGTGCACGTGGTGCATGGACGGCATGGTGGAGGTTGCGGCTTCCCCTCTGCCCATTCCGCCAATATCTGGCTGCTGACGCTGCTCATGATACACTGGTTCCGTGACGGGCTGCTGTCCCTTGTCATGGTGCTGACAGCCGTTCTGGTATGTTATTCACGTGTGTACCTCGGCTTCCATTATCCTGGCGACATCCTTGGCGGCTTTGTTCTCGCGCTCATTGTCACATGGCTGATAACATGGGTGCATGAGGATCACCTGCATTTCCATCATGTCCGCTCTCCGCGCCATATATGGGTGCCTGCTGCGGTGGTGTCACTTACTTTGACTGCCTTTGCACTTATGGCTTGGGCTTCATTATAATATAAATGTACAGGCAGATGACAGGCTGGCAGGACGCTTTCCTCCAGTCTGTCATCTGTCGTTTTTGGGGACGGCATCCCATCGTTTTGGACTGTTTTAAATGTTAAAATTCAGCCCGTTCAAATGTTAAAGTTTCCTTAGTCTTGGCGGTATTGGCGCGCGGAAATGTTCTTTTGGCGTGCAAACAGGCCTTTTAGCGCTGCGATTAATGCCATATTGCGCTGCAATCACTATCACATTACCTTGTAATCAGGTAGCTATTGCACAGTAAAAGCATACAGATTGCGCGCAGAAGGCTGCGCTTTTGAAATCCAAGGAAACCGCCTCCCGTTTTTGCCGCCTTACGGGCTCTCTGGCGAGGTCACCGCGCCTGTGGCACAATGTCCCACAGACACTGATTTAACACGTTAGAATGAGTTTTCTGTCATGGGCCTCTACCGGCGCGCGAAATATGGCGTTGTAAGGGATGAGCGCATAATTAGCGGCTATATTTTATAAAAGAAATGTTTTTTCTTGAATTTTTCGTTTTTATCAGAATTTATTATTAACTTTGCACCGAATTAACGCCAGCCTTTTCCATGCGTTGCCGTGTCCCCCTCAAAGAGACTAAATGGCATAGGAGAGGCTTGTGCATAAAAGACCAAAAATACAGAGATGAACATACTCGAACTTAGCGAACAGGAAATAGGCAGACGCGAGAGTCTGCAGGAACTGCGCAATATGGGCATAGAACCATATCCTGCGGCGGAATATCCAACAGACGCTTTCTCGACAGAGATAGCTGCGAGCTTCGTTGACTTGCCTACGGAGAAGGACGTGGAAGGCAATGAGGTGCCGGCCAAGGCCACTGCCGAGAACAGCCGCAATGTCTGCATTGCCGGCCGTATGATGGGCAGGCGCATCATGGGCAAGGCCGCTTTCGTGGAACTGCAGGACTCCAAGGGCCGCATACAGGTGTATATCACCCGTGACGACATCTGTCCGGGCGAGGACAAGGACCTATATAATAAGGTGTTCAAGAAACTCCTTGACATCGGTGACTTCATCGGGGTCAAGGGCTATGTGTTCCGCACGCAGACGGGTGAGATATCTGTTCATGCAAAGGAACTTACGCTGTTGTCCAAATCACTCAAGCCACTGCCAATAGTGAAGTATAAGGACGGAGTGGCGTACGACAAGTTCGAGGATCCGGAGCTGCGCTACCGCCAGCGCTATGTGGACCTTGTGGTGAACGATGGTGTCAAGGACACATTCCTGAAAAGGGCCACTGTGGTGCGCACGCTGCGCCGTGTGCTCGATGAGGCAGGATACACGGAGGTCGAGACTCCTACGCTGCAGAGCATTGCGGGAGGAGCCAGCGCGCGCCCGTTCATCACACATTTCAATGCACTCAACATCCCCATGTATATGCGTATCGCCACAGAGCTGTACCTGAAGCGCCTAATCGTAGGCGGATTCGAGGGCGTCTATGAGATAGGCAAGAACTTCCGCAACGAGGGAATGGACAAGAACCATAACCCGGAGTTCACCTGCATGGAGCTGTATGTGGCCTATAAGGACTATAACTGGATGATGAGCTTCACGGAGAAGCTGCTCGAGGAAGTCTGTGTGGCTGTGAACGGAAAGCCCGAGACGGTCATCGACGGCAAGACCATATCCTTCAAGGCTCCGTTCAAACGGCTGCCTATACTGGACGCGATAAAGGAAAAGACCGGCTATGACCTGTCATGTATGAGCGAGGACGAGATGCGCACCACGGCGAAGAGCCTTGGCATCGAGGTGGACGAGACGATGGGCCGCGGCAAACTTATAGACGAGATATTCGGCGAGACTTGCGAGGGCACCTTCATACAGCCGACATTCATCACGGATTATCCTGTGGAGATGTCGCCACTTACAAAGAAACACCGCAGCAAGCCGGGACTGACGGAACGCTTTGAGCTGATGGTTAACGGCAAGGAGCTGGCCAACGCCTATTCAGAGCTTAACGACCCGATAGACCAGGAGGAGCGTTTTGTGGAGCAGATGCGCCTTGCGGACAAGGGCGATGACGAGGCTATGGTGATAGACCATGACTTCCTGCGCGCCCTGCAGTATGGTATGCCTCCCACAAGTGGCATCGGCATCGGCATAGACCGTCTCGTGATGCTGATGACAGGCAACGCCTTCATACAGGAGGTGCTGTTCTTCCCACAGATGAAGCCGGAGCCAAAGCAGCCCAAGGCCAGCATGGAGGAGTGGGCGTCAATAGGCGTTCCTGAAGAGTGGGTGCCCCTGTTCAACAAGGCAGGCTATTACCTGCTGTCTGACCTGAAGGATGTGAAGGCGCAGAAGCTGCAGCAGGATGTCTGCGGAGTGAACAAGAAGTACAAGCTGGGACTGGAGAACCCGAAGGTGGAGGAGTTCCAGAGCTATATAGATAAGTTACAATAAAAACGGAACAGAGCCTCTCCTGAACTGGCATAATGCGGACAGCGCGGGAGAGGCTGCATGGCTTTATAATGTTTGACTGTGGCAAAATAGCGATTATCGGAGGTGGTAGCTGGGCGACAGCTATCGCGAAGATACTTGTAGGCAGCACGCATCATATAGGGTGGTATATGCGCCGTGATGACAGGATAGAGGAGTTCCGCCGTCTTGGACATAATCCCGCATATCTCACAGGTGTGCATTTCAACATGGACGAGATCTTCTTCACCTCTGACATCAACAGAATTGTACAGACATACGACACGCTCGTGTTCGTGGTGCCGTCGCCATACCTCAAGAGCCATCTGCGGAAACTCAAGTCCCGTCTGCGTGACAAGTTCATAGTCACGGCGATAAAGGGAGTGGTGCCTGACGAGAATCTGGTGTGCTCGGAATACTTCCATGAGGTGATGGATGTGCCATACGACAGGTTGGCGTGCATTGGAGGGCCGAGTCATGCGGAGGAGGTGGCGCTGGAGAGGCTCTCGTACCTCACCATCGGCTGCTCGGATGTGGACAAAGCGGAGGCTTTTGCAAAGGTGTTAAGCGGACGCTTCATCAAGACCAAGACCTCATGCGATGTGATAGGCATTGAGTACTCGTCGGTGTTGAAGAATGTCTACGCCATAGCCGCAGGTATATGCTCCGGCCTGAAATACGGAGACAACTTCCAGGCGGTGCTCATGTCCAACGCCCTGCAGGAGATGTCACGCTTTCTGCAGTGTGTGAGGCCGATAGAGAGGCACATGGAGGACAGTGTGTATATAGGTGACCTGCTCGTGACGGGATACTCGAACTTCTCGCGTAACCGCACATTCGGCTCCATGATAGGAAAAGGATACTCGGTGAAGTCCGCCCAAATAGAGATGGAGATGATAGCCGAGGGATATTTCGGCACGAAGTGCATGAAGGAGATAAACAGACACATGCACGTCAATATGCCGATACTCGATGCGGTTTACAATATACTGTATGAGCGCATAGCGCCACAGGTGGAGATAAAGCTGCTCGTGGACTCTTTCAGATAATAAACAAATAATAATTGTATCTACTAATCATAAACCTTCTAATGATATGAATACACAGATCAACCCTGATGTGGACCAGTCACAGATTAACGTCCTCATCGTCGATGACATTCCGCTGAACGTTCTGCTTATACAGAAAATGCTTGGCAGGTTCAAATTTAATATAATGACGGCTAATGACGGTCAGGCCGCACTTGACATGGTTGAGGAGAAGCCTGTTGACCTGATGTTGCTTGACCTGATGATGCCCGGTGTTGGCGGATACGAGGTTATAGAGCAGATAAGGGGCAGTGAGAAGCACAGTCAGCTGCCGATAGTTATCCTCTCGGCCCTGAACTCGAGCGAGGAGGTGAAGAAAGGCCTGGACCTTGGTGCCAACGCCTTCATCACAAAGCCTATCATCATGGAGCGTCTGCTGTCATGTGTGGCCTCAATGGTGAACATGATATGGGAGAACCGCCAGAAGTAGGGAGGGCTTGCATGATTAAATGAGGCAATACGCTGTGCTTATTGGTTTTAATGGTAATTATGTGAAAGACAGATGGAGTTCTAAAGGTAAGAAACAACAATAATTAGAAAATCTGGATTATTATGCTATTAATCGTTTTGACCGTACTTGTATGTGCGGTGCTTGGACTCGCTATATCATTGAGTCGTACACGTTTCGCTTTGAAGAAACTGAAAAACGAGATGCAGGAGACGCGTAGCAGTGAGCAGGCTGCGCTCTGTGAGCGTGATGAGGCCAAGCGTGAGTCGGAGGCAAAGGACATTTATGTGCAGAACATGAGTCATGAGGTGCGCACACCACTGAATGCGGTAGTGGGTTTCGCACAGCTTTTAGCCATGCCTCCCGAGTGTCTTACACAGGAGGAGCGTGACGAGTATTCCAAGCATATACAGATTAACTGCACTATGCTGACAATGCTGGTTGATGATATCCTGACCATATCGGATGTGAAGGGGCGCAACTACTCCATAAACAAGAAGGACTGTCTGCTCAGCGAGATATGCGATGCCGCCATGTCATCGGTGAAGTACCGTGTGAAGAGCGGTATAGAGCTGAGGTATGACACGGACATCCCAGAGGATTTTGTGGTTCATACGGATGCGCGACGTGTGCAGCAGATACTGATCAACTATCTTACCAACGCCATAAAGCACACACGTATTGGCAGCATAGTGCTCTCTACATCGCTCACAGAGCATAAGGGTATGCTTACATTCGCCGTCACAGACACGGGCGAGGGTGTGCCGGTAGGGCAGGCCAAGAACGTGTTCCACCGTTTCACAAAGCTGAATGACATGGTGCCGGGAATAGGTCTGGGACTGAATATATGTCTGCATCTGGCGGAGAAGTTGGGTGGCAGCGTATTCCTTGACACATCTTATATAAAGGGTGGGGCACGTTTCGTGTTCTGTATGCCGATACAATAGTATGTACAGATATGAACAGTGGCGGAATGCGTCTGCTGTTCTTTTATTTTGAGATATATCCCACTGGCATGGGGCGCGTGAATGGAACCATGCGCCCCATGAGTTTTTTATACATGAAAAGTACAATATTTTTTCAAAAAATGACACTTTGTATAAACTTTTGTCGATTATTTACGTCACATAACAAGAAAACATCAACCAAAAGCTATACAATAACATGAAGAAAAACATCGTTGCCACAATACTGCTAATGGCATTCTCCGTCATTGCAGCAGTGGCCCAAGAGCGAAAGATCACAGGCGCACTGTCCGACAAGACTACGGGCGAGCCCGTGATGCAGGCTACAATCCAACTGTTGAAGGCCGCGGACTCGGTATATGTGGCCGGAGTAGTGACTGACGAGAACGGACTTTTCACCCTGAAGGCGCCGGAGAACGGAAAGTATATCGTGAAGATGACGAGTGTGGGCTATAAGGGTGTGGCACGCAATCTCACTATAAGCGAGGACAAGGACTTTGCTTTTGGAAAGGTAAACCTTGAGACCGATGCCGTGCTGCTAAAGGAAGTAGTGGCCAATGGCGTTGCCGCAAAGGTGGTGGTTAAGGAGGATACCTTCGTATATAATGCCGCCGCATACCGCACTCCGGAGGGTTCGGTCATCGAGGAACTCGTGAAGCGTCTGCCGGGAGCGCAGATAGACGATGACGGAAAGATAACCATCAATGGCAAGGAGGTGAAGAAAATCATGGTGGACGGTAAGGAGTTCATGACAGGAGACACCGAGACTGCCTTGAAGAACCTGCCTACATCCATTGTGGAGAAGGTTAAGGCGTATCAGGAGAAGAGCGACCTTGCCAAGATGACTGGCATAGACGACGGTGAGGAGAGCACCGTTCTCGACTTTGGCATAAAGAAGGGAATGAACAAGGGCACAATGATTAACGCCGACTTTGGCGTTGGTACGGAGTCACGCTATGCGGAACGTGCCATGGGAGCCTACATGAAGGACAACAGCCGTATCATGGTCATGGGCAATGTCAACAATACGGGCAACCGAGGTTTCAGCACCGGCGGCCGTGGCGGAGGCGGCGGTGGCAACGGACTGATGACAAACAAGATGGCGGGAATGAACTATAACTATGATAAGAAGGACAAGTTGAGGATAGACTTTTCCATGCGCTGGAACCACAGGAATACAGACAACGCCACGACATCGGCAAGTGAGAACTTCATCTCTACAGTCGGTTCTTTCTCCAACGGCCGCTCGCAAAGCTATTCGCGCAGCAATTCATGGAACTTTACAGGACGGTTGGAGTGGAAACCAGACACTTTGACAACAATCTCTATCAGGCCAAACCTGTCCACCTCATCAAATGACTCACGTTCCACGAGTATGAACGCATCGTTCAATCAGGATCCCTATACCACCGTCAATCCATATACGGGCGCAACGGTTAGTGATCCGCTTGACGCCACAGTGATGGCCGAGTTGAACGAGGCCCTGTACCGCCACTCAAAGGAACAGCAGGAGCTGGACCCTACACGCACTCTGGACTCAATACTGGTAAACAGGAGGGTGAACAGTTCCCTGTCATACGGCACTTCTACCAACTTCAACGTTCAGGGCATCCTGTCGCGCCGCCTGTCAAGGATGGGCCGCAACATAACCGTGCAGGGACGCTACTCTATAAACAACAGTGACAACGAGAGTCTCTCCACTCAGTTCGTGACATTGTTCCGTACTACCACGGAAGATTCTATATATTACCGCAACAGGTACAATGTGACTCCTAACAAGAACTCGTCATATCAGCTCTCGGCCACTTATAGCGAGCCTATAGCTCTGGCCACATTCCTGCAGCTGCGCTATCAGTACCGCTTCCAGAACCGCAGGAGTGACCGTCAGACCCATGACTTCAGCGATGTTCAGGGCTTTGGTAACGGACTGGTACCTGCATACCGTGACTTCGCCTCCTATCTCGCTCCATACGTCGATGCGGAGCATCCGCTGTCATCATATCTTGACAGAAACCAGAGCCGTTTCTCAGAATATGACAATTATATACACGAGGTGGAGCTGACACTGCGCCGCACTACGAACAACTATAACCTCAACTTAGGCGTGATGGTACAGCCGCAGACCTCAGAACTGCACTACAAGCACCTTGGAATAGACACTGTGTCGAAGCGTTCAGTCAGCAATTTCACGCCGACATTCAACTTCCGCTACCGCTTTAACAAGCAGAAGAACATCCGTCTGAACTATCGTGGCTACACGGATCAGCCTTCAATGACAGACCTCATGCCGATAACAGACAATACAGATCCGCTGAACATCACCAAGGGTAACCCCGACTTGAAGCCTTCCTTCACCAACAGGTTTAACCTTGAGTATAACAATTACCGCCAGCACAGGCAGAACGCCATCATGGCATTTATCAATTACCAGAACACACGCAACAGTGTTGCCAACATGGTGCGCTATGATCCCAATACCGGCGGACGCACCTCGCAGCCAATGAACATCAACGGCAACTGGAATGTGCATAGTGCCTTCATGTACAACACCTCCCTTGACACGGTAGGCGTATGGTCCATGAACTCATTCACGCAGATTTCCTACAATAACCGTGCAAGCTACGTGAACCTGAACAGGTCAGAGATACCGGATAAGAACTATACTCGCTCAACAGGGTTGTCAGAACGTCTCGGTTTCAGTTACCGTAACGAGTGGCTGGAGGTGGAGCTGAACGGAAATGTGAACTACTCCATAAGCCGAAACAAGCTGCAGCCCAATGCCAACCTCGATACATGGAACTATAATTACGGTACGGACATAACGATAAATATGCCTTGGAACATGAGTTTCTCTACCGGTGCGCACATGCAGTCACGCCGTGGATACAGTGATGAGTCCATGAACACCAATGAGTTTGTGTGGAATGCGCAACTCTCACAAAGCCTGCTGAAGGGCAAACCGCTTACCCTGTCACTCCAGCTTTACGACATTCTGCAGCAGAAGAGTTCTTTCTCACGTTCAATCTCTGCAACACAGCGTTCGGACGTTTATTATAACAGTATAAACTCTTATGCCATGTTCCATGCCATATACCGCTTTAATGCCTTTGGAGGTAAGAATGCGCGCATGGAACGCCGTGGCGGCGAGCCTCGAGGTGACGCACCATACGGTGGACCGCGTATGGGTGGCGGTCCACGCGGCGGTATGGGCGGAAGATTCTGATATTCTTTTTCAAGGCATACTGTCTTCCGCATGATACGACAGCTCTGGTATTCCTCTGTTCACAATGTGCACAGGGGAGTGCCGGAGCTGTCGTTGTCATGTGGTACAGGACAGTTCTGTTTCCATCATTCTGCATTAATCAAAGTGTATGTAAAAATACCTTTTTCAATGAAACTTTATTTTCTCTGTCTATGAAGAATGTCTGTGTCTTGAAATTGCTTTGTGACATATTATTGAGTTGTTTTCTGAGTAGTCATGAAAACGCAGCGTACAGACAGAAAAGAAAGCAAAAGTTTGGTGGTTTAAGAAAAATTAAGTACCTTTGTGGGCACAATGCGACATATAAATATATTAGGAATAACAGTGGCCCTTGCCGCCCTGTGGGGCTGCGGACACCGCAGCAACGGGGCTGACGGTGGTGAGACGATACCTGTTGAGAAGGAGTTTGTTGTGAAGAACGATTCCATGCTCTACGGGCTTGTCTGCGATGGCACTTCCGACTCCGTTGTGGTATTGTGGCCCTTTCATGGTGACCCTGTGGCTTACAGCTGTGTGGAAGCAAGGCAGGACGGGCGTATTATAGGTAAGCCGGAGATTGGGGACTGGACAGGGGTGATGGTGAATCCCGAAGATACAACAGAGGTAACAATGGTGGTTGACCTTGACCAGCTGAAGGGTACGTGGACATACACCGTAATGCCTGTGATGAAAGACTTGCAGAATATGAGCAAGAGAATGCAGAGGCGCATGATGGCGAATGTTCCGGACTCGGTGAAGGAGACGTTTTTTGTTCCGCGTGAATACGGTTTTACTTTGAAACGTGGGCATAAGGCGGAGGCTGTTGGTCGTGTGATGAGGCGTAATACGCTGGAGGATGACTCGCCCGTGGTGTATCCGGAGGTGAAGAGATACAGACAGTGGCACATGAGCAACGGACGGTTGCTGCTGGTGTCAGGCGCAGGGACGCTTCATGATGGCGCAAGTCAGACGGTATCGTATGTTGTGGATACCCTTGACCTTGTGTACATGGACAATGACTCGCTCGTGCTGGAGGCTGATGGCGTGCGTTGTGGATTCCATCGTAAGCAGAACGGCATGAAAGCCAATGAGGCTGCGGAAAGGGCTGTGGAGAGACAGGAGAGAATGGAGAGATAATAGGCAGAGAATGTAATTTTTTAGGTACAAGTATAGAATAATAAAGGAAATAATGTCAAGAGTAATAATGATTGGAGCAGGCGGTGTTGCTACTGTCGCCGCTCACAAGATAGCGCAGAACGATGATGTGTTCACCGATTTCATGATAGCAAGCCGCCGTAAGGAGAAGTGCGATGCTATCGTTGAGGCTATACGCAAGGCCGGAAGTGGTAAGAACATGAATATATCAACGGCGCAGGTGGACGCTGATGACGTGGAGCAGCTGAAGGCACTGTTCAATGAATTTAAGCCGGAACTGTGTGTGAACCTTGCATTGCCGTATCAGGACCTGACCATTATGGACGCCTGTCTGGCCTGTGGCGTGAACTATCTTGATACGGCCAACTATGAGCCTAAGGACGAGGCACACTTTGAGTATTCATGGCAGTGGGCTTACAAGCAACGCTTTGAGGATGCGGGACTGACGGCCATACTGGGCTGTGGCTTTGATCCAGGGGTGTCAGGTGTGTATACGGCCTATGCCGCCAAGCATCATTTTGATGAGATACATTATCTCGATATAGTGGACTGCAATGCCGGAAACCATCATAAGGCATTCGCCACAAACTTCAATCCGGAGATAAACATACGTGAGATAACGCAGAAGGGACTGTATTATAAGGATGGTGAATGGATAGAGACGGAGCCATTGGAAGTGCACAAGGCGCTGACATATCCTAATATCGGCCCGCGCGAGAGTTATCTGATGCACCATGAGGAACTGGAGTCACTCGTCAAGAACTATCCTACCATTAAGCAGGCACGCTTCTGGATGACTTTCGGACAGCAGTACCTTACATATCTTGACGTGATACAGAACCTCGGTATGTCCCGTATAGACGAGATGGAGTATGAGGCTCCGCTTGCTGACGGCTCCGGCAAGACCGTAAAGGTGAAGATTGTGCCGCTGCAGTTCCTAAAGGCGGTGCTGCCTAATCCGCAGGATCTCGGCGAGAACTATGACGGAGAAACGAGCATAGGCTGTCGTATCCGTGGCGTGAAGGACGGAAAGGAGAGAACATATTATGTTTATAATAACTGTAAGCATCAGGAAGCATACAAGGAGACTGGGATGCAGGGCGTGTCTTACACCACGGGTGTGCCGGCCATGATTGGTGCCATGATGTTCTTTAAGGGACTGTGGCGCAAACCTGGTGTGTGGAATGTGGAGGACTTTGACCCGGATCCATTTATGGAACAGCTCAACAGGCAGGGACTGCCATGGGTAGAGGTGTTCGATGGTGATTTGGAACTTTAATACTTGTTTAACCTTAAAAATGAAACACATGGACGAGAAAGAAGCAAAACTGAAAGCATTGCAGGCTGCAATGGCAAAGATAGAGAAGGACTTCGGCAAGGGCTCGGTGATGAAGCTCGGTGATGAGAAAGTGGAGAATGTCGAGGTCATACCTACTGGCTCTCTGGGACTGGATATTGCCCTTGGAGTTGGAGGTTATCCTAAAGGACGTATTATAGAGATATTCGGTCCGGAGTCTTCCGGTAAGACAACCTTGGCAATACACGCCATTGCCGAGGCGCAGAAACTCGGAGGCATAGCGGCATTCATTGATGCGGAGCACGCCTTTGACCGTTTCTATGCTGCAAACCTTGGTGTGGACGTGGACAACCTGTTCATATCACAGCCGGATAACGGTGAGCAGGCTCTGGAGATTGCCGACCAGCTGATATCAAGCGCTGCTGTGGACATCATTGTGATAGACTCTGTGGCGGCACTGACACCGAAGGCGGAGATAGAGGGTGACATGGGTGACAACAAGGTAGGTCTGCAGGCGCGTCTGATGTCGCAGGCACTGCGCAAGCTGACATCCACTATCTCAAAGACAAAGACAACCTGTATCTTTATAAACCAGTTGAGGGAAAAGATAGGTGTGATGTTCGGTAATCCTGAAACTACTACTGGCGGAAACGCCTTGAAATTCTATGCCTCTGTGCGTATTGACGTGCGTAAGTCTACTGCTATCAAGAACGGCGATGAGGTGGTGGGCAACCTCACAAAGGTGAAGATTATCAAGAACAAGGTAGCGCCACCGTTCCGCAAGTGTGAGTTTGACATAATGTTCGGTGAGGGCATATCAAAGGTCGGGGAGATACTGGACCTTGCTGTGGACCGTAATATAGTGAAGAAGAGCGGCTCCTGGTTCTCATACGGAGAGTCAAAGCTGGCGCAGGGACGCGATGCGGTGCTTGCATTGCTGAAGGATAATCCTGAATTGTGTGAGGAACTGGAGGCTAAGGTCCGTGAGGCCATAGCCACAGAAAAACAGTCATAGAACATTGGATATACAGGAACGCTTTATACGTTACACGACGTTTGACACACAGTCGGCGGAAAATACGGGTACTGTACCGAGTACGCGGAAGCAGTTGGTGTTCGCCAACTTCCTTAGGGATGAGATGCTGGCGATGGGACTGGATGATGTCATGCTTGATGATAAAGGCTATCTATACGCCACACTGCCTGCCAACACTGACAGGGATGTGCCCGTGATAGGCTTTATCAGTCATTATGATACATCGCCCGACTGTTCCGGCTGTGGTGTCAAGGCGCGTGTGATACACAGTTATGATGGCGGTGACATAGAGTTGCGGCCGGGTGTATGGAGCACTGTGAATAAGTTTCCCGAGCTGCTGTGCCATGTTGGTGAGGATATTATAGTCACTGACGGCACCACATTGCTTGGAGCGGACGACAAGGCCGGCATAGCGGAGATAATGCACGCCATGAAATATCTGCTGGAGCATCCCGAGATAGAGCATGGCAGTGTGCGCATAGCCTTTAATCCCGATGAGGAGATAGGGATGGGTGCACATCATTTTGACGTGGACGCTTTTGGATGCGAGTGGGCATACACTGTTGACGGAGGCGATATCGGTGAGTTGGAATATGAGAACTTCAATGCCGCCGGAGCAGTAGTGACATTCACAGGAGTCAGTGTGCATCCAGGCTATGCCAAGGGCAAGATGCTGAATGCCGCAAGGGTGGCGATGGAGTTCGCGTCCATGCTGCCGGATAATGACATACCGGAGCGTACAGAGGGATACGAGGGCTTTTTTCATCTCACTTCTGTTGAGGGATGTTGCGAGAAGGCGCGGCTTAGCTACATTATACGTGACCATGACAGTGAAAGATTTGCAGAGCGTAAGACTCTGATAATGCAGGTGGCTGAGAGGATAAACGCCAAGTATGGTGAGGGCGTGTGTGACATCGTGCTGCAGGACCAGTATTATAATATGCTGGATAAGCTGCGGTCTTTGCCACACATCGTGGATATAGCACAGCAGGCTATGTCACAGGCAGGAGTAGTGCCAAAGGTACAGCCGATCAGAGGCGGTACGGATGGGGCACAACTTTCATTCCGTGGTCTGCCTTGCCCTAATCTTTTCACGGGAGCGGTGAATTTTCACGGGCCGCATGAGTTTGTCTCTGTACAGGTGATGAATAAGGCGGCGCAAGTAATAGTAAATATCATAAGGACAACATGCACGGCATACCATCGTTGATACAGGATCTGGCGCTGATACTTGTCACCGCCGGTGTTGTGACTCTACTGTTCAAGAAGCTGCGGCAACCGCTGGTATTGGGATATATCATGGCGGGCTTTATAGTGTCGCCCAATCTTGAACTCACCATGTCTGTCATAGACAATGCCAATATAAAGGTATGGGCGGACATCGGAGTCATGTTCCTGCTGTTTGCGCTCGGTCTCGACTTCTCGTTCAAGAAGATACTGAAGATGGGCATAGCGCCTGCCATAGCCGCCCTGACTATAATATTCTCCATGATGACTATAGGAGTCACCATAGGTAAAATATTTGACTGGTCGTCCATGAATGGCCTTTTCCTCGCAGGAATGCTTGCCATGTCATCAACCACGATAATATACAAGGCGTTTGATGATCTTGGATTAAGACAACAGCAGTTCTCATCGCTCGTGATGAGCGTACTTATTCTTGAGGATGTGCTTGCCATTGTCATGATGGTTGTATTGACAACTATCGCCAAGGGCGGTTCCGGTGACAGCGCCCAGATGCTGTCCAGTCTGCTCAGCATTGTGTTCTTCCTTGTGCTGTGGTTTGTTGTGGGGCTGTTTTTCGTTCCGCTCTTTCTTCGTAAGATGCGCAGTATAATCAACGATGAGGTGTTGCTGATAGTGTCACTTGCCCTCTGTTGCGGTATGGCAGTGTGTGCATCATGGGCTGGGTTCAGTCCGGCATTCGGCTCCTTTGTCATGGGAAGTATTCTTGCTGAGACCATTGAGGCGAAAAAAATTGAGAAGCTCATAGAGCCGGTGAAGAATCTTTTCGGCGCTATATTCTTCGTGTCTGTTGGTATGCTTGTTGACATACAGGTGGTGATGAGCCAGTGGTTGCCGGTCTTGGTGATAACCTTTGCCATCATTTTCGGTCAGACAGTACTCGGTACTCTTGGCTTTATGCTTTCCGGACAGACGTTGAAGACAGCCATGCGCTGCAGTTTCTCCATGGCGCAGATAGGTGAGTTCGCATTCATTATTGCCACACTTGGATTGTCACTCGGCGTTGTGTCTGACTTCCTATATCCTGTTGTGGTGACGGTTTCGGTGATAACAACGTTCCTTACACCTTATATGATACGTGGGGCGGTGCCTATCTATAATACAATAGAGCGACATCTGCCAAAGGTATGGATAAGGAGGATAAACAAGCTGTCGGACATAGCTCCGCAGAACTATGACCGTTCCGGCAACAACTGGAAGCCGCTGCTCACACAGATGGCGGTCAATGTACTTATATATTCTGTGCTCACCATTGCCGTCACATTGATGATGCTGACTGTAGGCGAGGAGTTCCTGGCGAGTCTGATGCCTGTAAATATCTCCAATCCATTGTGTGCCCTGCTTACAATAATACTTGTGGCTCCTTTTCTGCGTGCCATGGTCATGAAGAAGAACAGGAGCGAGGAGTTCAAGGCGTTGTGGACGGGCAGCCGTCACAACCGTGCCCCACTGGTGTTTACCATCATTGCGCGTGGAGTGCTTGCCATAATGTACATCTTCTATATATGCAATCATCTGCTGCATTATTCCGATGCCATTATGATATGCATAGCGATAGCGGCAGTATCGGCAATAGTCTATTCGCGCAGCATGAAGAATAGCAGCATAAGGCTGGAGCGTCTCTTTATCCAGAACCTGCGTTCCAAGGAGATTGCCGCACGTGTTGCCGGTAAGCGCAGACCGTTATTTGAGGGCAGGCTGCTTGACCGTAACATACACATCTCGGAGGTTGATGTACCGGCAGACTCATTGTGGGCAGGAAGGACGTTGGCAGAACTGAACCTTGCTAAACGTTTTGGAGTACACGTCAGTAGCATACAGCGCGGCAGTCAGCACATACATATTCCTTCAGGAGGCGATATGATATTTCCAGGAGACCGTCTTCATGTGATAGGCACTGATGAACAGCTCAGCAGCCTTAATGCCGTACTGCAGAGTGAACAGGCTTCTGCTGATCTGGACATAGAGAGGCACGAGATGAAGTTGAGACGTTTCGCCATTACCGGAGGCAGTATGCTGCTTGGCAAGTCACTTGTCACGAGTGGTCTGCGCGACAAGTATAACTGTATGCTTGTCGGGATGGAGGAGGGGCATGACAATCTCTCTGCCGTATCGCCCACATATATCTTTGAGGTTGGAGACATCTTATGGATAGTAGGTGACGATGTTGACATACAGAGACTCGCAGAGGTCGTTTAAGAAAAATACTAAACTAAAACAATAAAAACATAAAGAAATGAAAAAGAACCGTAACTCATTCAGTGGTTCCATGGGTTTTGTGCTTGCAGCGGCAGGTAGCGCCGTGGGACTTGGAAACATTTGGCGTTTTCCATTCCTCGCCGCAAGGGATGGGGGGGGACTGTTCCTCCTTATATATATAATCCTTACAGTGACTTTCGGATTCACACTGTTGATAACAGAGGTGGCGATAGGTCGCCGTTCGGCACAAGGTCCGCTTACAGCCTATGGCTATTTCAACAAGAAATGGAAGTTTCTCGGACTCTTCTCATTCATTGTGCCGTTCATCATCTATCCATACTACTGTGTGATAGGCGGATGGGTGTTGAAGTATCTCGCTACCTATGCAACATTTGAAGGCAAGGCGGCCACAGCAGATGATTACTTTACGAGTTTCATCACAGCCCAGTGGATGCCTATTCTGTTTACGGCCATATTTGCCGCAGCTTGCTTCTATATTGTATATAAAGGAGTAGAGAAAGGCATAGAGAAATACTCACGTATAATCATGCCAGCCCTTATTCTGCTTGTGATACTTATCTGCGGCTATTCGCTTACCATTACACATACAGATGCAAATGGTGTGACACGTACCGGACTGGAGGGCGCAGGCGTTTATTTCATTCCGAACTTTGAGGGCATAACGCTGCGCAAGTTCCTCATGGTGGTTCTTGATGCGATGGGACAGCTGTTCTACTCCCTTTCTATCGCTATGGGTATCATGGTGGCATACGGCTCATATATGAAGAAGAATGTTAATCTTGGTAAGGCTGTTGACCGCATTGAGATCTTCGACACCTCAATAGCTATCCTTGCCGGCCTCATGATTATACCTGCCGTGTATGTCTTCATGGGTACAGAGGGAATGTCTGCCGGCCCGGGCCTGATGTTCGTCGCACTGCCAAAGGTCTTTGACTCAATGGGCTTCGCTGGCAACGTGCTTGGTCTCATATTCTTCATTATGGTGCTATTTGCCGCCATTACCAGTGCTGTGTCTATTCTTGAGGCCACCACTGTCAGTGTGATGGACAAGTTCAAGTGGTCTCGCAGCAAGTCCGTTCTTGCCATGGCAAGCTGTGGCTTTATCCTTTCACTTGTTGTGTGCCTTGGCTATAACCAGTGGTACTTTGAGTTCACACTGCCTAATGGAGCGGTGGCACAGATACTCGACATCTTCGACTATCTCAGCAATAACATTCTCATGCCAATTACCTCCATACTTACCTGTGTACTCTTCGGCTGGATTGTTAAGCCTCGTCTGCTTATCGGCGAGATGCGTCTTAACGGATATCCATTCCGCCGCAAGACCCTTTACATCATCATGCTGCGATATATCGCTCCTGTGCTGCTCTTCATCCTGCTGCTTGGAGCGTTCGGATTATACTAAAGCACACCTTATATATTAAGGTGGACAGCGATAACAGTCGGCAGACCATGACAACTCCATGGCTGCCGACTGTCCGTTTTTTATACGTTCATGTCCTTAAAAACAAGTCATAAACACTTTTATTGTAGCTTTTTCTTGCCTGATAAAAAAATAATTAGTATTTTTGCAAAAATAAACATATATAAAATAACATACCATCAAGATGGCTTTGAACACTGATAAGAACCTGAAGACATATTACAGCATAAAGGAAGTGGCCAAGATGTTCTCGCTTTCGGAGTCCACGCTGCGCTATTGGGAGTCGGAGTTTCCGTATCTGAAGCCGCGCACCACAGGCAACAACGTCAGACAGTACACCGAGAAGGATATAGAGGAACTACGCTACATACATAATCTTGTAAAGGTGCGAGGCTTCAAGATAGCAGCGGCACGCAAGATTATAAGCTCGAACCGCGACGGTGTGGACAAGAGCACGAAGGTTCTGGAGCAGCTGGTGGATGTGAAGAGACAACTGATGGAACTGAAGGAAGCCCTCGACAAGATAGTGTGACACATTTAAATAATAACCATATAACAATTAAAACTTAATTCAATACTATGTACAGCGATCCAAAAGACTGCCTCTATTGTACAAACAATGAGACACTGCACAATTTGATGATAGAGATAACGCATCTCCGCGTGTCTCGTGTATTTCTCTTTAAAGAACAAACATACCATGGACGTTGCCTCGTGGCATACGACGGGCACGTGAACGACCTTAACGAACTGAACGACCAGCAGCGCAATGACTTCATGGCAGATGTGGCCCAGACCACACGCGCCATGCAGAAGGCATTCAATCCGGAAAAGATAAACTATGGCGCTTTCTCGGACACATTGTCACATCTGCATTTTCATCTTGCTCCTAAGTATAAGGGAGGCCCGGACTATCCCGGACTGTTCCGTATGAATCCAGGTGAGGTGTATCTCACTGACGAGGAGTATAAGGAGATGATAGAAAAGATAAAGGCCAACCTGTAAGTCTGCGGTGATGAGACTTACAGCGTTATGCGTACCACCGCTTCTGTGCATGCTGCTCTCAATGGCAGCATGCCAGAAGTTTGATGCCTCCGACTATGAACTGCCGAAAGGAGAGGATAAAACAGGCGTTGTCGGAGGTGATGGCGACAACAGCCACGGCGGCGGTGTCGATGATGACAGACAGCCGGAGCTGCAGCCTGACGGTACGATGCTATATGACGCCAAGGACCATGCAATAATATTACTTTCGCATAATGATGACGGCAAGGACCATGCCCTCTTTGTATCATTATGCGAGTGGCATGACGTGGCATCAGCATTGAGCGAAGAAGGCGGCCAGCAGGCCCAAAAACTTGCAGAAGCGTACAGCGAGGGCGGAGTCAGGGGATGGAGAATGCCTACAAGGGATGAGGCACAGACCCTGCATGACCTGTATGAATGCGGTGTGAAGGATGACGGAACACTCGTGTCAGACACCCTGAAGGCGTTGAACGCGCGTATAGAATCGCTGCGAGGAGTAGGGCTCAGGGTATGGGAACGGCGTAACAGTCTTCCAGCATACCGCTATCTGTGTGAGGATGGCACACACACGTTCTCACTTAAAGAGAATACAAAGGTGTCCACGGCGGGCAGGAAGACTCTATATCATCTGCGCCTTGTTAAGGACACGGTGATGACAAAGTTATGATAATATGTAAATAAACCAACCACATACCCATGAATCTATACCCTTTATTGTTCCAGCCTAACCTGCATACAGTCGTATGGGGAGGCAACAAGCTGATACCTTATAAAGGCATTGACGTAAAAACATTGCAGGACTCCGTTACCACAGAAACACCAATAGGCGAGAGCTGGGAGGTGTCGGCAGTGGAGAGCAGTCCCTGCATTGTGGCGAACGGTCCGCTGAAGGGGCGCGATCTTATTAGCGTTGTAGACGAGTATGGCGCGGCTCTGCTTGGTGATGCCGTCTGCAAACAATATGGTGGCAAGCTGCCACTGCTGGTGAAGATAATTGATGCCGCAAAGGATCTAAGCATACAGGTGCATCCTGACGACAAGCTGGCGGCAGAGCGACACGGAACGTTCGGCAAGACGGAGATGTGGTATGTCATTGATGCGGAGCCCGGGGCATACCTATATGCCGGCTTCAAGGACAGCATAACGCCATACGAGTACAGGAAGCGAGTGGAGGACGGTACCATCTGCGATGTCCTGGCACGCCATGAGGTGCACGCCGGAGACGTCTTTTATATCCCGGCAGGCCGCGTGCACGCCATCTGTGGCGGCATCCTGCTGGCGGAAGTGCAGCAGTCAAGCGATGTCACCTACCGCATATATGACTATAACCGTCCCGGCCTTGACGGCAAGCCGCGCCAGTTGCATACAGATCTGGCCGTTGACGCGATAGATTATAATGTGGAGAAGGATTACCGCACATACTATGGCGACGTGACGGCGCGTGCGGCGCAGGTCATAGACACACCGTTCTTTGATGTAAGGGTGATGGACATCGACGAGCCTTTCCACCGTAACCTCATAAAGTATGACTCGTTTGTCATATCAATGTGTGTCAAGGGAGGCTGCCGTTTGTCACTGCGCGGCTATGAGGGAGAGCAGCAGACGGTGGAGCTTCATGCCGGTACGTCCTGTCTTATTCCCGCAACACTCGCCGACTACGACATCATACCACTGAGCCCCTCCACACGCATTCTTGAGACTCACATAGACCGCAAGGACCGTTCAGCCATGTCCAAGTTCACACGTTTCCTGCACATCACAAGGAAATAGCGTAAAAGTGATGTGGACGATAATTGTACTATGGAGATGTAATAATAAGCGGTGAGATTAACAGTTAAAAAAGGAATAGTGGGGAGAGGCTTGTCACAGGCTTCTCCCCTTTTTATTTTAACCATATAGAAGGCATCCACTCACGGCGTAATCCTAATTTGGAATGAGTTTTGTAACTTATTGAAAATCAGAAATAAATAAAGGGCGCTGTAAAAGCTATCAAATTAGCCAGTAAAAGCATAGAGATTGCAGTGTAATTTGATAGAGATTACAAGGTAATTTGATA
>JAUNOM010000004.1:112065-125122 GCA_030531085.1 Prevotellaceae bacterium | reverse complement strand
TCCGCCGATGTTCCTTATATTTTAGGTCTAATGCGGGCTCAAAGAACCACCAATGTCTGTCAACGCGAGTGGAGAATGACTCACGGTTGTAATTGAGACGATTGACATAACCATTGACGGGAAGGTCAAGACGAAGACTGAAATTCTTGTCTTTGTAGTTGGAATAGTAAACGTATGTTCCAGCGGTATGCTTCTGATTGTGCACGTCCTGCCATGAACTGTTGGCATTATCCTGAACGGTAAGTAACTCTGACATAGACGGAAGCATACCGAGTTCCGGAGCTTCTTCCCAGTCATTAAGTTGGTGAAGTAGGTATCTCTTGTCGTGACTTTTGCCCCATGTTGTTGCGTACTGATAGCGAGGCATCACGTCAAGTGAGTATTTATGAATTTCTTTGTGTATTGTTTTGCGCACTTGTCCTGACAGACGGTGTGACTCGTTACCCCTGTCCATATAATTGTTTCTGTACACGGGGACATAATCCTTTTGTGATGGGAAATCAAGATTATAGTGCTCGAAATCCTTGCTTGCCGCATTGGAATAACTATAATTGAAAAAAGTGGATATGCGAGGTTTGTCCAAGAAACTGAAAGAAGGTGAAAACTCCACATGGGTGTTTAATGAGTGGCCCGTCCGCTGGTTCTCAGTCATAAGGCGGTTTATGCTTTTGGAGAAAAGAATGCTTCCGGCCTGTGGAGACATGATGCTGTCAACCCATTCCTTACCCAAAGCGGAGGTCACATTCTCATTGAACAAGGCGGAGGAATACCGGGAATGATTATCAAACTTGCTATAGGAAAACGAAGGATTTAGATTTACATTATCCAATAATCCTGACATTCTTCTTACAGAAAAAGAATGGCTGGTATGAAGAGATATGTCACGGTTATGCGCCGCATAAAAGGAGTTCTGGAATGTGTTGCCGCCTGTCAGATAGTTCTCACGGAGAGTGGTTGTCTCGATATCCTTGCTTATATAGGAAAAGTCCACAGAGCCGCTGGCATGAATGTTCTCATCCTTGCTCTCCGACTCATACCTGATGCCGGCCAGGGTGTTCGTAGGAATGCCATCGCCTGCGCTCTGAGGATTCCAGTTTCCACGCTCACCGGGCTTCGCAACATCATTAAGGTTGTTACTGTTAATATATGCATTTGCCATGGAGCGCTCTCTCATTCCAAGTATAAAGGCGCGCGCCATGAGGCGACGGTCGGTTCCGATACCTGCCTCTATATTGGATATCACGCTGTTGAGAAACTCCTTCTTGAGGTTTACATCCATGACATATTGTCTGTTCAAGGGGTCTACCGCACTGCCCTCTGTCTCAAACACCTTGAGGTTCTTAACGGTGAAGTAGGGCAGGTTTGCCAGGATAAGCTGCCTGTTGTCATTGAACATGTGCTTGCCCTGAAGCAGGAGCTGGTCTATCTTACGGCCGTTTACGAAAATCTCGCCGTTCTCGCGAAGCTCTGCCCCAGGAAGCTGGCGTATCAGGTCATCAAGCATGGAACCTTCTGGAAGCTTAAACGCGGAAGCGTCATAGACAAGGGTGTCACCTCTATAATAGAACTTTAGCTTTGTTGCTGTTACTGTAACCTCGGACAGCTCCTTCTCCCAAGTAGGGGGAGCCTTTTTAAGATAGGCTACTGGCAGCAAATCATCGCTCTTCAATTTTAGTGGTATTGTTAGGGAATGATAGTCGGGGTGTGTATATTTTAAAAAGTATTCTCCTTTAGGGAATGCCCCTCTAAACATATATCCGCCATCTTTATGGTACATTCCTTTTCTGACGGCTTGCACAGAATCAATAACAGTAAATCCGGAATCCATTAAAATAACCCATGCGCTGTCAATGGGTGCGCGGGTAATCAAATCTGCAACATGGCCATGTACCATATATTGTGTTGATTTCTGTCCCATGGTAACACATGAAACAGACAAAAGCAGTAAAATAGAATAGATACGATGCATAGGCTTGAAGTTTTTTTAAAAGAGTTAATATATAAGAATATCTATACAATTCGATAAAAGAAGAATGTCTTGACTCCACAAAGGTAGTTTTTATTTTACAAAAAGTAGCAATAATATTCACAAAAACAACAATATAACAGTAAAGTCTCAACATATGTTGAGAAAAAACATTGGATTTGCCACATTATTAGCTTTCTTTTACCATCTGTTTTTCTTGGCAGTCTCATTTTTTCTTGCTACCTTTGCATCTGAAATGCGCAAATCAACAACTCTTATATTGCTTTTTACTACCATAATGTTCATTATGGCAAGTAATGTTATGCAGATAGCTAAAGATAATAATGACCTGCCACAGCAGACTGATACGATTGATGTGGCTGACACTGTTGCACATATTGCAAATATAAATGTTACCGACAGTATGAATGTGGATACCGTGCTTCCCACAGACACACTGGATTCTTTGCAAATTGCCATAATGGCTCGAAATCAGGCTATAGATGATTCTATCAAAGCGGATTCTATTAACAGACGTCGTAAAAACGGCATAGACGCTCCTGTAAATTATACATCAACAGACTCCCTTGTTTATTTCGGAGAGACAAAAAAGGCTTTCCTTTTCGGTGACGCTAATGTAAAGTATGAGGATATGGATCTGACGGCAGAACATATCAATATGCAACTTGACAGCAGTATGGTGCGTGCAACTGGTGCCATGGATACTGTTACCAAGCAGCAATTTGGTCTGCCGGTATTTCTAATGGGAAGTGACAAATACGAAACGGATACCATGGCGTTTAACTTCAAGACCAAGAAGGGACTGATACAAAACGCATATACAGCCCAGCAGGATGGTTTTCTTGTCTCTGAACGTTCCAAACGTGACAGCAGTGGTTTCTTCTACATAAAACATGGTCGTTATACGACTTGTGATGATCCTAATCCTGACTTCTATTTTGCTATTTCGCGTGCAAAAATGCGCCCCGGCAAGGATGTTGTTTTTGGACCGGCATATCTCGTCGTTCAGGATGTGCCACTTCCTTTAGCTATTCCTTACGGCTTCTTCCCATTCACAAAAAGTTATTCCAGCGGATTTATCATGCCGACGTATGGTGATGAGTCTGACCGTGGTTTCTATTTGCGTGATGGAGGATATTATTTCGCCATTAGCGACAAGATGGACTTGAAACTACTTGGCGAAATCTATACTAAAGGTTCATGGGGAATATCGGCGGCATCTAATTATAATGTAAGATACAAATACTCTGGACAGTTCTACATGTCATATCTTGATACCCGAACTGGTGATGAGGGCTTTCCTGATTATACAAAGACGACAAGTTTTAAAATACAATGGAGTCACCGGCAGGATAGCAAGGCTAATCCATATAGCTCACTGTCAGCAAGTGTAAACTTTGCCACCACGAGTTACGAGAACAGCAATCTTGGCTCATTATATAATCCAACGGCGCGTACGCAGTCTACACGAACATCGTCCGTGTCATGGAGTACAGGCTTTTCAAGCATTGGCATGAATTTAAGCACTACAGCCAATATCGCACAGAATATGCGTGACTCCACAATAGCCTTGACCTTGCCAGATCTTAATATCTCAATATCACGTTTTTATCCCTTCCGCCGTAAGCACATGGTTGGTAATGAACGGTGGTACGAGAAGATTGCTGTCAGTTATACAGGACACATATCAAACTCCATATCCACCAAGGAAGACCAGCTGATGAAATCAAGCCTTATAAAGGATTGGCGTAACGGTATGCAGCATAATGTGCCTATAAGTGGCTCTTTCACACTGTTCAAGTACTTGAATGTCACACCTGCCTTGAATTTCACAGACCGAATGTACACCAATAAGATAAACAAGTCATGGGATGAGACAGCGCAACGTGAGGTTAATGATACCATTTACGGATTATATAATGTATACAACTGGAACTCATCAATATCCATGAGTACCAAGGTTTACGGTATGTTCGTACCTAACCGTAAGCTCTTTGGAGACAAGATAGTTGCGATACGTCATACCATCTCACCATCAGTATCTTTCACATACGCTCCTGACTTCGGCGCGTCACGTTACGGTTATTATACTTCTTATGTCAAGCGTGATGCCCAAGGAAACGAAAGCATGGTAGAATATTCTCCTTATGCAAGCAGTCTCTTCGGTGTCCCGGGAAGGGGAAAGACAGGAAGCTTTAATTTCAGTGTAGACAATAACATTGAGATGAAAATACGTTCTGACAAGGATTCTACCGGTATAAAGAAAATAAGTATTATAGACCAGCTTGGTGCCAGTATGTCATATAATATGGCGGCAGAGAAAAGGCCATGGAGTGATTTGTCCATGAATATACGTTTAAAGTGGTGGAAGAACTACACTTTCTCCATGAATGCTGTATTTGCAACGTATGCTTATGAGCTTGATGAGAATGGAAGACCGTATGTAGGTACACGTACAGAATACAGCAAGGGACGTTTCGGACGTTTCCAAGGTATGTCACAGAATGTATCTTATACACTGACACCTGATAAATTAAAGAAACTTTTCACCCGTGACTCTAAAAAGGATGACGAGACAGCCAACGATGCGGACAATACTGACACTGGAGTGGAAAGTAATATAGACCCAATGCTGGAGAATGGCAAGAACGGCGCTGTAAAGAAAGACGCAGGAATGGCAGAGACTGATGAAGATGGTTATTTGAAGTTCTCATTGCCATGGAGCCTGACATTCAGCTACGGTGTAACAATGCGCGAGAATACCAGTGGCAATTTCAACAAGAACACGATGCGTTATCCTTATAAGTTTACGCAGAACTTGAACTTTTCTGGTAACATCCGTATTTCTGACGGATGGAATATATCATTTACTTCAGGCTACGACTTCGATTATAAGAAGTTATCCATGACAACGGCGTCATTAGCAAGAGACCTGCATTGCTTTAGTATGTCATGTTCTGTAGTAATAACACCATACACATCATACAATTTCTCTTTCCGTTGCAATGCAGCAACACTTACAGATGCGCTTAAATATGACAAGCGCTCAAGCTACAGCAACAGCGTAAGGTGGTATTAAAGTCTCATTCTATTATAAAAAGAAAACAATAAACGGGGCTCTCCTTAGTCTTAAAACATTACGCGCTAAGGGGAGCCCCGTTTATATGTTATACAATTATATTTATCATAATGGGCATTCTACAATTATTTCACCAAACCTTTTTCGAGGTACTCGGCAAGATTTGTACGCATTACGCTTGCTACGTGCTCAGCAGCGACCTTCTCCATGTCGTGCTTCACCATTATCTGCACAAGCTGCTCGAATGTTGTTGTCTGTGGGTTCCATCCAAGCTCACGCTTTGCCTTTGAAGGATCACCCCATAAGTTTACAACATCAGTTGGACGGTAGAAATCCGGGCTAACCTCAATGAGCGTCTTGCCAACAAGCTCTTGCGGACCTGCAACGCACACACCTTTCTCGTCCATGTCCTCACCATGAAACTCCAGCTCTATGCCAGCGGCCTTGAAAGCATAATAAGCAAACTCACGTACAGAATGCTGCACACCTGTAGCAATGACGAAATCCTCCGGTTTGTCGTTCTGAAGGATGAGCCACATACACTCAACATAGTCTTTAGCGTATCCCCAGTCACGCAATGATGAGAGATTGCCCAACAGCAGCTTGTCCTGCTTGCCCTGAGCTATGCGGGCGGCAGCCAGAGTTATCTTACGCGTTACGAAAGTCTCGCCTCTACGTTCTGACTCGTGATTGAACAATATGCCAGAACAGCAGAACATATTATACGCCTCACGGTATTCCTTTATTATCCAGAAACCATAGAGTTTTGCAACGGCATACGGAGAATAAGGATGGAACGGAGTGTTCTCGTTCTGCGGCACCTCCTCCACTTTACCATATAGTTCTGAAGTGGAAGCCTGATAAATTCTACAGCTCTGCTCAAGATGGTTTGTACGCACAGCCTCCAGGATGCGCAGAACGCCCACAGCATCCACGTCCGCAGTAAATTCTGGAGCGTCAAAGCTCACCTGCACATGACTTTGCGCAGCGAGATTATATATTTCTGTAGGCTTAACCTCTCCTACCAGCTTCACAAGCGACATGGAATCACCCATATCCGCATAATGCAGATGGAAGTTAGGCGTACCTTCAAGATGTGCTATACGCTCACGATAGTCTACAGAAGACCTGCGGATAATTCCGTGGACCTCATAGTCCTTATTCAGAAGAAATTCCGACAGATAACTTCCGTCCTGACCCGTGACACCTGTAATGAGAGCAACTTTTCTGTTCATAGTTTTGTTTTTGTTTCTTGTTAATATTAGTCTTGTTTTTTCAAATCATTCTGATACCATTCAAACAACTTCTGCACACCGTCTTCTATCTCCACCTTATGCTTCCATCCAAGCCTATGCAGCTTGTCCACGGATATCAGCTTTCTCATTGTTCCGTCAGGTTTGGAGGAGTCAAACAGCACTTCACCCTTAAAGTCCACGGCCTTCACCACAAGCTCTGACAGCTGACGTATGGTAAGTTCCTTACCTGTACCCACGTTTATGTGGCAGTTACGTATTTCTCCAAGGCGCGGCAATGCGCCGCCACGGCCGGCAGAATGGTTGCGGTCCACCGCTCCGTCCACAGAAGCGCCATAATGCACAGAAGAATACTTCTCTATCCCTATAATATCCTTAAAATCAACATTCAGCAGGCAGTGCACAGAAGCGTCCGCCATATCCTCGCTCCACAAGAACTCGCGCAACGGAGTGCCTGTTCCCCACAAAGTCACCTTGTTATCACCTATTCCATACTTCGCAAGCACATCGAGTATCTCCTCCTTTGTGGACTTTCCGTTAATACCCTCGACAGGTCTCTTGTTCATGTCCACGTTTATTGCCTCCCAGTCATTGTCGTGAATAAGCTTTGCAAGGTATACCTTACGCATCATCGCAGGCATCACGTGAGAATTCTCGAGATGGAAATTATCGTTCGGGCCGTAAAGATTTGTAGGCATCACAGCTATGTAGTTTGTGCCGTATTGCAGGTTGTATGACTCGCACATTTTCAGTCCCGCAATCTTTGCTATGGCGTATTCCTCGTTGGTATATTCCAATTCCGAGGTCAGCAGACAGTCCTCGCTCATCGGCTGCGGAGCATTCTTAGGATAAATACAGGTAGAGCCAAGGAACAGAAGTTTCTTCACGCCGTGCGCATACGCCTCTGATATGACATTACACTGTATCTTCATATTCATCATGATAAAGTCCGCGCGGTAAAGCGAGTTTGCCATGATTCCGCCCACGAAGGCCGCTGCCAGAACAACAGCGTCCGGCTGCTCCTTGTCAAAGAACTCCTTTACAGCGGCCTGATTGGTGAGGTCAAGTTCCTTATGCGTGCGTCCCACAAGGTTGTTGTAGCCACGGGCCTTGAGATTGTTCCATATAGCGGAGCCTACAAGTCCGTTATGACCGGCAACGTAAATCTTATTTTCCTTTTCTATCATATTTATATGTGTTGGTTATTATTTCTCTATAATAAAGTTCACCTCCTCCAGCAGCACGGTCACGCGGCACGCGCCCGACGGAGTGTCCATCGGATGTCCGTCAATGCTGAAAGGCGTAGTCTTTGACGTTTCCAATTCTATATTACGCGTGCGGTATGACATGATACGCTTATGATTCAGAATCTTTCCGCGCGCAAACAAGTACAGACCGCCCAAAATCTCGGACATTGCCGAATGCCTTACAACCGTAACGTCAAGCATTCCGTTGTACGGCACGGCGTTGGGCGTCTGTCCGTAGCCATAGGCACTGCCAATGCACAGGGTGCTTATCCTGTGTTCCTCATGCTGGTCGTTGATGGTGTAGGATACACGGAAGAACTTCTTCTGGAACAGCATCATGATGGCGGACAGCACAAAAGACAGCTTCCTTGAGCCCAAGTGGCGGCGCGTATTCTGCCGCAACCGCTGTATCGAGGCCAGCAGACCAACATTCACGCAGTTCAAGAAGTAACGCGTGCACGCCTCGTTCCTATTGTTTTTATACAGGATGCAGCCCACATCCACCTTGCGTATGCGGCGCTGTGCTATGGAGGCCACGGCGTGCTGTATGTCATCGTAGCGGAAACCCCAGAACGAGGCAAAGTCATTCATCACGCCGTTAGGTATAACGCCCAGGGCCACGCGCTCACGTACGCGCCGCTCCACTTTCATCAGACAGCTCACCGCATCGTTCAGGGCAGAGTCACCGCCAGCTATGACTATTGTCTCATAACCGTTCGCAATGAGCATATTCACCAGACGCTCCACACTTCCGGCGCTCTCGCTCTGTATCATGTCATAATTCCGCAGGCCGTTGGCCTCCAATGCCGCGGCTATTTTCTCCCACCGCTTGGCCGGCGAGGTGAAAGGCCTGTATGTCGGACAATATATAATACCAATATTCTTCATCCTTGCGCTCCCCTACCCTTTATTGTTACGAATTATCTCGAGGATGCCGTCAAAGTCATCCCCATTCACCCAGTGTATGTCAAAGCCGCGCCTCTCCATGCCACGGAACCACGTCATCTGCCTCTTGGCAAACTGGTGTATGGCAATCTCGAGCCTGCTGAACATCTCGTCATAACTCATCTGTCCGATGCAGTGCAACGTGATGAACTTATACTCCAGGCCATAATATATCAGGTCCTCCGGCTTCACGCCCTCGTCCAGCAGTCTCTGCACCTCGTCCACCATTCCCTCCTGCAGCCTGTCCCTCAGCCGCCGCGTTATCCTGCTCCGGCGCACATCACGGTCCACGTCCACACCTATTATTATAGAGGGCACGGCAGGCTGCCGCCTGCATTCCGTGGGATGCACCAGGTTATACGTCTCTATCTCTATGGCCCTGATAGCCCTCTGGCACGTGTCCACGTCCGTCGTGTTGTGCATCCTGCTCCCCGTCCTGGCCTTCAGCCGCACCAGCATATCGGTCAGCTCCCCAAGCGACTTTGACGCAAGTTCCTCGCGCAGCTCCCTGTTCTGCGGAACGGGCGACAGGGCATAACCTTTCAGGACAGACTCTATATAAAGCCCCGTCCCTCCGCACAATATGGGCCACGCGCCGCGCCGCCTGATGTCATCATAAGCAGAATGGAAGTCTTTCTGATATTGGAAAAGGTTATATTTCTCTCCGGGCTCACATATATCTATCAAATGATATGGTATATGCACGCCGTCCACGGTGTATTCCGCCAAGTCCTTGCCCGTGCCGATGTTCATCCGACGATACACCTGCCGTGAGTCGGCAGAAATTATCTCGCCACCAAGGCGAGCAGCCAAACGCGTGGCAATGTTTGTCTTTCCGGACGCCGTGGGGCCAAGAATCGTTATTAGCGGCCTCTCCGCCCTGCCGGCATTATCCACGCACGCTGCGACTTCGGTTTTTACCATATTAAACTAATATATATTTGCAAGAGATCATATCACCAAAACAAAAGAGGGCCGCGCCGGTGATGTGATGAAAACTCCGTGAATGGATGATTGAAGGGCTCCCCGCTTTTGTAATCCACCGGCTTTCGCAGCTTTTCAGGAGGATGAGATATACATCGATGACCAACTGGTGTCATTTTGCCGATTATCATGCCATCCGTCCATTATCATGGCCCGCCATAGGCAAAGGAAGCGTCTCCGGTTTTCGTTGTTAATTGATGAGTATCCCAATCGAACCAGCACGACCCGGATGCAAAATTAATACTTTTTTCTTAAAGTAAAGCAAGAAAACGGCATAAAATTATTATTTTTTTAATTTTGGTGACAATATTCAAGAATAAAGCACTAACTTTGCATTGTTTCAGGAGCGAAAGCACACGGACAGACAGCAAACGCGCATAAACAAACCAAATAAAAACAAAACACAATCATGAATTTTATTAAGACGGATAACATTAAGGGTGACATCTTCGGCGGTGTCACCGCAGGCATCGTGGCCCTGCCCCTGGCGCTGGCCTTCGGCATCCAGGCCTTCGGCGGAATCAACCACCCCTCGGCCTCTGCCATGGGAGCCCTCGCAGGTCTTGTGGGCGCTACCCTGCTCGGCTTCTTCGCCGCGCTGTTCGGCGGCACGCATTCACAGATCAGCGGCCCCACAGGTCCCATGACGGTCATCACGGCCTCGCTCGTCAGCGCCGCGTGGGTGTCCTCCGGCGGCAATTACAGCATGGTTCTCATCTCCATGGCCGCCTCGGGAGTGTTCTGCGGACTGTTCCAGATACTGTTCGGCGTGATACGCATCGGCAAGTACGTCCGCTACATCCCCCAGCCCGTCCTGTCGGGCTTCATGAGCGGCATCGGCGTCATAATCATCCTTCAGCAGATCTATCCGCTGATGGGTCTTAAGTCACCCGTGATGGTCTTCGACATGATCGCGCAGCTGCCCGCGCGCATCGCCGGCGGCATCAGTGTGGAGGCGCTGCTCTACGGCATCGGGACCATCATTGTCATCTACGCCTTCCCCCTCATTACCAGAAAGGTGCCGTCCACGCTCATGGCTCTCATCATCCTGACCGTCATCTCCATCTGCTGCTCCTTTGACGCGGCCCTCACCATCGGCAACATCCCCGCCGGCCTCCCCATGCCCTTCTTCCTCAAGGACGGCATCAGCCTCGAGGGTCTGGACTGGTGGCGCATAGCGGAGGCGTCCATCGTCCCGGGACTTACGCTCGCCGGACTCGGCTCCATAGACACGCTGCTCACGTCTGTCGTGGCGGACAACATCACCAATACCAAGCACAACAGCAACCAGGAGCTGATAGGCCAGGGCGTGGGCAACGCACTCTCGGGCCTCTTCTGCGGCATCGCCGGCGCCGGAGCCACCATGCGCACCGTGGTGAACATCAAGTCCGGCGGCAGGACGCAGCTCAGCGGAATGGTCCACGCGCTCCTGCTTCTGGCCATACTCCTCGGCCTCGGCAGCCTGGTGCAGTACGTGCCATTATCCGTGCTGGCCGGCATACTGATAACCGTGGGCTGGGGCATCATCGACTTCAGGGGCTTCAAGGACCTTGTGCGCATACCCAAGGCCGACGCCTTCGTGCTGATGTGCGTCTTCCTGATGACGGTGTTCGTCGATCTGCTCACCGCCGTGGGCATCGGCATGGTGATAGCGTGCGTGCTGTTCATGAAGCGCACGGGCGACCTTGTGGAGAAGCAGTATGACGGCGGACTCCTGGCCGAGGGCTTTGACAAGGACACCCCATGGGAGGACGAGGACGGCATCACCGACGAGATGAAGCGCCGCATATACATCCAGCGCCTTGACGGCCCGATTTTCTTCGGCTCCATAACGGGCTTCCAGAACACCATGCACAGCGTGCCCAACGACCCTGCCATCGACACCGTCATCATCCGCATGAAGCGCGTCACCTTCATGGACCAGAGCGGCGTGTACGCCATGGAGAACTGCATCAAGGACCTGCAGGCCATGGGCAAGAAGGTACTGATAACCATCATACAGCCGCAGCCCAGCATCATCATGCACAAGATGCACATCATACCGACACTGGTGCCCGAGGAGAACACCTTCGGCACATTCAGGGAGTGCATAGAGTTCGTGAAAGAGAACATGGCCGACTAACCCCACACCTGAAACCACCGTGCTTAGACATTTGACATCACAGCTGACACAATACGATGAGCATGAGGCGCGCAGCATAGTGCGCCTCATGCTCTCTGATGTCTACGGACTGACCTTCACGGACATCTGCGCCGGGGCTCTCGACAGGCTTGACGATGCGCAGAGGCGGCAGATGGACGGAATGATGCGCCGCCTGCGCGCCGGCGAGCCCGTGCAGTATGTCACGGGAAAGGCCCTATTCTGTGGAAGGACGTTCCACGTGCGCGGCGGATGCCTGATACCGCGCCCCGAGACGGAGGAGCTGTGCCGCTGGATAGTCCGTGAGGCCGCACCTGCCGCGCATATACTCGACATCGGCACGGGCAGCGGCTGCATCGCCGTCACGCTGAAGGGCGAGATGCCGCGGACAACCGTCACGGCATGGGACATCAGCGCGCAGGCCCTCGACATAGCGAGGGAGAACGCCGCCCTGCATCATGCGGACATCACGTTCAGGCAACAGGACGCGCTGACTCCACCCGACGACCGCGACACCTTTGACGTCATTGTCAGCAATCCGCCGTACATCTGCCGTCGCGAGGCACAGGAGATGGAGGGCAACGTGCTGGAATATGAGCCGCACGTGGCGCTCTTCGTGCCCGACAGCGACCCGCTGCTGTTCTACCGCAGCATAGCGCGCTACTCTGCCAGGGCGCTGCGCAGGGACGGGATGCTGTACTTCGAGATAAATCCCGGGTACGCCCGTGACATCCGTGAGCTGCTGCTCTCCTGCGGCTTCACCGACGTCACTGTGAGGCAGGACGAGTATGGAAAGGAGAGAATGGCGCGCGGAAGGAAAGGCGCGCAAAGCACAGAATAACTGAAACACTATCCCCATGACTTACGAACAGGCATTGAGCAAACTGACCGCCGTCTGCGCCAAGGGCGAGCACTGCATCCACGAGATGCGGACAAGGATGACGCGGTGGCAGATGGACGAGGACACGCAGAGGAGGGTCATTGAATATCTGCTGAACGAGCGCTACATCGACGAGACGAGGTACGCGCAGGCGTTCATCAACGACAAGATTAAATACAACCACTGGGGCGTCAGGAAGATTGAGCAGGCACTCTACATGAAGCGCATACCCAAGGACGTATACGCCCCACTGCTGGCGGATGTCAGCGACAGCGACATGGAGGACACGCTCTCGCCCCTGCTGGCATCGAAGAGGAAGACCGTAAAGGGCGCCTCTCCATACGAGATAAGGATGAAGCTGATACGCTTCGCCATGCAGAGGGGCTTCTCCTACGAGCAGGCGGAGCGCTGCCTCGACAGAATGGGGGAAATTGAGTGACTCCCCACCCCTTTCACGGGGGCGTGACAGGGGCGTGAATGGCGCTTTTTTCAAAAACGATGGCCTTTAGTGAAAAATTCGCGGCCTTTTTGAAAAAATCTAC
>JAUNOM010000004.1:0-112055 GCA_030531085.1 Prevotellaceae bacterium | reverse complement strand
TCCGCAGAAAAAAATCTAACGTCCGCAGAAAAAAATCTATCATCCATTTTTAGGAACCCATCGGCCGCAGAGAAAAAAGGTGCGGCGCGGCGACTGCACACACGGCGTTCTCACTGTCAATGCACGCCCATATATAATATATGTACGCGTACCTTATTTATATATAGCATACGCACCGCGCACAGAGCGCATCCGCCAACGACAAAATGGCACTTTTATCATTTGGCATATAATATGTTTGCGAAATTAACGTTAATTTAAATATAAACATAATTAATGAACGTATGGAATACAAAGATTTTGATCGTATGGTGAATGAGGCCGAAGGCACATCACGCCGCAGTTTTACCCCTTCAGTGACTTTCCCCGCCCTTATGCGCAAAGTATATCTCTGGATGACACTTGCCATGGCCATCACTGGCGTCACGGCATACGGAGTCGCCACCTCTCCTGACATTCTTGCCATGATATTCGGCAACAGGCTGGTGTTCTGGGGACTTGTCATCGCAGAGTTCGCGCTTGTTTTCGGCATCTCCGGTATGCTGAACCGCATCAGCCTGTCAACAGCAACACTGATGTTCGTGGCGTACAGCGTGATTAACGGCGCGGTGCTGTCCAGTATCTTCCTGCTGTACACCATGCAGAGCATAGGGCAGGTGTTCTTCATCACGGCCGGCACCTTCGGCGCCATGGCGCTCATCGGCTACACCACAAACAAGGACCTCTCCTCCATGGGGCGCATCCTGTTCATGGCGCTGATAGGTCTTGTCATCGCCACGGTGGTGAACATCTTCGTGGGCTCAACGGGTATGCAGACCATCATCAGCTACATCGGCGTGCTCATCTTCGTCGGCCTTACAGCCTACGACTCCCAGAAGATAAAGATGATGCTGGCAGAGCAGGATGTGTATGACGAGAGCGCGCAGAAGCTGGCCCTTATCGGAGCGCTGACGCTTTACCTCGACTTCATCAACCTTTTCATCTATATGCTGCGCATCTTCGGTTCTAAGAACGATTAATCACACTCGACAATTCATTTACCTTAAATCACAAAAAGTCTTATTTTCAATATATTATGAAGAAACTGCTATCATTGCCCCCCAACCTTGTGGACTGCTTCCACGATATTACAAGTCTGGACAGGAGAGAATGGTTTTGCACAAATGATCCTATAGGAAAGAAACTCGGTTCCGGCGGCGGCACCACGTGGCTGCTGGAACAATGCTACAGGGAATGGGGCAAAGGGCAGTCCTTCGACCAATGGCTGGCAAGCGACAGGCGGCTGATCCTTCACGCAGGAGGTCAGAGCCGGCGCCTGCCGGCTTATGCGCCGTCCGGCAAGATACTGACGCCAATCCCCGTCTTCAGATGGGAGCGCGGACAGCGCCTGGCGCAGGATCTGCTGTCGCTGCAGCTGCCGCTGTACGAGAAAATCATGCAAGAGGCTCCGCAGGGGCTGAACACCATGATTGTGAGCGGCGACGTCTACATACGCGCCACGCAGCCGCTGGGCAGGATACCCGACGCTGACGTTGTATGCTATGGTCTTTGGCTGGACTCAAGCATCGCCAAGGACCATGGTGTCTTTGTATCCTCACGCGAGGAGCCGTCAAGGATGCAGTGTATGCTGCAGAAGCCGTCGCTGCAAAAGCTGTCGGAGGTGCTCGAGAAGGGATACTACCTCACGGACATCGGCATCTGGCTGCTGTCCGACCGCGCCATGAAGGTGCTGATGAGGAAATCGCGCGGAGAGGACGGCGAGATAAGGAACTACGATATGTACTCGGACTTCGGCTGCGCCCTTGGCACCGCCCCCTCCATGCCCGACACTGAAGTCGGCGAGCTGTCCGTAGCCATACTGCCGCTGCCCGGCGGAGAGTTCTACCATTACGGCACCACGCACGAGATAATCTCCAGCACCCTCGCCGTACAGAACATTGTCAACGACCAGCGCGAGATAATGCACAACTCGCGCAAGCCGCATCCTGCGATGTTCATACAGAACAGCCACCTTGACATAAAGGTGACCGACGGAAACAAGGATTTGTGGATAGAGAACAGCACCATAGGCGGCGGATGGACCATCAGCAGGCAGAACGTGATAACGGGAGTGCCGCAGAATGACTGGACGCTGACGCTGCGCGAGGGACAGTGCGTGGACATAGTGCCCGTGAACGACAGCGACTATGTGGTGAGACCCTACGGTTTCAACGACCTGTTCAGGGGCGACATCACCGACGGGCGTACCGCGTTCCTCGGAATACCGTTCACGCAATGGGCGGAGAGCCACGGGGTGGACGCCGCAGCCTTTGAGGGCGGACAGGATATGCAGTCCGCACGGATATTCCCCGTGCTTGAGGATGTCGGGGCAATGGGCAGAGTCCTCGCGTGGATGCTCGGGGACGGCGGCGACGAGGAGGCGCGCGCCATCTGGCAGAACGCCCGGAAGATGTGCGCGGACGAGATTTCGGCCGTGGCGAACCTGCGCCGCCTGACCGCACAGCGTGACAGGATGAGGGCGGACAATATGCTGGAGCTGGCGGAAAACCATCAGCACAGCGTGTTCTTCCAGATAGACCTGGACGACGCGGCAAGGAGCTTCGTGAAATACAACACACCGCTGCCAGAGCCGCTCACGGACGACAACACCCTGCTGAAGAGAATACACGACAATATGTTCAGGTCCGAGGTATTGAGGCTACAGGGCAAGGACGGCGAGAAGGAGGCCGCCAACGCCTTCAGCCTGCTGCGGCATGGACTGACAGCGCCATTGCTGACAATACGTCAGTCGCCGCGGCTGTCAGTGTATATGGACCAGATAATCTGGGGACGCTCACCCGTGCGCATAGACATAGCCGGCGGATGGACGGACACGCCGCCATACTGCCTGATGGAGGGCGGCGACGTGATAAACCTTGCGATAGAGCTGAACGGGCAGCCGCCCCTGCAGACCTTCGTGAAGCCGTCCGCAGAGCCCGTCATAACCCTGCGGAGCATAGACATCGGCGCATCGGAGAGGGTGACGACATACGAGCAGCTGGCAGACTTCAACAAGGTCGGCTCTCCGTTCTCTATCCCCAAGGCCGCCCTGGCTCTGGCAGGATTTCACCCTGACTTCAGCGCGGAACGCTTCGAGTCCCTCGAGAAACAGCTGCAGGCTTTCGGCTGCGGCATAGAGCTGTCCATGCTGTCCGCCATCCCTGCGGGGTCCGGACTCGGCACAAGCAGCATTCTGGCAAGCACCGTGCTGGGCGCGCTGAACGAATTTTGCGGCCTGACATGGGACAAGAACGAGATAGGACGGCGCACGCTGGTGCTGGAGCAGCTGCTGACGACAGGAGGAGGATGGCAGGACCAGTTCGGAGGCCTGCTGCAGGGCATAAAGCTGCTGCACACGGAGCGTGGCTTCGAGCAGAATCCGCAGGTGCGCTGGCTGCCGAGCGATTTGTACACGCAGCCGGAATACGCCGCCTGCCACCTGCTGTATTACACGGGCATCACACGCACGGCAAAGACATTGCTGGCGGAGATAGTGCGCAGGATGTTCCTGAACCACCACGACGAGATTGCCATGCTGCGGCAGATGAAGGAGCACACGAGGTGCCTGTACGAGACAATACAGCGCGGAGACTTCGAGGGACTGGGCAGGGCCATCAGAAAGACGTGGATACAGAACCAGGCCATGGACAAGGGAACAAATCCCGACTCCGTCAGGGCCATCACCGACATGGTGGACGACCTGTGTCTGGGCTACAAGCTGCCGGGAGCGGGCGGCGGAGGCTATCTGTATATGGTGGCGAAGGACCCCGATGCGGCGGCGCGGATAAAGCAGATGCTGTCCGCCAGTCCGCAGAACGCGAACGCGCGCTTCGTGGACATGACACTGTCAGGCAAGGGACTGCAGATAAGCAGGTCATAGCGGTCCCTGCACTTTCTTTTCTCAAATATTCATACACTTATGCTGTTACAGACTGTTGTGGACATACCCCACTCCACTTTTGAGCTGAAGCCTACAGACACCATGCTGTTTGTCGGCTCCTGCTTTGCGGACAATATCGGGAGGAGGTTCATCGACAACCGCTTCAGGGCCACGGTCAACCCTTACGGGGTGATGTACAACCCTGCATCCGTCATGCACACCGTGCGGAGGGCCGTGGCGGACGGGACGGTGGCGGACAGCGGCGTGGACTTCGCGGTCTTCACCCTTGGCACGAACCATGTCTACATACTGAACGAGACGGGAGAGATTGTTGACAACTGTCAGAAGCGTCCGCAAAGGCTGTTCACGGAGAAGAACCTGACGATAGAGGAGTGCGTGGAATGCCTGACAGAGGCGATAAGGCTGCTAAGGCAGTTGAATAAGGACACGAAAATAATCCTGACCGTGAGCCCCATAAGATATGCCAAGTACGGTTTTCATGAAAGTCAGCTGGCGAAGTCCGCACTGCTCATCGCGGCGGACACCATTGCCGCACAGGAGAACGTGGCCTACTTCCCTGCATACGAGATAATGAACGACGAGTTACGGGACTACCGCTTCTACAAGCCGGATATGCTGCACCCCACCGAACAGGCCGTAGATTACATCTTTGAACGCTTCAAGGAAACTTTTTTCTCAAAGGAGGCAACCTGCTTCATCGAGGAATGGCAGCCGATACGCCGCGCTCTGGGGCACAGGCCGCTGAACCCTGACAGCAAGGAGTATCTCTCGTTCATTGAACAGGCCCGTGAGAGGGAGAAGGGCTTCTTGGAAAAGTGGCTCAACGTAAAACAGCAATAAAGCAAACGCCCATGTTACCGATAATAAGGATAAAGGAGACATCGTCAACCAACGACTACCTTCTGCGCATGGCCTCTGAACAGCCGGCGTGGGAGGGCGCGGTGGTGTGCGGCCACCAGACGGCCGGAAAGGGAATGGGGAAAAACTGCTGGGAGAGCGAGGACGGGAAGAATCTGCTGTACAGCATCATGATACACCCTGCGTGGATGCCCGTACACAGCCAGTACCTGCTGTCGATGGCGCAGGCCATAGCCATAAGCGACACCCTGGCGCAATATACGGAGGGCATAACGATAAAATGGCCCAATGACATTTACTGGCATGACCGCAAGATAAGCGGAACGCGCATAGACACGAACCTGAACGGCAGCGGCATCTGCGACATGGTGATAGGCACGGGCGTGAACGTGAACCAGAAGGAGTTTATGAGCGACGCGCCGAACCCAGTATCGCTGATACAGATAACTGGCGTGAAGCATAATGTCGAGGAACTGCTGCACAGCATGGTGGAGAACTTCGGGAAGTACTGCAAAGTGCTGGAACAGGGAGACTATGACACCATAACGCGCATTTACCACGAACGGCTGTACCGCAGGGACGGCATTCACAGGTATAGGGATGCGGACGGCGAGTTTGAGGCATATATAAACAAGGTGCATCAGAGCGGTGTGCTACAACTGCGAAGGGCGGACGGCACGCTGAGCGAGTATATGTTCAAGGAGGTGGAGTTCGTGATTTGAGAAAGCGACGCCTTTTGAAGAGAAACTGTTATGAATAAAAGATAATCCATTTAAATATAAAAGCTATGAAGTTTAATCGTATTTTGCTGAAGCTCTCCGGCGAGAGCCTTCAAGGAGAACAGGGATATGGCATAGATGTAAACCGCCTCAATGAGTATGCGCGCCAGATAAAGGAAGTGGCCGATATGGGTGTGCAGATAGGCATTGTCATAGGAGGCGGCAACATATTCAGGGGTCTGAGCGGCACCACGAACGGCTTTGACCGCGTCAAGGGAGACCAGATGGGAATGTGCGCCACCGTGATTAACTCGCTCGCACTGTCAAGCGCCCTCGGCGCCATAAAACAGAAGAACCGTGTGCTCACAGCCATACGCATGGAGCCGATAGGTGAGTTCTACACAAAATGGAAGGCCATCGAGGCTATGGAGCAGGGCGAGGTCGTGATAATGAGCGCAGGAACAGGCTCGCCATACTTCACGACAGACACGGGCTCATCACTGCGCGGCATAGAGATTGAGGCGGACGTGATGCTGAAGGGCACAAGGGTGGACGGAATATATACCGCTGACCCGGAAAAGGATCCGACAGCCACGAAGTTCCATGACATAACATACAGCGATGTGATAGCCAAAGGCCTGAAGGTGATGGACATCACGGCCACAGCGATGTGTATGCAGAACAACCTGCCGATATATGTGTTCAACATGGACATCGTGGGCAACCTGAAGAAGGTCATGGAGGGTGAGGAGATTGGCACCCTTGTACACAACTAAGGGCAAGAGAATGGCCGCCCCGGCATACAGGCAAGAAATAGTCTATAACTATAAAAAATACCCTGCTTTATGAAGAATATAGAAATAAGGTGCAAGAATGACGGCAGCATCTCTAAATTCGAGATAGGCACACCGCTGTCAGAGATCTATTTTCAGATTAATCCAAAGATGCAGTACCCGCCAGTGGCGGCACTGGTGAACAATGAAATCGTCAGCATGAGCTACCGCATCTTCGGAAACAAGACCGTGGAGTTCATAGACACGACCTCCGCGGCAGGCATGAGGGTGTACACCCGCACCCTGTTCTTCATATTATGCAAGGCTGTATATGATGTTTTCCCTAACGGCAAGGTGGACATAGAGTTTCCTGTAAGCAACGGCTATTACTGCAACCTGAAGATTGGGCGTGACATTACCACCGACGATGTTGAGCTGTTGAGAAAGCAGATGGGCGACATCATAGCCTCCAGTATTCCTATCCGCCGCCATCAGAGGCCGACAGAAGAGGTTATCGAGATGTTCAGGGAACTTGGCGACGAGTCCAAGGTTGTGCTGTTCGAGAGCCTCGGCAAGCTGTACACCACATATTGCAGTATCGGGGACTATAAGGATTACTTCTACGGCCCGACCCTGTGCAATACGCAGGAGGTGAACGTCTTTGGACTGGAGAAATACTTCGACGGTCTGCTGCTAAGAGTGCCGAGGCGCGACAATCCTGCCGTGCTTGAGGAGATGACAAGGCAGGACAAGATGTTCGAGATATTCAACGAGTACCACAAGTGGCAGGACACCATGGGAATAAGCACGGTCGGAGAGCTGAACAAAGCCATCATGAACGGTTTCAGCAGCGAGCTGATACTCGTATTCGAGACATTGCAGGAGAAGAAACTGTCATATATCGCGGATACCATAGCGAAACGGCCGGGAATAAAGATTGTGCTGATAGCAGGCCCGTCAAGCAGCGGCAAGACCACCACGTGCAAGCGGCTGTCCATACAGATGATAACAAACGGGATACGCCCTGTCGCCATTTCCTTGGATGATTATTTCGTAGACCGTGAGTTCACCCCGAAGGATGAGCATGGTGAGTACGACTTTGAATCGCTGTACGCATTGAACCTGCCGCTCTTCAACCAACAACTTAACGCGCTGATAAACGGAGAGGAGGTGGAATTGCCACGGTATAACTTCATGACGGGCAAGAGTGAGCGCAGTGGCAAGAAGCTACGTATGAGGGAAAACGATATACTCGTGATAGAGGGTATCCATGCGCTGAATCCTGAACTGACATCACAGGTTCCGCAGGAACAGATATTCAGGGTTTACGCCTCTGCCCTAACCACCATCACCATAGACAACCACAATTACATTCCTACGACAGACAACCGCCTGCTGCGCCGCATCATCAGGGACAGCAAATACCGTAACAGTTCCGCGCAGACCACATTAAAGAGGTGGCATTCCGTAAGGAAAGGCGAGAATAAGTGGATCTTCCCCTTTCAGGAGAATGCCGACGCTATCTTTAACACCGCCATGCTGTTTGAGCTGGCCGCAATAAAACAGCAGGCCGAGGCGGCACTGGAGCAGGTCCATGAGAACACACCGGAATATGCCGAGGCTTCAAGGCTGCTGCAGTTTCTGCATTACATAAAGCCTATACCGGAAGCACAAATACCGCCCACCAGCCTGCTGCGTGAGTTCTTGGGCGGAAGTTCCTTTGAGTATTAATAAGGCTGCACTATAATTATATGTACGCGTACTATATAATATAGGGCATGACTGCCGATAAATTCTGATTAGAGCAAAAAAGTTTGTCCAACTCAGAATTTATTAGTACCTTTGTAAACAAAAACTAAAAATAATAATGTTGACAGCAAAAGAAATACGTGAGTCTTTCAAAAGCTTCTTTGAAAGCAAACAGCACCTCATAGTACCATCAGCGCCAATGGTCGTCAAGGACGATCCTACGCTCATGTTCACTAATGCAGGCATGAACCAATTCAAGGACATCATCTTAGGAAACGCTACACCGAAGAGCCGCAGGCAGGCCGACACGCAGAAATGTCTGCGCGTCTCTGGAAAACATAATGATTTGGAGGAAGTGGGTCATGACACCTATCACCATACAATGTTCGAGATGCTCGGAAACTGGTCCTTTGGTGATTATTTCAAGAAGGAGGCCATCTCATGGGCATGGGAATATATCGTTGATGTATTGAAGATATCACCTGATGATTTATATGCCACAGTTTTTGAAGGCTCGGAGGAAGAAGGACTGCAGCGTGATGATGAAGCTGCGGCTATCTGGGAGCAATTCCTGCCAAAAGACCATATCATTAATGGCAACAAGCATGACAATTTCTGGGAGATGGGCGATACAGGTCCGTGCGGCCCTTGCTCCGAGATACACGTTGACTCGCGTTCAGCAGAAGAGAAGGCGCAGGTGCCTGGACGTGAGCTGGTTAACAAGGACCATCCACAGGTTATAGAGATTTGGAACCTTGTATTCATGCAGTATAACCGTAAAGCCGACGGCTCTCTCGAAGGATTACCGGCAAAGGTGATAGACACGGGCATGGGATTTGAGCGTCTGGTACGCACACTGCAGGGCAAGACATCCAATTATGACACGGATATTTTCCAGCCGCTCATCAAGGCAATGGCCGCAATGGCGGACTGCAAGTATGGCGATGATGAGCAGAAGGACATCGCCCTGCGCGTGATAGTAGACCACCTGCGCGCCATTTCATTTGCCATTGCTGACGGACAGCTGCCGTCTAACGCTAAGGCCGGATACGTTATACGCCGTATTCTGCGCCGTGCCGTGCGATATGGATATACTTTCCTTGGACAGAAGGAAGCCTTCATTTATAAATTAGTGCCTACTCTGATAGAGGAAATGGGAGAGGCCTTCCCTGAACTCCCTGCACAGAAGAACCTGATAATGAAGGTTATCCAGGAAGAGGAGACATCTTTCCTCCGTACATTGGAGAACGGCATACGCCTGCTGCAGGGAATTATCGACAAGACTAAGTCTGAGGGAAAAACCGAAATCCCTGGCGACAAGGCCTTCACTCTGTTTGATACATACGGCTTCCCTCTGGACCTCACAGAACTTATATGCCGTGAGCAGGGTATGACTGTTGACGCTGAAGGGTTCGATGTTTGTATGCAACAGCAGAAGAATCGTGCGCGCAATGCGGCAGAAGTTCATCTCGGTGACTGGATAACGGTAAAGGATGGTGAGTCATCTTTTGTTGGCTACGACTATACGGAGTATCCCTGCCATATAATAAAGTACCGCGAGGTGAAGCAGAAGAAGAGCACCGCATACGAGATGATTCTTGACACCACACCTTTCTACGGAGAGATGGGCGGTGAAGTTGGAGACACCGGCGTTCTTGTCAGCGAAAACGAGGAGATAAAGGTGCTTGACACAAAGAAGGAGAATGGTGTGGCAATACACATCGTTGATAAACTGCCAGAAAATCCACAGGCGGAGTTCATGGCCTGCGTTGACGTGGAGAGACGTAACGCAATAGAGGCAAACCATACCTGTACACACCTTCTCGACTCCGCTTTGCGTCAGGTTCTTGGTGAGCACGTGGAGCAGAAAGGCTCTCTTGTCACCGCTGATTATCTGCGATTTGACTTCTCTCACTTTGAGAAGGTAACGACAGAGCAGCTGCGCGAGGTTGAGCACATCGTAAATGAGAAGATACGTCAGAATATACCTCTGCAGGAATTCCGTGACACACCGATAGAAGAGGCAAAGCAACTCGGAGCCATAGCTCTGTTTGGAGAAAAATACGGTGACAAGGTGCGTGTCGTGAAATTTGCTGACAGCGTCGAGTTCTGTGGTGGTTGTCACGCTAAGGCAACGGGTCAGATCGGCATGGTACGCATAACAGCGGAGAGCAGCATCGCGGCTGGTGTACGCCGTATTGAGGCCATTACTGGTAAAGCGGTTGAGACCATGATGGACAATACGCAGGATCTTATCTCTAACATCCATTCCCTCTTCAATAATGCTCCAAACCTTATGGCGATAATAAAGAAGGCCATAAATGAAAACAAGGAGCTTCAGGCACAGGTCGATGAGTTTAAGGCTCAAAAGACAGCGCAGTTCAAGCAGATGCTTATTGACAAGGCTATAAACCGTAATGGCGTAAAGATTATCTCCGGTATATGCCCGATAGACCCACAAGGCGTTAAGGATATTGCATTTCAATTACGCCAGCAGTTCCCAGAGAATCTTGTGGTAGCCTTAGGATGTAAGACTGGTGGTAAGCCAAGCCTGACTGTTTCCATCTCTGATGACTTGGTAGCATCAGGAAAGAATGCCGGTACGATAGTGCGAGAAGCTGGAAAGCTAATCCAAGGCGGTGGCGGCGGACAGCCTCATTTCGCTACGGCAGGAGGCAAGAACATTGACGGCCTTGAAAGTGCGATAGATAAGATAGTTGAATTAAGTATACAATAATGAAAAGCCCGCTAAAAGGTTCCAAAGAACTTTTTAGCGGGCTTCTTAATTGAAACAATCTTATTTATTACATCAAATTAGAACTCACTTGTAAAATGGAATTTGATGTTTTCAAAATCCTGCTGTGCCATTGAAAGGACATATCCGGAGTCTGCGAGGAACACATCACGTCCGTCTTTATCCTTTGCCATATACTGGTACTTACGTTTCTTGAAGTTATCAAGTTCTGCCTCGTTGTCACTCTCTATCCAGCAGGCCTTATGCAGATGTACAGGCTCCCAGCGGCACTTTGCATTATATTCATTCTCCAGACGATACTGAATCACCTCAAATTGCAGTTGTCCTACGGTACCAACTATGCGCCTGCCGTTAAACTGGTTCACAAACAACTGCGCCACACCCTCATTCATCAACTGCTCCAATCCCTTCTGGAACTGCTTAGCCTTCATTGGATCATCATTTTCTATGTACTTGAACATCTCGGGTGAGAACGATGGAAGTCCACGGAAGTGCAGTTGTTCACCTTCGGTCAGCGTATCGCCAATCTTGAATATTCCATTGTCCGGCAAACCTACAATATCTCCAGCCCATGCCTCGTCGATAGTACTTTTACGCTGCGCCATGAACTGTGTCGGTGAGGAGAACCGCAGAGTCTTTCCCATTCCAACGTGCAAATATGGCTGATTACGCTGAAAACGTCCGGAGCAAACCTTGCAGAATGCAATACAAGACCGGTGATTTGGGTCTATATTGGCAGTTATCTTAAATATAAATCCTGTGAACTTCTGCTCATCCGGCATCACCATACGCTCTACAGATTTGACAGGACGTGGTGATGGAGCTATCTCAACAAAGCAGTCCAGGAGTTCCTGCACTCCAAAATTGTTAAGGGCACTGCCAAAGAATACAGGCGCCACCTCCGCTGAACGGTATGTGTCTATACTAAAATCGGGATATACTCCATCCAGCAACTCTAAATCGTCACGTAACTGCTGTGCATCATCTTCACCAACTTGCGCATCAAGTTCTGAGGACGATATGTCAATGCTTACCTTCTCGGTAACACGCTGCTTGTCTGGAGTAAAGAGATTCAGCTGATGCTCATAGATATTATACACGCCCTTAAACTTCACTCCCTGATTTATAGGCCATGAAAGTGGACGCACGTATATCTTTAGTTCCTGCTCCAGCTCGTCAAGCAAATCAAATGGGTCACGCCCTTCCCTATCCATCTTGTTGACGAAAATGATGACAGGCGTATTGCGCATCCGACACACCTCCATAAGCTTTCGTGTCTGACTTTCCACTCCTTTAGCGCCGTCAACAACAATTATAGCAGAGTCGACAGCCGTTAAAGTGCGATATGTATCCTCACAGAAATCCTGGTGTCCTGGTGTATCAAGGATGTTAACCTTATATGGTGGCGTTTGACTGTCCGCCGTTGGTGGCAGATAGTCAAACTCCATTACGGATGTAGAGACGGAGATACCTCTCTGCTTCTCTATATCCATCCAGTCTGATGTTGCAGTTTTCCTGATTTTATTATTCTTTACAGCCCCCGCAACCTGTATTTGTCCACCGAAGAGAAGAAATTTCTCTGTAAGGGTGGTTTTACCAGCATCCGGATGGGAAATAATAGCAAAGGTACGCCTTCGTTCTATTTCTGATATCATATATTTATAGGATTACTGTTTGATAAGATATGTCTTAAAGTCCGCAAACTCTTTAGACATAGCGACACTCTGCTTGGTTCCCTTCATAAACTCCTGAAGGCGTGCAGGTATATCAATATCGGAAGACAGGATAGCATCAACCTTTTCCTTGAATTTCGCAGGATGAGCCGTCTCGCAGAACACTCCTACCTCGTCAGGCTTTAAGAGGTTCTTTAAAGCCTGGTATCCGCAAGCGCCATGAGGATCCAACACATAACCATTGTCAGCGTAACACTTTCGCATGGTGTCCGCAATCTCCTCATCGCTAAATGTGGCACCACTAATAAGAGACACAATAGAAGAGTGTGAACCTTTATACAGTTCATATATACGTGCAAAATTAGAAGGATCACCAACATCCATCGCATTAGCAAGAGTTGCCTTTGATGGCTGGGGCACATATTTACCAGTCTGGAGATACTGATAGAAAATATCATTAGCATTATTGGCAGCAATGAAACGCTTTATAGGAAGTCCCATCCTATGTCCAAACAATGCAGCGCATATATTGCCGAAATTGCCTGAAGGCACACACATCACCACATTATCAGACTTACCCATACGCTTCATCTGGGCATAGGCATAGAAGTAATAGAAAGCCTGTGGCAGGAAGCGTGCTACATTAATAGAGTTTGCAGAAGTCAGTTTCATGTGCTTGTTCAATTCCTCGTCCATGAAAGCACTCTTAACAAGAGCCTGGCAGTCATCAAACACGCCGTCAACCTCTATGGCTGTGATATTCTTGCCAAGAGTTGTAAACTGACATTCCTGTATCGGACTAACCTTGCCTTTTGGATATAACACATATACATGAATGCCGTCAACACCAAGGAAGCCATTGGCAACAGCGGAACCGGTATCACCACTTGTTGCAACAAGAACGTTTACTAAGCCTCCCTTATTCTCCTTCTTTATAAAATACTGTAACAAACGCGCCATAAAACGTGCACCAACATCCTTAAAGGCAAGCGTTGGACCATGGAAAAGTTCAAGAGTGTATATGTTTTCCGTTACAGGAACGACAGGACAGTCAAATGCCAGAGTATCATAGACGATCTGTTTTAATGACTCTGCATCAACATCCTCCCCAAAGAATGCGTCAGCTACTGTGTACGCAATCTCCTGAAACGACATTTTATCAATATTGTCATAAAAATCCTGTGACAGGGTCTTTATATTTTCTGGCATATATAGACCACGGTCACCTGCCAGTCCCTTTACTACGGCCTCCTCAAGTGATGCCAATGGCGCTGTATGATTGGTACTGTAATATAGCATAATTCTAATTGTTTTTTTATAAATAAATAGTATATTCTTATTGTTGTTTATTTAAACGAAAATCTTACAGGCGTCCCGAAAGCCTTTCCTCTAACTCGTTGACAGTCAAGATTTCTAAAGTACCGCTGTAATCTCTATCTGATTACCTTGTAATTTGATAGAGATTACAGTGCAATCACTATCCTTTTACCATGTAATCTCTATCCTTTTGCGACGGGAACAAATAGCGTTGTTATTTCACCTGCAAACTCACGTTATTTTATCTTATTCAATTCCTGCATGAACTCCGACAATCTGAGTATCCCATACCCTCCATTTACACAGCTATACTCATCATAGGTCTGTACAGAATCAGGATCCAATCCAGGAGCATTGATAATAAATGGTACAGGTTCACCTATGTGTATGCGTTTCTCTACAGGTGTATAGTGGTCCGGCAGTACTGCTATACATACGGGTTCATTCCATTGCTTTGTAGCCTCTACTATCGGCCCAATCATACGTGAGTCAAGATTTTCTATTGTCTTCACCTTTAACATAACTTCGCCATCATGTCCTGCCTCGTCACTCGCTTCTACGTGGAGAAATACAAAATCCTTATGCTTCAGCTGTTCTATCGCCGCAGCAGTCTTTCCCTCATAGTTTGTATCCCAAAGTCCTGTAGCGCCATCAACTTTAATGATGTCAAGACCCGCATAATGTCCTATACCACGTATAAGATCAACAGCGGATATCACAGCACCAGACTTTATATTAGGATATATTTCACTAAGGGTCTGCATTGCAGGACGGTATCCCCCACTCCATGGCCATATAATATTGGCAAGGTCTTTTCCCTCCTCCTGGCGCTGAATGTTAAACGGATGTTTTTCTAACAGTTCCTTAGAGCGTATTATAAGGTCGTTCACAAGATCAGCAGTTTCTTGTGGAGTCAACCGTCCCTCTTCCTTATAATTCTCCATTCCATGCTTAGGCTTAACTAAAAGTGGAGCCCATTCCTCATTAGGATGGTCGTGTGGCGGTGCACATTCTATGTATTTGCTACCACCTTTTATTATAAGCAGGTGACGATACTGTATACCTCTGACAAATTTCACTTTGTCAGAACCAAGGTTTTCATTCAGATATGTAACAAGAGGAGTAGATTCTTCTGTCGTGAGATTTCCACCATTATGTGTCTTTATCGTACCATCACTGCGCACACTAATGATATTACACCTTAAAGCCAAATCGAGAGGATCCATCTCATAGCCTATAGATGCAGCCTCAAGGGGACCGCGTCCTTCATACACTACATCAAGGTCATAGCCTAATATTGCAGTATTGGCAACCTCCGAACCAGGTGTGTATCCATCAGGAACTGTAACCAGACGTCCTGTACGTCCTGTACGGGCAAGCATATCCATATATGGAGTTTCCGCATATTGTAATGGTGTTTTACCGTTTAGCTGCTCTATTGGATAGTCAGCCATTCCATCACCAAGTATAATAATTGTCTTCATCTTCTCATATAATTTTTATAAAATCCTGTTTAGATGTTTGCTATGGAAAGAACATTGGCAAAAACTCCTGCTGCGGTAACACTGGCTCCTGCTCCGAAACCTTGGATTAGCATAGGATACTCCTTGTATCTGTCGGTTGTAAGTGTCACAATGTTGTTTGAACCTTCCAGATTATAGAAAGGATGATTCTGCGGTATCTCCTGAAGTCCAACGCTGGTATTCACCTTTCCATTGTCTGCTATCTCCATCTTTGCAACAAAGCGCCACTTACATCCTTTGGTGGCAAGCTTCTTTCTACGCATTTCAAAATCAGCATCCAACTGTGGCAGACGTGTCCAGAACTCATCGACAGTGCCACAGAAATATTCATCCGGCACAAATAAGTTCTTAACAACATCGTCCTGCTCTACGCGATACCCGGCCTCACGGGTCAATATAACAAGTTTACGGACAACATCCATTCCTGAAAGGTCTATTCGAGGGTCTGGTTCTGAATATCCTAACTCCTTAGCCTGTTTTACTGTCTCAGATAAAGGAACATTCTCGCTCAAAGCATTGAATATGTAGTTAAGGGTACCGGACAACACTGCTTCTATTCGCAAAATCTTATCACCGGAGTTACGTAGGTCATTGATTGTACCTATGATAGGAAGGCCAGCACCAACATTTGTCTCGAAACGAAACTTCACTCCTTTACGTAACGCCGTTTCCTTCAATCGACGGTAATTCTCATAATCACTTGATGCGGCAATCTTATTAGCGGCAATTACACTCACATTATGCTCAAGAAGCTCCTGATACAGAGCCGCAATATCTTTTGATGCTGTACAGTCAACAAAGACAGCATTAAATATATTCATGCCAACAATATTCTCAAGCAACTTACGTGAATCAGATGGCTCTGCAGCATCAAGAGCCTCCACATAGTTATTTAAGTCTAAACCATCGCGGTTGAATATTGCCTTCTTGGAAGATGCTATGCCTACGACATTTAGCAAGAGCTGTTTCTCCTGTTTCAAACTCTCATATTGTGAACGTATCTGCTCTATAAGTTTTGCGCCAACAGTACCTACACCGCATAAGAATAAGTTAAGCACCTTATATTCAGAGAGGAAAAAGGAATCATGTATTACATTCAATGATTTACGTAGGAATTTTCCTTTAACGACAAATGATATATTTGTCTCAGAAGCACCTTGCGCGCAGGCTATGATACTGATACCTGAACGCCCGAGAGTTCCAAACAGTTTTCCTGCAATACCCGGTGTACGCTTCATGTTCTCACCAACAATGGCAATTGTAGCCAATTCTGTTTCCACCATCATAGGATACATGGCTCCAGTTGCAATCTCCTTTTCAAACTCCTCATTAAGTACACGTGCGGCAGCCTCTGCATCACTTTCCTTTACACCTATAGATGTAGAGTTTTCTGATGAAGCCTGTGATACCATGAATACGCTGATACCTTCATTAGCCAGCTTGGTAAAAATACGACGGTTCACCCCTATCACACCTACCATGGACAATCCCGTCACTGTAATAAGAGCTGTTCCATCTATTGATGATATACCCTTAATAGGCTTATGATCACCTTCTATACGTTCCTTAATAACAGTGCCTTCTGCGCAAGGATTGAAAGTATTCTTTACCTTTATTGGAATATTTTTTATACATACAGGATATATCGTTGGAGGATATATGACCTTAGCTCCAAAATTACACAACTCCATTGCTTCCACGTACGACAGTTCCTTTATTGGATACGCAGTCTTGATAACACGTGGATCTGCAGTCATAAATCCATCAACATCTGTCCATATCTCAAGTGACTCTGCATTAAGTGCGGCTGCTATAATTGCAGCCGTATAATCAGAACCGCCACGGCCAAGATTGGTTGTTTCTCCTGTCTCACAGTCTTTGGAGATAAATCCCGGTACAAGGCTGATACGCGGCATATCAGCAAAAGTCTGTCTGACTAATTTATTGGTTAACTCAGCCTTCAGAATATGCTTTCCTTGCTTCTCCTCTGTCTTGATAAATGTGCGGCTGTCAAACCATTTAGCTCCTTTTATTAAAGTGGCAACGATATTAGAACTAAGACGCTCGCCGTACGCAACGATTGCATCCTGCGTTTTCTTAGACAAGTCATGAATAAGAAATACACCGAAATAAATACTACGTAGTTGTTCTAAAAGGGAATCAACTTTGTTAAATAACCGTTCCCTGTCCTTTGTGTCTGTGATGATAGTGTCTATCATCTTGTGATGCCTGTCTACAATAGCGTCAAATTCGTTACGATAACGCTCATCGCCCGCAAGTGCAAGACGCGATGTCTCTATAAGTTTGTCTGTAATGCCTCCTAATGCACTTACTACGACTATTACAGACTGTTCCTTCGCCTCATTCATTACAATGTTTCTAAGGCTCAGAATACTTTCTACAGAACCCACGCTGGTTCCACCAAATTTAAGTACTTTCATACTTCTGTGTGTTGTTTGTTGTTGATAAAATTCCCTATTACAAACAGGGGTGACTTTCTCTTTCTCCCACATTATCACACAATATCGTAGCAATCCACCAGTTCCTTGCGTTCTCCTTACAACAGAGCTCGTAGATAGAGTTAAATACACTACTCATGTGTGTAAAATGCGTAAATCGCTGCAAAAGTACAAAAAAAATAATCATGCCCCAAATAAAAAGAAAACAAAATAGCCTTTTTCTTTGTTATTAGTGCATTATGGTATTAATAAATACAATAAAACAGTGTCTCATGCGTTAAATTGTGTGTATGAATACAACAAAGTCACATATACAGACAAAGCAAATTAGTCTTCGTCTGATTTATATATTTCTGCTTACATTGCTTTTTTCGGATGCAATGGCTCAAAGTTTTACATTAACTGGTCGCGTTCTGGACGAGGAGGAGAATCCGGTAGAGTTAGCCACTGTTTCTTGCCCCAAACAGGGAAAGGCAACAATGACAAACCTTAGAGGTAATTTCACGCTTGAATTGTCCTCCGCGGATTCTGTTGTCGTTCGTTTCAGCATGATAGGCTACAAAACAAAAGAACGTGTACTGAGACGTCCACGAGGCAGGCAGAATCTTCACATAACGCTGTACGAAGGTGGTACAATGTTAGACGATGTAATGGTAACAGAAAAGAAACGCCAGACGACAAACACACAAGAGCTGGATTTAAGCGACACCAAGATGGGACCTTCAGCTTCAGGAAATGCGGTGGAGGACCTAATCCAGCAACAGGCCGGTGTCAGCACGCACAGTGAGTTGTCGTCACAGTATAACGTTAGAGGAGGAAACTTTGACGAGAATGTCGTATATATAAATAATGTGGAGGTGTACCGTCCTTTTCTGGTACGTAGCGGACAACAGGAAGGTTTGTCCATCATTAATGGAGACATGGTGGACGGTGTAGCGTTCTCAACAGGAGGTTTTGAGGCCAGATATGGTGATAAGATGTCATCAGCGCTAAGCATCACATACCGTCGTCCCAAGAAGACCGAAGCTGCCATATCCGCAAGTTTCTTAGGAGGCTCTGCGTATGTTGGTATAGGCAACAAGAAGTTCTCATGGACAAATGGAATAAGGTATAAGACGACAAAAGCGCTTCTGAAAACATTTGACACAAATGGCGAGTATGATCCTAAGTTCATTGACTATCAAACATTTTTGACATACACTCCCAACCAACGATGGAGCATTGACTTTATAGGTGACATATCACAATCCAAATACAATTTCTATCCTACCGACCGTGAAACCACATTCGGTACGCTTAATAATGTAAAGGCGTTCCAAGTCTTTTTTGATGGACAGGAGAAGGACGTCTTCAGGACTTATTTCGGTGCTTTGACGGTAAAACGCAACATAGGTCCCAAAACAGCATTATCACTTATAGGCTCCGCTTTCCATACAAAGGAGCAGGAAACCTATGACATTCAGGGACAATACTGGCTGACGCAAACAGAGACACAGCAAAACATGGGTGTTGGCACATATATGGAGTATGCAAGAAATTACCTGACGGCCAATGTAGTAAGTACAAAATTTATGTTGGAGCATAAAACCGCAAGACATTCCATAGAGACTGCCCTAACGATGAAATGGGAAGACATAAAGGACTATTCACGGGAATATGAAATGCGAGACTCTTCCGGATATATAATGCCACATACCGGTGATGCATTATATATGATATACACTTTAGCTGCAAGAAATGAGCTAAACGCGCGGAGAACAGAATTTTACATACAAGATACATGGCGCTTCAACAATAATGCCGAGACAACATTCTACACACTTAATTACGGCCTGCGTTTCGCTAACTGGAGCTTTAACAAAGAAAGCATCATATCACCACGTGTAACTTTGGCCATTGTACCAGCCTTTAACAATAACGTAACGTTAAGAGCTGCGGCAGGACTGTATTACCAGCCTCCATTCTTCAAGGAGCAGAAGGACACCACAACGATTGACGGTGTGACAAATGCCATTCTGAACAATAAAATAAAATCACAGCGTAGTATACATTTCGTTGGAGCTTTTGACTATCGCTTCAAACTGTTAGACAGACCTTTCAAATTTACCGCGGAGGCTTATTATAAAGCGCTTTCTAACCTTGTGCCATACAGTGTGAATAATCTAAAGATTACTTACAATGGCATAAATGAGAGTTCCGGTCACATTATGGGACTTGACTTGAAGTTATACGGAGAGTTTGTGCCGGGGACAGACTCATGGATAACTTTCTCTTTAATGAAGACCAACATGAATTATCGCGGAGAAAGCATCCATATGCCTACTGACCAAAGATACGCCGTCAACCTTTTCTTCACAGATTATTTCCCCGGTACGACAAAATGGAAGATGGCACTGAAATTATCCTACGCCGATGGCCTGCCATTTGGTCCACCGCACGCAGACAACAAACGTCAGAATTTCCGTGCGCCTGCATACCAGCGAATAGATATAGGCATGAGCTACAGGGCATACCAGCGGAACAACCAGGAATCACACAGATTTTCTTTAAAGAATATCTGGCTTGGGCTTGACTGCCTCAATCTGCTTGGACACAGCAATGTCAATTCGTATTATTGGGTGACAGATGTGCAGAATTATCAATATGCAGTTCCTAATTATCTTACCGGCCGACAACTTAACGCAAAAGTAACAGTAGAGTTTTGATAAAATATAGCATAATGAACAAAGATACTAACAATCGTGTAAATGAGATAAAAAGATCTTTTCGTTTATTGATGAATGGCGTGACTGCACAATCTATGCGTGACAAAGGCATAGATTATCATATAAACTGGGGAGCATCATTAATGCATCTGCGCGAAATGGCTTCAGAATATCCCCAAGATTGCGAGTTGGCCCAAGGACTTTGGCAGGAGAATGTAAGAGAATGCAAGATAATGGCTACCATGCTTATGCCTAAGGAAGATTTTGCGTTTGACACGGCCATGCAATGGATTGAACAAACAAGGACAACGGAGATAGCAGACATAGCAACAATGAATCTCTATTGCCATTTACCGTATGCCGCAGAAATGGCAATGTCACTCATAAAAAAAGAGGATGAGATGTTGCGTCACCACGGCTTCACCATACTTTCACGTCTCTTTACCAATGGCGAGGCTGTTCTTGAAGCGCAAGAAGTGGAGATTTTCCTAAACAAGGCCGTTGCAGCCCTGTCGGATGCAAACTCATCTTTAAGACGCAGTGCGTGGAACTCCATCTCTCATTTCGCCGATTTAAATGAGGAATGTCATATTGCCGCCCAAAATGCCCTAAAGTCAATAAAAAGGGATGATTGGCTGTAATTTATTTGCATATTTTGTTTTTTTTTTGTAATTTTGCCGCCATGTATACATTTCTTTAACAAGAGATTTTTATCCAACAATAACATCCATACCGAATAACAGGTAAAATTATAATACAATGCTTACACTAAAACTCATTACAGAAGAGAAAGAAAGAGTTATAAAGGGCCTTGAGAAGAAACACTTCAATGGTGCGAAAGAGGCTATCGAAGAGGTGCTTGCGATAGACAGCAAACGCCGTAAGACACAGCAGGAGCTGGACGCCTGTCTCTCGGAGCAGAAAAAAGCTGCCGCAGAAATCGGAAAGCTGATGAAGGCTGGAGACAAGCTGGCTGCCGAGAATGCAAAGGCTGCCGTTGCAGAATTAAAAGAGAAGAGTAAATCATTAGAGGAAAAGAAGGCTGCCGCAGAAAAGGAATTGGAAAGTCTTCTATGCCAAATACCAAACATACCATACGATGAGGTGCCTGAAGGCGTATGTGCGGAAGATAACCGCGTCGTAAAAAGCAACCTCAAGGAATGCTGTGACACAGATACTGTAGGAAACTGGAATGCCAACCCCACAAACGACAATGCCAAGATGCCACACTGGGAACTGGCAAAGAAATACAACCTGATTGACTTTGACCTTGGAGTGAAAATCACAGGAGCAGGCTTCCCCGTATATATCGGTAAAGGCGCAAGACTACAGCGTGCATTGATTAACTTCTTCCTTGACGAGGCACGTATGTCCGGATACACAGAGATTATGCCACCAACCGTTGTTAACCAGGCTTCGGGCTACGGTACCGGACAGTTGCCTGACAAAGAGGGACAGATGTACCATTGCGAGATAGACGACCTGTATCTAATCCCTACAGCAGAGGTTCCTGTTACAAATATCTATAGGGATGTAATACTTGATGAAAAGGAACTTCCGATAAAGAATTGTGCATATACGCAATGTTTCCGCAGGGAAGCCGGCAGCTATGGCAAGGATGTAAGAGGCCTGAACCGCTTGCATGAATTTTCCAAGATAGAGATAGTACGCATTGACAAGCCGGAGCACTCAAAGGAGTCACACAAGGAGATGCTTGCGCACGTTGAAGGCCTGTTGAAGAAACTCGAATTACCATACCGCATACTGTTGCTGTGCGGCGGCGACCAGTCATTCACATCCGCTATCTGCTACGACTTCGAGGTATATTCCGAGGCGCAGAACAGATGGCTTGAGGTTTCCTCTGTCTCTAACTTCGACACATATCAGGCTAACCGTCTGAAATGCCGCTACCGCAATGCGGAGACTAAAAAGACCGAGCTGTGCCATACCCTGAACGGCTCCGCCCTCGCATTACCGCGCATCGTTGCCGCCATATTAGAGAATAACCAGACTCCAGACGGCATAGTTGTACCAAAGGCACTGGTACCATACATGGGATGTGAGATAATTAATTAAAAAGACATTGCCTATACCTAACTACTGTTTATAGTTGACAACAACAAAATAATAATACAATGTTCAAGATCCAAAAGAAAAGACAGTTCTCTGAGAAAGTTTTTCTCTTTGAAATAGAAGCGCCTTTGATAGCAAAGAGCCGCAAGCCTGGAAACTTTGTTATTGTACGTGTGGACAAGCACGGTGAGCGTATGCCACTCACCATCGCAGATGCAAATACAGAGACCGGCACCATAACACTTGTCATTCAGGAGGTCGGCCTGTCATCCACGAAGCTGTGCAACAAGGAAGAGGGAGATTACGTTGCCGATATTGTCGGCCCATTGGGAAATCCTACTCACATAGAGAAATTCGGCACTGTCGTATGTGCCTGTGGCGGTGTGGGCGCCGCTCCCATGCTTCCAATTGTAAGAGGTTTGAAGGCTGCCGGCAACCGTGTCCTCACTGTCGTTGCAGGACGCACAGCTGAACTCGTCATCCTGGAGGATGAACTGCGCGCCTCTTCCGATGAGCTTATCGTGATGACGGACGACGGTTCAAAGGGCGAGAAGGGTGTAGTCACTGTTGGTATAGAGAAATTCTGCCAGCAGGAGCACATAGACAAGGCTTTCGCCATAGGTCCTCCGATAATGATGAAATTCTCCTGTCTCACAACGCAGAAGTACGGCATATCCACAGACGTGTCACTGAACACCATAATGGTTGACGGTACTGGCATGTGCGGTGCCTGCCGTTTGAGCATCGGAGGCAAGACAAAGTTCGTATGTATCGACGGTCCGGAGTTTGACGGAGCGCTGGTTGACTGGGACGAGATGTTCAAACGCATGGGCACATTCAAGAATGTGGAGCGCGAGGAGATGGAACACTATTCAGAACACTGTTACAGCGATAGCGAGCAGGCGAGCAAGGAGACCACAGACGTCTCCATGGATCTTGCCCCCGTCGATGACAGCATTGAGGTGCTGACCGACCGCAAGGCTCCATGGCGCGAGGAGTTGCGCAAGGCCATGAAGCCGAAAGAGCGCACAGCCATAGAACGTGTGATAATGCCCGAGCTGGATCCTGTCTACCGTGCGACGACACGATTGGAGGAAGTAAACAAGGGACTGACAAAGGAAATGGCTATGACAGAGGCCAAGCGATGCCTCGACTGCGCCAATCCATCATGCGTGGAGGGCTGTCCTGTAAATATCAACATTCCCTCTTTCATCAAGAACATTGAGCGCGGACAGTTCCTTGCAGCGGCAAAGGTATTGAAGAACACTTCTGCACTGCCTGCCGTATGTGGACGCGTATGTCCGCAGGAGAAGCAGTGCGAGAGCAAGTGTATACATCTGAAGATGAACGAGCCTGCCGTAGCCATTGGCTATCTGGAGCGCTTCGCGGCAGATTTTGAACGTCAGTCCGGCAATATCTCCCTGCCTGACATCGCCCCATCCAACAATATCAAGATTGCCGTTGTCGGCTCTGGCCCTGCCGGTCTGTCCTTTGCAGGCGACATGGTGAAAAAAGGCTATGACGTATATGTATTCGAGGCTCTTCACGAGATTGGCGGCGTATTGAAGTATGGTATACCGGAATTCCGTCTGCCAAACGCCATTGTCGATGTTGAGATCGAGAACCTGCGCAAGATGGGCGTACACTTCCAGACAGACGTCATTGTTGGCAAGTCCATCTCCGTCGACGAGCTTGAGAAGCAAGGCTTCAAGGGAATATTCATCGGCTCTGGCGCCGGTCTGCCTAACTTCATGAACATCCCTGGAGAGAACCTTATTAACATAATGTCATCCAACGAGTATCTGACACGCGTAAACCTTATGGATGCGGCAAATCCAAAGACTGACACTCCGATGAATTTAGGCAAGAACGTGCTTGTCGTAGGCGGTGGCAACACAGCCATGGACTCATGCCGTACAGCCAAGCGTCTTGGCGCTAACGTCACTCTGGTATACCGCCGCTCTGAGGCGGAGATGCCCGCACGTCTCGAGGAGGTGAAGCACGCCAAGGAGGAAGGAATAAACTTCATGACCCTGCACAACCCTGCGGAATATATCGGAGATGAGAACGGAGCTGTGGCAAAGGCCGTCCTGGAGGTGATGGAACTTGGCGAGCCCGACGCTTCCGGCCGTCGCTCACCTGTACCGACAGGCGAGAAGATTACACTGGACGTGGATCAGGTCATCGTGGCGGTGGGAGTATCCCCCAACCCACTTGTGCCTAAATCCATAAAGGGCCTTGAGCTTGGACGCAAGAACACCATAGCTGTCGGCGATGATATGCAGTCAAGCCGTAAGCTGCTGTATGCCGGTGGCGACATCGTCCGTGGCGGTGCGACTGTCATCCTTGCCATGGGAGACGGACGCCGTGCTGCTGCAAATATGCACGAGCAGCTTTCCAAGATGTAATATGCTTGCCTGTCTTAACAGAGAATTATATTATTAAGACTGACAATGTACGGAATATACACAGTAATTTTGCTCATACTAAGCAATGTCTTCATGACATTTGCCTGGTATGGGCATCTTAAATTACAACAAAACGGCATATCCTCTAACTGGCCTCTGATTGGAGTCATCGCCTTCTCATGGCTCATCGCCTTCTTCGAGTACTGCTGTCAAGTGCCGGCCAACAGGATGGGCTTCATTGGAAACGGAGGGCCGTTCAGTCTCGTACAATTAAAGGTGATACAGGAATGTATCAGCCTGATTGTATTTGCCATAATGACAAACATCATGTTCCAGAACGAGCAGTTGCACTGGAACCACGCGCTGGCCTTCCTGCTGTTGGTGGCCGCAGTATATCTTATCTTCATGGAATCCTAAATATTATGACATATTTTCCTGAATCAGAACTTATTATAAATGCAGACGGCAGCATATTCCATTTGCATCTGAAGCCTGAACATCTTGCAGACAAGGTTATCTTAGTAGGTGACCCGGACAGGGTTGCGACAGTCGCCTCATTCTTCACAGAGATAGAGAATGAGGTCAAGTCGCGCGAGTTTCACACCATAACGGGAACATACAAGGGCAAGCGCATCACCGTGCAGAGCACAGGGATAGGCTGTGACAACATAGACATCGTAATGACAGAGTTGGACGCCTTGGCGAATATTGATTTGGACACAAGAACGCAGAAGGAGCAGACACGACAGCTGACGATAGTGCGTATCGGCACCTGCGGAGGCCTGCAGCCAGAGACACCGATCGGCACCTTCATTGCCTCTGTAAAGTCCATCGGCTTCGACGGTCTGTTGAATTACTATGCCAACCGTGACAAAGTGTGTGACAAGGCCCTCGAAGAGGCATTCAAACAGCATACGCAGTGGTCGCCGATAAAGGGCGCGCCATACGTAGCCACAGCAGATGCGGAACTGATAGACCGCATAGCAGCCGATGATATGGTGCGTGGCATCACCATAGCGTGCGGAGGATTCTACGGTCCGCAGGGCAGACAGATACGCATCCCGATACAGGACCCGCAGCAAAACACGAAAATAGAGAATTTCCGATATAAAACAACTTTAAACGGCGTTGACTCCGAACTGAAGGTATGCAATTTCGAGATGGAGTCGTCAGCGCTTGCTGGCATGGCCGCACTCTTAGGCCACAAGGCCATGACCTGCTGCATGGTCATAGCAAACAGATACCAGAAAGAGATGAACACGGAATATAAGAATAAGATAGAGGATCTGATCAGACTTGTACTGGACAGAATCTAATCCCACCATCATATTCAATCGTAACCAAGACACTTTAAGATGACAACCATTTGTGCACCAGCAACATCCACTGGAGGCGCCATCGCCATCGTGCGCATCAGCGGCCCAGACACTTTCACTATCATTGACAACATTTTCTCCAAAAGAATAACTGACGCAAATGGATACACCGTACACTTCGGGCAAATCAAGGACCATGCAAATGACGAGACTATAGACGATGTACTCGTCACCGTTTTCCGCGCCCCACATTCCTACACCGGCGAGGACAGTGCAGAGGTTTCATGTCACGCATCGCCATATATCGTTGAGAGGATATGCCAGCTGCTGATGTCGAACGGCTGTCAGGCCGCCATGCCAGGTGAATTTACGCGTAGGGCCTTCATGAACGGAAAATTAGACCTGTCGCAGGCGGAGGCGGTGGCGGATCTGATAGCATCAAGCAACCGCGCCTCACACCAGATAGCCCTAAACCAGCTGAAGGGCGGCTTCTCCTCGGAACTGAATGACCTGCGCGAGCACCTGCTCCATCTTACAACCCTGCTTGAACTGGAACTGGACTTCTCGGACCACGAGGAACTGGAGTTTGCAGACCGCACAGAGCTTGTAAACCTTGTGCAGACAATAGACCGGCGCATCGACTCGCTCATCAGGACCTTCAAGACGGGACAGGCCATCAAGAAAGGAATACCCGTAGCCATCATTGGCGCCACGAACGTAGGCAAAAGCACACTGCTGAACCAGCTGCTGCATGAAGACAAGGCGATAGTCAGCGACGTGCATGGCACCACACGTGATGTAATAGAAGATACGGTGACAATAAACGGCATAACCTTCCGCTTTATCGACACCGCCGGCATCCGCTCCACAGACGACGAGATTGAGCGCCTCGGAATAGAGAGGACATACATGAAGCTGCAGGAGGCGCAAATCATATTATGGATGCTTGACACCATCCCCGAAAAGGAGACCGTAGAACATATAATGTCTTTGGTGGGAGAAAAATCACTCATCGTGGTATTTAACAAGATAGACACGGTGCAGCACGACGGCACGGCGCTGTCAGCACTGCTCCATGTCCGCGAAATCGTCAGCATTTCCGCAAAGTACGGCACAAACATCTCCGCACTTGAGGATGCAATCTACGCAGCCGCACACATACCGGACATTCATAACAGCGACGTTATAGTAACCAACATCCGCCATTACGATGCTCTGTGTCATGCCCGCGCACATCTTGAGCAGGTACATCAGGCCATGATACAGAATGTCAGTGCAGAGCTGATAGCGGAGGACCTCCGTTCCGTCCTCGCCGACTTAGCCGAGATAACAGGCGGACAAATATCCACTCAGGAGACACTTTCCAATATCTTCTCCCATTTCTGCGTGGGAAAATAGTTGTACTTAATCAAACGGTAAGGCATAAAAATCATTCATTCTGAAATTATTTGCACCATTTTACCTAAAAAACAGAGGCAACCAGCAAGTACATTTTTACGAAAAAAACATCTGTTCTCTCATTTATATTAAAAACATGAAAAATAACAGGTTAAAATATTTGCAGTATCAAGAATAATTCCTAAATTTGTGGCGAAGAAACTATAATATGTAAAAGGAAATATGCCAGAGGTATTTAGATTTTACGGGTTCTCGTTCTTCTTCTACAGTAAGGAACATGAACCACTACACATCCATGTGGAGGGAAACGGTGGTATGGCCAAGTTCGAGTGGAATGGCACGGAATTCGTTCTCGTAGAGAAACTGAACATAAAGTCGGGCGACTTCCGTAAAATTAAGGCTGTGATTGACGAGAACGCAGACATCATTATCAACCGTTGGAACGAATATTTTAACAAATAAATAATGACAGGCAAATGAGAATTAAGGATATTTGGTTCGATACAGACTATATTTATGGTCGCGACGATGAAGGACATGAATACAAACAGTCACTTCTGTGGTACCCAAGGTTGCGGACAGCAACAGACAAGCAAAGAGATGCTTACACTATCGGCTTAGATGGCATCCACTGGCGTGGACTTGACGAGGACATCAGCTTCGAAAGTTTTACGTACGATGATGCTGTCCCATCACCTCTACAGCATTTCTTTCTCACACATAAGGAAATCAATGTTGCAGAGTTTGCCCGTTCATTGGGGATGAATGCCACATTATTGCGCAACTACATCAACGGCTTCAAGAAGCCGTCAGCCGAACGTGAAAATGCCATCCTTGAGCACATTCACAAGTTAGGCAAAGAAATGATGGCCGCCTGTTTCTGATTTTCTATTTTCCTTCATTTTTTGTATACGAACATTCAAAACCGTCAGCGCATGAATATCTTAAGATGTCTTTTGGATTTTTTCTTTCCGAGGTTCTGCCTGATGTGTGGGGAACGGCTGCGCTTGTGGGAGACACTGATTTGCATACACTGCAACGTTGATCTGCCGCGTACTATGCAATGGAAGAAGCCGCAGGACAATGACTTGAGCAACAAAATCATGGGGAGAGCCAATATAGCCAAGGCGGCCGCTTTCCTGTATTACCGCAAGAAGTCCGCAACCACCAACATTTTCATCTCTTTCAAATCGGGAAAGTATCCGTATGCGGCCACTTTCATGGGACACGCAATGGCGGTGGAGATGAGCACGGACGGGCTGTTTGAGGATATAGACTGTTTTGTGACAGTGCCAGCAGACAGGAAGCGAAAGAAGAAGAGGGGATACGACCAGAACGAGATATTGGCAGAGGCGATGGCAGAGAAGTTAAACATTCCCGTCATAAGGGATGTGCTGAAGCGCAAGAGTGACAGCCTTATGCAGAAGCGCTTAGGGGCGATGGCACGCGCGGAGAATGCGGCACAGTCGTACACGGTGTCTGCCAATGCCGCCAGGGTTGCCGGCCTGCACTGTATGCTTGTGGACGACATCATAACAACCGGCTCGACCATTGTGTCATGCGCAAATGCGTTGCTAAAGATTCCCGGCACGAGGGTCAGCGTCATTTCACTGGGATGTACCAGACTCTGAAACGTACTTTTTGTAAAGAAAAACGCCACTTGGCAAAAATTCGCGGTCTTTAGAGAAAAACCTACGGCCTTTTTGAAAAAATCTAACGTCCACAGAAAAAAATCTAACGTCCGTAGAAAACAGTAGAACATTTCGAGGAATACAGATATGCGCCTATATATATTATATGTACGCGTACCTATTATATATATAGGGGATGTACAGAGAGGTGCGTACTGGATGCGGAGGACGCTGATAAAAATTACAGAGAATATCTTGCATATACAAAATATTTATTGTAATTTTGCACTCGCAAACATTTATTCTCGGGGCTGACTGGATTTGACAGCGGGCTGGGATGGTGTGTAAGCATGCGGAGTGACGGCTGTTGACTCCATAATCACGTCGGCCGAACAATTTAATTGGCGAAACAAAGTACGCTCTCGCTGCTTAATCGAAGTATAGTAGATTAGCTTTATTCCTTTGCAAGGCAGAGGAACGGGACATCGCTCAGAGCCCAATTCATGAGGCTTACTGGTTTAAGCGGTGCTATAATTTCAGGAATAGCGAATGGAGTACCTCTATTCATTTGCGAAACTTTATGGGGATAAGGTTGCAAGTTGGTGGTTCAGGTCTTACTGCAACTCGAAAATCTAAACTGAAATAAGCATGTAGAAAGCATACGGTCACACCGTTTGGACGAGGGTTCGACTCCCTCCAGCTCCACCCACTCAGGCTGAGACGGCTTGGAGTCATTGAAATAAGCCACAGAAAGTTTTCATATTCTTTCTGTGGCTTATCTTTTTTAGTGCTTTTCCTTGTCGGGCGCCTGCGTCACCCTGCACAGCACGCCTTCCTGCTTCATGCCGTCCATCTTTACGATGTAAGGCTCGGGCAGCCGGACGTGGCGGATATAGTCTGTCTCATAGACAGCAGGCAGCGAGTCAAGATAGTCACGGCGCAAAATCTCCATCTCCCCCTGTTCCGATATACGGTCCTGCGGGACAGGATTGCCATTGCGGTCATGGTTCGTGTCTATCGTGAAGTATCCCACTCCCAATGAGGTAAGATTTTGGAAGAAGTGGGTGCCTTGGGATGGATCCACGAAATATGACGGGAGAATTTCCTCGACAATAAGTTTCGAGGCCGAGATGTGGGGCCATTTAACTGGGATTCCCAGCCAAGAGTCACTTGAACCCCATCGCCCGGGCCCTATGAGGACGTATGAACCGCCATTCTCAAGGAACTGTCTGTTTATCCGCTCTACCTCATCGGCTATCCGTGGGTTGTTGCTCGCGGAGAAATCCTTGCCCACCTTTACGTATATGATATCCTGTATGTCCTCTATGATGCCGTGCCCCAATGACTTGTGCGAACGCAGGATGCAACTGTCGTCAGGGATGTCAAGCAAGTTCTCGTTGAGCACCTGCTTGCTGTCCACGATGGGGCGTATCTGTAGCAGATACAGCTCTCCCGTCTTGTCGGGATGGATGTTGCACGCCATCTCTATCTCAACAGGTCGGCGCATCTCGCTCTCGCCGAGCTGCAGGGCCAGTTGCATCAGCTCCGGCAAGGGGAAAACGTGCTGTTCAAGCACGCCGTTCATTGAAATTATTTTCCTGCCAGACTCATAGATGCCGGGGCGTATGACCTGATCGTAAGGATCAAAGGTGGAAGCGATATACAGCAGTGAGCCATCCTCGTCCGCCTGCTTCACCATCAGCTTCTTTATGTTGAAACCATCGTCGACAGAGAATGTGAGCCCCTTATCGCCATCCACATTCGCCGCATCTTCTGACGGAGACGCTATGGCATAGAACTGCGTCTGCGTCTGTCGCAGAGCCGTTTCCATCTCTGACATCTGCAACACCTGCGCAGGATGATATGGCGACACCCTCAAGGTCTGCCCTCCGTCAACGATATATTTTCCTAAGCCCAACGCCAGACTTGCTATGCCCTCTTCGGGACGCTCATCGCCCACGGGATAATAGTTCAGGGAGCGCAACACACCGCTGATGTTAGGGTAATAGTGGCTTCCGTACTGCTGTCCTACAACTTCCTGCAATATCACGGCCATTTTTTCCTGATCTATAACATTCTGTGTCGCAGTCATATATGCTTTCGAGTCACGGAAATAGACGGAAGCATAGACACTTTTTATGGCCTTTGCGAGATTTGACAGCATCTCCACACGGTCATTGGAATATGGTATCATGTAGGTGCTGTATATACCGGCAAAAGGCTGGTAGTGGCTGTCCTCAAGTAACGATGATGAGCGGATGGCAATCGGAGAGCAGGTTGCGTCGATAAAAGCATTGCAGTCATCACGCAGCTTGTCGGGCAGCTGGGCATTCAGGAACGCCTTCAGAATCTCGTCATCGGGGATGTCCGACAATGCCGTCTCCCATAAATGGTTGCTGTCCATGAACTCATCGAAGATGTCGGTGCAGAGAACCACGGTCTTGGGTATCATCACCTTGACATTGTCAAACTGCCCAAACTCCTCATGCTTCTTGATGATATTGTCAAGGAAGGCAAGTCCCCTACCCTTTCCGCCAAGAGAACCGTCGCCGATACGCGCGAAATGTGAGTAGAAGTCAAACCGCTCCCTGTTAAACTCAGCTACAACGCCAAGGTTCTTCATGCGGCGATACTTCACTATGGCATCGAATATCATCTTGCGGTGTACCTCCACATCAGGATACTTATGCCATGTGACATCCTTGAGAAATTCAGAGACAGGGAAGATGGCACGAGCCGCAAGCCAGCGTGAAATATGGTTATGACTAACATGATATGACATACTGTCATGTGGAATTTCAAAGATTACGCTTTGCAGCTCCTTCAGATTGCGCACCTTTCTGATGACTTCCTTCGTCGTAGGGTCGCGGAAAAGAAAATCTCCAAAGCCAAAATGCTCCGCCAGGATATTGCGCATATCGATATGCATCTTCTTGGAGTTCTTGTCTATGATGCGTACGCCGGGAATGTCGCATTTGACATTGCTTTCTGCGGTCTCCAGTATAAGGGGCAGGTACTCATTATCCTTACGGATCATTGTCAGCAGCTCTATACCCGCCACCTCGTCTTTTTCTCCATTCTTCGGAAAACGGCAATCAGAGATAATGCCAAGCATATTGTCCTTATAACGCTCATATAGCTCGCACGCCTCCTCGTAATTCCTTGCAACAATCACCTTCGGCCTGCCCCGCATCCTTAACATCTCTGCCTGTGAGTTCAAGGCCTCCGTAGCGAAGTTCAGACTTTGCGTCAGCAGATATTTGTACAAATGCGGCAGGATGCTTGACATGAAGCGTATGGAATCCTCGACAAACAGTATGCACTTAACGCCGGCCTCCGCAGTGTCGTTGTCTATATTCATCCTGTCCTCTATCAGCTTTATTATCGAGAGTATCAGTTCCGTATTCCCTAACCAGCAGAACACATAGTCAAAGATACTAAGGTCAAGATTTTGCATACGGCTGCTGATACCATGTGAGAAGGGCGTCAACACGACACACGGTATTAACGGATACTGTTGCTTGACAACACGTGCCACATCAAACGCATCATTATCGCGATTACCCGGCATACATATTATAAGGTCGAACTGGGTTGTGCTGATTACGGCCGACGCCTCTTCTACCGTACAGACTTGGGTGAATGAGGGCGGATAACGCAGCCCCAACTGCATATACTCTGAGAATATCTTCTCGTCCACACGTCCGTCATCCTCAAGCATAAAGGCATCGTACGGATTGGCGATGATGAGTACATTGAAGATACGCTTTTGCATTAGGTTTAGAAAGGATACGTCCTTTAGGATGGGCTCTTTATTCATAAAATGCTTGATATTAACGCGTTTAACGACTAAAAAAGGTGAATGCCACATAATTAGCATTCACCTTTTATATTTACAGGTATTTATAAACTTCTGTGGTTTATACGATACCCTGAGCCATCATTGCCTTGGCAACCTTCATGAAGCCTGCAACATTAGCACCCTTGACATAGTTGATATAACCATCAGGCTCTGTACCGTACTTAACGCAGTTCTCATGAATATCGTTCATGATATCGTGGAGCTTCTGGTCTACCTCTGCAGCACTCCAACGGAGACGCTCAGAGTTCTGTGACATCTCAAGACCTGATACTGATACACCGCCAGCGTTTGCAGCCTTACCAGGTGAGTAAAGTATCTTAGCGTCCTGGAACACCTTGATAGCCTCCGGAGTAGTAGGCATATTTGCACCCTCTGAAACGGCGAATACACCATTTGCAACAAGAGTCTTGGCTGCCTCCTCGTTGATCTCGTTCTGAGTAGCGGAAGGAAGAGCGATATCAGCTTTCTCTGACCATGGCTTAGCACCCTGAACGTACTTGCAACCATACTTCTCTGCATACTCACGGATACGTCCACGTTGAACATTCTTCAGCTCCATAACGTAAGCGAGCTTCTCTGCGTCAATTCCGTCCGGATCATAGATGTAACCATCAGAGTCAGACATTGTAACGACCTTAGCACCAAGCTCTATACACTTCTGGACTGTATACTGTGCCACATTACCAGAACCAGATACGAGCACTGTCTTACCCTTGATATCGATGTTGCGTGTAGCAAGCATATTAAGAAGGAAGTATACGTTACCGTAACCTGTAGCCTCTGGACGAATCAGTGAACCGCCGAACTCGAGTCCCTTACCTGTCAGCATACCAGTGAACTGATGAGTGAGCTTCTTGTACATACCGAACATATAGCCAACCTCACGGCCACCTACGCCGATGTCACCTGCTGGAACATCCTCGTCAGCACCTACGTGACGATACAGTTCTGTCATGAAAGCCTGACAGAAACGCATAACCTCTGCATCAGACTTGCCACGTGGAGAGAAGTCAGATCCACCCTTTGCACCACCCATAGGCAGAGTTGTCAGAGAATTCTTGAAAGTCTGCTCAAAGGCAAGGAACTTAAGGATGCCCAGGTTTACGGAACGGTGGAAACGGATACCACCTTTGTAAGGACCGATAACATTGTTGTGCTGCACACGATAACCCATGTTAGTCTGTACGTTACCCTTGTCATCAACCCATGAAACGCGGAACTCAATGACACGGTCAGGAATACAAAGACGCTCAATGAGATTTGCGCGATCAAACTCCGGGTGCTTGTTGTACTCCTCCTCGATAGTAGGAAGTACCTGACTAACAGCCTGGATGTACTCAGGCTCATTGGGGAATCTCATCTTGAGATTCTCAATTACTTTCTGTGCATTCATTTTTCTTTTGTCTTTTATTTGTTGGTTGTTGTATGGTTCTGTTATATTTCAAACAGCATTTTTTCTTCGTTTCTTATTAACGGGTGCAAAGGTAAGAATTTTATTTTATTCCACAAAGAAAAATAAACAAAAATGTGTCATTTTGTTTATTTTTCTTGATTTTAGTTTACAATTGTCTATATTTATCCAGAACTTTTGTTAGTTTTGTAACATTACAGGGGACAAATACATCTTAATTATCCATTCACACTATTTATCCATTACAATGCGAAATCCCACTGTTATAGACTTCACGTCTGCGTCAAGGTATTCTCTTGATGCGACTCTGCACTGATTCTTTTTCTTCTCGAACGAGCCACCTCTTGCTACGTGACTGAGTGTGTCAGACAAGACCACGCATGGGTCAGTCTGCGCGCTATCCTTATAATTCATGAAATTATCCTCAACCCACTCGGCTACATTACCACTCATGTCACGTATTCCAATCTCGTTTGGACGGAACTGTCCTACAGGATGTGGCGTACCATTACTTGTCTGTTTAAAACAGGCCACTTGATCTGCATATTGCGATCCGCTGTACTGTCTGCTAAAAGTCTTGGAAGCTCCACGGGCAGCATACTCCCACTCCGCCTCTGTAGGAATACGGAACTTACGGCCCGTCATCTCTGATAGTTTCTTGACAAACGACTTTGCATCTGCCCAGGTAATGTCCGTTACAGGAAGTTCCTTGTTCTCCTGTTCATTAAACTTCTTTACCTGAGCCGGATTGTTTCCCATCACAGCCTCCCACTGTCCTTGCGTCACCTCCGTAGTCCCTATAAAGAACCCTTTTGTCAGTGTCACCCTATGTGTCGGTAATTCTGTAAAGGTATCTATACCCTCATTTTCTGGCGTAGCTCCCATGGTATAAGCTCCTGGGGCCACATACACCATTTCAAATGCAGCATCAGCAGCATTTACTGTGATTATCTCACCCTCTTTGGGATTAGCAGGCACCTTATCTCCGCATGAAACTAAAGTCATGGCAGACAGTGCAACAACAAAAACTTTTGATAAATTCATAATCTTATTTGTATTGGTTAAATCATTAGGTGTATAAAAACACATTAAGGTGTAACGCATTCTATAAAACTAAATAATGCGGTACACCTTAATATATACTTATCTTATTCTATCAGCAGAACGTATCAAATTCTCATCATGTCTGATACCTGCTTGTGCCATTCGGAACATTAGATACGCAACCACTGGCAACACCAGATAAAAAGGAAGTCTTGTAGCTGCATGGTTCACATAGAAGTGCACGACGCAGAAATATATCAGCCATAACAGCAACAGCACCTGCCCTGCCATGCACATCCTTATTTGTTGTTGGCGTTTCTTGAACAAGAAGATTGTAACTGCCGCCAATGCCGCTATAACTCCGCTCGCCACCTTTAGCAAGACGTATGTTGCCATACAAGTTGCGATAACCATAAGGAACACAACGAGTATAAGGTAAATAGTCTGTTTACGCTGCCACATACTTTTGATGTTTAGAAATCATCATCGTCATCCTCACGCACATCCTTGGCTGGATCATGCCAATAAACCTCACCGTCCAGGAATTCCTCTGTAGCAATAAGCGTCGGCTTTGGCAGTTTCTCATAAAAACGGCTTATCTCAATCTGTTCACGATTCTCAAAAACCTCTTCAAGGCTGTCATTATAGTTTGCAAATTCCGCAAGCTTCTTGTTTAGTTCTTGCTTTATGTCAGCGGCAATCTGGTTACTTCTTTTTCCAATAATAGCCACGGTCTCATAAATATTGCCTGTACCATCACATAGTTCCATAATGTTACGGGTAACAGTGTTTGTAGGAGCTTTTGATTTCTTGTAATCCATTGTTTATAATTGTTTGATTCTTATTCTTTAATAGTTCAATCCTTTACAACCTCATTAACTGTGAATTTCTTGCATTTCTCTATATATTTCTCTGCTATAGACTTATCTTTTGAATCTGGATACTCATTCAGGAAACCATAACATTCATCTTCAGCATCTTGAAAGCGTTCCGCTTGCTTTTCCCTTACGCTATGTACAGCTAACATATATTTACTCTGCATAATGAGGGATGCGAACTCTTCCCTTAAAGTAGTAAATGGATAATCCTTCAAAGCATTTTGCGCTGTCACTATACACGCTTCATAATTATTCTCGCCACTATTGCAGTTTCCAAAATAAGTACCGAGATTATAATACAATCTGGCATTTATTAGCTCTTTCAATACCAATTTGTCTTGTAATTCATACAGTTTCTTTTCCGCAATATTTTTTCGGCTACCCTCTGGGAAAACATCCATAAAATCCTGATAGGCTTTCATAGCCTGATATGTAGGTGCCTGATCCAATCGTGGCTCCGGTACCGTGGCGTAAAGACACTCTCCTATATTAAAGGAAGCAAGTTCTGCGTATATGCCTTTAGGATATGAAGTGTAATACTTTTTGAATATTTCTGCAGCAGATTCATAATCTTTACTATTGTAAGTTGCCTGTCCATACAAGAAAAGACACTCTTCACCATTGGTTGTTCCTTTCAAGACGGTCACCATGTCTCCAAGTAACAAGGAAGCTCTTTCATACTTTCCCTGTAAAAATTGCTCCTTAGCATACTCATAACGATATGTATAGTCTGTGGATTTGTATACCGCATTAAACTCCTTGACACAACTTGTCAAGAATATTGTAAATAATAATAGCGTATATACAATATATTTATTTTTATTCTTCATTTCTTTTGTATGACACATACATTTGAAGTGCAAAGTTACACATTATAATTTTAATATCAAAACTGAATGCCACTTTTTCGCAAAAAAAAGTTATTTTATAACATTTATACACAGAAAATGATTAATTTTGTATCCCTTAAAAGTCAAATACGCTGTTAGAGATATGCAAACATTCCATATAACATCAAAATATGCCCCTACAGGTGATCAGCCTGAAGCCATAGCGCAACTTGTCGCAGGAATACAACGCGGTGACACTGCACAAGTACTTTTAGGTGTTACAGGTTCCGGTAAGACTTTTACGATAGCGAATGTCATACAACAGGTTAACAAACCGACACTTATCCTAAGCCATAACAAGACACTTGCCGCACAGCTGTATGAGGAAATGAAGGCTTTTTTCCCTAATAATGCAGTGGAGTATTATGTATCATATTACGATTACTATCAACCAGAATCATATCTTCCTGTAACTGATACTTATATAGAAAAGGATCTGGCCATCAATGAAGACATTGACAGATTGCGTCTGTCTGCTGTTACCGCTTTACTTTCCGGACGTCAGGATGTTATTGTTGTATCCTCTGTCTCATGTATTTATGGTATGGGAGGGCCTACAGCCATGCAGGGTAGCATTATTACTATTGAAAAAGGCCAGCATATTGAACGTAATGATTTTCTGCGGCATCTTGTTGATGCTCTATATATTCGCAATGATATTGAAGTAAAACGTGGAGAATTTCGTGTAAAAGGAGATACCGTTGACATAGCAATGGCATATAGTGAAGCATTGTTACGCGTCACATTTTGGGATGATGAGATAGAAACTATCGAGGAAATAGATGCTATCACCATGAAGCGCCATGCATCTTTTGACAAGTATCAGATATTTCCTGCAAATCTTTTCGTTACAACCAAAGAACAGCAAGAAGTAGCCGTACGACTTATACAGGACGATCTGTCCAAACAGATAGACTACTTCAACAGCATAGGTGAAAACATCAAGGCACAGCGTATTAAAGAACGGGTAGAATATGACCTTGAGATGATCAAAGAACTTGGACACTGTTCTGGCATAGAGAATTATTCAAGGTATTTTGACGGTCGCCAACCAGGTGAGCGTCCATATTGCCTGTTTGATTTCTTTCCACATGACTTTTTAATGGTAATAGATGAAAGTCATGTTAGTATACCACAAATACGCGCCATGTATGGTGGTGACCGTTCACGCAAACAGAATCTGGTAGAATATGGCTTCCGTCTACCAGCGGCTTTTGATAATCGCCCATTACGTTTTGAAGAGTTTGAGCAGATGCTGCATCAGACCATATATGTCTCCGCTACCCCTGCAGAATACGAACTTCAAGCTTCTGATGGCGTTGTAGTGGAACAGTTGATAAGGCCTACCGGGCTTCTTGATCCACCTATAGAAGTCCGTCCTACAGAAAATCAAATTGACGATTTACTGGAAGAAATACATCTATGTGAGGAACATCACCAGCGCGTCCTCGTCACAACACTGACAAAAAGAATGGCAGAAGAATTAACAGAATATCTGCTGAATAATGGAGTTAAGACAAGCTATATACATTCTGATGTAAGTACAATAGACCGTGTACAGATTCTAAATGACTTACGTGCAGGAGTATATGATGTGCTTGTCGGTATTAACCTGCTCCGTGAAGGCCTTGATTTACCAGAGGTATCACTTGTGGCTATTCTTGATGCTGACAAGGAGGGTTTCTTACGTTCACACAGGAGTTTGACACAGACTGCAGGACGTGCGGCACGCAACGTAAACGGTAAAGTGATAATGTATGCGGATACTATAACAGAAAGTATGCAACAGACCATAGAGGAAACAGAACGTAGACGAAAAAAACAGATTGCATACAACTCCGCTAACAATATAACACCTACACAAATAACAAAGGCCTTGAACCGTGATAGTATAGCCAAAGTACTAAAAACAGAAGAGGCTCTTGATAAACTGCGTATGAATGTTACACCTACCGTAACATACGGAACTGCCTCTCCTGTTGGAGAAGGCTGGCAGAATGCAATAAAAGAAGACAAAAAAGTTACACCTACAGCATATATAGAACCAGACTATACTTCACACATGGTAGCGGAACCTATCATCTGCAATATGACAGACAATCAGTTAGAGCTTGCTATAGCTACAGCAACAGAAAGGATGAAAGAGGCCGCCAAGAATCTTGATTTCCAACAAGCCGCAAAATTCCGTGATGAGATTATATGTCTGAGAGAAACCCGAGAAAATAATAAGAAAAAGATGTAGCTATTACATAACGCTTAATTAAAATACGAAATATTATGTCCAATAACTATTTTCGTTTCAAGCAATTTACCGTTTATCACGATCTTTGTGCCATGAAAGTTGGTACAGACGGGGTTCTCCTTGGCAGTCTCGCAGATGGAGGACAAAGAATACTTGATATTGGCACAGGCACTGCTCTTGCCGCATTGATGATGGCCCAGCGTTTTCCCAATGCACTAATCACAGGAATAGACATTGACGATGACGCTGTTACGCAGGCCTGTCATAATGTGCAAATATCACCATTTGCAGAACGTATAACGATTCTAAATGTCGATCTTAAAGATTTCTGTCCTTCCATAAGATATGACAGCATAATATGTAATCCGCCTTTTTTTGAAGATAGTCTTAATTGTCCTGATTATAAGCGCAACATAGCACGACATACAAATACACTACCCTATGCCACTCTTTTAAGCATGACAGCATCCTTACTCACAGACAATGGAATATTCACTATAATTATACCTACAAGCTGCGTAAAACGCATAGAGCATGAGTGTGCATTTGCCTCGCTTTACATAACCCAACGCATATTTATACGCACAGTAGAAAAAAAAGAACCTAAACGGGTGATACTTTCTATAACGAAACAAATGCCGAACCAGATACAGAATATCACACAATGCTTAATGAACAATGGACAACACAGTGAATGGTACAGTAAAATAACAGAAGATTTTTATTTGTAAAAAAATCACTCAAACACTTTCTCCAACAACAACAATGTCATATAGCCAAGCATCAATGCATAAGTGGCATATTTTTGGTAACCATGTGCATGAGTCTCTGGTATCATCTCATCAAAGGTGACATACAACATAGAACCTCCTGCAAAACCAAGCATGACAGGAAGGAATGTGATTGAGCTTGCTCCTAATCCATACCCAAGCCATACTCCTGCCACCTCCAACAATCCTATTGCTACAGAGATTAGCAACGTACGCATTCGAGACACCCCTGCCAATAAGAGCGGAGCTATAATAACCATCCCCTCAGGAATATTCTGTAGAGCGATACCAAAAGATACAGCCCACGATGCACTACCTTCTGTCATCTCATTCATACTAACTCCTGCCGCCATCCCTTCTGGTAGCTTGTGAAGTGCGATAGCCATCACAAACAGCATAATATGGTTCAACTTAGAATTATTTCTATGTTCTTCTGGATCTATTCCTGTTATTGAATGAAGATGCGGTGTGACAAAATCAATCACACTCAAGAAAAAAGCACCAGCCATTACACCGACAATGATCATCCACCAGTTGCCTGATGCAGACATACCGAATGCAGGAGCTATCAATCCTAACGTTGAGGCAGCAAGCATTATGCCCGCACAATATCCTAATACAATGTCGTTATATTTATGCGATAATCCCTTAAACAGGAATCCAATAAGAGAACCTATTATTGTTGCACCACATAATCCTGCAGCGCTGATCCACACCTGAGTCATAACTATTTCGATTTTTTATCTTGTCCAATCAAGCGCTATACCGATGCATACACATTGACTGTCTTGTTCAAAGTATATTGAATGTTCACACTGTGCAGATACATAAATATAATCACCTGCCTGAAATTGGATATGTTGTCCATCTATAACAAAATGTCCTTTTCCTGTCTGCCAGTAGAAATGTTCATCAAGAGTCTCATGCTTATGCTGTTCACATACATCGCCTATTTTAAAATCGGCCACACTTATCTGCCTACATGGAGTATCCATATCATTATAATCAAATAGAACCTTCTTAGTTCCACTATCATGATTTAACGGTATGCTCGCAAGTTCATTGATATTTCTCTTCATATTTCATTGTATATTACACAAGAAAACACTGTATATTCTTTACCTCCATTCAAAATTTTCCTTTCCTGCTCCCAACTCAAAATGCAATTTGGCTATTCCTAAATCCATATTAGTGTAACCAACCATAGAAAATACTGTGGTCGCCATTACCTGAGGTTTGGTAACATTGTCTGCCGGTATATATCTGAAATAAAATTTTTGTTGATTAATTGCCGTTGGTGCAAGTAAGGCTGCTTTAATCCCATCACGAAACCACTCTGGGGTTCTTTCATCAATGTTACTAACCTGACTTAATGTCTTCGATTTCCGTTTTATACCCTGTGTCTCTCCATATCCAAGGGCTATCATACATGCCAATTTCTCTCCATCGGCAATCTGATACGTTCCTTTCACCTTACGATAAGAAAGTCCAGCCCAACAAGTATTTAGTCCTAAAGTCTGCGCCAACAGCACTAATTGCTCACCATAATATCCTATACGCTTGTCCAAATCATCTGACTTGGCACCTATCATAACAATATAATTCTCCACTCCAGAGAATTTCCCATAAGCAAATATTCCGGAGAAAGCCTTAGGCTCATTCGTTACTAATTGAATATGTAATCCACCTATCCTGTTGCATTCTTCTATTTTCTCATTCAATACTGCCACTATCTCTTCTGACAGTGGCTTTTTTATGTATTTTCGAACACTGTGTCGTGCTACTATAGCTTCTTGGAGAGTCATATTAATATTCTTTGTTTTTTACTTATATTGGTGCCATAGATATGTCATAGCATTGCAAAACTACGAATAAAATCTCTAACATCTGCAGATTTACTGTTAAAAAAACATATAAGCAGTATAGTAATAATACAATCAATCCCCCATCAGCAGGAACTGATGAGGGATTGATATGCTAACTATTAATAAGTTTTACTCTTCTGACCAATCCATCTTTGTCTGACGAACGTATGTCTGATAACGACGCTTAGCCATCTTCTGTGCCTCAGCGAAGAGCTCATCAGCCTCTTCCGGATATGCCTTCTTCACTGAAAGGTAACGAACCTCACCCATGAGGAAGTCCTGGAACTTATCCCACTGTGGCTCCTTTGAATCAAGTGAGAATGGGTTCTTACCCTGCTCTGCCAGTTCTGGATTGAAACGCCACAAATGCCAGTATCCACATTCTACGGCACGAGCTTCCTCTGCCTGACTGCGTCCCATGCCACCCTTAATCTTCAGACCATGGTTGATACATGGAGCGTATGCTATAACGAGAGATGGTCCATGGTAAGCCTCCGCCTCACGGAATGCCTTTAAGCACTGTGCATTATCAGCTCCCATAGCAACCTGTGCAACATACACATAACCATACGTTGTTGCTATCATGCCAAGGTCCTTTTTCTTGATACGCTTACCCTGAGCGGCAAACTGTGCTATAGCGCCAAGAGGTGTAGCCTTAGAAGCCTGACCACCAGTGTTTGAATAAACCTCTGTATCAATAACAAAGATATTCAAATCCTCACCAGAAGCAAGAACATGGTCAAGACCACCATAGCCGATATCATAAGAGGCACCATCACCACCGATAATCCACTGTGAACGCTTGATAAGGTAGTGGTCAAGAGTCTTAAGCTCACTGCATACAGGACATCCCTTCTCTGCGCCTTCAGCAATGTAAGGCTTCAAGATTGCAGCAAGACGCTTTGTCTCATCGGCATCCTCACGCTTCTCTATCCACTCTGCAGCGGCAGCCTTGTACTCGGCTGGAGCATCTGCGCTGTCAATAACCTGCTGGAGAAGCATAGCTACACGCTCCTTCATCTTCTTGTTACCGATAACCATACCAAGACCGAACTCACAGAAGTCCTCGAACAGAGAGTTGTCGAATGCAGGTCCCTGTCCCTTTTCATTCTTAGTATAAGGAGTTGAAGGTATAGAAGCTGAATAGATAGAAGAACAGCCAGTAGCGTTAGCTATAATCTCACGGTCACCGAACAGCTGAGAGATGAGCTTCACGTATGGTGTCTCACCACAACCAGCACAAGCTCCAGAGAACTCGAAGAGAGGTGTTGCGAACTGAGAATTCTTTGGAGACTGCTTGATGTCCACAAGATCCTGCTTAGTCTTCACATTCTTAACGAGATAATCCCAAGCCTTTGCAGCTTCCTGCATCTCTACATTGTCAGGATTGTATGGTACCATAGTAAGAGCCTTCTCGCCCTTCTTGCCAGGACAAACGTCTGCACAGTTTCCACATCCAAGACAGTCAAGTGGTGAAGGTGCGATGACAAAGTGCATACCCTTAAGCGCTGCTGGAGCCTTGATCTCCTGTGTAGGTCCGTTATAGCCGTTAAGCTCCTCGTCTGTCAGAACGAACGGACGGATAGCAGCATGAGGACATACAAATGAACACTTGTTACACTGTATACAGTTCTCAACATTCCATACAGGAACGAAAGCCTCCACACCACGCTTCTCATAAGCGGCTGTACCATTCTGCCAAGTACCGTCGACTGTATCATGCTTTACAAAGTCAGAAACCTTCAGCAGGTCACCAGCCTGAGCATTGATAGGACGAACAAGTTCCTTAACGAATGCTGGTGCATCATCCTCTACAGTTACGTCATCAGCAAGGTTTGCCCATGCAGGATCAACAGCAAGCTGCTTGTACTCACCACCACGGTCTACTGCTGCATAGTTCTTGTCAACAACATCCTGACCCTTCTTGCCATAAGACTTAACGATGAATTTCTTCATCTGCTCTACAGCGAGATCAACAGGTATTACCTCTGTAATTCTGAAGAATGCAGACTGGAGAATTGTATTGGTACGGTTACCAAGTCCTATCTCCTGCGCAATCTTTGTCGCATTGATATAATAAACGGTAATGTTCTTCTGAGCAAATACACGCTTTACCTTATTTGGTATGAAGTTTACAAGCTCCCCTCCATCGAAGATTGTGTTCAGAAGGAAAGAACCATTCTCACGTATACCACGTGTTACATCATACATATTAAGGTATGCCTGTACATGACACGCAACAAAGTTTGGTGTAGTAATCTGATAGGTAGAACGGATCGGCTCATCACCAAAACGAAGATGTGAGCAAGTGAAACCACCTGACTTCTTTGAGTCATAAGAGAAGTATGCCTGACAATGCTTGTTTGTATTGTCGCCAATAATCTTCACAGAGTTCTTATTTGCACCGACAGTACCGTCAGCACCAAGACCGAAGAACTTAGCCTCGTAGATAGACTTTCCACCAAGAGCCATCTCCTCCACTACAGGCAGAGAAGTGTTTGTAACGTCATCAACGATACCAACAGTAAAGTGATTCTTTGGCTCTGGGAGCTCAAGGTTGTTGAATACAGAAATAACCTTAGCAGGTGTTACATCTGAAGAACCAAGGCCATAACGTCCACCTACAATCAGAGGACGGTTCTCTACATCATAGAATGCAGACTTAACGTCAAGATACAGTGGCTCGCCTTCTGCACCCGGCTCTTTTGTACGGTCAAGCACAGCAATCTTCTTGCAAGTTGCAGGAATAGCAGCGATGAGATGCTTTACAGAGAATGGGCGGTACAGATGCACATTAACCATACCAACCTTCTTACCCTGGCTTACAAGATAATCGATAGCCTCCTTGGCAGCCTCACAAGCAGAACCCATAAGGATGATTACATTCTCTGCATCATCAGCACCATAATAGTTGAAGAGATGATACTCACGACCAGTAATCTCTGATATCTTTGCGCAATACTTCTCTACAACCTCAGGAATAGCGTCATAGTAAGTGTTGCAAGCCTCACGGTGTGTAAAGAAAGTCTCCGGGTTCTCAGCAGTACCACGTGTTACAGGACGCTCTGGAGTCAAGGCGCGGTTGCGGAACTCCTCTACATACTCCTGTGGGGTGATAGCCTTTATATCCTCCATATCCATAACCTCAATCTTATGATACTCATGTGAGGTACGGAAACCATCAAAGAAATTAATGAATGGAACCTTTGTCTCAAGAGTAGCAAGATGAGGTATGGCTGTCAAGTCCATAACCTCCTGAACAGAGCTTGAAGCAAACATTGCGAAACCAGTCTGGCGGCAAGCCATAACGTCCTGATGGTCACCAAAGATACAGAGAGAGTGTGAAGCAAGTGTACGCGCTGAAACATCGAATACACATGGGAGCAACTCACCAGCAATCTTATACATATTAGGTATCATGAGCAGAAGGCCCTGTGACGCTGTGAAAGTAGTAGTGAGCGCACCAGCCTGCAGAGAACCGTGTACGGCACCGGCAGCACCGCCTTCTGACTGCATTTCCTGTACTAATACTGTCTGTCCCCACATGTTCTTACGACCACGTGCAGCCCAGTCATCAGTGTGCTCCGCCATTGGAGACGAAGGAGTGATTGGATAGATAGCAGCTACTTCAGAGAACATATAGCTCACATGAGCAGCGGCTTCGTTACCATCACAAGTGATAAACTTTTTTTCTTTTGCCATTGTTTTGTTATTAAGATAAGGTTAAAAACGTATATTTTAATTAGTTGTATTCTAATGTTTTATATAAAGACATTTTACCATTCACTTCAAGTCTACCTCTAATAGAGAAATCCTAAAAGCCATAGTGGAATTATATTATCACTTACATGATTGTCTGTATACTGGCAATACACCGTACCCTGACTCCCCACCCTTGGAATATCCGTCTCTTTACAAACCTTGAAATGCTTCTCACCATCAATAGTATAAAACAAATCACGGCTTGACTGGTTCACTTTATGATCCTTCCACATTGTATTTACAAAGAAAGTATCCATGAGTGTATGCTGGTCAGCATTTATAGGCAGTACAGCCTGATACAGATTTGGATTATGCAACATTACCTTTGTAGGTTTCTTTGGGAATTTCTGCCCTACTGGATATATTATGTTTATCAGACGCGCATCGGCAAGATACTTTATATAATTCATCACAGTGGCACGACTGGTTTTCACCTCATGTGCCAGTTGGCTGACATTCGGAGCCTGTGGTCCGCCAACAGCAAGCAAATAAAACAGCTTTTTGATTTTTGTAAGGTATTTAAGCTCTATCTGCTTTATCATGAGAATATCCACTTCTGTCATCATATTCATTGACTTAAGCAGGTTTTCCGCAAAGTCATCCTTTTCTCTGAACAAAGGATAGAACCCGTGATGAATATAGCTCAAGAAATAATCTAACGGATTAACTTTGGACAATATCTCACTTACGATCTGTTCCTTATGTCGCAAAATCTCATCGAGTGTCACTATACGGAAATCATTCCTTGTCTTCAAGTTCAGATATTCCCTAAAAGAGAAGCCTCTAAGGTTATAACTTTTTACTATTTCACCCAGTTCCGGATTCTCCTTCTTCAATCTCATCACACTCGACCCAGTGAAAATCAATTTCAGCTTGGGATACAAATCATAGCATCTACGCAGTTCCCTACTCCAGTCAAACTGTTTAAACACCTGATCTATCAGCAGAACACGTCCACCCTGTTTGTAAAACTCACCTGCAAAATCGGCTATTCCCCGTCCTTGAAAATAGAAATTATTCATATTGATGTAAAGACATCTCTTGTCATCAAGTTCATAATTCTCTTTCGCATATTGCAGCAGAAATGTCGTTTTGCCGATTCCGCGCGTACCTTTTATACCTATCATTCGCGCATCCCAATCTATTTCATCCATAAGAGCACGTCTTACAGGAGCATTGGATTGCTCGACAAGGTATCTATGTGTACGGTAGAATTCTTCCATGAGTTTTGTTTTTCATGGCAAAGGTAATCATTATTTCTCAAATTGCAAAGCAGAGATTACAAATTAGCGTTCTTTTTAATATTTTTTTAAAGTATAAAAGAATTTTAAGAATTACGGATATCTTCAAGGAAAGCTATAAAACTAAACTTTTCCTCCATAAAAACCGAGAAGAAAATATCCGCAAAAAAGAAAACCCATTCCAAGGCCTTAAAATGAACTCTGTGGAGAATTACTCCATACGAGGGCCAAACCTCACAGAGAGCCTGTAAAGTGGCAAAAACAGGAAGCCGCATTTTTCCATTTTTGTAAAATCAACCACAAATTGCGGAATCAATACTTTTCCTCTCCAATTTGATACAAATTGGAATGTAATCTCTATCAAATAGCACTGTAATTTGATAGAGATTACATCATGATTTCTATCAAATTACACCTACATTTATACCGATTTTTCTGTTATTCACACCAAAACATTACAGACACAGAAAACTCAAAAATGGAATGGCACATCTTTCATACCATACCACATACGAAAAGATGCATCCTTAGCACTGTTACAAACAAGCTTCTTCATCCTGATTTCACACAAGAAACAGCCTATCTGCCAGAATAAAAAATGTTAAATGCAATTTTAAAGAACTCTTCCATAAGAGCAGGCATATTGTTTTTGTTCCCTCCACAAAACAAAAAGTGCCATACGTATCGCCACACTCCTAATTGCAGCATACACATATAGCACTTTGTATTTAATTGAAACAAGTAATAATATCAAATACTATTTCTTGACAGGCGTAACAACATACACGGCAAAAGTGGAAGCTGGAACATTTGTCTCAAGAATATTCGCACTCATCTGTACCGGTTGCTCCTTAGGCATAATCTTATTAGGATTATCCAATGTATTCTCAGCGACAGGATCCGTACTGCTCAAGGTTACGACCTTTGCCGAAGCGACCTTCTTCACACCCTTCAGTGTAACTTTTACAGGCTGTGACTCTTTACTGATATTCACCACCTTTATATATATATCGCCAGTAGCCTTGTCAACTACAGAAGAAGCGAAAAGTCCATTCTGATCCTCATCTCCGGCCACAACCTTGCCATTCATCCTCAATGGCAGCACATTTGTACCCTTGTATAAGCCATAAAGCTGCTGAACATAATATGAACAGCTCTTGAAAGAACGAAGGTTATCAAACCAAATCATGTCTGGACGCCACTGCCATCCTTCCACATGAGCAAAGAGAGGAGCATAGGTGGCCATACTTACTACATCTGCATTACGCTCTATACCAGTCATAAAGGCCGCTTCAAGCAGAGCGGCGTTGAAGTGGTTCCACTTTTTGCCTCTGCCATGACACGCGTATTCACCGGCAAACACTTTTGGCCCCTTACGGTCATAATTGTCATAGCGGTGACGGTTCTTACTGTCAAGGAACCAAGCCTCATTACGATAGAAATGCTCATCATAAAGGTCAACCTTCAGTTCCTTCATTCTTGGTTGCAGAAGCTCAAACTTATCACCTTCAGAATCCGGTCCTGTAGTTCCTATATACTTAATCTCCGGATGCTTCTTCTTTAACACATCGAGGAATTTCTTCAAACGTGCAGTAAAGGCAGGATTGTCCTTATAATCCCATTGCTCATTACCAATACCGAGAAATTTGAGGTTGAACGGTTCCGGATGTCCCATATCCGCACGTACTTTACCCCACTTTGTCTCAACAGAACCATTCGCAAACTCGATCAGGTCAACGGCATCCTGGATGTAGGAATCAAGATCCTCAAGTGCAACATGAACCTTTTTCTCATCACGGATGTCATTCTGATACTGACATGAAAGGCCACAGCTAAGCACAGGAAGTGGCTCACAGCCGAAGTCCTCGCATAACTGGAAGTACTCAAAGAAGCCTAGTCCGTAGGATTGGAAATAATCTGGATAGAAGCGGTGGGCAAAAGTGTACTCCCAACGGTTCTCGTTTAGCGGACGATTTTCTACTGGTCCGACAGTATTTTTCCATTGATAACGTGTCTCGAGGTCTGTACCCTCAACGATACATCCTCCTGGGAAGCGGAACACACCGGGCTTAAGGTCTGCAAGAGCCTGTGCCAAGTCCTTACGCATACCATTCTCACGGCCTTTCCATGTGTCTTTCGGGAACAGACTAACGTGCTCAAGGTCTGTAGTATTGATGCCTTTCCCTTTTGGAGCACGAAGGAAAATACGCAAAGAAGCCTTTGGCATAGTCTTTTTCGCAACAATCTCAAGAGTGTATTTCTTCCACTCCTTACCCTCGACTTCCACAAAGCCTTCAGAGTAGCACTGGTTCTCTCCCATAGTGGCATTATCAACGAACTGCACCTGCAGAACACTCTTGCCTCCTTCTGGACATCGTGCCCATACGCTAAAGCGATATGCCGCATCTTTCTTTGTGGCAACGCCGAAGAAGCCTTCATTCTCTATGCCAGTGTGTTTATGAGCATGGCCGGCGTATGACAGGCGGACATAATGAGGATTCTTATCAAAAGGTCCATCGTCCTTTAGCTGTACATTGCCAAACGTACGCCATCCCATAAGGTTTTGCGGAAATTCGAAGGAACGGTTCTTTACCATTTCCGCATACAGTCCACCGTCTGCGGCGTAATTGATATCTTCAAAGAAGATACCGTACATGGTACTCTGCACCTGTGCACCAGGCTTGTTTGCCTGTACAGTCATCTCATTTGTCAGAGCGTTTGCATCGCATAATGTGGCAGCAAGAGCAAGCGCAGAGAGAAATAGCTTTTTTTTCATTGTTAATGATTTTCGGTTAGTTTGAAATATTTAGTTATATGTAAATCTATATACGGATAACAGATATGCTTTACATAATTTTAATGGCAAATTTAGTGATTTTATTTCATTCTAACAACCATTGACAGTGTTTTTTGCATATAAAATTAAATAAAGACATGAAATGTTTGTCAGTTTAGAATAAAAAGCGTAAATTTGTTGCGGATTTATATACAATGGTATATATTTAGCGTTTTTGAACTTTTTTATTCCACATTATGAAAAAAAACATACTAATATCCCTTGCATGTTTTGCATCCATCGGCATCATGGCGCAGACAAAGCTCACGGCCAACGAGATGAAGAATATGTATAAGCCAAGTAATAATACAGCAGTGTCCATACATGACCCGTCTGTTGTGTACAATCACAGTGACAACACATATTATATCGTTGGTTCACACATGGGTTTGGCCTCAAGTACGCAACTTGTATCTTTTACAGGCTTAAACAATTCGTCTGTATTTAACACTTCTACAGACAAGGCTTTTGCCTCCAATCCTACACATACAGTACAAGTTACACGTAATGGCATAACATCATCAGAGACGTTAGGTTCATTTGATGCTGGTGCCTTTTGCTCTACATATTCAACAAAGTCACAGACTGAATGGATAAATGGAAATATGTGGGCTCCAGACATGATATACAATCCAAACATGAACAAATGGTGTATGTATTTGTCTTTAAACGGTGAGAATTGGGCCTCTGTTATAATCATGTTAACCTCAGATAGCCCTAAAGGCCCGTTTAAATACCAAGGACCTATAGTATTCAGCGGCTTTAACGGACAGACCTACTCACAAAAGAGTGTTTCATACAAAGATACAGACCTTGAACTTGTACTGGGTGAGCAAACTTCTCTTCCTGCACGATACAGGACAAACGCATGGGGAAACCTGTGGCCCAACTGTATTGACCCTTGCGTGTTTTTTGATGAGCAGGGAGAACTGTGGATGTCATACGGTTCTTGGTCAGGCGGCATATTTATGTTAAAGCTGAACAAGGATACAGGATTACGTGACTACACATACACATATTCCCCTGCAACATACTCTGGTACAGCACCCAATGGAGCACGTTATACAGGATATACGAGTGATCCATATTTCGGAAAGCTCATTGCAGGTGGCGCATACGTGTCAGGCGAAGGCTCTTACATAGAAAAGATTGGAGATTACTATTATCTATTCATGAGTTATGGAGCATTTGATCCTGATGGAGGTTATGAAATGCGTATATTCCGTTCCTCTAATCCGGACGGACCGTATGTGGACGCTTCTGGCAATTCAGCCCTCTATACATCATACGTGTTAAACTACGGGCCCAATGCCAGGACCAATAAAGGCATGAAGATTATTGGCGCTATGAACAATTGGGGTACAATGACAGTCGGGGAATGCGCTGAAGGTCATAATTCTGCTATCGTAGACAAGGATGGTGACGCTTTCGTAGTTTACCATACGAAATTCAATGATGGCACATTTGGACACCTTGTCCGTACAAGACAGCTATTTGTAAATGAAAAAGGGTGGTTGGTATCTTCACCTTTCAAATATACAGGAAAACAGACTACACAATCTATAATAGAAAGCAAGCAGCTTTTTTCAGCTGACAGTATTGCAGGAGTATATAAACTGCTAATCCATCCATATAGACTTGACCACTCTAATATGGCAGAGGCGACACCATTGACAGTGAAACTGACTGCCGATGGAAAAATAAGCGGTGACAGAACTGGCACATGGCAATACACAGCCGAAAACAAGTCTTTTGTAAGGCTTGTAATAGGAGGTGTCACTTATTATGGAGTGGCAATGAACCAGAATGTTGACGGATACACAGATATGCCTGCAATGTGTTTCACCGCAGTGAGCAACACTGGAGTTCCAATGTGGCTTTACAAATATCACCCAAAGGCTGCTGTGGCTTCTGCATACAATAGTATTGTTACAGATTATCTTACATCATCAAACACAATATCAAGCAGCGCACCCGTTGTTGATAATGTGATATCAACATTTACAGCAATTAACACCACGACAAAAGAGCCGGACAGCGAGACTCTTTCAGAAAGTGGTATATTTACACCGACAGAAGACGGACATAGGATCAGTGTTAATATAAAGCTTGAGAGTGGAAACTATTTCTATACTGCAGGGCCTTATATTAAATACACGATGAAGAAAGGAGAACAGCCAGCGACACCTGTCTATTATCCTATGTCTACAAATAAGAACACCACCTCTGCATGGTGGACTAATTTCTCTACGAAAGACTATAGTCTGAACAAAGGAGAAAGCATAGAATTCAAGTTCTACAACTATAGTTCCAAGAAGAATAACTGGAACAACTGGTGTCTGTATGGTGCGAACACCACTCATGGAGGTAATGACTATACGGAGTACTTCGGCATTAGATGTGATAATTGGGATAATACAAGCAGCAGTAACAACGGATGCAGCAGTAACTTTAACTGGGATACTTTCACAACGGATATGGACCAGTCGTTAGTACAGATGACAGTGGAGTACAATGCGTCAGGAATTTTCACAATGAAGTCCACAATAACCACCCTGACCGGAAAAGTTTATGAGTATTCTTACACCAAGACCATAGCGACCTCACCATCTTCCATTAATCTGTTCTTTGTAAATGAAGGCTCATATATTGACGGTAGTAATATTCCTACAGGTATACAACAACCAGGAAATACTTTAAAGCCTGTAACCAATAACAAGGTATACAATATATATGGCCAGGAAGTAGGAAAGGAATTCAATGGTATCAAGATTATAAAAGGAAAGAAATATATAAACAGAGACATTAAATAAGAAACTAATTTTATTATAAAAGAATGAGTACAGGAGTCATAATTTTAATCGTTGTTATTATCATAGCCATTTGGGCTGTTAGCATATATAACAATTTAGTGAATCTGCGTAATAATCGCGAGAATGCATTTGCCAATATAGACGTACAACTTCGCCAACGTTACGATCTTGTACCACAACTTGTAGCAACAGTAAAAGGGTACGCTACACACGAACGTGAACTGTTGGAAAGGGTAACGGCAGCGCGTACCGCGGCTATGAGCGCTACTGGTATTAATGACAAGATATCAGCAGAGTCACAACTGTCAAGTGCACTTGCAGGATTGAAGGTAAGTATGGAAGCTTATCCTGACTTAAAGGCAAACCAAAACTTCATCCAGCTTCAAGGAGAATTGTCCGACATTGAGAATAAACTTGCAGCAACACGCAGATTCTTTAATTCGTCAACCAAGGAGTTGAACACTGCAGTACAATCTTTCCCTGCTAACATACTCGCAAGTATGTTTGGCTTCCATACAGAGCCAATGTTTGAAATAGCTAAAGAAGAAAGAGATATTGTAGAGAAAGCTCCAACTATTTCTTTCTAAATGAACTTAAAGCGACTTTATATAAATGTATATTGATTATACTGGTGTTATAAAGTATGTCTTTATTATGTGCTAATCAAATTATAATGATTAGCACATAATCATATTTATAAAATGCTATAAAATGCAATACGTAGGACTACAGACACAAATAAACCGCAACAACAGGCTTAGCATATTATTGCTTATTGCCTTTCCTTGTATCATCCTTGCAATGGTATGGGTATTTCTTGCCATTATTAATTATCTTGGTGGAGGATACTACAATCAAAACGGGGAGTACGTTCATGAACTGGACACAATGATAGTGAACTACCACTTCATGCAAGCATTACCATGGATAATTGGAGGGGTGGGCATTTGGTTCATAATAGCATATTTTGCTAATACATCCATGATCCAATCAGCTACAGGAGCACAACCTTTAGCACGTAAAGATAATCCAAGAGTATACAATATAGTTGAGAATCTATGTATGTCATGCGGAATGGATATGCCAAAGATAAACATTATCAACGATCCGCAACTAAATGCCTTTGCAAGTGGAATAAACACAAAGACATATACAGTTACAGTGACAACAGGATTACTGCAACTGCTGAATGACGATGAATTGGCAGGAGTGATAGGCCACGAACTTACACATATCCGTAATCATGATACAAGACTACTGATTACAAGCATTATATTTGTTGGCATCATTTCAACAGTCATGAGTCTTATTATGCAAATGTTGTATAACTCAATGTTTTTTGGTGGAATGTATTCTTCCCGACGAAATGACAAAGAAGGTGACAATCATGTAAGCATGATTGTGGTAATGTTCGTAGGAGTTATCTGTTGCGCTATTGCATACATATTTACATTACTTACTCGCTTTGCTATCAGTCGCAAACGCGAATATATGGCAGATGCCGGTGGTGCAGAATTATGCGGAAGCCCTTTGGCTTTAGCTTCCGCATTAAAGAAAATATCCAATGACCCTGGGTTACAGGGAATTCATCGTGATGATGTGGCACAAATGTTCATCATTCATCCACAGAGTTTAACTTCGGGTGTAATGGGATTCATAAACAATATGTTCAGCACTCACCCTGACACGCGTAAACGCATTGCCATCTTAGAGCAATTTTAACTATATACTATGCTAACAAAGACGTTATATTCTAAATACGATAAGAAACTCATCCCTACCCTCCCAAAAGTAACCTTTCCTGGAAGGATTGTTGTAATATTGACTGCAGGTGAAGCGGAAAAGGCCGTTAATTATTTGCTTAAGTCTAATATATTAGGATTTGACACTGAAACCAAGCCCGTCTTTAAACGTGGCCGTCAAAATAAGGTTGCATTATTGCAGGTATGTACAGAAGATATTTGTTTTCTTTTTCGTCTGAACCGAATAGGACTATGTCCTGCTATAATAAGATTAATGGAAACCACCGTTATACCAAAGATTGGGTTATCATGGCATGACGATATCAATTCCTTACATAAACGTGGCAATTTCAATCCACAAGGATTTTTTGAATTGCAGGAACACATGAAAGAATTGGGTATAGAGGATAAGAGTCTGGCTAAACTCTATGCCAATCTATTTGGCGAGAGAATATCCAAACGAGAGCAGCTCAGTAATTGGGAAAGCGATGTGCTAACTGATAAACAGAAACTATATGCGGCAACGGACGCTTGGGCCTGTATTAAATTATATAAAGAGTATCTCAGGCTGAAAGAAACAAAAGATTATAAGTTAATAATAGTACCAGAACCGGAACAGGAGTAATTAACAAGAAAATATAACTAAACATGAACATATATTTAAAACGCGGTAAAGAAGAAAGCCTGAAACGTTTTCATCCATGGGTATTTTCAGGTGCAATACAACACATGGACGATGGAATTGCAGAAGGTGATATTGTAGATGTACTTTCTAATAATGGTAAATTCTTAGGCAGAGGACACTATCAGATAGGAAGCATAGCAGTACGTATACTCACATTTGAAGACAAACTAATTGACACACAATTTTGGTACCATTGTCTCAAAATAGCACTACAAATGCGTATCAGCATCGGAATAGCAGACAACTCACATAACAATACGTATCGTCTGGTTCACGGAGAGGGGGACAATCTTCCCGGTCTTATCATAGACTGTTATGGGAAAACAGCTGTGATGCAGGCCCACAGTGTAGGTATGCATATATGTCGGAATGCTATAGCAAAAGAACTTGTTAAAGTCATGGGCCATCGTATAGAAAATGTATATTACAAAAGTGAGACGACCCTTCCTTTTAAAGCAGAACTTGGCCAGGAGAATGGCTTTATATATGGAGGTACAGAAGAAAATGTCGCGTTAGAGAATGGTTTGAAATTCCATGTAGACTGGCTGCGTGGGCAGAAAACCGGCTTCTTTGTTGATCAACGCGAAAACCGTTCACTCCTTGAACAGTACGCAAAAGGCAAAAGTGTATTAAATATGTTCTGCTATACAGGCGGATTCTCTTTTTATGCCATGCGTGGTGGGGCAAAACTGGTTCATTCTGTAGACAGTTCTGCTAAAGCTATAGAACTGACAACAAAGAATGTAGAATTGAACTTCCCTAATGACGAACGGCATAAGGCTTTCTGCGAAGATGCTTTCAAATATCTTGAACGTGCAGGTTCCAACTATGATATTATAATCCTTGATCCACCTGCATTTGCCAAACATCGTGCAGCATTACATAATGCGTTAAAAGGATACACCCGTCTTAATGTTAAGGCTTTTGAGAAGATAAAATCAGGTGGTATTTTATTCACTTTCTCTTGCTCACAGGTGGTTACTAAAGACAATTTCCGCAATGCAGTCTTTACTGCTGCCGCATTGGCAGGACGTAAAGTACGTATACTACATCAACTGCACCAACCAGCAGACCATCCTATAAATATTTATCATCCAGAAGGAGAATATCTTAAAGGGCTGGTACTCTTTGTTGAATAGACAAACAACTCCATGTCATAATTAAATATTCATAACCAAATGCTTAACAAGATTAAGAAATACATTGCCACCAATAATCTTTTATGCAAAGAAGAACTACATATCGTAGCGCTGTCTGGAGGTGCGGACTCAGTATGCCTGCTTAGAGTTATGCTAATGTTAGGATATAAAGTACACGCTGCACACTGCAATTTCAAATTGCGTGGTGAGGAAAGTGAACGTGATGAGCAATTCTGTAAAGACTTATGCAAGAAACTTGGTGTTGAATTACATCTTACACACTTTGATACTCTCACCTATTCCATCCTGCATAAAATTAGTGTTGAGATGGCCGCACGTAATTTGCGATACTCATATTTTGAACAATTACGAAAAGCTATAGGTGCAAGTAGCATCATAGTTGCGCATCATAGAGATGACAACGTAGAGACCATATTACTTAATTTGATACGTGGAACAGGCATACATGGTCTTGAAGGAATAAAGCCAAAGAATGGTTACATAATACGCCCTTTATTAAGTGCCAGCAAAGAAGAAATTGTAGCATTTCTTACGCAACATAAGCAGGCGTACATAACGGACAGTTCCAATTTAAAAGATGATGTACAACGTAACAACCTACGATTGAATGTTATCCCTTTATTGGAAAGCATCAATCCTGCTGTAAAAGCCAACATAAGCCGTACTGCACAAAACATTGCAGAAACCGTAAAGATTGTAGATAATGCTGTAAACACATCCATCAAGCAGTGCGTAACAACTCATGACAATGGCATAGCAATAAACATCAACAACCTACAGCTTAACCCTTCCCCTAAGCAGGTTTTTTTCTCCATATTAACACAATACGGATTTACCCCTCAACAGGTTTCTGTAATATTTGCAAACATTCATGCGCCATCTGGTAAAACATGGCATTCTGCAACACATATACTGGCATCAGACAGAGGTAATCTACTTATAGAGGCTATAGAACATAATAGACAATTACCATCATTACGCATTCCTGAAGCTGGTACATATATATACAATAACGGTCAAGCATGCATTGGCGTCAATGTAATAAAACGACAAGACGATTTCAAGCCCTCACGTAAACAATACGAAGTAACACTTGACGCTTCAAAAGTAGCCTTCCCTATTACAATACGTCCAATCCGTAAGGGAGACAGATTTTCCCCTTTTGGAATGAAAGGTAAGAAATTACTCAGCGACTACCTTACAGATTGCAAACGGAATTACTTTCAACGTTGCAGACAGTTGGTAGTAGAAGATTCCAATGGAGTAATTGTATGGGTTGTAGGTTTAAGAACTTCTCAATATGCCTCATGTACAGATAATACAATAAATGTGTTGACTTTACGTTATATAGAAGAGAATAACAATCATAATTTCTAATATTTGCCACAACTAAATAACAATGAATAGAAAAATTCTCTATATAACGATATTCTGCGCATATATCATGTCTGTTCTTGCATCCTGCTCTGATGACGATTCTTTTTCAACATCTCCATATAATCAACTTACATTTGAAGTTGATACGCTTAGCCTTGATACGGTTTTCTCCACAGTACCATCTCCACACAAACAGTTTTTAGTACATAATAAATCGAATGATGGAATACGCATTGTTAATGCGAGGTTAGAGAATGGCAACCAAACAGGGTTCAGGGTAAATGTATGTGGTACTTATCTAAGTGAAAAACTTGGCTATCAAGTACACGATTTAGAACTACGTAAGGGCGACTCCCTTCGTGTTTTTGTAGAATTGACATCAGCTAACAACCTTAAGACATTACCACAACTATTATCTGATAATCTCATATTCACATTGGAAAGTGGGGTACAACAAAAAGTCAATTTAAAAGCATGGTCATGGGATGCTTTCATACTGAGGAACCTTATTGTAAACAAAGATACAACCATAAGCAATTTGCATGGCAAGCCAGTAGTCGTTTACGACAGTATAACTGTTAATGAAAATGCGACTCTCAATATAGCAGCAGGCACTACCATGTATTTTCATCATAATGCTGGCATAAGAGTAGAAGGAACATTAAAACTTCTTGGCGAACAAGGAAACGAGATTACATTACGTTGCGACCGCCTTGACAGAATGGTAAGCAATCTGACTTATGACAATAATCCAGGACAATGGGGAGGTATAAGAATACTTCCATCATCTTTCGATAATACAATGACGTATACAGACCTGCATGGGGCCTGTACAGCTTTTAGATGTGATTCCTCTGTTAACGCAACACGTCCAAAACTCAGCATCGCCAATTCCACTATTCACAATCTAAAGGGGAGCGGTGTATGGGCAGAGAACTGCAATATATCTATTGAAAATTCACAAATCAGTAACGCTATTGATTCCTGTCTGTTTTTCAGAGGGGGCAACGTCAACATAAACAACTGCACAGTGGTACAATACTATCCCTTTGATGCAAACCGCGGACCAGCTTTAGCATTTGCCAATGCCAAGACAAATATATATATGCCACTAACTATGTATATAAAGAACAGCATCATAAAAGGTTATGAAGATGATGTTATTTATTGGTCTCGTGGCACATTAGATTCAACACTAAATGTGCGCATAGAGAATTCATTGTTAAGAACTCCCAAACCTTTGACAAAGGACAGCTTGATGTTTGTAAACTGTATATATGAGAATACTAATGATACAATGACATCTGGACGTAACAGTTTTGTTATGTTTGACACAGACAACTTTTTCTATGACTTCACTCCAAAATCCTCATCTCAAGCAGTAAAAAGTGCAAATCCTGCAACATCACTTCCATTTGACAGAAACGGCAAACCACGCAATGTCGAATTTCCTGATATGGGATGCTTTGAAACTCCAAAGGAAAACTAAAAACCTATATGATATGATAACACAAGCAATAACTCAACAAGACCGGATACTGGTAGAACAGGCGCAAAGTGCAACCTATCTATCCTATTCCCCATATAGTCATTTTGCCGTGGGAGCTGCTGTATTGCTAAAAAATGGTAAGATAATAAAAGGAGCCAACCAGGAGAACGTATCATATCCTGTCGGCATCTGCGCAGAGCGTACAACACTTGCCACTGCTCAAAACCTATATCCTGATACACCTATTATATCTATAGCACTTGCAGCAAGGGATGCAGAAGGTAATATAACAAATAAAATAATAACTCCATGTGGTATGTGTCGTCAAGCTATTGCAGAATGCGAAAAACGTTATAAACAAGATATCAGAATCATTATGTCATCCATTGACGACATAATTGCTGTCGACGGAATTAACAATCTCCTACCAATGGCTTTTTTATAATGCTTTTATGAAATTATGGCTAATTTTCAATAAATTACAAATCAAAAAGGCAAAAAATAAGCAAAACATTTTTGTAGATTATATTTTTTTTGTATCTTTGCAAACGTTTTTGAAAACAGTACGAACAAATCAACAACATTCACAATGACAAAAGCAGATATCATTAACGAGATCTCAAATAAAACAGGATTAGCCAAAAGAGATGTTGGCGTTACAGTTGAGGCATTTATGAAAGTGATTCGTGATGCAATGTGTAATGAAGAGAATGTCTATCTTCGTGGTTTCGGCACATTTGTGGTAAAGAAACGTGCAGAGAAAACAGCCCGTAACATCTCAAAAAATACAACACTCACTATACCTGCACATAACTTCCCAGGTTTTAAACCTGCAAAGAGTTTCCAGCAGCGTATGAAGGGGGAAGATATAACGGCCGAGGATTAATTCTTTATGCCCTTGAACGTTACAAAATTTCAATAACACTATAAAAAACAATAAAATTATGCCTAACGGAAAAAAGAAGAAGGGCCACAAGATGGCAACCCACAAGCGTAAAAAAAGATTGAGAAAGAATCGTCATAAGAGTAAATAAAAACTCAACGGACAATAATTCTCCTCTTTTAAAGGTAGCCCGAAAAATTATAATTATATACGGCAACCGTCTTTTACGAAACAAAAGAAAAGAGATAGGGCGAGAAGAGTCAATAATATATTGATTCTCTTGCCCTGTTTTTTATCTGCCTTACACCTTTAACAGAATATATGACAAGCGAAGTAATTATCGATGTTAGAGAGAAAGAAATATCAATAGCTTTGCTGGAGGATAAAGAACTCGTAGAATATCAGACAGAACCCAAAGAAGCCTCTTTTTCTGTCGGTAACATTTACGTAGCAAAGATAAGAAAGATAATGCCAGGACTCAATGCATCATTTGTAGACGTTGGTTATGACAAGGATGCTTTCCTACATTATCTAGATCTTGGTATGCAGTATTCTTCATTTGAAAAATACCTCAAACAAGTTGAAAGCGACCGCAAGACACTATACCCTTTCACTAAGGCTACAAGACTACCGGACCTGCCAAAAGACGGATCTGTATCATCATACCTTACAGTTGGCCACAATTCTTTAGTACAGGTTGTTAAGGAACCTATATCAACAAAGGGGCCACGTCTTAGTGGTGAGATTTCTTTCGCCGGCCGCTATTTGGTACTACTGCCATTTGGTGACAAGGTGAATGTTTCGTCAAAAATAAAATTGTCAGAAGAGCGTGCACGTCTGAAACAACTTATACAATCCTTTAAGCCAAAGAACTACGGAGTTATAGTACGTACAGTAGCAGAGGGACTACGTGCAGAAGAATTGCACGCAGAATTTGACGTGCTCGTAAAACGTTGGGAAACCACATTAAAACGAGTACAAAAGGCTACAACATATCCACAGCTTGTATTTGAGGAGACAAGCCGTGCTGTGGCTTTATTGCGTGACCTGTTCAATCCCACTTATGAGAACATATACATCAATGACGAAAAGGTATATGAAGAGGTACGACAATATGTGCAGTTAATAGCTCCGGAACGAATAGGAATTGTCAAACTCTATACAGGAAAGGTTCCAATATTTGACAACTTCAATGTTACAAAACAGCTAAAGTCCGGATTTGGTAAAACCGTAAACTATAAGCATGGAGCATACCTTATCATAGAGCACACAGAGGCAATGCACGTAGTTGATGTGAACAGTGGAAACAGGGCACGCGGTGTGAACGGACAGGAGGCAAACGCTCTTGACGTTAATCTGGGAGCAGCAGATGAATTGGCACGCCAGCTTAGACTTCGTGACATGGGTGGAATCATAATAGTAGATTTCATAGATATGCACCTTGCAGAAGACAGGCAACTGTTATACGAGCGTATGTGCAAGAATATGCAGAAAGATCGCGCACGACACAATATTCTACCGCTTTCCAAATTTGGACTGATGCAGATAACACGTCAACGAGTACGGCCTGCCATGGATGTATCTGTAGAAGAGACGTGTCCAACCTGCTTTGGCAAGGGTACAATCAAATCAAGTATTCTTTTTACAGATACGCTTGAGCATAAGATTGATTATCTGGCAAACCGAATAGGAGAAAAACGTTTCACATTATATGTCCATCCATTTGTCGCAGCATTCATAAACAAAGGGTTTATTAGTCTTAAACGACGCTGGCAATTCAAATACGGCTTTGGATTAAATGTCGTTGCGTCACAAGAATTAGCTTTTCTTGAATATCATTTCCGTAATGCAAAAGGAGAAGAGATAGATATGAAGCAAGAGGCTGATGCGGATTAAAACTTGATAACAATATAAACAAACAAGAGTCAAATCTATCATTGTAAAAATGGCGGATTTGACTCTTTTATTCAGTACACACCAACAAGTCTGTCAGTTCTATCATTATTACCACGGTAATATATAAGAGCATTATATATATTGTTAGTCTCATAAAATGAACCTTCTGTTGGTGGAATCAATGGGGGCGCTATGTTTGCTCCGGCCTCCTCATTCTCTGTCACATTTTCATTAATAATATCATCATCTTTAAACATCAGGTACTGATATGAATAGTATCCATATTTCAACGGAACTATGGCTTCATACATATCCCTCTCTGTATCATATATCATCTCATACTTAGGCAAAAATCTGTCATTTGTCCATATACCATTGACAAAAAGGCGATATGGTAATTGTGGACTTTTCAAGAGGAAATGCACCTTGACGTATTCTGATGTGATATCATTCTCTATATTATCACTGTTTCTTATATAGAATGCCCCTCTCGCTGTTTCATCATATACATACGAAGGACGTTTATAATCCGGCCATAACACAGTATGCCACCACTCACCATCCCATACATTGTTCTCTACATTCATGGAATTTCTGTGAATATCAAGTATCTCAAATTTATGATATTCATTACCAGCATCAAATATAAGGTCACGACAATGCACCCACTCTAACTTACTTGGTGTAATCCTTTGCACTTCCGGCAGCAAACGCGCATTGTCCCATCGTCCATTCTGCAACACATACCCCTTTATCTGCCTACGTGCATCAACAACATTTAAAGAAGTGTAGTCCACATTCACTTCAACCTGTTGATGATTTTTACGTATGTCAATGTCTGTATTAGCTGTTGTCGAGAGAGCAACTTTCGTTACTGCTTCATTCACCATAAAGAAAACACTTAGTACTGGTGTCCCATTATCATTATCGTCTTTTATATCAACACGATAATTGCCACTCATTGTCAACCTACACTTATCATTTGGTATCTGAAGCGAATAATGAGTATAATTATGTAACGTATTGACTGACTCCACACTATTATCTATTGTCAAGCCATCTTCAAATCCATCTATATAATCTGTTGTGAATAGATTCTCCGATGGTGTCCAGTCCGCCTCAAGATGTATTATTTTATATGTAAAACGACGATAAGAGTGTGAGAAATCGTCAAAACTTATATTCAAAGGTTCATTGCCTCGTAATCTGATAATAGGCATATCCTGCCATCTTGTACCCGGTACAACCTGCAGAGATGCTATATTATCAGAATAAATGATATGCCTTTGAGCATAGAGAAGCCCCACTTTCCAACTGCTTCCCAGCACATTGGGAAGCAGAACGGAAAGCAGGGCTGTTATATAAAGTCTGCGGTACACAGTCTTAACTCTTAGATTTGATTACGGACACACGTGACAAATATATCCGTCATGTCCTGTTATTATTTTATTTAAGCAGATCCACAGACCTCTTCAAGAACTTATCAAGGGCTGCACCTTTCAACATACCGTTCTGCAATAAAGCAAGATCTATAAGCTGTGATACTGTGTCATCTTTAGCGCTACCATCCACAACAGCCTTTATTATGGCGTTGTCGCTATTCAACACAATGTTATAAGAGTCTGGCATCTGCGAATAGAAGCCCATACCACTCTGATATCGTGAGATATCCTTCATTCTACGCATATACTCACTCTGCGTGAACACAACTGGAGCGGATTCCTCTCCAAGTGCCTGCACCTCCACATTGAAATTCGCTTTCTCCATTTCTGGAAGCTTAGTCTTGAATGCTTCTGTCAGCTTGTCAGTATCTTCTTTACTTAGTTCTACTTTCTTTGCATCCTCTTTCGGTATAAGCCTGTCAATAATGTCACCATCAACACGTGTAAAACGGCTCTTTTCAAATTTCTGTTCATAAACAGAAATCATCGGAGTGTCCAATTCTCCATCAAACAGAAGTACAGAATACCCCTTCGCTTTAGCCTGCTCAATGTATGTATATTGCTCATCCTTATTGTTCGCATAAAGGTATACCAGTGTATTTTCTTTATCTGTTTGCTGTTCCTTTATAAGAGTCCTATACTCCTCGTATGTGAAATGCTTGCCTTCTGTGTCCTTCAAAAGAGCGAAATCCTTTGCACGGTCACAGAAAGTCTCATCTGTCAACATTCCATAGTTTATGAACACCTTCAAAGAATCCCATTTTTCCTCATAATCCTTACGATCACTCTTAAAGAGACTATTCAACCTATCCGCAACCTTTTTAGTAATATATGTCGCTATCTTCTTCACATTCTGATCACTCTGCAGATAGCTACGGCTGACATTCAGCGGAATATCCGGTGAATCTATAACACCATGTAACAGAGTCAGGAAGTCTGGCACAATACCCTCAACCTGATCTGTCACGAATACCTGATTACAATACAGCTGTATTTTGTTGCGCTGCAAGTCCATATTTGACTGCACTCTTGGGAAATACAGGATACCTGTTAGATGGAACGGAAAGTCAACATTTAGATGAATCCAGAAAAGAGGCTCATCCTGCATAGGATAAAGAGTACGATAAAAATTCTTATAATCCTCATCTTTCAGGGTTGAAGGCGTCTTTGTCCATAATGGCTCCACGTTATTGATGACATTATCCTCATCCGTATCAACCATTTTCTTCTCATCATTGTTCCATTCCTGCTTTTTTCCAAAGACAACATTTACAGCCATAAACTTACAATACTTGTTCAATAGCTGTGTGATACGCTCTTTCTCAAGAAAATCCTTACAATCTTCTGCTATATGCAGTACAATATCTGAACCGCGCTCCTCTTTCTCAACGGGTTCTATCTCATATTCCGGACTTCCATCACATATCCATTTCACTGCCTTGGCATCGTCCTTGTATGACTTTGTTATAATCTCAACTTTATCTGCAACCATAAAAGCAGAATAAAATCCAAGACCAAAATGTCCAATGATTGCATTAGCATTATCCTTGTATTTGTCAAGGAAGTCTGTTACGCCAGAGAACGCTATCTGGTTGATATACCTGTCTATCTCATCCTCTGTCATACCTATACCATGATCAGAAACAGTCAGGGTGCCTGCTTCCTTATCCAATTTGACATAGACAGAAGTGTCATCCATACTACCTTTAAATTCTCCCTTTTCTGCCAGAGTCTTCAATTTCTGTGTGGCGTCTACAGCATTACTAACCAACTCGCGAAGAAAAATTTCATGATCAGAATAAAGGAATTTCTTAATTACAGGAAAAATGTTTTCGGTTGTTACACCAATGTTACCTTTTGCCATAGTTGTAAATATGAATTATTAGTTAAGTATTCTTTACTGCATTTCGCAATCGTATTCGGTAAATTACAAAATGTATGCCATCTTAACATCAAAAAAAACAAAAAGGAGAATGCTTCTATACATTCTCCTTTTTATATCTATTATTAACAAAATAACAAATAGGCTTGTTAACAGATTTTTCTTGAACCCTGCCCTATTACAACATCATAGACCTTTGGCTCATGTCCATACTTCTCTGCAAACTTCTTTTTGGCAGTAGCAATGAAATTATCATACAATTCATCCTTAACCAGATTTATTGTGCAACCGCCAAAGCCGCCACCCATAATTCTGCTACCTGTCACATTACATTCTTTTGCTATGTCATTCAGATAGTCCAGTTCCTCACAGCTAACCTCATAGTCCTTTGAGAGTCCCTGATGCGTAAGATACATCTGTTTGCCAACTTCCTCATAATCCCCCTTATTAAGAGCATCACATACGGCAAGCACCCTATCCTTTTCACCAAGAACGAATGTAGCACGCTGTATATCTTCTGCACTAACCACATCCTTCACTTCCGCTATATCCTCCCATGTACAGTCACGCAGAGTCTTTATTGTGCGTTCCGGATATTTAGCCTGTACGGCTTTCACTACGTTCTCACACGAATTACGCCTGTCATTATATGGTGAGCCAGCAAGTTCATGCTTTACACATGAATTAAGCAGAACAAGTTTATAACCTTTTGGATCAAATGGGAAATATTCAAATTCACGGCTGTTGCAATCAAGACGCATCAGTTTCCCTTCCTGACCGAAAACGGATGCAAACTGATCCATTATGCCACAATTGCATCCTATATACTTATGCTCTGTCGCCTGACCGGCAAGAACCATATCCCACTTTGAGACCTTATTGTCAGCAAACAGGTCATTCAAAGCACACGCAAAACAAGACTCCATAGCGGCAGAGCTTGACATTCCTGCTCCCAATGGCACATCACCAGCAAAAGCGATATTAAAGCCTTTAACGTCAACGCCCAGAATACGAAACTCCTGAACTATACCATATATATAACGTGCCCATGTAGCTGTAGGTCCTTTAGGATCATCCACATCAAACTCTGTACGGTCTTTAAGGTCTATAGAATACGCCATAACCTTATTCGTTCCATTAGGACGCACTTCAGCCATAACACCACAGTCCACAGCACCGGGAAACACGAAACCACCATTATAGTCAGTATGCTCACCTATAAGGTTTATACGTCCAGGCGAATGATAGATATTACCTGTTTTACCATCAAAATGCTTGATGAATCTACTTCTTACAAATTCTATTTCCATTGCAGTTATGATTTAAGGTTTTATGTATTATACAATTATATTCTCAGAAAATGTTCAACATCACTGTTCCTAAATGCAAATTTACGAACTTTTTTCCATTTTAACAAAAGTTTTCGTGTTTTTTTAGATTGCAATTAGAATTATTACCACAAGCTTTCCACAATATATCATCAGGCAATGGAGCCTCTATATAAATATGTTTGTGTGTGACAGGATGCTCAAACTCTATACTGCGAGCAAGCAGGGATATACTTCCATCCGTATTACTGCGTTCAGCGCCATACTTCAAGTCACCTTTTATCGGACATCCTATCTTTGCCAGCTGACATCGTATCTGATGGTGTCTGCCTGTCATGAGCTGCACTTCTATTAGATTATAGCGTTCACTTGCACCAATAAGCTTATAATGCAACACAGCCTTACGTGAGTCCGGCTTTTCTGTATCATAGGCATACGACTTATTCTGCTTCTCATTACGCACGATCCAATGTGTCAGCGTTGCCTCATCTTCCACCGGTCTCCTTTTTGTTATAGCCCAATATGTCTTCCGGATGCCTGATTTGCGAAACATTTCATTCATCCTTGCCAAAGACTTGGATGTACGTGCAAAGACTACTACTCCGTGCACAGGACGGTCAAGGCGGTGCACAACCCCAAGAAAAACATTTCCTGGTTTGTTGTACTTGTTCTTTATGTATGCTTTAACAGTATCACAAAGGGGGACATCGCCAGTCTTATCGCCCTGAACAATCTCCCCACTTTGCTTATTTACCACAATAATGTGGTTGTCTTCATAAAGTACGGTCATTAACCCTATATCAATATGACATTACATATTCATACCACCATCAATCTGTATCACCTGTCCTGATACGTAGCTTGACATATCTGATGCGAGGAACAGACATACATTGGCGATGTCCTCAACCTGGCCACCACGACGCAGAGGTATCTTCTTCATCCATTCTGCACGTACAGCTTCAGGGAGCTGTTCTGTCATTGCTGTCTCGATAAATCCCGGTGCCACAGCATTTGCACGCACACCCTTAGGACCGAGCTCCTGTGCAATAGACTTTGCAAGGCCTATCATACCCGCTTTTGATGCTGAGTAATTACACTGTCCAGCATTTCCATGAACTCCCACAACACTTGACATATTGATGATGGAACCACAACGCTGACGAAGCATTATTGGGGCGCAGGCATGTATGAAATTAAACGCAGACTTAAGATTTACGTTCAATACAGCATCCCATTGTGCCTCTGACATACGAAGCATCAGTCCGTCTTTTGTTATACCGGCATTGTTCACGAGAACATCAATGCTGCCAAAGTCCTCCTTAATTTTTGCCACCACAGCCTCTGTCTCTGCAAAATCAGCCGCATTGCCAGCATACGCGTTACACTTTACTCCTAAAGCCTCTATCTCTTTACGAGTAGCTTCAAGACCAGCCGCCATATCATCGTTCAGTACAAGATCTGTAAAAGCGATATTCGCACCTTCTTTAGCAAACTTCATGGCAACGGCCTTACCTATGCCACGCGCAGCACCTGTTATAAGCGCTGTCTTTCCTTCCAATAATCCCATTTTTGTAAGTTTTGTATGTTTTAATGTTGATTTTCTATTAATTATATACCGGATTTTCTCAATGCACCATACACTACCTTTGCAACAAGCGGCCTGCTGGTATCGTCTGTTATGCCACGACCTAAACGGCCATATATATATGGAACCTCAAGGCCTTTCACACAATAGTAAGTAATGTCTGCCACCATCTCGATATTTTCTATATCAAACTCTCCCTCTGCCTTGCCTTCAGCATACACTTTTCTGAAAAGGGCTATCTCATCCGCATCAAACTGCTTACGAACCTTCTCTACTGTCCAGATATTACGGAAGAACTCTGCCCGTAAATTTCCATTTCTCACAACGGTTTCTCTGATTTGACTCAAGTGAGTATATATCAATTCTATGATTTTCTCCTGTGGCCGCATTTTCATTGCAGCCACTTCGTCAAGTTTATCAGACAGCCGTTCAAGTTCTGACTCTATTACCGCAGCATAAATATCTTCCTTATGGCTAAAATATGTATACAAAGTACGGCGACCTTTGCCCGAAGCCAAAGCGATATCGTTCATCGTGGTCCGCTCTATGCCATTCTTTGCAAACAGTTGCCTTGCCACATCTATAAGTATTTTCCGAGTCTTCGTTATTGACATAATTTCCAGCTATTGCCCTTTTAAAAGTCCGCAGCACATTACTGCACACATAGTGAGCAAGTACAAAGTTAGCAAGTTAAAACGATATGTACAACATACGCATTTCCTTTTTTACATCTTTTAAGTTTCATTTACTCATTTCTGCATACATAGCATACTATGTGTGCAATTTAATGAAACGTAAGACGTCTAACCATTCATTGCCATAAGGAACTCGTCATTATCATGTGTACGCAACAACAGGTTATGAATTTCATTCATCGCCTCTATGCCGTTCATATCCGCTATATGCTTACGTAATATCCACATACGATTTATAGTAACGTCATCCTGCAGAAGGTCATCCCTACGTGTGCTTGACGCCACAAGATTAACAGCCGGGAATATACGTTTGTTTGCCAACTGTCTGTCAAGCTGCAATTCAGAATTACCAGTTCCCTTAAACTCCTCAAAGATAACCTCATCCATTTTCGAGCCTGTATCCGTTAGTGCTGTGGCAATGATTGTCAAAGAACCACCTCCCTCGATATTACGCGCCGCACCAAAGAAGCGCTTGGGCTTTTGTAAAGCATTAGCGTCAACACCACCGGTAAGAACCTTGCCACTGGCAGGTGCAACGGTATTGTATGCACGTGCCAAACGGGTGATAGAATCAAGGAAAATGACAACATCATGCCCACATTCCACAAGACGCTTGGCCTTCTCGAGTACAAGTCCCGCTATCTTCACGTGCCGGTCAGCAGGCTCGTCAAATGTAGAGGCTATCACTTCCGCATTGACTGTACGCGCCATATCCGTAACCTCTTCAGGACGCTCATCTATTAACAGCATCATGATATAAGCCTCAGGATGATTTGCCGCTATAGCATTGGCTATATCTTTCATCAAAATGGTCTTACCCGTTTTTGGCTGTGCCACTATGAGTGAACGCTGTCCTTTACCTATCGGTGAGAACAGATCCACAATACGGGTGGATACATTTGTCGCTGACGGCGTACCGCAGAGATTGAACTTCTCTTCTGGGAAAAGTGGTGTCAGATTCTCAAAACTTATCCTGTCACGAATGTCAGCAGGGTTACGCCCATTGACCTTCTCGATGGAACTCATTGTAAAGTATTTCTCTCCTGCACGCGGTGGTCTGACACGGCATTCCACCACGTCTCCCATCTTAAGGGAATACTGTTTGATCTGCTGCATGGTCAGATGCACGTCGTCAGGAGCAGACAAATAGTTATAATCACTTGAACGAAGGAAGCCATATCCATCAGGCATTATCTCAAGCAAGCCGTTAGCGCGTACAATATCGTTAAAGTCATACTGCTGGTCAGACGGTATCTCTTCCTGCTGCTGATATTCAACAGTCCCCTCAGACGCCAATTGAGGATTGTCCAACATATCATAATATGGTATAGCCGCATTATCCTCGACCGGCAAATCCGTAACAACTATGAAATCCGTACCATCACCAGGGTCACCTTCCCATATCTGGTCTTCAGGAACCGCTATATCATTATGCTGGCTTACCTTGTTCTGTAATTTCTCAAGCAGGTCATGCTGCACATCACTCCCTTCTCCATCCAAGGCACTGGCATTAGCATAGACAGCTTCTGGAATAATATCACCATCCGCATCCTCACCCTCTTCGTCCTCATTATAGACAGGATGTGATGCTTTCAGCTGATTATTCTGCGCCAATGCCTCAGCTTTAGCCTCCGCAGCAGCAATGATTTCCTCCTTTGACTTACGGCCGCGTTTCTTCTTCTGTGGTTCTGACAGAGTGCCTGCCGCATCCGTTTCCTGCTGCGAAACGACAGACTCTTCAACTCCCTCCCCTTGCTGTTCTGGAGAATCCTGTTCCAACTCCGTCTCTTCTGTGTTTGTATCTACTATATCATTCTCCACAATGTCCATTGTTGTGATATCATCGGACTTCTCTTTCTCAACTTTACTTGGACGTCCACGCTTACGTTTCGGCTTGTCAAGGTTCTCACCTTCACTACCGGCTACGCTATATACATGGTCAGAAGTGTCCTTCTTACTGATTCGTACACGTTTTTTCTTCTCTGGCTCTGCGGATGCTTCTACAGGAAAGAGTTCTTCTTCGTTTGTCATATAATGTAAAATAGGATATAAACCATAAGTCAAAAGTCTTCAGTCTAAAGACTACAGGTTTGTATATTGCATTTGTTTCTCACCTCATTTTCTATATTTTAATGAGTGTAGAAAGATATTAAAGAGAAACTTTTTTATTTTTATGGGTGCAAATTTAATACTTTTTATTCAATTACGCACATTAAAAACATATTTACAGCACCGTCTTTTATCTTTTTTTAACAAAAATCTAACATTAGAGTGATTATTGTTGCCATTCTGAGAATGATTAAAAAAGAATTTTTTCTCTACACACCTAATGTGGAAATATATTACAACCATCCTCACATACAAAAAAATATGTTATTCCACAGGACTATTCCTCACGGAACTTGAAATGTGCATTTTGACAAAACGTCACAAAAACGGCCGCTTTACTTACGTTTTGCTTTTTCGAAGATATCGTCTTCACCTTGCGTTTTAGAGAAAAATATGCAGCTTTTGTATGGTTCAAAAGGGTGAGAAAAGAATGATTGGACGCCAATAGTATCTAATCGGCCAGTAATCAGATAGTGATTGCGTTGCTATTTGTATCCTTTCACAGTACAATATCAATGTGATTACAGTGTAAAAGCATTGTTTTTGGGGCGCTATTGCATAAACTTGACATACCACAAAATAGATAACACCATCACTTACAACACTTTAGCTATATTAGCAGAGAATGCGCTGTACGCATCCACGACAAAATAATTTTCAAATACGCGATTCTCAGCGATTGGAAAAAATCAAAGTGTCAGAAAAAGAGGCATTTTTCTGACACTTTGAAAAAACGATTAGTTCATATTTAATGTATGAATGCAGACCTATATCAACGTTAGTGCACAAGGAACTTACTTCTGTCTCTTATACACAAAGATGCCTTTGGCATTCTCTATTGTCATACTGTCCGGTCCAAGAAGCAATACATCAAAGGTATCTGCATTAAGTATCAGATTAGCATTTGCCATAGACCATTGCGTATATGGATTAGACTCCGTCTGAACTGCACCTGACACCACACCATCCTGCATGATTTCAAAATTACGGTCTATAGATGTCCACTTGCCAAACAGCGAAGTAATGTTCACAAGTTTCACCACCTCCGGGCCATCACTTCCCTCACGCACCGTCAGGGTAACCTTATCTCCAGAGAACACACCACCCTGAACATCCGAACAGCTGTCCTGATTCACAGCGAAAGTCAGCGTCCTGCCATCTTCCGCAAGCAGTTCGAGCACGTGCATCGTGGTTCCCTCTCCCACTACACCATATATCGCGGTATCCGGGATACTCACATACAGAGAGTCCTCTGCAGTAACGGACGCATCACCCTTTTTCTCCTCACAGCCAACTGCCGTCAAAAGAAGAATGACAGCAACACAAATAGATATCAAATGTTTCATATTGCCATTGTTTTTATTGTTCTGTCTCCTTATGTTTTGCCTCATTCCACAGTTCATCCATTTCCGCAAGCGTCAAATCCTTTATATTACGTCCCTGTTCTTTGGCCTTAGCCTCAACATAACCAAAACGTGATATGAACTTACGGTTGGTATATTCCAATGCCGTATCAGGATTTATCTTATATAATCTTGCTGCATTGACAATAGAGAACAGCACATCTCCAAGCTCCCTTACAGACTTCTCCTTATCTCCGTAATCCAGTTCCTTCTTCAGTTCCATGATTTCCTCTATCACCTTCCACCACACATCACCGGGCTTGTCCCAATCAAAACCCACGTTGCTGGCCTTATCCTGAATGCGATATGCTTTAATAAGCGAAGGCAGCGAACGGGGAACGCCTGACAAGACAGTCTTGTTTGCATTCTTCTCCTTCTGTTTTACCAGTTCCCAAATCTTGCTTACCTCTTCCGAACTGTCCGCTGTCTGTTCACCATATATATGCGGATGTCTGAAAATAAGTTTGTCTGCCTCCTTGGCCAGTACGTCAGCCATGTCAAAACGGCCCTGTTCACTGGCAATCATAGCATAGAACACAAGATGCTCCATAACATCTCCCATCTCTTTCTGTATCTCCACAGGATTGTCATCCAGAATTGCGTCACACAACTCGAATGCCTCCTCTATAGTATGTGGGCGGAGTGAGAGATTAGTCTGCTTCTTGTCCCAGGGACATTTCAGACGTAACTCTTCCTGTATGTCAAGCAGTCTGGCAAAAGCTTCCAAGGTTTCTTTTCTTGTATGCATAGTTCTAATACCTATTTTAATAAGGTGTAATGAGTTTATAGTGCAAAGTTAACAAAATTATCCTGCCAAGAGAAACAATTGACATAAAATATATTGTAAAATAATAAAAAAGACATGAAACATTTTATAAAACCACAAAATATGCTTAACTTTGCAGATATTTAGATACCAAATCACGTAATCACTCTGATACCGCATACAGACATATTACTTTGCATAGGCTGCAACACCAACTGTGAGCAGCAAATAGAACTCGTACAGGAAAAGCTTACGGAGATATTCACGGGGATGAGTTTCACGAAAGCTATAATAAGTGAGGCTTTCGGACAGCCAAAGGATGCCAGCCCTTATGCAAACATCCTCGCTAGTGGTTACACGGACCTGCAACTAAATGATATTAACCCTTTATTAAAATCACTTGAAAAAGACATGGGGGACACTCCGGCACTGCGTGCGGAAGGCATTGTGATGATGGATATCGACATATTGGAATATGCAGGGAGACAATATCATGTCAACGACTGGGAACGTCCATACATAAAGAGATTACTTTCGTTACTGGTAAAGGGGCTGTTCTTTGTTCTTTCTATAACATTGCCATCAATGGAGTGTACCGCACAGTCAGCCGGACGCAACAGTGAATTATTAGGAAAAGCCGTGGAATATTACCAGAGTGGCAAGTATCACGAATGTATAATAAGCTTTGAGAAACTGCAAAAGCAGTATACCCTCACTCCAAGGTTCATGGCCTGGCTGGGATTCTCCTATTATAAAGAACAAAACTATAAGGATGCAGCAAAGGCATTACGCACGGCGATACCGCATTTAGAGACTTTATCGCCCAAGGAACGCGCCACTTATCTGTATGTATGCGCAGAAAGCCTCTTCTACTTGGAAGACTATAATGAGGCTATAAAGTACTATAATATGGCTCTTCCACTTACAGGGGGCAACGATAAAGGCGATGTTCTGTTCCACACCGCCTTTGCACATTATCTAATAAATAACGAGAACACCGACACTATAACAGTGTCTACAGAAAAAGCACGCCTTTTATTTACGCAGGCCCTTACCTTATACAAGGACAATTCAAGTACGGCCACACCTCAACAGAGGGCGAGAATGAAACAGACCGAGAAGATGCTAAAAGGCATGACACCATAATAACACCAAGAATTCATATAAAGACCACCTCTCCATCATAGGCAAACGACACATCTGCAGGCAACCTTTTATTCGCCACATCATGCGTTCCTATATCATGTGTAAGATGCGTCAGATATGTGCGCTTTGCTTTTACCTTACGGGAGAAGGCTATAGCGTCATCAACAAGCTGATGACTATGGTGCTGTTTCTCAAATCTTAGGGCGTTAATAACAAGCACCTCCACCCCATTCAACAATTCAAGGGTTTGAGATGTGGATTCCTTCATATCCGTTATATATGCCAAAGGTCCAAAACGATACCCCAAGATGGGTGCATCTCCGTGCAACACCGGTACAGGCACAACCTCAAGTGCATCATTAATGGCCGGTACGACTTCCCTATGTCCTACAGTGTGCATCTCGCCTTGCAGATTTGCTCCGCTGCCGGGGAAGTCAACCACAATCTCATGTGGCCGGACTATTCTAATAGGACAACCTGCCTTTGCCTCATGAAGTTTTAAATGCGGTACTCCAGGATACAGTTGTTTCTTGAAACAATATGGCATTGTGTTATGTAAACCATCTATTACATCATTCTGCGCGTACACATCGACATCACCATACCAGCAAAAGGGACGCAGATCATCAGCACCCCCAACGTGGTCATAGTGTATGTGCGTTATTAACACTGCATCTAACTTCCCGAATGGCTGCGTGAGTATCTGCTGTCTGAAATCCGGTCCACAATCTATCAGTATCCTCAAACCGCTGTCAGTCTCCACCATAGCGGATGCCCGAAGACGATGATCCCTCGGATCTGTACTATGACACACCTCACATGGACAACCTATCGCCGGCACACCTATAGAGGTGCCTGTTCCAAGAAATGTTAACTTCATGCTATTACGAATCTGACAAAGGTCTACAATATCCTAACCTCGGGTTTTAAGTCTATACCAAAAGTCTTCTTTACATCGGCACAGACGGCATTGCACAGGTCAACTATCTCTAACCCTGTAGCTCCTCCCTTGTTTACAAGCACCAGTGCCTGCTTATCGTGTACTCCTGCACGACCCAGGCTCCGTCCTTTCCATCCACAAGTTTCAATCATCCAACCAGCAGGGATTTTCACTTTATCCGGATCTGCTGTTGAATAATATGGCATATTAGGATATTCAGACTGTAATTGCATGAATTTCTCACGACTGACAATAGGGTTCATGAAAAACGAACCTGCATTACCCTCCATCAGTGGGTCTGGGAGTTTTTGCTGTCTGATTTCTATTACAGCCTGTCTTACATCATTGGCAGTAGGCTTGTCGATACCCTTCTGCTGTAGAACAGCCCATAAATTGCCATAATCCAAATGTGGGACAAAGACTGTAGACAATCGGTATGTCACATACGTCACAACATACTTGTCATTCCAGTCTGACTTAAAGTTGCTATGGCGATATGAATATCCGCAATCGGCATTACTGAACACTACGCTACGCCCCGTAGCAATCTCCAAACATTCCACCTTATATATAATGTCCTTCACCTCTTTACCATAGGCTCCTATGTTCTGCACAGCAGAGGCACCCACATGACCAGGTATAAGCGACAAATTCTCCATGCCATAATAGCCATGTCTTACAGCATATTCTACAACATCATCCCAAACCTCACCGGCACCACATCTCAACATAACGGTATCTGCATCACCGCTTGGAGATGCAAATGGTATTATTCCCATTATGGCTGGACGCAATACATTGCCATTGAAGTCTTTCGTGAACAGTAAATTGCTACCACCTCCAATAACAAGTAAAGGAGAATTGTGCAATTCTGTCAGACATAGTCTTAACTGTTTTACTGAAATTGGTGAGTATACCCTACGGCACTTATTGTCTATAGCAAAGGTATTATATTTTAAGAGACTTTCCATTATAACTAAATCATGTGTTTATCTTCTTCAACTTCCATCGTCCCTGACGCTTTACAAACTGCATTTCCATCTGCATACCATTAGAGATGCCACGTAATAGCATTACGCGGAAATTTGTCTTTGGATATGGTGCGGCACTATATATAATGTTATACAACGTCCCTGATGGCAACCAAGGTGCAAACATTGGCCACTGTTCCGGCATCAGTTCTCCCGTCATCGTAGAGAAATCATCGTCTGGATCCGGGCCTGTAAATATGACTGGATCATACAAGGACTCCTGCTGGAAGACAGAATCTGTGGCAAAACGCTGATAAAAACGGAAGAAAGACGCGTCATCATGCTGTTTCAGTGACATACGTCTTATACTATCCATATACCAAAGACCTCCTACACGAGCGAAATGCCATCGGGTGACACTTCCCTTTGACATAGCCAAACGCTCCACTGTCACATCATTCACTGTAGTGTCCTTCACCAAAGCTGTCTGTTTATAATCATTGAACACTAAGGTGTAATAGCCTAAAGGCATAAAAAAGCGCTCACGACGCCATTCCTGCTGATGCATTTCGGACAACTTGCCGTAATTATCAACTGGCAAAGGAAACTTCACCCGCTCATGCTGTACCTTACGACTTGCTGCAAAATTAAAGAAGAAATCATCAAACAGTTCATCGGCAGCAACAGGCATAGGGGTTTCCTCCACTGTCTCTGTAATAGAATCAACAGCCATTGTGTCAGACACAAAGAGATCATTGTTAAAGGATTCAGCGCCGCCAGGAGTCCGGTCAAAACATCCTGCAAGAAAGAATGCAGACAATAGTGTCACCCATAGGACTGTCAAGAATTTAAATCTCATCGTTTTTTGTAACGTTTAAAAAAGAATGTCACGAAAACAGGTTTATTACATAAATTGAGTACAAAAGTACAACTATTTTTCAAAATAAACCTCTTTTTTAAAAAGAATTTATTAACTTTGCATCAAATTTTCAGAATATACGCTTTGTTTGACACAGAGCGACCCAAAAACTCACACAAAAATGCTATTAGAAAAAATAGAATGCCTCATGAATGAGGTCAATGCACTGCAAGCCAGCAATGCAGACGAAGTGGAAGCGTTACGCTTAAAATATCTTTCTAAGAAAGGAGCCATCAACGCTTTGATGCAGGACTTCCGCAATGTATCACCGGAAGACAAGAAAAGCGTGGGAATAAAAATCAACGAACTCAAGCAACTTGCACTTGAGAAGATAAATGGTCTTCGTGACACGGTCTCTTCCTCTGACACTAAAAACATTGATCTTGACCTTACCAGAACTCCATACCCAATCAATCTTGGAACACGTCATCCTCTTTCTATAGTAAAGAATGAAATAGTGGAGATTTTCCAACGTATGGGATTTACACTTGCTGACGGGCCAGAAGTGGAAGACGACCTGCATATTTTCACAAAAATGAACTTTGCGGCAGATCATCCTGCGCGCGATATGCAGGATACGTTCTTTGTAGAGAAGAGTCCTTTAAACGATGTCACAAAGAATATACTCCTCCGTTCTCATACATCAAGCGTGCAAGCAAGAGTCATGGAGACGCAGAAACCACCAATTAGAGTGATTTGTCCAGGCCGCGTTTACCGTAATGAGGCCATAACAGCGCGTGCACACTGTTTCTTCCATCAGATAGAGGGATTATATATAGACGAAAATGTTTCATTCACAGACCTTAAGCAGGTTATGCTGACATTTGCTCAGGAGATGTTTGGCCCTGATACCAAGATTCGTTTACGTCCTTCGTATTTTCCATTCACAGAACCTTCGGCCGAAATGGATATCTCATGTCATATATGTGGCGGCGTAGGATGCGGTTTCTGCAAACACACAGGATGGGTTGAAATCTTAGGATGTGGTATGGTAGACTCTAATGTACTTGAACTGTGTGGCATAGACTCTACAAAATATACAGGATATGCTTTCGGACTCGGCGTTGAACGCATCACCAATCTAAAATATCAAGTCAGCGATCTACGTATGTTCTCTGAAAATGATAAAAGATTCTTAGAAGAGTTTGAATCCGCCAATTAGTATTGTGGCTTTATAATTACAATAAGCTCACAGCATTTATGATTTGTACGCATCATAAACACTGTGAGCTTATTTTTTTACACCTTGATTATATAATTAGCTACAGTATCATTTGGCGATTCGCCATAAGCCTCTCTATACTTGCGAGAAAAAGTCTGTCGGCTTCCATACCCCGAAACAGCGGCTATATGCTCCATAGAGAAACGGCCTTTATATTGCACCACCAAATGACGCGAATGTCTCACACGGCAATTATCAACATAGTTTTGAAACGTGGTGTGCATCTCCTCTTTAAACACTTTGACAACAGTAGAGCGTGCTATTCCCAAAGCATCTGCAACCATTGAAATAGTAAGATGCGGATTACGAAAATTTCTTTCTTTTTTTATATAGCACTTTATCCGCATTGCCACATCGGCCTTATCCATCGGTTTATATCTCATACTGAAAGTTTCTTTCTTCCATTCTTGTCTATATCGATACAGACACGATAGTAAGAATAAGTATCGGGAATATATAATATAGCGACAAAACGCACTCCATCATTAATGGCTCCTTGCACAAAGATATCTGACAATACAGCCTGTTCAAGATACGCATCCGGAACTATTCCTTTAAACTCATTTTTTGTAATGTTACGTCCAAACACTTTTTTGTCCCCTTCATAAAGAGCTATATGTACAATATTATCATAATACACCCTCTCCACTTTTAGACCGTCATTGTTAACATTCTGATGATATATTTTGTAAGTCGTTGGGGACACCTGAGTATAAGCATGAAAACGCTTATCACCACTATAAATGATAGTATCACTTTTTACCTTTCTTCCTTGGTTCAAGGCAACTGTTCCTTTATTCTCTCCATATAAGTTGGATGCAACATCCTTTGATATTTTTGTCAATACGATCTCGTCACCTTCTGAATTTACAAAACACAGACTGTTCTCTGTGAGCTTTCTTATAGCATAAGCGTTCACTGTATGATTCTCTATATATAATGTATCATTGTAAACATGAAACACAACTGGCTGCGACAACGTGTCATTATAAAAGACCGTGTCACCTTGCATAGAAAAAACGACATTCCCCTCAAGGTCATTAATCCACGTACCTTGAAGCATTCGCTTAGAGTCTATGTCGTCAACACGTTCCGGAGTTGTGTTTTTATATGATTCGCAAGAAACGACAAAGGCAGACATCACAATAATGACAGCAAACAATGCCTTTCTTAAAATACCTTTCACTATATAGCAATCGAATTCCATATATTACCTTTTATATGCAAATATACAATATTTTTTTTACAAATGAAAGAATTCGCAAATTTAATTTATATTTATATACATTTTTTTGTCCAAGGCATAAATATCTAATAAAAAAAATGTAACTTTGCAAGCGATTACACTATTATATAGATTTGTTCTGTAAATGAATGAGCTTTCCAGACATATAGAAATTCTTTTGCTCGATAACGATTGTGTTATCGTTCCAGGACTTGGTGGGTTCATGGCGCACTATCGTCATGCGGAACTCGACAAGGAAACCGGAACATTCTATCCTCCGCAACGTACGCTCGGCTTTAACTCACAGTTAAGGATAAATGATTCACTATTGACACAGTCGTATGTGGAAACTTATGATATCAGCTACCCAGAAGCAACAAAACGCATTGAGGCTGAAGTAGCGGAAATCAAGCAGACAATAACTATAGAAGGAGCATTTGAATTTCACGGCATAGGAACTTTAACGCATAATGCAAAAGGTGTGTACAATTTCGAGCCTTGTATAGCAGGCTTGCTCACTCCTACCCTGTATTCACTTAACTCTTTTTCTTTTTGCGAACTAACAAGACAACAAACAGAATCTGTTACTCTCAAAATAGAGAAAACGCACAATGAGATTGACACAACTGTAAATGTTAATTTGCAAGAGGAACCAGGCAACAACTATATAACGTTATATACGTTACGTAATCTCATGGCAGCAGCCATGATACTGCTTTTATTTGTATTTTCAAGCATACCCGCAGGTATTGGAAGTAACAAAATAATAGCCTGTTCCTTACTTGATACGGAATTTATAGCTTCGTTTATAAAGCAAAGCACATTGATTGGTGATATAATCACTGATAGCTGCATTATAAAGAATATGTCACTCACTGACACTGTCACTACTGCTGACACGAATGCGTTAAAAACGAACACCGCATCTAAAATAACTCAAAATGATGCAGAAACAGTTTATTCCATTGTCTTAGCCAGTATGGTAACACGAAATGGTGCAAAAACGTTCATCAAGAAACTTAATGATAACGGTTTCAAAGAAGCACATATTGATGAAAGTGGCAAAGTAAGAAAAGTCACTTATGGATATTATACCACAAAAGAAGAGGCGCAGATTGCAATGACGCAGTTAAAAGAAAAAAGTGCCACTTTTGCAGAAGCATGGATTTTAAAAGTTAATCATTCCAACAAAAGATAACAATATGAAAAGAGTGAGATGCCCCAAATGTGACAGTTTCATAACTTTTGATGAAACACGATATAAAGCCGGTCAATCTCTGATTTTTTTATGCTCACAATGTGGCAAAGAGTTTGGAATAAGAATAGGAATATCTAAGTTACGTAACATTCAGAAGAACGAAAACCCCACCTCTGAAGAAACGGATAATGGAGTTGGAACAATAGTTGTTATAGAGAATGTATTCCACTACAAACAGGTATTGCCACTGCAGATGGGTGACAATATAATAGGACGATACATGAAAGGCTCTAAATGTAACACTCCTATAGAAACCAATGACCCGTCAATAGATATGAACCATTGTATAATAAATGTTTCACGAGACAAGAAAGGCAAATTGAAGTATGTATTACGTGATGGTCCAAGTTATACGGGAACATTTGTTGACAATCAAATCCTAGGAGATCGTGAACAAAGGGTAATAGAAAACGACACTCTTTTCACAATCGGAGCAACTTCTATAATACTCAAAACTTCTGAACAATAATAAGAAGATTAGTACATAAGCAATATCAACTAATTTTACAACACTCTTTGACAAACATCAAAAAGTCACATAGTTATAGTATATTTACTTAGAAACTGTTTGCGCACACAGTTTTATTTTACTACCTTTGCACCATGAAAAAGATAGAGTGTATGTTATTGTGTTACGCATCACACTATCATTAAAAAATAACAGGAGGTCGTGAACATACGATACCACACATGAAATATCAATAAGATATAACGAGTATAGTTTGTTCACCGAGTTACATATAAGCTAACATACTAAATTTGTGTTGCTCCGCAATAAGCGTACACAATCCTTTACAACTTATCCATGTTTAGGAACTTATTAGGATGTACAGCATTATATTGTTGACATTTCAATGTCACTTGTTGTGAAAACAAGAATCAAAACTCAAACTTCCCAAACACTAACATTATGTATTTATCTAAGATTGCGAAAGTAGTAGTTTTAACAGTATTTATTACATTACTCCCAATAAAAACAAACGCAGTTATAAACAAGACATTTAATTGGGGACCATTAATGGATGCAATCACGCAGGTAGAGAGTGAAGGAAACAGCAAAGCTATAAATGGAAAGAGTTGTGGCGCAATGCAGATTACGCCTATCCTGGTAAAAGACTGTAATGATATATTAAAGAAAAGGGGAGAGAAGAAAAGATACACCCTCAATGACCGCTTTAATATAAAGAAAAGCCGTGAGATGTTTGTACTGATAATGAGTCACTATAACCCTACAAACAATATAGAACGCGCCATTAGATTATGGAATGGAGGTACAAAATACACAAAAAAGGGAACACAGCGTTACTATAAAAAGGTCATGAGTATATACAAATAACACGAATACCACAACATTATATCCAAAAGCAAAAGGATATAAATTACCACATAATCAGACAAAAATAGCACTACAATCTCTATCTTATTACTTTGTGATTAGATAGAGATTGATGCATTTTTACAACGACCACCAATAAACGTCCAAAACTGTTAAAATATGCAAATCCACCAGTCTTATAATGTGCTATTGTTTGCCAACTGAAAAAAAAAAAGTACCTTTGCACTATTATTATATATTATGCATGACCGTGAATGTCATAAGATAAGAATTCACAACGTTAAATACTAAATTTATTACAATATACAAGGTTATGACAAACACTAAAGAGAAACTCTTTGCGGAGTTTCAGGCGCCAACCACACAAGAATGGTTGGACAAGATTCAGGTTGACCTAAAAGGAGCTGATTTTCAGAAGCGTCTTGTCTGGCGTACCTCGGAAGGCTTTAACGTACAGCCTTTTTACCGGAAAGAAGATGTAGAGAAATTAGACACACCTTATGCTCTCCCAGGAGAGTTTCCGTTTGTTCGCGGAAACAAAAAGGACAATAACACATGGTACGTGCGTCAGGAGATAGAAGCTGCAGACGCAAAAGCAGCAAACTCCAAAGCATTGGAAGTATTGAATAAAGGTGTGGACTCACTCTCATTCAAGATCTCTGGCTCTAATGTTAGTGCGGAATTCATAGAGCAACTGCTCGATGGCATTGTTTGTGATTGTGTTGAGTTGAATTTCAACACTTGCAAACGTCACTCTATAGAGCTCGCACAAATTCTTGTATCTTACTTTAACCAAAAGGGTTATGACAAGGAGAAAATTGTAGGCTCCATAGACTGGGATCCAATGGAGAAGATTGTCACAAAAGGTAAGGATGTCGAGGCTATTCTAAAGTTTGCACCAGAGTTAGTAAATATATTTAAGGATTATCCTCATTTCCGTTGCATATCAGTAAATTCTATTTCTCTGAATAATGCAGGAGCCTATATTATACAGGAATTAGGATACGCTTTGGCATGGGGTAATGAATACCTTCAGCAGTTGGTAGACGCAGGTGTTGATCCTACACTTGCCGCAAGCAAGATAAAGTTCAACATGGGCGTTTCCGAGAATTATTTTATGGAGATAGCCAAATTCAGAGCAGGCCGTATGTTATGGGCACAGATTGTAAAACAATACGAACCCAAAAGCGACTGTGCTTGTAATATGTGCGTAAATGCCATTACTACAACTTATAATATGACATTGTTTGACTCTCATGTCAATCTTCTCCGTTCACAGACAGAGTCCATGTCAGCAGCATTAGCTGGCGTTCACTCTCTTGTTGTAACACCTTTTGATTCTGTATATGAACAACCTAACGACTTCTCTGAACGTATAGCTCGTAATCAGCAGCTCTTATTAAAGGAAGAGTGTCATTTTGATACTGTAGTAGACCCATCATCAGGCTCTTATTACATCGAACAGCTTACAACCTCTTTGGCAGAGGAGGCATGGAAGATATTCCTTAAAGTAGAGGAAGAAGGAGGTTTCTTATCTGCAATAAAAATTGGTAGTGTACAGGATGACATAAACGCCACAAACGAGAAACGTCATACATTGGCCTCACAGCGTAGAGAGTTCATTCTCGGCACTAACCAGTTCCCTAACTTTACAGAGAAGAGTAATGGCAAGCAGCCCGTTACTAATACTTGTGGATGTGGACACAAAGCAAACGAAAGTACACCATACAAGAGTATAAACGCGACACGATTGGCAGCAGACTTTGAAAATCTGCGCATAGCGACAGAAAGCGCTCCCAAACAGCCCGTAGCCTTTATGCTGACAATTGGCAATCTTGCATGGAGACAAGCGCGTGCACAATTCTCTTGTAATTTCCTCGCATCAGCAGGATACAAAGTCATAGACAATCTGGGATTTGCCACTGTACAGGAAGGCGTTGATGCTGCATTGAACGCTGGTGCCGATATAATAGTTCTTTGTTCTTCGGATGATGAGTACGCAGAGTATGCTATACCTGCATATCAGTACATTGATGGACGCGCCATGTTTGTTGTAGCAGGAGCCCCAGCTTGTGCAGAAGAACTTAAAGCCGCAGGCATAGAGAATTTTATACATATAAAGGTAAACCAGCTTGAAACACTCAAGAATTATAACGAAAAACTTGGCATTAAATAACTATGGCTAGAAAAGATTTTAGAAATATTAATGTCTTCTCTGGCATGAAGAAGACAAATACTGCCGAATGGCAGAAAGAGAACAACATACAATATGTATGGAAGACTCCAGAGCATATCAATGTGAAGTCCGTATATACAAAAGATGACCTTGAGGGAATGGAGCATCTCGACTTTACAGCAGGTATTCCCCCATTCCTGCGTGGACCTTACTCTATGATGTATCCGTTCCGTCCATGGACTATACGCCAGTATGCAGGATTCTCAACGGCAGAAGAGTCCAATGCATTCTACCGTCGTAACCTTGCTTCGGGACAGAAAGGTCTTTCTGTTGCATTCGACCTGCCAACACACCGCGGGTACGATCCAGACAACCTTCGTGTAATAGGAGATGTAGGTAAGGCTGGTGTTAGTATTTGTTCTGTTGAGAACATGAAAGTTTTGTTTGACGGTATTCCGCTAAACAAGATGTCAGTATCAATGACAATGAATGGAGCCGTACTACCAATTATGGCATTTTACATTGTTGCAGGACTGGAGCAGGGCGCAAAACTTGAAGAGATGGCCGGTACGATACAGAATGATATTCTGAAGGAATTCATGGTACGTAATACCTATATCTATCCACCAGCATTCTCAATGAAGATTATCGCTGACATTTTTGAATATACTTCACAGAAGATGCCGAAGTTTAATTCTATATCAATCTCTGGTTATCATATGCAGGAAGCAGGTGCCACAGCAGACATAGAATTAGCTTATACTCTTGCAGATGGACTTGAATATCTTCGTGCTGGCGTAAATGCAGGTATAGACATTGATGCTTTTGCACCACGTCTCAGTTTCTTCTGGGCCATAGGTGTAAATCACTTCATGGAGATTGCCAAGATGCGTGCTGGCCGTTTGTTATGGGCTAAGATAGTAAAAAGTTTTGGAGCAAAGAATCCTAAGTCTATGGCACTCCGCACACACTCACAAACATCTGGATGGTCTCTTACAGAACAGGATCCATTCAACAATGTAGGACGTACCTGCATTGAGGCAATGGCAGCAGTATTAGGACACACACAGTCCCTGCATACAAACTCACTCGATGAAGCTATTGCACTTCCAACAGATTTCTCCGCACGTATTGCTCGTAATACGCAGATTTACATACAGAATGAGACTAAGGTTTGCAAGGAGATAGATCCATGGGCTGGTTCTTATTACGTTGAAACTCTTACCAATGAACTCGTTCACAAAGCATGGGAACATATTCAAGAGATTGAGAAACTGGGAGGTATGGCAAAAGCCATTGAGACCGGTGTACCTAAGATGCGTATAGAAGAGGCAGCCGCACGTACTCAGGCACGTATTGATTCAGGCCAGCAGACCATTGTCGGTACGAACAAATACCGACTTGATCACGAGGATCCTATTGACATTCTTGAAGTTGATAATACTGCAGTACGTATACAACAGGAAGCAGCCCTCAAAGAACTCAAGGCAAATCGTGATGATGAAAAGGTAAAGCAAACTCTTGACGCTCTTACAGAGGTTGTACGTACTGGTAAAGGAAACCTTCTTGAGGCAGCAGTAGAATGTGCTAAGGTTCGCTGTACTCTCGGAGAGATCTCTGATGCATGTGAAAAAGTTGTAGGACGTTATAAGGCAGTTATTAGAACAATATCCGGTGTGTATAGTGCAGAAAGTAAGAATGACAGCCAATTTGAAAAAGCTTGTCAAATGACAGAGCGTTTCGCTCAAAAGGAAGGACGTCGTCCACGTATATTCATTGCCAAAATGGGTCAGGATGGTCATGACCGCGGCGCCAAAGTTGTAGCTACAGGTTATGCTGATTGTGGATTTGACGTTGACATGGGTCCACTATTCCAAACACCTGCAGAGGCTGCCCGTGAAGCTGTTGAGAATGATGTACACATAGTTGGTGTGTCTTCGCTTGCTGCAGGCCATAAGACTCTTATCCCAGCTCTTTTTGAAGAGCTCAAGAAACTTGGCCGTGAGGATATAATGGTAATTGCGGGTGGTGTTATTCCTGCTCAGGATTATGATTTCCTGTATAAAGCTGGTGTTGCAGCAATCTTTGGCCCTGGTACACCTGTGGCGAAGTCTGCTATTGAAATGATGCGCATACTTCTTGATGAGTAAATAGTAATTCTTAAAGAATATACTTTACAGAATAAATTCAGCCTGTCTTTCCCCAAAAGAGGGGCGAGACAGGCTGAATTGTTATAGAAAAGATATAACTCTGTTGAATCCTTTATTATTTGTGTAATAAATAATGTATCTTAAAGAACTCTCCATACTGAACTATAAAAATATAGCTGATGCTCAGTTAACATTTTCAAATAAGATTAATTGTTTCGTGGGATATAATGGTGAAGGAAAAACGAATCTGCTTGATGCTGTGTATTTTCTTTCATTCTGTCATTCAATGTTTAGCAACATAGACTCACAAATGATGAAACATGATGCGGATTTTTTCATGTTAAAAGGGCATTATATACATGATGATGGGGGAACAACAGAAGAAATCTGCGTTGGAATGAAGCGCGGAAACAAGAAACAATTCAAACGTAATCAGAAAACATATAAGAAACTTTCTAAACATATAGGGCTTATTCCACTAATAATAGTCTCACCTGATGATGCCACATTGGTCTCCGGAGGAGGTGAAGAAAGACGTAAGTTTTTGGATGTAGTCATCTCTCAATATGACAATACATATATAGAGCTTCTAAACAGATATAATAAAGCACTGCAACAACGAAATGTTTTATTAAAGATGGAAGAAGAGCCTGATATGGCATTAATATCGCTATGGGAGGAGGAAATGGCATATAATGGTGAGAAGATATACAATATGCGCAATGACTTCATACAGCATTTCATTCCTGTCTTTAACGACATCTACCGTACAATAAGCGGTAACAATGAAGAAGTATCATTACGATATATCTCACATTGCCAGCGAGGATCACTATTGAATGTAATCCAATGCGCAAGACATAAAGACCGTGCTGTAGGTTACTCATTACATGGCATACACCGTGATGATCTTGAAATGCTTATTGACGGATATCCCATGAAACGCGAAGGGAGTCAAGGACAGACAAAGACATATATAACATCCCTTAAACTGGCCCAGTTTGACTTCTTACGTCAGGCGATGAATGGCACGACTCCTATTCTTCTCCTTGATGACATATTTGACAAACTCGACGCATTACGTGTAGAGAAGATTGTTAATATGGTAAGTAGCGATCAATTCGGCCAAATTTTCATAACAGACACAAACCGTTCTCATCTTGATAGTATATTAAGTCACGGAGATTCTGATTACAAAATATTCAATGTTTCAAATGGAGTGTTCTCTTTACAATGAGAAATTTTTACCCTTATAAGTACGAAACGGCGGACATCGTAGTGTATTACCTACAATGTCCGCCATTATTACTGTTTTATAAAAATCATACGACAATCGTATCACCAGACTGTACAGTACCAGAAAGAATCTGTTCACACACAACATCTTCTACGACCGTCTGTATTGCACGTTTTAACGGACGTGCTCCATATTGAATATCATATCCTTCTTTTACCAATCTCTCTATAGTTTCGTCACGCACTGTCAACTTGTATCCAAGATTTTCTATACGCAGAATAAGAGCTTTCAATTCTATTCCAACAATCTTTCTTATAGCTTCTACATTAAGCTGGTCAAATGTTATAATCTCATCAAGACGATTTAAGAATTCTGGAGCAAACTGCTTACTAAGACTTTTTTGAATTATAGATCTTGCATACTTACGGTCTTTCTCATCCATATTACCGCCTATTCCAGAGGCAGCAGTAAAGCCAACACCATGCGCAAAATCCTTAAGTTGTTTGGTACCAGTATTGGATGTCATTATTATGATTGTATTACGAAAATCAATCAGCCTACCATTACCATCTGTTAACCGTCCTTCATCAAATACTTGAAGCAACATATTGAAGACTTTAGAGTTTGCCTTCTCTATTTCATCAAGCAGAACAATAGAGTATGGTTTGCGGCGTACCCTCTCAGTAAGCTGTCCTCCCTCCTCATATCCGACGTATCCTGGAGGTGCTCCAACAAGTCTTGAAGTATTAAATGATTCTGAATATTCACTCATGTCTATACGTATGATGGCATCAGAAGAACCAAACATCTCCTCTGCCAACTTTTTTGCAAGATATGTTTTACCAACACCTGTAGGACCAAGGAACATAAACACGCCAATAGGATGATTAGGGTCATGCAGCCCCACCCTGTTGCGCTGTATGGCCTTCACCATTTTCTCTATTGCTGCGTCTTGCGCTATCACCGTGCCTTTTAGGTTTCCAGCCATATTACGTAATTTATCGCCTTCACTATCACCCATACGCTGTACAGGAATACCAGTCATGCGTGCTACAACGTCTGCGATATCATCACCAGTAACAATTTCGCGATTTCCAGTATCTCCCTTTTGCCAGCGATTATTCATTACTGAGAGCTCTTCTTCAAGCTTAATCTGCATATCACGACAACTTGCAGCCAACTCAAAATCTTGATTATGCACAGCCTGCAACTTACGCAGTTTCGCATCACGGATCAACTTCTCCAACTTTGTTATATCCTCTGGAATATCCGCATGTCTTAGATGTATATGCGCTCCTGCCTCATCAAGAGCATCTATAGCCTTATCAGGGAAAGAACGATCAGGCACATATCGCTGAGTAAGTTTTACACAAGCAGTAATAGCATCATCAGTGTAAGTTACATGATGATGCGACTCATACCTTTCCTTTATATTATTAAGGATAGTCAAGGTCTCATCTGGAGAAGACGGTTCCACTATGATTTTCTGAAAACGTCTTTCTAATGCTCCGTCTTTCTCTATCGTTTTTCTATATTCATCTAATGTAGTAGCACCTATACACTGTACTGTACCACGTGCCAATGCTGGTTTTAACATATTAGCGGCATCCATCGAACCAGCTGCACTTCCTGCACCAATAATAGTATGTATTTCATCTATGAATATTATAATATCAGGATTCTGTTCTAACTCTTTTATAAGATTCTTTATACGCTCTTCAAACTGGCCACGATACTTTGTTCCTGCAACCATGCTTGCCATATCCAAAGAAACAAGACGCTTATTGAAAAGAATTGGAGATGTACGGTGTGATGCTATCATTTGTGCCAACCCCTCTACAATCGCACTTTTACCTACGCCTGGCCCACCTATTAAAACAGGATTATTCTTCTTGCGCCTACAGAGTATCTCCTGCAGTCGCATTATCTCCTTCTCACGTCCTACAACAGGATCCATTTTGCCTTCTGCTGCAGCATTAGTAAGATCTATAGCAAAAGCATCAATAACAGGCGTTTGCTTTATTGTACTATTATTCGTCTGCTTTGTTGTTTGGCTATTAGACTGTTGCGGCTGCTCGTCGATTAAGTCATCAAACTCGTCATTGGAAAGGTTCATGCCAGAATGCGGTATTTGAGTATCAGAAGCAATATTGGCGTCATCACTTGAATTATCACTCAGGCATCTTAACACATTATCATAATACATATTATTGTGTTCAAGAATGTTACGTGCTTCATTATGTTCCACATCATGCAGAATGGCCAAGATGAGGTGTTCTAATTGCACCTCATCTTTTTTTTGCATTCTTGCCTCAAGACTTGCTAAACGCATAATCTGGTTGGTTTTCTCGTCAAAATCCGGATTACCTTTTAATGCATTCTCATCTTCCACATCCTTCAGTAGTTGAGTCTCACAATCTATAGTAATATCCGTTTTGTTAATGTTTAGCAACTTCATAATCTTATCCGCAATGGTATCACGTTGTTTAAGAATAGCCATCAATAAATGCTCAGGCCTTACAGTACGACTTTTATGACGGCGTGCCTCACGCTGTCCTTCGTCAAGTATAGAAGTTATATTGGAAGAATATTTGTAATTCATTATAAATCGGCATTATTTTTCACGTTCCGAACTTACAAAATATGTGCCAAGTATCATTTATCCAATATTGCAATGCGCGCGCTCTTTAATTTGTTATTTCAAGCCAATTCTTTAGCATAGTTTTTCCTTCCGGAGTCAACACGCTTTCTGGATGAAACTGTATGCCACGTATATCATAGTCACGATGCCGTAATGCCATTATCTGTCCTTCCTCACTTTCTGCTATTATTTCAAGACACTGTGGAAAGTTTTTCTTGCTTACTACCCAGGAATGATAACGGCCTATAGTAATTGTTCTTGGAAGTCCTTTGAAGATTGGATCATCACCACACAGAAGCCCGGTTGTCGCCACACCATGAAATACATCAGAGAGATTCTCAAGAGTTCCTCCAAAATACTCACCTATTGCCTGATGTCCAAGACATACACCAAGAATAGGTTTACGTCCAGCATAGTGTTTTATAACATCAAGCAACAACCCTGCTTCAGAAGGAATACCAGGACCTGGAGACAAAACTATTTTGTCAAAGTCTTCCAACTGTTCTATGCTAAACGTATCATTTCTAAAAACCGTCACATTAGCTCCCAACTCCTTTATAAGATGACAGAGATTATATGTGAATGAATCGTAATTGTCTATTATAACTATATTTTTCATCTTCTCTTAATTCTTAATTGTGCTTGTCTGTCTTAGAGTTTTTCCGCTATTATTATGGCCTTCCTTAAAGCACCCAATTTATTGTTAACTTCCTCCAATTCGTAATTCTCATCACTCTTAGCGACAATTCCGCCACCAGCCTGAAACCACAATTCACCATTACGACTCACAAAAGTCCTAATAGTTATAGCTTGGTTCAGCGTGCGATCCACTCCGATAAATCCAATACATCCACCATATATGCCGCGATCATGATACTCATATTCTGAAATCAACTGCATCGCCCTAACTTTCGGAGCTCCAGACAAAGTTCCGGCAGGAAAAGTATCTATAAATGACTTTATTGGGTCAGCTTCCTTGTCAAGTATACCTCTAACACGACTTACAAGATGTATCACATGAGAATAATACTGCATATCCTTGTAAAACTCCACATTCACATCATGACAATTACGCGAAAGATCATTACGTGCAAGATCAACAAGCATGACGTGTTCTGCATTTTCTTTGGGATCATTACGTAAATGCTCTGCATTTATACGATCCTGTTCTGAGTTTCCTGTACGTTTTGTGGTTCCGGCAATAGGATCTATATATGCGGTATAGTCACCATGTTCATCTTTATTTATCCGACAATGTGTTTCTGGAGAAGAACCAAAAATACGAAATCCACCGAAATCAAAATAGAACAGATATGGTGAAGGATTTATACTGCGCAATGCACGGTACAATTTGAAATCATCACCCTCATATTTTTGTATAAAACGGCGTGACAACACAATCTGGAACACATCTCCTCTCATACAATGCATGATACCCTTACGTATGTTCGCTTTATGTTCTTCATCTGTTATTGGTGATATCGTGCTGCCTATCGGATGAAAATCATAAGGTTGAACATTCTGCTTTGTCATCCTCATTATTATATTATCAATCTGTTGCCGTCCAACATCACCAATCTTATCATCATCAGTAAGTGTAAGAATTGTCAGCTTATTGTTAAAATGGTCAAAGACTATAATATCACGAAAGAATAAGTACAGCATATCAGGAGCATCATTCTTCTGCACCCTATCATCTTTTACCTCTATATTCTCAAAATATTTTATAGCGTTAAAGGCTGTATAACCATACAGTCCGCAATATTCAGAACATTCACCTGCCACATTGAAATGGTCAAGGAAATCATTTATTACATTATCTACACGTTGGTCTGAATCAATGCTATATTTTTCAGTTTTCCCACCTGGATATGAACATACTGCTTCTCCACGGTTTATTGATACAGACGCTATAGGATTAATACCTATAAATGATCGTGAATTATCTTTCTCATGATAATCAGAACTCTCCATCAGAGCTGACTGGGGGTAAATATCCCTAAGCCTCATGTATACACTGATAGGCGTATACATATCTGCAAGAATAGTTTTTGTATTTGTTATATATTTAAACATAGTGTGTCCTTTCTGAAATCTTTATCTGATATTCTATATTTACATCATACATTCCTGATGTGAAAGGTATGTATCAAGATCCTTATCACCACGACCTGATACTGTAAGTACTACAACATCATCCTCTTTAAATTGAGATGCCACCTTGGGTAATAACGCGAGAGCATGTGCAGACTCCAACGCTGGAATAATTCCTTCAAGACGTGTCAGTTCAAAAGCTGCACGTAAAGCCTCATCATCATTGGCTGCTAAAACTTGAGCACGCCCTGTTTCATAAAGGTTACAATGAAGGGGTCCTGTACCAGGATAGTCAAGACCGGCAGATATAGAATATGGTTCAATCATCTGTCCATCTTCTGTCTGCATCAACTTGATGCGCGAACCATGCAGAATACCCGTTGTGCCTACTTCCAAAGAAGCCGCTGTCATATCCGTGTTTATACCAAGTCCTCCTGCCTCACCTAAAATAAACCTTACTCTTTCATCATTTAAATAGTGGTATATAGTTCCTGCAGCATTTGAACCGCCTCCTACACACGCCATCATGTAGTCAGGATAATCACGGCCTATCTTCTCCTCCAGTTGCCATTTTATCTCTTCAGAAATAACACTCTGCAATCTTGCCACCATATCAGGATATGGATGTGGCCCTACTGTTGAGCCAATGATATAGAATGTATCAGCAGGATTGCAGCACCATTCACGTATGGCTTCATTAGTACCATCTTTTAGTGTCTTATTGCCACTTTCCACCGGATGCACTGTCGCTCCAAGCATCTTCATACGTTCCACATTAACGTGCTGCCTTTCTACATCAAGGGCACCCATGAAAATTGTACATGGCATATTCATTAGTGCGCATACAGTCGCGGTAGCCACACCATGCTGCCCTGCACCTGTCTCAGCTATGATACGTTTCTTACCCATCTTCTTTGCAAGAAGTATCTGCCCTAACGCATTGTTGATCTTATGTGCTCCTGTATGATTTAAATCCTCACGCTTTAAATAAAGCTGACATCCATACTTCTCAGACATTCTCTTTGCAAAGTACAATGGTGATGGTCTGCCTACATAATCTTTAAGAAGTGCATGAAACTCTTTCTTAAATCCATCACTGTTTATTATAGGCAGATAACAGTTCTTTAGATCTTCTACTGTCTTATATAATATTTCTGGTATGTAGGCTCCACCGTAATTACCATAGAAGCCATTTTCATTTACATTATAGTTCATAGAATATTTAAATCACTTATTTGTTTATTATATAATTATCTGTTTAAAGCCTCAAAAAGTCTGTCCAAAGCCTTATTGGCATCACCATTCGCCTCTTCAAGAAGTTGCACAAACCTACTGCCGATAATTGCGCCTGCTGCATTTTGTTGTGCCGCCTCAAGAGTTTGCCTGTTACTTATTCCGAAACCTATCATTCTTGGATTCTTAAGTTTCATGTCATTAATGCGCTTGAAATACTCTTGTGTAGAATCTCCGAAAGAATCTTTTGCGCCTGTTGTACTTGCGGAACTTACCATGTAGATAAAACCATCGGTATTATCATCAATAAACCGTATGCGATCTTCTGAGGTTTCGGGAGTTATAAGCATGATAAAACGTATATTGTATTTGTCGACTATTGGTTTTAATTCAAGATAGTCCTTGAAAGGAAGATCAGGAATTACAACTCCGCTAACACCACATTCCACACATGACTTACAGAAATTCTCTATTCCATATTGCATGATGACATTAAGATATCCCATAAACACAAGAGGTATATGGATATCATCTTTTATCGTTTCTAACTGCTTAAAGATTTTACGCAATGTAGTTCCATTACGAAGGGATTGTGTTGCAGCCTTCTGAATAATAGGTCCATCAGCCATAGGGTCGGAGAATGGTATACCGACCTCTATCATATCAATCCCCCTATCCTGTAAGGTTCTTATCACATCACATACACTCTCAAGGCTCGGGCTACCTGCACAGAAGTATAACGATAACAGTTTTCTATCGTTACTGTCGTTAAAGAGTTTATTAATCTTATTCATATTTTATTTAATAGTTGTTAATGTCATTAATGAAAGTTTTAAGTCTGTCCACATCCTTTATCGTAGGAGATATCTCAAATTTGGAATTCACATCCACTCCCTTAAACATTGGATGTTTGAACTTTTTTATTTGCGGAACATCCACAGGCCCGATACCACCAGACAACAGGAAAGGTATGTCACCATCATATTCATCAAGCAGACTCCAGTCAAACTGTATGCCAGAGCCTCCCCTTCCCTTACACTTGGTATCAAACAGTAACAAATCCGCATATCTCTTGTACTTTTGCCATCGCTTTACATCGTCAGCCTCTTTAATACTTAGGGCTTTTATCACTGTTATATCCCTATTCAGACATTGCAATGTGGTTTCTCTAATCTTCTCAATATATGCAGCATCCTCCTCTCCATGCAGTTGGATACAGTCAAGATAAAAATCCCTTATATTGTCGATGACTCTCTGCGGCATTTCATTGACAAACACCCCAACTGTTTTTATATTATGCAAGGACTGTTTTTTGTCTGACAGAAAAGAATAGTCATTGTCAGTGTTTCTCACGAAACGTGGACTTGCCGGATGAAATACAAAGCCTATATAGTTAACGTTTAAATCTATCACAGCCTTAATATTACTGACATCACGCATACCACAAACCTTAATCTGCATAATAACCGTTCGTTAGATGTTATTAATGAAATTTCTTAAAGCCAAACCAGGATTTGTTTCTTTCATGAAACACTCTCCTATCAGGAACCCATTAAATCCCACCTTGCGAAGCTCGGCAATAGTTTTAGGATCACTAATTCCACTTTCACTGACCTTACAAACATCAGATGGTAGTTTCTCAGACAAGCGGTAAGAGTTTTGTACATCTGTAATGAATGTTCCAAGGTTTCGGTTATTTACGCCATACATATCAGGAGACAGCTCTGCATAATCCAGTTCCTCTTCCTTATGCATTTCCAACAATACCTCCATCCCAAGGCTATGTGCTTTTGCTATCAGTCCCTGGCATTCATCTTTTGTAAGACAAGCCGCTATAAGCAGAACAGAGGAGGCACCACACAGACGCGCCTGTAATAGCTGATATTCATCTATTATGAAATTCTTATACAGAATAGGTGCTGTGACACCAGAATGCCGTGCCATAGTAATGAACTTGTCTTCGCCTCCAAAATACTTGTAGTCGGTAAGAATACTAATAGCCGAAGCTCCTGCCTTTTCATACTCCATAGGAATAACATCTGCCGCTCCATTCTCATTAATCCATCCTTTTGAAGGTGACTTACGCTTAAACTCGGCAATTATACCAGAATGGCTATTCAACAGGTTCTGACGCATTGATGGAAGCTGACTGGACAGCATAGGAGCAACCTGCTGTTCAAGAAACTCATAATTAACATATTCTTTGAACGCTTGGATTTCAATACGTTTATTATCAATGATGTCTGTTAGTATGTCTTTCATTTAGCTATTTATTTTAATATAGTTCTTCAAACATTGCAATGCTCTTCCGCTCTCTAATGACTCTCGCGCAATGTTGACACACTCCATGATTTCTTTTTGAGGATCAAAAGCCTGTATTGCAAATGCAGCATTGGCTATTACAACATTAGTCTGTGTCGGAGTGGCTTTATTCTGCAGTACATCGTCAAAGATTTTTACAGCGTCTTTTAAAGTATTACCTCCACGCAATTCCTCGGCTTTTGATATTGGCATACCTATATCTGTAGGCGAGAATATACTTTCATACGTATTCGTTGTAATCTTAAAATTTCCTGTAAGTGATATCTCATCGTATCCATCAATAGAATTCTCTATACTGTAATCCAATCCCAATGTCTGGTAAACACTGCTATAAAGACGCATCTGGTCCAGAGTTGCCACACCTAATAATTGACATTTAGGCTGTGAAGGATTGACAATAGGGCCTAACAGATTAAAGATTGTAGGAAAAGAGATGTTACGGCGTATGGGAGCTACGAATTTCATTGCGTACGCAAACATCGGTGCGTGCAGGTAAACAAAGTTACTCTCGTTTATACTACGGTTCAACTGATCGATGTCATTGGTAAACTTCACGCCATGCTCTTCTATGATATTGGACGCGCCGGATATTGAAGTGGCAGCATAATTACCATGCTTTGCGACCTTATATCCTGCACCGGCCACAACAAAGCATGCGCAAGTAGAGATATTGAAAGTATTCTTCTGATCACCGCCTGTACCAACAATATCAATGTACCTCGGTGCATTAAGGATAGCAGGCACTCCTGTTGCAAGGATGCCGTCACGCAGACCAAGCAATTCGTCCACTGTAATACCGCGCATCTGCAGTCCAGTTAACAAAGCAGCAATCTGCTCCACAGGATATCTCTCCTGCGTAATACCAATGAGAACATCAAGCATATCCTGTCTGCTCAGTCTCTCATGGTTCAACATCTTAGAAAGTAACTGTTTCATTGTTATATGTGTTTTGTTGTTATTATATGTACATATACAAAATAATGAGGTCTGTCGCGCAACGCAACAGACCTCATTCTCTTTTAGTATAAATGTGTTATCTTACATTCAACTTATTGATAGGGTCAACGCCTCACGACTTCTTGAATCTTGAGTTACGCCACCACCAATATGTATTAAATGTATGACACATAATAAATCATTTTTTGTTTAACAGCTGCAAAATTACAAATAAAACCCGAACCACACAAACTTTTTTGTGTGTTTTTTTTGTACAATGTGTTTTTTATTGTAATTTTGTGGCAGAATACTTATTTTAACCAAAAACGAATATAATGAAAAGGATAATTCTATTTGCATTCTTAATGCTATGTTTCTGTGGAGTAAACGCTAAGAAAAACGGCGGAACCTCTGTCTCCCGTGCCATATATACAAATGAGTATCAAGACTCTAAGTTAAAGAAGAAAGCAAAGAAATGGCTGAAAGAAGGAGAATGGCGTCAGGGATTTACTGCTGCTGACCCTCATAAGTCGGTGAATATTGTAGATTTCTACATTCAATATCAACGTAATCCACAACAATGGAAGGCCCTGTTTGCATATTTGGCAAAGACCGACCTGTTAGCTTTATCCAAGGGGAAACACCCTATTGAAGGCAGCGACTTGGTTATAAGCGTGGAGGATTCAAGTAACGGACCACTGGAGAAACGCAGAAGCGAAAGCCACTATAAGGGTATAGACTTTCAGTATTGCGTAAAAGGTGTGGAGCGTTTTGGCATAATAGACCATGTAACATCAACACCAATGAGTAAATACAAGCCAGATGTCATACATTATAATTATGATAAAAGCCGGGCAGCATTCTACGACTCCACACCTGATAAATTCTTCATATTCTTCCCGGGTGACTGGCATATAGCAAAGGTAAACAATGATAGTTCTGATCAGAATATACGCGTATGCGTCATTAAGGTTAGATGGATAGAAAATGACACGGAAAAATAGTTTATTGAGTAAATAACCGTAACCTAAAATAGAAGATTATAGTATTACTGCACAATAGAATAAAAACACAATTTATGAAAGACAGCAAGACAAGAACACTAAGAGGATTAACAAAGGGTAACGTTTGGGATCTTCAGGAGAGCGACATCTTCATGATGTGGTCTAAACCAGACAAGGATGATGCAATACAGGAACATGCGCAACATTATCTGGATATAATCAGTGCGGCTTTTTATCTTGAAGAAATAAAAATCGACAAACCTGAAGTCATAAGGAAATATGAAGACCGCGGTATGCGTATAGGTATTATTCCTATAAAGGATAAGGAACAGAAATGGGCCATAAAGAAACGTCCGATAAAGCACGTCACAGACCTAACATACGAGAATATCCATCATATTTCCGCTGCAAAGCTGCTTGAAGTCATTGACAGTAACTTTGGAGGTGGATGGGATAGCCTGAATCAGGGAATAAAGGATATCATAGAAACTGGATTTAACATTTCCACAACAACTTTACCTAAGGACCGCCTTCATAAACCCGGTGGATTATACGAAATTAAAATCAATGACGGTTATGAGGTTCTGGCAATTTCAAAAGGTGCATGGGTAGAGGCCATTTTTGCCAAGGCCAAGCCTGCAGCGCTTAAACCTAAGGATCTGCTGGAAAATGACTCTAATGACAATAACATTGACGATACCGATATGGATGAAGACGTGAACATTGTTGACAGATATTATGACAATGATGATGAAGAACTGGATGATGACAAATTAACAGAAGAAAGTTATCGTACAACAGTAGAAGAGGATCCTGATGCTTTGTCACTTGACGCAGCTGATATCAGTGACGGTGATGACGACTATTAAATCATGATGTGAATTTCAGGAAATATAGCAAACTCTACTATACAAATAAAGAAAAGGAGGTACATAATCACAACCTTTGAGAGTAAGAATCTTAATTAAAGATTAGCCTCCCTTACCGACAAAAAGGAGGGTCATATCAACTTAATTTTTTGAGTAATGATATGACTCTTTTTTACTGTTTTTTATATAATATCAACTACCACTGCAAAAGCTATCAAATTACCTTGTAAAAGCATAGAGATTACAGTGTAATTTGATAGCTTTTGCAGCGCCTCCTATTATCTATTGTTTTTCAACAAGTTACGATTTAAGATTTGTCACAGTGTATCATGCGCCATAGATCTGTAAATACTGTAGGAATTTATATCAAGAAAACGCACAATCAGCATCCCCACTATTATAAGAATATCCACAAAAGGGAAACAAATAGGAGGGTGTACCAAAAGAATTACTTTTAATACACCCTCCTATTTGCTTATTGATGAACAGAGAAGTTTATATTATGCCTCACTGAATTCATCCTTACCAACCTGACAGAGTGGGCATACCCAATCCTCAGGAAGATTTTCAAAAGCTGTACCCGGCTCTATACCGTTCTCAGGATCACCTACTTCTGGGTCATACTCATAACCACAGACATCACATACGTACTTTTTCATGTTGCGCTAATGTTTTTTGTTAATAAATCGGATTATTATCTATTGCTTTATAAAAGCAATGCAAATGTACAAAGATTTTGCTGAATCTCCATACATTTGCATTTATTTTATTATATATTCACTTTTGTTAGAACGCAAACAGATTTATTATAAATGCTATCTGTTGAAGCCTGACACTCCATTGGCAAAGGCATTTGCATCCATACGCTTCTTTCCTACGGGCTGCACAACAAGCAACTCAAGCAGACTGTCGCGACAAGCCACATAACAATGCTTCTTTTCCTTCACAAACGAACCTGGCACATACCCCTCTGAAGAAAGTTCTGTTGGTTTAGCCTTATAGAATTTCATCTCCAGAACCTTGTCATCCGGAAGAATAATTTCCGACCATGCACCAGGTATTGGGGACAATCCACGGATAAAATTATGCACTTCCACCACTGGGCGCTGCCAATCAATACGACAGTTATCCTTAAACAGCTTTGGAGCGTTATGCAGCTCTTCCCCTTCCGCAGGGAGCATATCGCACTGTGACATAGCGTCTACCTTGCCATCAGTCTCTATTATCAGATCAACTGTCTCTAAAGCTATGCCTGCTCCAAGTGCCATCAGTCCATTGTAGACATACTCCACATCCGCATCGTCTGGTATTTCAAACTGCTTTTGCAGGATTATTCTACCAGTATCAATGTTATGGTCCAGAAAGAACGTTGTCACGCCTGTTACTTTCTCACCGTTTATAATGGCCCAGTTTATAGGGGCTGCCCCACGATATTGTGGCAACAGGGCCGCATGGACATTAAATGTACCGAAACGTGGCATAGACCATACCACTTCCGGAAGCATACGGAACGCCACCACTACCTGCAGGTCTGCACGAAATGAGCGTAACTGTTGCAGAAATGTCTCATCCTTCATCTTCTCCGGCTGAAGAACCGGGATGCCATGCTGTTTGGCATACACTTTGACATCAGGCTCACGTAAGATGGAGCCATGACGTCCAACGGGCTTGTCAGGCTGTGTAACAACAGCCACTACGTTATATCCACACTCCACAAGAGCCTGCAATGTACCAACCGCAAACTCCGGAGTACCCATAAATATAATTCTTAAATCCTTCTTGTCCATCATTATATTCATTTAAAAAGTAGGAACAAAGCATCCTGTTCCTACAAACACATTAATTAATCATTACTCATATCCGCCACCATCTTGCGATACTGACTCAAAAGATGTGAACGCGATATGTAACCATACAGATGTCCTTCGGCATCCATCACAGGCAACTGTCGCGTATTGTATTCATCAAAAGCTCTCATTACATCCTCCATAGGATCACCTAAACGCAAAGTAGCGACAGGTGGCATCATCAACTGTGACACACGAAAATGGTGATACAGTTCCGTACGGAATACTATATGCCTTAATTTGTCAAGATCTATCTCTCCAAGAAGATTTCCTGCCGCATCAAGAACAGGCAAAACAGAACTGTGACTCTTACTCAAGGCGTGCACCAGCTGTACCAGTTCCATATCCTTGTCTACAGATACGAATTCCCTTTCTATAACTGTGTCTAAAGTCATGAGAGTTAGAACACTACGATCTGTATGATGTGTTATAAGTTTTCCCTGACGGGCCAAACGCATACCGTATATACTATGCGGTTCAAACGCCAAGATTGTCAGATAAGCGCATACACTGACTATCATCAATGGCATGAACAAATCATATCCAGCTGTCAATTCCGCAATCAGGAATACACCCGTAAGCGGAGCGTGCATCACGCCAGACATCACTCCAGCCATACCTAAAAGGGCGGCGTTCTCTTCTGGAAACACAGGTCCCACATTATATATATTCCACAAACGGGCAAACAGGAAGCCGGCAAAGGCCCCTATGAATAATGATGGTGCGAAAGTACCACCACAGCCACCTCCACCGTTTGTACTGGCTGTAGCAAAACATTTGGTTAGAATAACTCCTGCCAGATAAAGCAGCAGCACATACGTTCCACCGCCATAAAACATGGAATTCTCCATGATGCGGTTTTGCACCATCTCCGTTCTGTTATCAAGAAGAATATTTATAGAGGAATATCCCTCACCATAAAGAGAAGGGAAAATAAAGATTAGTGTGCTTAACAACACTCCGCCAAAAGCAAGTTTGCTATAGGCATTACTCATTCTGCCAAAAACACCTTCGCAGGCTGTCATCATCCGTATGAAATAGAGTGATACCAACCCACAGAACACTCCAAGCAATATATTGGACGGGACTCTCTCAACTGCCCATGGATGGACAAGGTTGAAAGAAAACAGTTTATCATCACCAACCAAGACATACGTGAAGCACGTCGCTGTGACACTTGCTATAAGAATAGGTGATATGCTCGCCATGGTAAGGTCTATCATCAACACCTCGATAGTGAAGACCAGCCCTGCAATTGGCGCTTTGAATATTCCTGCAATGGCAGCGGCCGCACCACATCCAACAAGCAACATCAGAGTCTTGTTGTTCATGCGGAAGCTCTGTCCAAGGTTACTTGCTATGCTTGAACCTGTAAGAACGATTGGCGCCTCCGCTCCGACAGAACCGCCAAAGCCTATGGTTATAGCGGAAGCGACAACAGAAGACCAGCAGTTATGGCGTGCCAGCCGACTGCGCTTAGAGGAAATAGCATAAAGAATACGTGTGATACCATGTGAGATATTGTCGCGAACCACATATTTCACAAATAGCATTGTCAACCATATTCCCACAACAGGAAGCACAAGATACAACCAGTTGTAACTCTCCACCTGAATGCCACGCATCACAAGACTCTGAATGCAATGAATAAGACTGTGCAGAATGTAGGCGGCAATGGCAGCGAAAGCTCCGACTAAGAATGCCAGTAACAGAGTAAACTGCTTGTCTGACAGATGCCGCTGTCTCCAAGCGAGTACCTCATCAAAACATGCCTGCCATTTATTACCGACAGTATTGGCAAAGTACTTTAGTATCCTACAATAATCTCTTATATATCTTATCATTGCACCTGTTATCCTTTTATTTTCTTTAAACCTATCTGATTATTGTAAATTCACCATCAGGCCGTATTCTTATTATAGATGATGGCTGGTGCGGCTTATGCTCATTACGGCGTGTTGCACACACATAATCAACACTGTTTATAATCTCTTCCGATATATCACGATAGTTCTGGGCCGCAGGTTCACCACTGATATTCACACTTGTCGACACTATCGGCTTCTGCATTCTGTAACACAGTTCCCTTGAAAATTCCTCCTGTGTTATACGTAGTGCCACGCTGCCATCCTCTGCTATAAGATTAGGTGCCAGACCTATTGCTCCGTCAAGAATCACGGTAGTGGGTTTAGTGGCAAGGGTCATCACATCCCACGCTACCTCTGGTACATTACGCACATACCTTTGTATTCTGTTTTCATTATCAACAAGACATATCATCGCCTTGGATTCCTCACGGCACTTTATCTTATAAATTCTATCCACAGCTTCCGCATTGGTAGCATCACATCCTATACCCCAGACTGTATCAGTAGGATAGAGTATCACCCCACCCTTACGCATTATCTCTACCGCATTCTTTATATCTTCCGCTATTGTCATGTCTAATGCCTTTATATATTACACAAATCATTTCAAACTTGCCGCACCAAGCACAGCAGCCACAGAACCATCGAAAGCAGAAAGCATGAACTTCGCCTTTCCACGGAATGCTGGCAGCACATTCTCATCATAGACTTTCCTTATAGGTTCAAGTAGCATATCACCCGCCTTGGACAAACCGCCAAAGAATATAAACGCTTCCGGTGATGAGAATACCGCCATATCCGCACATGCCTTTCCTAAAATGTCTGCCGTAAAATCAAAAATACGCAAAGCGAGTGCGTCCCCCTCCTTTGCTGCCTTATATACATCGTATGACGTGATTTTATCAATATCCATATTTCTTAACAAAGACGGCTCATCGCTCTCCATAAGGAACTGACAGGTTGTCCTTGCCACACCTGTGGCGGAACAATAAGTCTCAAGGCAGCCTCTTCTGCCACAGCCACACAGACGGCCATTCTCACGGACTGCTATAACGTGCCCAAGTTCTCCAGCATTACCATCCGAGCCAAAAAGCAACTGCCCGTTACATACTATACCAGAGCCTACTCCCGTTCCAAGGGTTATCATGATAAAGTCTTTCATTCCCCTCGCCGCTCCAAACATCATCTCTCCTAAAGCGGCGGCATTGGCATCATTGGTAAGCTTAACCGACATACCACCAAGCCTTTTGCTGAACATCTCCGCCAACGGCACTACGCATTCATGCGCCCATGCTATGTTTGGAGCATAAGCCACACATCCTGTATAAATATTACCATTAGGCGCCCCTATACCCATAGAAGCTATAACATCAAGCCCCCCTACCTCATCTATCATCGGCATCAGGGCATCCATACAAGCGTCCAGATATTTGTCCGCAGAAGAGAAGCCTTGTGTCTTTATAGAGGTTTGTAACACGATATTCCCCTGGTGGTCCACAATGCCAAAGACAGAATTTGTACCGCCAAGGTCAAGGCCAATAGTATATTTCTTATTCATAAAGATGTATTGTTTTCTATATTTACGTTAAAGTATTTTGTTTGTAAAGCGCAAAATTAAAAAAAAAGTTGTAAAGCACAAAATTATAATAAGAAAATATGTGTTTTTACACAAAAATAATTCTCATAAGAAATTCATTAGAAATAATAATACTATCTTTGCACAATACTATATTTTTATAAAAACAGAAAAGAATGAAAGCGACAATCAAGACACTTGCCACATATATGATGTTGGCGCTTTTTGCGTTATGTATGAACGCTTGTAATGAAGATGATGACATTGCCATGACCCTTGACGGCATCTGGGAGGGAGAAGTGGCCTCCGAATACTTCAGTCACAGATGGGGAGTACAGACTGAATATCAGGCTGTGGACATTGAATTCTACGCTGACCCGTACAGATACGCAAAAGGCACTGGTGTAGAATACGACTACCAGCGTAATGGACGATACATAGAATGTTATTTTGACTTTGAAGTGTACAACGGTATCATATATATTGACTATGCAGACGGGTCATACGTCGCAATAAGGAACTACCGCCTAAACAACAATCATTTTTCCGGCGAGTTCATAGACTACGACACAGGCAACTACCTTGCCAGCTTCAACTTTGTAAAGGTGACAGACTGGAGGCATAACAGGTACACACGGTCCGGAGACATAGAGTTCAAGAAGGTACCCAGCCCTTTACAGTCAAACAAATAAGCATTCCACACACTGTGTATGGACATCATAACCAACATGGATATAATACAGAAATATTTTCCTCATTTATCACAAGAGCAGCAAAGGCATTTTGAACAGCTCGACGAACTGTATCATGACTGGAACTCTAAGATAAATGTAATCTCCCGTAAAGACATTGACAACCTTTACGAACATCACGTACTGCACTCACTTGCAATTGCCAAAGCACTGCATTTCACACCCGGCACGCACATACTTGACTTCGGATGTGGCGGCGGTTTTCCCGGCATTCCTCTGGCTATCATGTTCCCCGAATGCCATTTTAAGCTGATTGACGGAACAGCCAAGAAAATTTTAGTGTGCAATGAAGTCGCGAAGTCATTAGGACTGAAGAATGTGACGGCGGTACAACTCCGGGGCGAGGAGGAGAAAGAAGTGTTTGACTTCGTGGTGTCACGCGCTGTCATGCCGCTGCCCGATATGGTGAAGATTGTACAGAAAAACATCTCTAAGAAACAGAAAAACGCCATGCCTAATGGCATATTCTGCCTTAAAGGCGGTAATCTGGACTCAGAACTGCAGCCCTTTAAGAGGATTGTAGAGAAGACAGAGCTGAAGACATGGTTTAAGGAAGAATGGTTTAAAGAAAAATATCTGGTATATTTGCCACGCTAAACATAGGTTTTATGATAAATATAAAGAAGTTTGAATGCAATATGCTATCCGAGAACTGCTACATCGTAAGCGATGAGACCGGGGAGTGCATGATTGTCGACTGCGGAGCCTACGGTCCTTTTGAGCAGAAGGCTATAGAAGATTACATAAACGGGAACTCCCTGACCCCAAAGCTGCACGTGCTCACCCATGCGCACTTCGATCACGTGCTTGGATGCAAGTTTTTACATGACACATACGGGCTGCAACCTGTCGTGTGCGAGAGCGACGCAGACACATACAAGGATGTTAAGAAGTACGCTGCGGAGTTCGGGGTCACATTTAATGATGAAATGCCCATAATAGGACGATGCGTCAATGACGGGGACGAGGTTACGTTCGGCAATCACACATTCAAGGTGATACACACCCCAGGCCATTCCAGAGGCTGTGTGGTGTATTACAGCGAGGAGGAGTCCACCGCCTTTACGGGCGACACACTTTTCCGTGGCAGCATCGGCAGGACAGACCTGCCTGGAGGCTCCATGTTCCAGATTATACAGTCTCTGCGAATGCTCATGCAGTTGCCCGACAATACTGTTGTCCTGCCGGGCCACGGACCCGAGACAACAATAGGAAAGGAGCTGGCAAGCAATCCCTACCTTGACAGATAAGGACATGGAGCGCATCATAATGGGGCTTGACCCCGGCACAAACATAATGGGATATGGTGTGATAAAATGCAAGGACAAGAATGCCGAGATGGTGGCGATGGGTATTATTGATATGCGCAAGCAGACTGACGCATATCTGAAGCTCGGGCATATACACGAGAGGGTTTTAGGCCTCATAAACGAGTACCTGCCTGACGAGATAGCCATAGAATCACCCTTCTGCGGCAAGAACGTGCAGTCCATGCTGAAGCTGGGAAGGGCGCAGGGCGTAGCCATCGCCGCTGCCATAGAACACAGCGTACCAGTGCATGAGTATGCACCGATGAAGATAAAGATGGCGATAACGGGCATCGGCTCCGCGTCAAAGGAACAGGTGGCGGGGATGCTGCAACGCATACTCAAGCTGGACAAGGACGAGATGCCAAAGTTCATGGACGCCACAGACGCGCTGGCGGCGGCATACTGCCATTTTCTGCAGGCAGGCATTGTGACGACAGGGAAGAAATATTCCAGCTGGAAGGACTTCGCGCAGAAGAACGCTTCCAAGATTCACTAAAAAGATTTAGGTAAACAAGAAAGGATAATACAATGATTATTTCTGTAAAGAACGGTGTTACACGTATGCCGGAGTGGCGTATGGCCGAACCCGTAGACTTTGAACTCGACAACAATGAGCATATCGCGATTGTGGGACCTAACGCCAGTGGCAAGTCCATGCTTGTGGACATCATTACGGGCAGCCATCCTCTGCTTATGCAGGATGTCACGTACGACTTCGCACCAAATACCTCCAAACTGGTTTCAGAAAACATTAAGTACATCACATTCCGCGACACATACGGCGGAGACAATGACCGGACATATTATCTGCAGCAGCGCTGGAACCAGATGGAGATTGACGAGAACACTCCCACAGTCGGGAAAGTGCTCGAGGAGGCGTACATGAGGGCCGGTGAGGACAGCGGAGAGCGGCGTGCCTTCAAGGAGCACCTCTATGAAATCTTCAACCTCAAGTTCCTCCTTGACAAGTACATCATCCTGCTGTCCTCCGGCGAGTTGCGCAAGCTGCAGCTGTGCCGCGTGCTTATGACAGCGCCACGCGTGCTTATCATGGACAACCCTTTCATCGGCCTTGACAAGGAGACGCGCCAGCAGCTGCGTGAGCTGCTCGAGACAATAAGCTCCGAGAGGTGCCTGCAGATAATCCTTGTACTGGCGAAGGACGAGGACATCCCGAAGTTCATCACCCATGTGGTGCCCGTGAGGGACCGCGTGGTGCTGCCCAAGGTGACGAGAGAGCAGTATATGCAGACGGCGACACTCTCCGCCACAAGCTCACTGACAGAAGAGCAGCGCAGAGAGATACTCGACATCCCCTACCGCGAAGACGAGTACAACACGGACGAAGTCGTGAGGATGAACAAGGTGTCCATCCGCTACGGAGCACGGACAATCCTGCAGGAACTGGACTGGACGGTACATAACGGCGAGAGGTGGGCATTGTCAGGACAGAACGGCGCTGGAAAGTCAACACTCCTGAGCCTTGTATGCGCGGACAACCCACAGAGCTACGCCTGCGACATCGTCCTGTTCGACCAGCAGCGCGGCCACGGCGAGAGCATCTGGGACATAAAGAAGCATATAGGCTACGTGTCTCCCGAGATGCACCGTGCGTATAACCGTGATATGCCCGCAATCAGAATAGTGGCCTCCGGACTGAAGGATTCCGTGGGACTGTATGTCAAGCCGTCCGCCGGAGACTACGAAATCTGCCGCAAGTGGATGCGCATCTTCGGCATTGAGGACCTTGCCGACCGCACATTCCTCAAGCTGTCAAGCGGCGAGCAGCGCATGGTGCTGCTTGCGAGGGCGTTTGTCAAGGATCCGGAACTCCTAATCCTCGACGAGCCGCTGCACGGACTGGACGCGGAGCGCGGAGAACTGGTAAAGGACATCATAGACACGTTCTGCCAGAGAAAAAATAAGACGCTGATAATGGTGACACACTACAAGGAGAACCTGCCTCCCTGCATCACGAACAGCATTTACCTAAGGAGACACCAGTAACACGGGTGTCTCCACCATAATTACCAAATAACTAAAACCTACCGACCATGCGTAAACTAATCTCACTGGCATTACTCTCGCTGTGCGCCGTGGCAAGCGCCATAGGGCTGCGCCACTCGTCCATCAGAAACACCCAATGGCTCATAACCGTCAAGGAGGGAGACAAGACAATGGGCCATGAGCTGATATGCTTCACGGACTCCACATATTCCCGCTACGCCATATACACGGAGACGGGCATGACACACCCCACAGGCGCCCTGCCCTATTATCTCTCCGACTCCATCGACACAAAGTTCAACGAATCGCTTGTCGGAGCCGACACCCACGGCAGCCACCTCATCATCAAAGTCCCCAACAGCAACATTCCGCTGTGCCTTGTGGCCCGGATAACCCCGAAAGGCGACCTCCGCATCATTGACGACAACTGCCTGACATACGACTACCAGCCCTCCAGCCAGGAAACGGCGGACTCGCTGCTGCACAGGGCGCAGCAAGAATACGATATGCACACCAGCATCATGTTTGGGGCCATCAGGCAGAACGGCTATTCGTCCGACAGCACCCTGTACATGATGGCGGACAATGCCGGAGGCGTATCGTTGAACATCCAAAACATGAACGAGGAGAAGATGGGCGACATCGCAGCCCTCGTTATATGCGGACCAATCAACAGCCACGATGTTTACTACCTGCGGACACTGGTATGCGGCAAGAATCCACGCTGCCCCAACCTCCGCACCCTTGACCTGTCAAGGGCATGGACGGTTACGGACACCTTGTTCTACGATGCCAGGCAGGTTTTCTACACACACGAGGAATTCGCCAAGATACGCGGCCCACGCAATGATGTCCAATACATCAACCATACTCTCGAAGAATTCTTCAAAATGCCCGAAGCCAAGGACATAGTACACACCCCGTACGGATATATAGCGGAGGTGATACCCGACTCGCTGTACATCAAGTTCCTGACAACAAACGGTGACTGCCTGAGCGAGTGGATGCTGTCCGATATGCCCTACGTAACCACCCTACGCCTACCCGAGAAAATCAGACATCTCTACTACAAATCCATCGCAGACTGCCCATCGCTGCGCGAGGTGACGATACCGCAGTATGTGAGAAGCGCCGATGTTAGTGTCTTTGACTGCGACTCATCCCTCGTAAAGGTGAGGGTGTCCACGTACAACGCCATCCCGCCGACGCTGCGTCCTGCAAGCAGGGAGACGGACAGGACAGCGTACACCAACTGCCGCAAGGACCTGGAGATAGAGCTTTACGAGCCAAGGAGACTCAATAATGCCAACAAGGAGAGCTGGGACAAGGCCAAGGAGACAGCCAAGTCACTGGACCCTCTGCGCAAAATGATAGTGAAACTGCGCGACAGGATATACCGCGAGACCGACATTGACAGCATCAAGGCCATGAGCATGGAGCACAAGAAGGCGCAGATGACATACGACAGGGCCGTCACAAGAGTAATCATGGAGAATCAGGGCAACGGCATCGGCGCCAATGTCATGGCCATGCTGTACAGGGACATGACGCCGCTGTTAGTGCATACACTGCTGTGCCTGACAAATGACAGCTTGGCTCTGGACCCCATGGTCAACGCCGTATGGGATATCGTGCAGCTCCGCACGCGCCCGATACACGTTGATTTCCAGCAGTACTGCGACACATCACTGATGAGAAAGGTGCACGTGAAGGCCGCCGGCACGCTGCAAGCCGCCATGAGCGACGAGGAATGGACCAGGGTGTCACGCCTCAGTGTCAGCGGACCGCTGAACAGCGATGACATCAAGTGGCTCAACTCGCAGCCGTTAGGCGCCATAGACATGGCGGACGCCGTCATTGACGCGCTGCCGTCCATGGCGTTCCAATACAACAGGCATTTGGAGTACATACGCCTTCCCAAGACACTGCGGCATATCGGCAAGTACTCCTTTGACGGCTGCCGATACCTGTACCGCGTAGACATGAACCAAGGCCTGCGCAGCATAGGGATGCAGGCATTCCTCAACGCCTTAAACCTGCGCAGCATCACACTGCCGGAGAGCATCGACACGATAGCGTCATACGCCTTCGAGAGGTGCGAGATGCTGCAGGCGCTGCGCATCCCGGCAAAGACGCGACACATCGGCCTCGACATAACGCGCGGATGCCCAAGGGTGCGCTTCACCATCGACCCAAGAAACCCTCATTACACAATAAAGGAGGGCAGTGTCAAGGGACTGACACCGAGAACGAGAGAGATGCAAGGACAAAAGAGACTAACAAACAAATTATTCTGAACATGAAACTGTTATTATCATTATCCATGCTGGCCTGCACCATGACAGCCATGGCAGAGACGGAGAGCAAGGACTCCGTGGACATCAACAAACCCGTGTTTACCGTCATCAAGGAGAATCCCATCACCTCCATAAAGAACCAGAGCCGCTCCGGCACCTGCTGGGACTACTCCACGCTGTCATTCTTCGAGTCCGAGATACTGAAGAAGTCCGGCAAGACCTACGATCTGTCGGAAATGTTCGTGTGCAACAAGAACTATATGGACCGCGCGGTCAACACCGTCCGCCTGCACGGCGATATGCAGTTTGAGCAAGGCGGCTCCGCATACGATGTGCTGTACATTCTCCAGAATTACGGCATCTGTCCCGAAGAGGCCATGGCGCTGCCCGGCGCCATGTACGGCGACACGCTGAACAACTTCAGCGAATTCTTCACCGTGATGCCCGCCTACGTCAAGACGCTCGCCACATCCGGCGCAAAGAAGCTCTCGCCTGCGTGGAAGAACGGCCTGCAGGGCATCATCGACGCGTATATCGGCAAGGTGCCCGAGACTTTCACCTACGACGGCAGGCAATACACGCCGAAGGAGTTCGCCAAGAGTCTGGGGCTGGACTGGAACGACTACATCTCCATCACCTCATACACCCACAGGCCCTTCTGGACGGAATTTCCCGTGGAGGTTCAGGACAACTGGCGTCAGGGTCCCTCGTGGAACGTGCCAATGGACGACATGGCACGCATCATAGACCATGCCGTCGACAACGGCTACACCATAGCGTGGGGCGGCGATGTGTCGGAGGACGGCTTCACCCGTGACGGCCTCGCCATGCTGGTGGATACCAGGCAGATGCAGGACAAGGAAGGCTCGGACATGGCAAAATGGCTGAAGCTGACAGACAAGGAGAAGAAGGAAAAGATACAGAAGCTGGGCGTGAACGTGCCAGAGATCACACCCTCGCAGGAGCAGAGGCAGAAGGAATTTGACAACTGGGAGCTTACAGACGACCACGGTATGTTAATCTACGGAAAGGCAAAGGACCAGAACGGGCGAGAATACTACATGGTAAAGAACTCATGGGGCAAGACAGGCGAGTACAAGGGCACGTGGTACATGACGAAGAACTTCATAATCGCGAAGACCATGGATTTCCTCGTCAACAAGAACGCTCTGCCAAAGGACATACGCAAGAAGCTGGGGATATAAGCCATCCCCATTTTCTCGGGCGGCACTCCCCTATATATAAATAAGGTGTAACCCTACGTAAGCCGCCGGGAAAACCCTTCCCGACAGCATACGGACAAAAATCTACGGCCTTTAGGAAAAAATCTAACGTCCACAGAAAAAAATCTATCATCCGCAGG
>JAUNOM010000041.1 GCA_030531085.1 Prevotellaceae bacterium | reverse complement strand
CTACCCCCTCAAAGTAGCGCGTCTACCAATTCCGCCACCTCTCCAGTATGTTTGAGAACAGTTAGTTTAAGGTGTTAAAAGTATGCCTTCCTAACTTTGCGAGTGCAAAAGTAATAAAAATATCTGATACGGGCAAATATGGATATCTTTTATATCATGTCACTATGTAATAACATCTGTATTGTGCCGGCTTTCTGTTGTTTTTGTAATGGAGGTTATTTTTTCTCTGCAAAGAAACGCCATAGAGGGGCAACCATTAGTGACTGCATTATTTCCCCATTCTGTAGCAGCTGCATTAGTTGTTCACGTGAAAGGAGATGTACGGACAGGTCCTCGCCTTCATCAAGTTCCTGGTTGGATATGGCTTCCACATTACGGGCAATAAATGTGTAGCTGATATTGTTCATGGATGTGGGATTAGCTGATAATGACATATATTCCTCCCATTCTCCGCCTCCAAAACCGGTTTCTTCCAATAGTTCTCGTTTGGCGGCATCCATTGGACTGTTGTCTGTTGCCTCCACCACACCGGCGCACAGTTCATATTCTACAATGCCAAGTGCATGGCGGTATTGTCTGACCATTACGAACTTCTTGTCTTTGGTAATGGCGATAATATTTACCCATGCAGGATATTCCAGTACGTAAAAATCCGGTACGATTGTTCCGTTGGGCATCTGTAGCGTGTCCTTGCGTGCTGTGAGCCAAGGGCGTTTGATGATATATTCAGAGGATAGTAGCTTCCACTTCTTTATGTCCATAATGCCTTTTCCTGTTATGTGTTATACTTTGCTGATGAATTTCTCCTTATTTATAATAAAGCGTATATGTTCTCCCTCTCCGATAATGCCGTCTTCGTCAGATGCGGAAACCTTGAATGTCAGTTTACGTCCGTCAACTTCTGCAAGTTTTGCAGTTGCGGTAATGGTATGTCCTATCCCTGTAGGCTTGATATGCGATGCGGAAATAAAGCCTCCAACAGTACTTTGGCTGTCGTCCAAGTCGTTTTCTACAGCTTTCATAGCGGCATTTTCCATCAGCGCCATCATCATTGGGGTGCCAAGCACGCGCAGATTGCCGCTGCCGATGTTACACGCAAGGTGTTTCTCTTCAACGGTAAGTGTGCTGGTATATTGCTGTTCTTTGTTTGTCATTAGTCTTGTCTTATATATAAATAGGTAACAGGACTGGTGAAGCCCTGTTACCTATGTGGTGATATGCCATTTATTGAAATGGTATTTGTTTATGAATTTTCATAGCCATTAGGATTGTTCTTCTGGAAGTTCCATGAGTCACGGCACATATCCTCAATGCCGAACTGCGCTTCCCATCCCAGTTCGTTCTTGGCCTTGGCTGGATTACAGTAACAGGATGCGATGTCTCCTGGACGGCGTGGCTTGATGGAGTAGGGGACTTTGAGTCCGTTTGCCTTCTCGAAGGCCTTTACCACATCAAGGACAGAATATCCGTGTCCTGTACCGAGGTTGTATATAGCCAGTCCACATTTCTTCTCTATAGCCTGCAGTGCGGCAACGTGGCCAGTGGCGAGATCACATACGTGAATATAGTCACGTACGCCAGTGCCGTCAGGTGTGTCATAGTCGTTGCCGAAAACACCAAGTTCCTTGCGTAGGCCTATTGCTGTCTGTGTGATATAAGGCATCAGATTATTAGGAATGCCATTAGGGTTCTCGCCGATAAGTCCGCTTTTGTGTGCGCCGATGGGGTTGAAATAGCGGAGAAGTACAACATTCCATTCATTGTCTGCCTTTTGTAAGTCTATCATGACTTCCTCAAGCATGGACTTTGTCTGTCCGTATGGGTTGGTGCATTTGCCTTTTGGACATTCCTCCGTTATAGGAATTATGGCAGGGTCACCGTAAACTGTTGCGGAAGAGGAGAAGATAATATTCTTGCAGCCGTTGTTTCTCATGACATCAAGCAGCACGAATGTGGCGTTCATATTGTTCTCGTAATATTCCAAAGGCTTTGCAACGGATTCTCCGACAGCCTTTAGTCCGGCAAAATGTATTACAGCGTCAATCTTCTGTTCCTTGAAGATCTTGTCCATGGTATCGTGATCCCTCACGTCAGCTTTATAAAAAGGTATTGTATGGCCTATGATTTTCTCTACACGGCGTAATGCCTCTTCCTTGGAGTTGACAAGATTGTCAACCACAACCATTTCATGACCGGCTTCATTCAGTGCAATGGCGGTATGGGAACCAATGTATCCGGCACCGCCTGTTAAAAGGATTTTCATGTTTTTAATATAGTATTTGTTGTTTATGGATAGTCTTTGTGTTGGTAGAATTTGCCAGTTTAATTCGCTACAAAGTTACAAAATCTTTTTTATGCAAAGAAAGATTTTGAAGTTTTTTTTGATATTCATTGCAAATGATACCTTTTTATAATCGGTTTCTATGGATAATGTTATCACATTGTCATTTTTGTCACGCACGTTTATGACAATGTTGTCATGTATCAGTGTTGGCATATTTTTCGCTAATGTCAATGGCGTATAGAATTTATTAATCTTTAAAATCACATAACAATGAACATTCAACCATTAGCAGACCGTGTGCTGATTAAGCCAGCTGCGGCAGAAGAGAAGATTGGCGGAATCATTATTCCAGACACAGCAAAGGAAAAGCCATTGAAGGGTGAGGTGATTGCCGCTGGTAACGGAACGAAGGATGAGGATATGGTCCTGAAGGCGGGTGACACAGTGCTTTATGGCAAGTATTCCGGTACAGAGTTGGAGTATGATGGTGAGAAATATCTCATGATGCGTCAGTCTGATGTTCTTGCGATAATTAAATAATAACAGTGTAGATTAGAAGAAAAAATCATTATGTCAAAAGAAATCAAATTCAATACAGATGCCCGCGAGTCATTGAAGCGTGGTGTCGATCAGCTTGCAAATGCAGTTAAGGTTACACTTGGTCCTAAGGGACGTAATGTGGTTATTGAGAAAAAGTTCGGTGCTCCGCAGATAACAAAGGATGGTGTTACAGTTGCTAAGGAGATAGAGCTTGAGGACAAGTTTGAGAATACTGGTGCACAGTTGGTGAAGAGCGTTGCTTCAAAGACCGGTGATGATGCCGGTGATGGAACAACTACTGCAACAATCCTGACGCAGGCCATTGTGACAGAGGGATTGAAGAATGTTACAGCTGGTGCCAATCCGATGGATTTGAAGCGTGGCATAGACAAGGCTGTCGCTGCTGTAGTGGATTATATTAAGGATAATGCGGAGCTGGTAGGCGACAATTATGACAAGATTGAGCAGGTTGCCACAGTTTCTGCTAATAATGACCCGGAGATAGGCAAGCTGCTGGCAGATGCTATGCGTAAGGTGTCAAAGGATGGTGTTATAACCATTGAGGAGAGCAAGAGCCGTGATACAAGCATAGGTGTTGTCGAGGGTATGCAGTTTGACCGTGGCTATCTTTCTGGCTATTTTGTTACAGATACAGAGAAGCTGGAGTGTGTGATGGAGAACCCGTATATCCTGATATACGACAAGAAAATATCAAACCTTAAGGAGCTGCTGCCTATCCTTCAGCCTGCTGCAGAGAGTGGACGTGGTCTGCTTATCATTGCGGAGGATGTGGATTCCGAGGCGCTCACAACTCTTGTTGTAAACCGTCTGCGTGGCGGATTGAAGATTTGTGCGGTGAAGGCTCCGGGCTTCGGTGACCGTCGCAAGGCTATGCTTGAGGATATAGCAGTGCTTACAGGTGGTCTTGTCATCTCGGAGGAGAAGGGACTGAAGCTTGATCAGGCTACACTTGATATGTGCGGTACTTGTGATAAGGTTACAATATCAAAGGACGACACTATCATAGCTGGCGGTGCTGGTTCTAAGGATGCTATCGCTGATCGTGTTATCGCTATCAAGAAAGAGATAGAGAATACTACATCTTCTTATGATAAGGAAAAGCTTCAGGAGCGTCTTGCTAAGCTGGCTGGCGGTGTCGCTGTGCTATATGTTGGCGCTAACTCTGAAGTTGAGATGAAGGAGAAGAAGGATCGTGTTGACGATGCCCTGTGTGCTACTCGTGCAGCTATCGAGGAAGGTGTTGTTGCCGGAGGTGGCACAACATATATCCGCGCTCTTAGCGCTCTGAAGGACCTCAAGGGTTGTAACGCTGATGAGCAGACTGGTATTAACATCGTGAAGCGAGCTATCGAGGAGCCTTTGCGTCAGATTGTAAGCAACGCTGGTGGCGAGGGCGCAGTGGTTGTGCAGAAAGTAATTGAGGGTGAAGGTGACTTCGGTTACAATGCTCGTACAGACGTATACGAGGATATGCGTAAGGCGGGTATCATTGACCCTGCGAAGGTTAGCCGTGTGGCATTGGAGAATGCGGCGTCTATTGCCGGACTCTTCCTTACAACAGAATGCCTCATCTGCGACAAGCCTGCTCCAGAACCGGCAATGCCAATGGGCGGTGCTCCAGGCATGGGCGGCATGATGTAATTTCCGTGGGAATTTAATTGCTATATAAAATAAGAGTGTCCCTGAAACATTGTTTTTCGGGGACACTCTTATTTTATAATGAGAAATTATCGTATTACCTCTGCCTTGATAATCCTTACGTCGTTGACAGGACGGTCGTACTGGTCTACTTTGCTGCGCTGTACCTTATCTATAATGTCCAGACCTTGGATAACTTCGCCAAACACGGTGTATTGTCCGTCCAGATATGGTACTCCTGCAAGGTTATGCTCCTGATAATACGGGAGAGGCTCTTGCTCCGAACCTACCTTGCGTGCAGTGGGCCATTTCCCCCATGCAATATAGAACTGCGAGGAACTGCTGCGTAGTTCTGGATTATTCTCCTTGTCGGCCCGAGCGGCACCTACAGCACCACGTTTGTTGAAGAATTTAGGGTATAGTATCTCTGATTGGATGGTGTACTCTTCACCGTTTGCATTTGTTGCGCTTGTGTAACCAAGTTGTGTGGCAGGAAATTCTGCTGTAGTCTCGTCAGCATTCTTGGAGGAGGGATCTCCGCCCTGAATCATGAAATTGAACATCGCACGATGGAATAGGGTGGAGTCCAATATGCCTCTTTCCACTATATTAATGAAGTTGTCACGATGCTTGGGCGTTTCATTATATAATTCTATGAGAATATCGCCAAGTGTTGTCTGTAGTTTGACTATCGGACGGTCATACTTGATGTCTCCAAGTGTTTTAGGGGTGACGCCCAGTTGCCTTTGTATTGCATTAGTGGTGAATGCGCGCATTATGGAGGTGGGATGCCCACTTTCAGAGAAAGCGCCCAGCTTGTATTGTTTTGGGCGGCAGGTTGGTTCCCAGTAGAACAGGCCGCAGCAGTGCCCGTCGGTCTCATTCTTGCATAGACGTATCAGTTCCGCCAACTGTTCTCTGCCAGCCTCCATGATCCATGGCTCGGCCTCGTTCACTTCAAAACCTGTCTCCACAACCATGACGTCGGTACCGTATTTCTTTACCAATGCTTTCATGTTGCGGATACATTCAGCGAAAAGGCGTGGTACGGAAGACTCATGTTTGCGTGACCAATAAGGATATATGGACATTCCGATGATATCCCATTTCGCTCCGTTCTTGCGCAGAATTTCAAGGTTCTTGTTGTAGAGGGAATTGCTGTATCCCTTGTCCAAGTGCACTATTACTTTTGCTTCGGGGTATATCGTCTTTGTGGCTTCGTATCCTGCTTTGAAAAAGCCGGCGTACTGTTCTGGATTCTTCTCAATATGCCCCATGCTGTGGACGATGGTGGTTTGTTCGTTGTCATCCTTTATCTCCCAGCCAGTGTTAGGGTCGGTCTTGACTGTCCACAGCATACCGTAGGTGGTCTCATTGCCTACCTGTACCCACTTCACGTTTATGCCGTTGTCTTTAAGCAGACTTAGAACCTCGGTGGTATGGTTGGCTACATCAATGAGCATCTGTTTGTATTTGTGTTTTGCCCATGCAGCAGGTATGTTTTGTTTGGCAGGGTCAGCCCACCAGTCGCTGTAATGGAAGTCTATCATCACATCCATGCCGAGTGCCTGTGCTCTCCTGGCCTTTGTAAGTACATCCTCCTTATTGCACCATCCTCCATGCCTTTCAGGATTGACCCATACACGTAGTCTGACGGCGCTTAGCCCCATCTCTTTCATTAAGGTAAAGGCATCGCGCTCCTCACCCTGATAGTTGTACAGCCTCTCACCCTTATGTTCCATCTCTGTAGCCCAGCTGATGTCCGCTCCAAACGTGAAGTCATCGGCTGTGGCCTGCATTGATGGAATGAAGAGTGACAGGACTGTGCAGAATATCGTTTTTCTTATAAATCGTCTCATTGTTAAATGCTTAGTTCATTAAGCACCTTGAACAGTTTCTTGTCCATCGGCTTGTCAGAGCGTATAGCCTCAGAGAAGGGCACATATACCACCTCGTTGTTCCTTACACCTACCATGACATTGCGCTGGCCCTGCATTATAGCCTCTATCGCGCCTACGCCAGTGCGGCTTGCGAGTATTCTGTCACGTGCGGTGGGGCTGCCTCCGCGCTGCAGGTGTCCAAGGATGGATACGCGTACGTCATACCCCGGAAACTCGTTCTTTACGCGTTCCGCATAATACATTGCGCCGCATTTCGGTGACTCTGACACGATGACGATGCAGGATTTCTTTGATTTGCGTATGCCGCGTTTCATAAATTCCGCAAGTTGGTCCTCGTCTGTGGCTTCTTCCGGAACAATTGCCGCCTCCGCTCCGCAGGCTATTGCAGAATTCTGAGCAAGGAAACCGGCATCACGGCCCATAACCTCAATGAAGAAGATGCGCTCGTGGCTCTGGGCGGTGTCGCGTATGCGGTCTACGCATTCCATGATGGTGTTCATTGTCGTGTCATAGCCTATCGTGGCGTCCGTGCCGTAAAGGTCATTGTCTATAGTGCCGGGCAGGCCTATGCAGCATACGTCAAACTCCTGCGCGAATATCTTCGCTCCGGTCAGAGAGCCGTTGCCGCCAATGACAACAAGCGCGTCTATCTCCTGCTTCACGAGGTTGTCGTATGCCTTTTGCCTGCCTTCCGGTGTCATGAACTCCTTTGAGCGTGCAGTCTTAAGGATTGTTCCTCCAAGGGTTATTATTCCACTCACGTTTTCGGTGGAGAATGTCTTTATATCGTTGTTGATAAGGCCTTCCCAGCCACGGTAAATAGCCTTGACATTGAAGCCGCTGTATATTGCGGCGCGCGTTACGGCACGGATCGCTGCGTTCATTCCCGGAGCGTCACCACCTGAAGTCAGGATGCCAATAGTCTTAATCTTTCCCATAGTAAGTTTTGTGTTAAGTGAATAAAATCTTTTTGTTTGTGTTATGTTTTTCTGAAAAATATCAAAGAGAGACACACAGGAAGACAAACGCTATGATGCCACTGGTAAGCGTAAGCGGCGTCACGTGCCTTATGTACCATTTCAGCGACATTCCCTGCATGTGCATCATGGTGATGCCGGCAATGGAGCCGATACATAATATGCTGCCACCGACAGTGGCGCCGAACGACAGCATCTTCCAGTATGCTCCGCCTATGCCATAGTATCCATCTGCCGTTACATCATGCAGTGACACCATTGTCATACATGAGGCGAAGTTGTCCAGCACGCTGCTGATGGCTACCGTTATCATGCCGATGCCCCACACGTTTCCTATGCAGCCCGACAGCTGCCTGGACAGCCATGCCATGGCTCCCGTCTCGGTCACCACGCCTATGGCGAGGATTACACCTATTATATATAGTATCTTCTGGATGGTATTGTACTGTATCAACTGTGGAATGTCCGAGCGTATTCCCCTCTCCATCTTGTATATTTTCCTGTTGAACACCTCGTTGACAATCCACAGCAGGCTCAGCACGCACAGCGCCCCGAGGAATGGCGGCAGCTTCGTGATGGAATGGAATGTCGGGATGAACCACAGGCCACCTATGCCCACGAGGAACATCACCAGGCGCTGCCACAGGTTCAGCGCGGTGTCGTTGCCGCGGTATGGCATGGAGACGTGCTCTATGCTGATGGTGTCTGGGAGCCGCATTGTCATGTATGCGGTGGGCAGTATCCACGCCATGAAGCAGGGGATGGCCATTGACAGCGTGTAGTCCGAGGCGGTGATGGCACCCTTGTTCCATAATGCCAGCCCGATGGGGTCTCCGATTACAGTCAGCGCTCCGCCAAAACTGACAGCTATCATGACAAGCGAGCCGTACAGCATACGGTCCTTGGTGCGTGTCAGTATGCTGTTCGTGACTGTCAGCATTATTATTATGGTGGATATATTGTCAAGGTTAGCTGACATCAGGAATGACAGCGCTGTCAGTTTCCATAGAAGTATGCGGCTGTTCCTTGTGCGAATCCACAGAGTGAGGAAGTCAAAGCAGCCATTGTGGTACAGAATGTTGACAATACTCATCGTCGCGACAAGGAACAGGGCTATCTCCGCGGCGTGTCCGATGTAGGGGAACAGCACATTCTCTGCTATGTATATCTTGGCGGCGGTGCTGTTGGGCTTCACGCCGTCAAGGAATGACAGATACTCCTCGGAATGCTGGCTGGCTACGAAGTCGGAGCCGAAACATACATACAGCACCCATCCGAGGGTGCAGGCGAATACGGCGACGGCGGCCTTGTTGATGTTGGTCTGCCGTTCAGTGGCTATTAAGAGCAGGCTGATAATCAATATAGCAACAATAATGTATGTCATATTCTTTGTATTTAATATTCAATTGCAAAATTAATCATTTTTTTTCTATTATTATAATAAAAGGGATAAAAGATTTTGTGATTGCGGAAAATATCTCTCCATGACCCGCGTGGCTGTAAAAGCGGCGCTCCGGAGAACTTTACCGCCGCGTCTGGCTTTATTGTGCAGAAATAAGAGTTAATATGTAAGGAAATGTGAAAAACTAAAAGCGAAGTTTAAAAAAATCGCCGCAAATGTTTGGCTGTTTCACAAAAAGTGTGTACCTTTGCATCGCATTTGAAAAACAAGACGTTTTAAACAAATGTTCCGGGGTGTAGCGCAGTTGGTAGCGTTCCTGGTTTGGGACCAGGCTGTCGCAGGTTCGAGTCCTGTCACCCCGACCAAAAGGCTTAAAGGAAGCATCTTTCTAAGGTGCTTCCTTTTTACATTATACTATTATTGTCATAAATAAAGAATAAACTATGAAACTGAACATCGCAGTTCTGGCCGGTGATGGTATTGGACCAGAGATTATGGAACAAGGTGTGGCTGTTATGTCTGCTGTTGCGGACAAATTCGGACACGAAGTGACTTATACGGAGGCTCTGTGCGGCGCGCACGCCATTGACGAGGTCGGAGATCCGTTCCCAGAGGAGACTTATAATATTTGCGAGGCCGCTGACGCGGTGCTGTTCGCGTCTGTCGGAGACCCGAAGTTCGACAATAACCCTACAGCGAAGGTGCGTCCGGAGCAGGGGCTGCTCGCCATGCGCAAGAAGCTGGGCCTTTTCGCCAATATCCGCCCCGTCACAACCTTTGACTGCCTCGTTCACAAGTCACCGCTAAAGGATGAGATTGTCAAGGGCGCGGACTTTATCTGCATCCGCGAGCTGACAGGCGGAATGTACTTCGGCAAGAAGCAGGAGCCTGCCATGAACGATGAGATTGGCACGGAGGACGCTCTCGACACCAACTATTATTCTCGTCCCGAGGTGGAGCGCATCCTGAAGGTGGCATACCAGTATGCGCGCCAGCGCCGCAAGCACCTCACAGTGGTGGACAAGGCCAACGTTCTGGCGTCCTCACGCCTGTGGCGCAAGGTTGCGCAGGAGATGGCGCCGCAGTATCCTGATGTCACCACCGACTATATGTATGTGGACAACGCCTCCATGCGCATGATACAGGAGCCTACGTTCTTTGATGTCATGGTGACAGAGAATACCTTCGGTGACATTCTGACAGACGAGGGCTCTTGCATAACAGGCTCCATGGGTCTGCTGCCATCTGCCTCAACGGGCACATCAACACCCGTCTTTGAGCCTATCCATGGCTCATGGCCGCAGGGCAAGGGTCTGAACATTGCGAACCCTCTCGCGCAGATTCTGTCAGTAGCAATGCTGTATGAGTATTTTGACCTCAAGGAAGAGGGTGCTCTGATACGCAAGGCGGTGGACGCTTCACTGGATCAGAATGTGCGTACACCGGAGATTCAGGTTGAAGGTGGCGCGAAGTACGGCACAAAGGAAGTGGGTCAGTGGATAGTTGACTTCATAAAGAAAGCGTAACGTAAGATACTTAATGTATAGGGGAAATGCAGACATCGTATTATGATACGTTAGTCTGCATTTTTCATTTATTCTTCATCATAATGAGAAGTCTTTTCCTTTCTGCCGCACTGTCACTTGTGTCAATATGTGTCAGCGCGCAGAGTCAGCAGGAGTGGCGCGACTCCATTTCCGCACTTTCCGCCATGATAGAGCGGCATCCCACCGACGTGGGGCTGCGTCTGCGCAAGGCGGCGTATAACATAGAGCTTGGGCAGTGGCGGTATGCCCTGGACGAGTACTCCAATGTCCTTGACATGGAGCCGACAAATCTCACGGCGCTGTATTACCGTGGCTTCGTGAACCAGCATCTGGGGCGGTACGCCTTCGCGCGGCAGGATTATGAGGCGGTTTTGAAACTGGAGCCGCTTGACAGACACGCCCTGATGGGGCTGATATATGCCAATATGGCGGACAAGCGTATGACACAGGCATTTGATGACGCCAACCGCCTTGTGCAGCAGGCTCCCGATGATGCGGAGGTCTATGCAGTCAGGGCTGAGGTGGAGAAACAGCTGGGTATGTCGGCGGCGGCACTGGAGGATATAGAGAAGGCGGTGGCCATTGAGGATGTGAGGGTGCGGCAGAAATATCCCACATCGGTGGATGACAATATTACAAGCTATCAGCTGACGGCGTTCGAGCTGTATATGCAGCAGGGAAACAGGCGCAAGGCCGCCAAGTGCCTGGATTATCTTGTGGAGAACGGCCTGCCGAGGGTGCATCTGGATGAATATTATAAATTGCTCAAGGAGAAGTGAGGGATGGTTGTGGGTTGTTGGTTTAAGGTTGATGAATTTTTAGTTTCGAGACAATACAGAAGCCCTTTTCTTTGACCGATGGGCTTCAATATAGCAAGAACCCACTGATTTTCAGTGGGTTCTTGTCGTTGCTCTCCGTCTCTCCGCCGCCTGTACACAATTTTTTTCACGTCATGGCCGAGACAGGGCGAAAAATCTACGTTAGATTTTTTTCTGCGGATGATAGATTTTTTTCTGCGGA